>CAUZCL010000039.1:0-46728 GCA_963578475.1 Acidobacteria bacterium bin61 | reverse complement strand
GAATGCTGAATGCTGAATGCTGAATGCTGAATGCTGAATGCTGAATGCTGAATGCTGAATGCTGAATGCTGAATGCTGAATGCTGAATGCTGAATGCTGAATGCTGAATGCTGAATGCTGAATGCTGAATGCTGCACATTAACTCCCTCCGACCTCACGAACAGCGTCCGAGATGAGCTGAACCAATTCGCTCCGTGTCATTTGTACGACTTCGTCGCCGTTTCCGGCTGCGGCTTCCGCGGGCACCGGACAGGCGTCCCCGCCCGGCGGCCCTTCGAGGTTATAGACTTTTTGACGCAAGTCGAGAAGGCGCGAGACTTCCTTCCTGGGTAGGAGCCGCTCGCCGCCGAGCTGACGCGAGATGAGCAAGATCTCCGCGAAGTGCTCGATGACTTCGAGCTTGTAATAGGCGTCGTAGACCTCTTTACCCACGGTTAGTGCGCCATGGTTCGACAGAAGCAGCCCGTCCGACGTACGGATCAAACGGTCCACCGAATCGGCGAGCTCCTGGGTCGAAGGCGTCCCGTACTCAGCGAGCGGCACGCAGCCGAGGGTTACCACGACCTCAGCTAGCACCGCACGGTCGAGCGGCACTCCAGCGACGGCGAAGCCCGTGCATTTTGGTGGATGGGCGTGTACGACCGCTTGCACGTCGGGCCGCGCGTTATATACCGAGATATGCATCAGGATCTCGGTCGAGATGCGTGGGCCGGAAAGCGTATTCCCTTCCATGTCGCAGGTCGAGATCATGTCCGGGGTCAAGTAGCCCTTGCAGGCGCCGGCCGGTGTGCCCATGAGCTCGTTCTCTGAGAGCCTCATGCTGAGATTGCCTTCCATCGCGGCAATGTAGCCGTTCTGGTACAGGCGGCGTCCCACTTCGCAGATATCTTCTTTGTAGCTTTCGCGGGACATAGTTAGCTGGCGCTCAGAAATCTGTCCCGGCAACGCTCGGAGCAGAAGTGATAGAGCTGACCGGACCGCGACTCCGTAAGGGCGCGTTGCTCGGGAAGATGAAGGCCACAGATGGGATCACGCACCATCAAGCCTTTGTAGATTGTCCGTTTTTCCGTGCTACCACCACCGGTGGCGGCGCCCATCTCGCGGCGCGCTTGCACCGTAAGCCAACCGGCGACCGCGCGAAACGCCATCCGTACGAGATAAGCGATCAGAAGAACGTATAGAAAGCGCGCCATATCAACTCCCGGGATGCGCCGATTTCAGCGCATCGAGCTCATCCCTTACGCTCCGGGCTTCTTCGGAGCTCGGCGCCACCGCCATGAGTTTTTGCCACATCGCCAAGCCGCCATCGATGTCCTGTTGCAGATAGAGCTTGACGCGTCCGAGGCCGAGCAAGCTCGGGGGATGATTCGGATCGATTGCAAGCGTTTGCTCGAACGAAGCGACGGCGCCGTCCATGTCCCCCTTATTGAGATAAGAGAGGGCGAGATGATTACGAACATGCACATCGCGGGGCCCGAGCTCGACAGCCTTTTCGAGCCACGGGACCGCCTCGGCAAACTGTCCCGCATCCATGTAAATCTCGCCGACGCGGGCCGCGATCTGCGGGTCGGCGGGGCTCGCCAGGGCGTGGCCTTCGAGCTTTCTGACCTGGCTCTCATCGAGCGGCGGAAACTGCGATTCACTATCGAGACCAATCGTGGACGGCCCGCTCGCTCCACCGCTCGCCGTCACGGTCGCGGGGCTTTCCGCCGGCAACACCGCGCGAAACACAAAATAACCGGCAGCGATGCCAAAGCAGAGTCCCGCGATGAAAAACCCAAGATCCCGATTCACGCCGCAAAGTGTATCATCAGCATTCAGCATTCAGCATTCAGCATTCAGCATTCAGGAACTCTCAAGACTGTGGCGACGCCGCTTCGTAGTCGCAGTCTGGAGAGTATCCTGAAGACTGAAGGCTGAAGGCTGAAGGCTGAAGGCTGAAGGCTGAAGGCTGAAGGCTGGGTCCTCTGCGAGCGAGAACGCGCCGGTATACAAGAAGCCTACCTGGAAGAGCACGAGGAAGGGCAACGAGCCGTAGATGTGGTGGGCGGCCGCGTAGACCACGCTCAGCGTGAAGTAGAGCCCCAGGCCGAGCTCGAGATAAGGCAGCAGGCTCCGGCGGCTTCGGTAGCGCTTTTTGCTCCATTGGTCGGCCGACGACTCGATTTTGTATTTCGGCGTGCGCACGAAACCGGTCTCGTTACCAAAGAGCGCCTCCATGACGGCCTTGGCATTGTTCAGGCACATGCCGATGCCGAGCGACAAGAGCATCGGTAGCACTTTGAGACGCCTCAACCAGTCCTTGTAAATCTCGCGTTGCGAGACGACGTAAAAGCTCGTGACCGACATCGTCGCAGCAAGGAACAATGGCAGATCGAACAGAAGCATCTCGTGCCAGCCCATGTTGAAGCGCACGAGCAAGCTCGGAAAGATGAGCAGCGAGAGGATCACCATCAACGGATAAGCCAGATTCGCCGTGAGGTGGAAAACGGCCTCGATCTTCACGCGCAGCGGGAGCGGGCTCGCGAGGATCTTCGGAAGTAGCTTGCGCGCCGTTTGAATAGAGCCTTTCGACCAGCGATGCTGCTGGGTCTTGAACGCGTTCATCGAGACCGGGATTTCCGCGGGCGCGACCACCTCGGGCGCGAACACGAAACGCCAGCCTCGTAGCTGGGCTCTATAAGAAAGATCCATATCCTCAGTTAGCGTGTCGTGCTGCCAACCGCCCGTCTCCTCGATGGCCTGCCGCCGCCAAAGTCCCGCTGTACCGTTGAAGTTGAAGAAACAACGAGAGCGATTGCGTCCCCCGTGCTCGAGAACGAAATGCGCGTCGAGCAAGATCGTCTGCACCCGCGTGAGAAGCGAGTAGTCACCGTTGAGATGTCCCCAACGCGCTTGAACCATGCCGACGCCCGGATCGGCGAAATGGTGGACGGTTTGGTTCAGGAAGTCGGGCAGGGGAACGAAATCTGCGTCGAAGATGGCGATGAGATCACCCTTCGCGACCTTCAAGCCCGCCGCGAGGGCGCCCGCCTTGTAACCGGTTCGATCCTTCCGATGAAGGTAGTGAACGTCGACGCCGAGCCGGCGATGATGAGCCACGAGCAACTTGGCCACATCCGCCGTCTCGTCGGTCGAGTCGTCGAGAACTTGGATCTCGAGCCGCTCCTTCGGATAGTCGAATTGGCACACCGCGTCGATGAGCCTCTCGACCACGTACAATTCGTTATATACCGGTAGCTGCACCGTGACCTTCGGAAGGTCTTTGAACCGCGTCTGGGCGCGAGGTTTACGATGACGATAGTGATAGTAAAGATAGACCATCCAATAACGATGCATCCCGAAAATCGCGAGAGTGAGAAGGACCGAAAAGTAGGTTGTCAGAAGAAATGTATCCACGAAGACCATTGTCGTATCCTAGACTGCGGTTTTACAAGGCCCAAATGAACCACGCCACTGATTTTGGAGAGTCCGCGCGCCTTTGAAAAAAGAGCACGCCGTTCTCGTGACGCTCGGCCTCATCGAGCTCGTCCTCACTATTTTGGCGTCGCGGGTCGTGGACCGCGAGACCAACTATCCCATTTACCTGAGCCTCTACCTCGCGATGGGCCTTCCTTGGCTCTTCGCGAGCTACTACGTCGTGCGACAGGCGTCGGATAGTACCGCAAAACGCGGCTTCGTACTCGTTTTCGTTCTCGCGCTCGTGATGCGCCTGCCCTTCCTCGCCACGGAGCCCATACTCTCCGACGACATCTTCCGCTACGTCTGGGACGGACGTGTACAGCATGCCGGCATCAATCCTTATCTTTACGCCCCGGACGCCGAACAGCTCGTATTTCTGAGAAACGACCTCTATCCCCGCATCAATAACAAAGATATTCCGACGATTTATCCGCCTGCCATGGAATGGGTTTTCTACGTCGCCATCGCCATCTCGGAGAGCCTCTGGTTCATGAAGGCGTTGTTCGTGTTGTGCGATTTGGCGCTCATCCTCGTGCTGAGCGGGATTTTGCGTGCCCTGAGTCTCAACCCCGTCCGCGCCGTTATCTACGCGTGGAGCCCGCTCGTGATCGTCGAAGTTGCCGGCAGTGGGCACAACGACACCCTCGCTGTATTGGGGCTCTTCGCCGCGCAGTGGGCGCTGCTGCGCCATCGTGATGCGCTGTCGATGGCGCTTCTCACGCTTTCCGGCCTCGCAAAGGTCGTCGGCTATACGTTAGCACCTCTTTTTCTCCGAGCCGTACGCCCCCGCGCGCTCGTCGCGATGGCACTCGTGACCGTCGCTCTTGCCCTCCCCTACGCTAGCGCGGGCAGCCTGGCCTTTCGCGGCCTCACCCAATACGGGCTCCGCTGGCGTTCTAATGACAGCCTGTTCCATATCCTCTTCGCCCTCACGGGGTCGCTCGACACGGCGAAGATTATCGTGGCCGCGACGCTCGTGACGATGGTTCTCGTCCTCGTCTTCTTGAACGCGAGACCGCTTCGAAGCTCCTACCTGACCGTGGGCGCGATCCTTCTTCTCACGACGACGGTGCACCCTTGGTATCTGTTGTGGGTAGCACCCTTCCTCGCCATATACACGAGCCCCGCGTGGCTCTATCTCTGCTTGAGTATTGGCTTGAGCTACCATTCAGCTTATCTCGCGATGCCGGGCGAGCCGTGGGAGGACGTGGTCTGGGTGAAAGTCCTCGAATATACGCCGTTTTTCGTCCTCGCTATCTCGGGCGCGATCCGCGAGCACCGCAACGGCGCCCGCGCGTTCCTTGGGCTACACTCTTCGCCATGACCCCCGAGCGTGTGCGCGAGATCCTCACCGCCGTCGAGCGCGGTGAGCGCACGACGGAAGAGGCCGTCTCCGATCTCAAGCTCCTCGCCTTCGAGGAGCTCGGCTTCGCCAAAGTCGACCACCACCGAGCACTGCGGCGCGGCTTCCCAGAAGTCGTCTTTGGACCTGGGAAGAGCTCCGAGCAAATCGCGGAAATCGCGAAGTCGTTGTATAGCACAGGCCAAACGGTGCTCGTGACCAGGACGAGCGAAGACGCGTTCAAAGCCGTCTCCGCGGTGGCCGAAGATGCCACGTGGCACGCGAGCGCAAAGGCCATCGTTATCGGTACCCCTCCGAAAACGAGACTTGGAAAAACTTCGGTGCTCTGCGCAGGCACGTCGGATATCAACGTCGCGGATGAAGCGGCTCTCACGGCCGAGCTCATGGGTTGCGAGGTCGAGCGTATCTTCGATGTCGGCGTCGCGGGCCTCCATCGCTTGCTAGCGCATCGCGACGCTTTGACGGAATCCAACGTTCTCATCGTCGTCGCGGGCATGGACGGCGCTCTCCCGAGCGTCGTATCCGGTTTGACCGACGCGCCCGTCATTGCCGTCCCGACCAGCATTGGCTATGGGGCCGCTTTTGCGGGACTCGCACCGCTCCTGACGATGCTGAACGGGTGCTCGCCCGGTGTCGCCGTCGTAAACATCGATAACGGCTTTGGCGCCGGTTACATGGCAGGGACGATCTGCAGCGCGATCCACGAGTAGGCGTTTTGCAGCCAGCGGTCTAACGGACATGCTGGGTTGGCAGGCGTGAGCTTTGCATGGTAGTGTGGTTGGATCGGGCGAAATCGGGAACGCGTAAGTGGTGTGCTTCTGTAAGTTACTTATTCTTATGAGATCAGCTCTCGTGCGCGAGCTCATGATGGCTCTCGGGGCATGAACATCCGCGCATACGAAGTTTTAGAGTTCGGCCGCATTCGCGAAAGGCTCGCAAGTCTGGCCGAAACAGGTCCGGGCAAGGCTCGTGCCCTAGCGCTCGAGGTCTGGAGCGACAAGGAGCGCGTTTCGCGCGAGCTCGGCGAGACCTCCGAAGCGCGCCGCCTCGACGATGAAGGCGAAGCCGTGGCGCTTCGCGACCTACCCGACGTGGCTCCTTTTCTCGACGCCCTCGGCATCGAAGGGCGAACGCTCGCGGTGCCGGATTTCATTGCGCTTTCTGTCTTTGCGGGCATGGCCAAAAAAACGCGAGGGCGCCTCAGCGCCAGAGAAGACGACCTCCCGAAGCTCTGGGCGATGACGCAAAAACTTCCCAATTTGCGGGAGATCGAAACAGAGCTCGGCCGCGTCCTCGACGCCGAGAAGAGCGGTTTGCGCGACGATGCGAGCGCCGAGCTCGCGAAGCTTCGCGCCTCGCTCGGCCGCTTGCGACAAAAGCTCCAAAAAACGCTCGACCGCACTCTCGCTTCGCGAGACAACGCCAAGCTTCTCCAGGAAACGATCGTAACCACGCGCAACGGGCGCTCCGTTCTGCCAGTCAAAGCGGAGTGCAAGTCGCAATTTCGAGGCATCGTCCACGGTGCCTCGGCAAGTGGCGCCACGCTTTTTATCGAGCCCATGGCGACGGTCGAGCTCAACAACGAGATTGCGTCCGTCTTAGATCGTGAGCGGCAGGAAGTACGCCGGATCCTCGTGGCGCTGACTGGGCGCCTCCGGCCGAGCCTTCCTGCGCTCACGGAGGCTTTCGAGCTCATGACGGAGCTCGACCTGGCCCAAGCAAAAGGCCGGCTCTCTGCCTTCCATCGCGCCACGGAGCCTCGGCTCGGAGAAGGCCTCGCCCTCGTCGATGCCCGTCACCCTCTGGTGGACGAGGCGGTCCCGGTAAGCTTCCACGTGTACGGAAAGCGCCGCGGCCTCGTCTTTACCGGCCCCAACACGGGCGGCAAGACGGTCGCGCTCAAGACGGCTGGCATTCTCAGCCTGATGGTCCAGGCAGGCCTCCACGTTCCCGCAAGCTCTCAAAGCTCTTTTCCCATTTTTCGATCTTTGTTCGCGGATATCGGCGACGATCAATCCATTGCATCCAATCTGTCCACGTTCTCGTCTCACTTGGCGAAAATGGTCGCCATGGAGAACGAGCTCGAGCTGCCTTCTCTCCTCATCCTCGACGAAGTGGGGGCAGGCACCGACCCATCGGAAGGAGGCGCTCTCGGGACCGCGCTCGTGGAGCACTTCCTCGCGCGCGGCGCACTCGTGATCGCGTCCACCCATCACGGCCTCCTCAAAGCCTATGCGAGCACGACCGAAGGTATCGACGCGGCGTCGTTTCAGTTCGACCCCAAGACCTATGCGCCGACCTACACGATCGTGGAGGGCGCCCGTGGGAGAAGCCTCGCTTTCGAGATGGCGGAGCGCCTGGGCCTTCCGTCCAAAATCATCACCCGCGCGCGGGAGCTTCAAAGCGGGCGCGAGCGGCAAGTCGGAGAGCTCGTCGAGAGGCTCGAAGCCGAGAGCGCTGAGCTCGATGCGCAGCGGGAACGGATCGCGAGAGATCGACGCGCCGCCACCGCCGCGCGGGCGCGCATCGAAGCGGAAGAGGAAGAAGAACGACTCGGGCGCCGCGAACGCTTGACGAGCTTTCGCCGCGAGCTCGAGGAAGAGCTCGACAGCACGCGCCGAGAGCTTCGGGAGGTCGTTGCTGAAGCGCGCCAAGCCAGCAAGGAGCAGAGCTCGCACTTGAACGAGCTCGAGAAAACGCTCTCGGCAAAGCTCGAATCGGCCGCAGCGCCGCTCATCTCGAAAGTCGAAGCCGAAACGGCGCCTCTCGAGACCACTGCATCGAAGGATGCGGAGCTCGAGCCCGGCATGCGAGTTCTCGTAGCCTCGTTCGGCATGGAGGGCGAGATCCTGCGGCTCGTCGGAAATGGACAAGCCGAGGTGAACGTCCGCGACAAGAAGCTCCGGCTCCCAGTCGAAAAGCTAGAGCCCCTTCCCCGCCGGCCGGCGCCGCGGCCCACGACGAGATCGGAATACGGCCTCGAGCTGAAAAAAACGCCGAGCGAGCTGAACTTGATTGGCTGCACGGTGGAAGACGCGCTCGATCGCGCGGACAAGTTCCTCGACGACGCGTTCTTGAGTGAGCACCGCGAGGTGCGCTTGATCCACGGCCACGGCACGGGACGACTGAAAAGAGCACTTCGGGAATGGCTCACGGGACACCCGCAGGTCGCGAATCAGAAGAGTGAGAATCGCGGTGGGGTTACCGTGGTCGAGATCAAGGAATGACGGAGCTCAAAGACTGATGGCCGGCATCCCACAGGACTTCATCGAGCTCGTGCGCTCCTCCACCGACGTCGTCTCCGTGGTCTCCGCTTACGTGCCGCTCAAGGCTTCGGGAAAAAGCTTCAAAGGGCTCTGCCCGTTCCACAACGAGAAGACTCCGTCCTTCCACGTCAACCCCGAGCGCCAGATTTTCCACTGCTTCGGGTGCAACGAAGGCGGCGATGCGTTCAAGTTCTTGATGCTCTACGACAAGTTGTCTTTCGTCGAAGCCGTCGAGCAGCTCGCGGGACGCGCTGGATTGCAAGTACCGAAAACGTCCGAAAAAGCGCGACGAGAGAACCAGGACAGAAGCACCCTTCTCGAGATCCACGCGGAGGCGCAAAAATATTTTCAGACTGAGCTCCGCGACACACCCGACGGCGCCAAAGTCATGGCCTATCTCAGAAAGCGAGGGCTTCTAGACGACATCATCAATGATTACGGGCTTGGCTTCGTGCCCGATCAGTGGAGCGGCCTGCTCGACTATATGAAGCGCCGCGGCATACGTCCAGAGCACGTCGAGCGGGCGGGCTTTGCCATCCCCCGTAAGAGCGGTGGCGGCTTCTACGACCGGTTTCGTGGGCGGCTCATGATCCCCATCGCTTCCGAGGTGGGCAAGATCATAGCCTATGGCGGGCGGATTCTCCAGCAAGGCGAGCCGAAATATCTCAACTCGCCCGAGAGCCCCGTTTACAACAAGAGCAACGTCCTCTATGGTTTCCATCGGGCCAAGGACGCGATCCGCAAGGAAGGCTTCGCGATCCTGATGGAAGGCTACATGGATTGTCTCCAGGCCTATCAAGCTGGCGTGGGCCAAGCGGTGGCCTGTTGCGGCACGAGCCCGACGGCCGCCCACGCGCGTCTTTTGAGACGCTACACCGAGAAAGTCGTCGTCAATTTCGACTCCGACGACGCCGGCATGCGGGCCGCGAGGCGCAGCATCGACCTCCTGCTCGAGGAGAGCTTCGACGTCCGAGTGCTCGTGCTCCCCGACGGGCAAGACCCCGACGACTTCATTCGGGCCCAAGGGGGGGAGCGATATCGTGAACTGGTCTCTCAGGCACCTTCTTTCATCACCTTCTTGATCGAAGATGCCTCAAAGCGCTACGATATGGGGGTCCCTAGAGGTAAGGCGGCGTTCTTGAATGATGTTTTGCCTGTTTTGGGAAAGATTCCGAACCGAGTGGAGCGCATTGGCTATGTAGGCCCCCTCGCGGAGTACGCTGGTATCGCGGACGGAACCGTCCTCGATGAGCTGAAGCGACACGTCGAGACGAGAGCCCACCGGTTCACGCTTCCCGCTGTGGAAGCGCCAGCCGTCAAGCTGGCGGAGCGGGAGCTCATTCGATGGATTCTGTCGAGTCCGAAGGACTCCGCCATCCTCGACGAGATCGAGGAGGAGGATCTGGAAGGACTGAGAACGGCTCCTATTTTGCGAGCCATGAAGGAAGAAAATAGTTTGGGAACACTCAGCACGGAAAAGCTTTTGGATCGGCTCTCGCCCGATGCGCTCACAACCGAGCTGACGCGCATCCTGAGTGAGCCCTCTCCGCTAGGCCCGAGGCAAAGCGCTCGCGATTGCCTCAACGGGCTTCGCAAAGAGCGCTGGCAAAGACAGCTGTCGCGCCTGCGAGCCAAGCAGGACCCAGACGCGGACGACAATCAAATACTTGCCGAGATCAATTCGCTGGCTCGGCGCATCGAAACGTTGGGAAGGCTAGAGACGAGAGCATGACGGAGACCCGGGTTGGTAATCTGGCTATCGAAGAAAAGTACGACGAGGTCAAGGCCCTCATAGCCATCGGGAAGGAAAAAGGCTACCTCCTCTATGACGAGGTGAACGAGAACCTTCCCTCCGACGTGAGCTCGTCGGAAGAGCTCGACGAGCTGTTCGACGTCTTCGGCAATGCCGGGATCGATATCGTCGAGTCCGAAGAAAAATACAAGCAGATGAAGGCGGCCGGCCTCGCGGGGCTCGGAAAGCAGAGCCGTGACGTCCAGCTCGATCTCACGCCTGGCGCGCTCGAAAAAACGAACGACCCCGTCCGCATGTATCTTCGCGAGATGGGCACCGTGCCTCTTCTCACGCGAGAGGGCGAAGTCGTCATCGCCAAGCGCATCGAGCGCGGAAAAAACATGGCCGCGCGGGCCATTACCCGCACGTTCATCGTCTCGAAGGCCGTTACGGAGCTTCACGGCGGCCTCAAAGCAGGCGAGATCAACCTCCGCGAGATCATCATCGTCGTCGTGGAAGAGCTCACCGAAGCGAAGATCGAAAAACACCGCAAAAAGACTTTAAAGGTCATGACCAGTATCGAGGCGGCCTATAAACGTCACGGGACCTATTGCAAGCGTTTCGCGAAGATCAAGAAGCGCTCGCCGCGCTACGTCAAAAGCAAGTGGAAGCTCGGGCGGCTCCGCATAGCACTAGCCAAAGAAGTGCGGAGGCTCCCCTTCACGGAAGCGTTCCGCTCCCGTCTGCGCGAGCGCGTGCGCTCCGGCGTCGAGAAGAGCCGGAGCTTTGAGCGTCGCCTCAACCGATATGAGTCGAAGTTGAGCGGCGTCAAAGGCCGTGGAAAAGCGAAGGACGAAGAGCGCAGCAAATTTCGCTCAGAGATCCGGAAAGTGCGCGCTGAGATAAGGACGCTCCAGGAAGAGTATGAAGCGAATCACGACGAGCTCAAAAGATCGCTCTACACCATTCGAGAGGGCGAAGCCCAGGCGCAGCAAGCTAAGACCGAGCTCGTCGAAGCCAATCTCCGCCTCGTTGTCTCCATAGCGAAGAAGTACACGAATCGCGGCCTGCAGTTTCTCGACCTCATCCAGGAAGGGAATATCGGGCTCATGAAAGCCGTTGACAAATTCGAGTATCGCCGCGGCTACAAATTCTCGACCTATGCCACGTGGTGGATCCGGCAGGCAATCACGCGCGCCATCGCGGACCAGGCCCGCACGATCCGCATCCCGGTCCACATGATCGAGACGATCAACAAGCTCATCCGTACTTCGCGAAGCCTCGTTCAGGAATATGGCCGCGAGCCGACTTCGGAAGAGATCGCGAAGCGCATGGACATCTCGGTCTCCAAAGTTCGCAAAGTGCTCAAGATCGCCCAGGAGCCCATCTCGCTCGAGACCCCCATCGGCGAGGAAGAGGACAGTCATCTCGGTGATTTCATCGAAGATCGTGGGGTTGTCTCTCCGGCCGAACAAGTCATCAGTACCAACTTGAAAGAGATGGCCGAAACCGTGTTGAAGACGCTCACGCCACGGGAAGAAAAAGTCATCAAGATGCGTTTCGGCGTCGGCGATGGCAGCGAGCACACGCTCGAAGAGGTGGGCCAGAGCTTCGCCGTCACCCGCGAGCGCATCAGGCAAATCGAGACCAAAGCGTTACGCAAGCTCCGCCACCCTTCGAGGAGTCGGAAGCTCAAAGCCTTTCTCGAGGGTTCAAGGATATAGCCGATAGAGATGAAAATCGGGCCCATAGCTCAGTGGTTAGAGCCACCGGCTCATAACCGGTTGGTCCTAGGTTCAAGTCCTAGTGGGCCCACCAAAATGCCACCAAATGAATGTACCGGCACGACAAATAATAAGAGCGAAGAAGACGCCCCCCCGGTCCCGCGCGGCCGGGGCAGGTTACGGCCGTCTTCCCGAAAGGTGCCCACCGCGGCACCTTTTTTTTTGCCCATCCCTCGGTGAAAGAGGCCAATGAATGAAAACTAGAATCACAAACCTCGTGAAGTTGCAGAAGCTCGACGACGTGATCCGAGCACTCGAAGCCCGGCTCGCGGAGATCCCGAAAGAAGTCGAAACACTCGAAAGAGAGATTGCTACCGAGACAGAGAACCTCAAGGCGGCTTGCGACAGCCTCGCGGAAGCGCAGAAAGACCAGCGGGCCGCGGAAGGCACGCTCTCGGCCACCGAAGAGAAGCTCGGCAAGTATCAAGTCCAGCTCATGAGCGTGAAGTCGAACGACGAGTACACAGCGATGCAGCGCCAAATCGAGGCCACCAAAGGCGAGATTAGCGACCTCGAGACCAAGATCCTGCAAGGGCTCGATGATCTAGAGGAGCTCGAGGGGCAGCAGGCGACGCGGGGGAAAGAGCTCGAAGAAGGACAAAAGAAAGTGGCGGGGATGGAAAAAGAGCTCGACGTCGAAAAGGCCAAGCTAGAGGCCGAGCTCGCGACGCAGAACGACGGGCGCAAGGTAGTTCTCGGAATTATCCCCGAAGCGACGCTTTCTGAATATCGGAACATCGCGAAGACGCGCGGCGGGGTTGCGATGGCCGCCGCGGTCGAGGAGCGCTGCCAAGTCTGTATGGTGCGGGTCCGACCGCAAGTCTTTCACGAGCTCCGTATGTACGAGAAGTTCCATCACTGTGGGAGCTGCGGCCGCATTCTTTACTTCCTGGAGGAAGAGCAGGCGGCAGCTACTTGACGGCAATGACCCCCATGAGCCGGCCCACCCCCTTGCCTTCCCGCCGATAGGAATAGAACCGGTCGTTCTCACACATCGTGCAGCACCCGCTGTCGTAAATCTGCGCTTCCGGAATCCCGCATGCGATGAGCTGATCGCGATTATCCGTGATCAGATCCACATGGCGCCGACCGCGCGACCCCTCCCGCGAGATGCGCTTCAGCTCGCGGCCTGATGCGCGGAAGGCTTCCACGACCTCGTCCCCCACTTCGAAGCAGCACGCGCGGATCGACGGGCCGATGGCCACGTGAATTTTCTCAGGGCGGCCACCGAGCGAGCTCACCGCTTCTTCCGCCACGCGTGCTAGAGTCCCCCGCCACCCAGCGTGGACCGCCGCGACCGCGTTCACGTCGGAAGCCCAAAAAAGCAGCGGCACGCAGTCCGCGGTGTGCACGATGAGGCCGAGGTCCCTCTCTTGGGTGGTGACACCGTCGCATTCGGGCACGTGCTCGTTTCCGTGGATTGTCCGAATGGAACGTCCGTGGACTTGTTTCATATAAGCGAGGCGGGGAAGATTCAACGCACACGATAACTGCTCGCGATCGTGCTCACCCCGGTCGCGTGCACCGAAGCCATGGGTGCGGCTGGTGAAGCCGTGCGGCACGCCCTCTCGGGCAAGGTGCTCAGACAGAAGAAGCAGGACACCACAGCGAATCGCGGAAACGAAATTTTGCTGCTTCGTGCTCACTCGCTCTTCGCTCCCGCCTACGCCCTTCGGGCTTCGGCGGGTCCGACGAAGCCTTGGCGAAGTCGGACGCTTCCCTCGCAGCAGGGTCTCATCAGCTTGCTAGGCGGGCGTGAGGGCCGCGGCTCGCGCTTTGTCGTACTGGCTTTCGAGAAGCTCGGGCTTCATGCCGTTATCGATATATCCCCACGGAAGGCTGTCCCCGGGCGAGCGCTCGGAATAGATATAGGCGTCGAGATCGAGCCCCGCCTCTTTCATGGCGCGCTTCACATCCGCTTCGCCGCGAGCTATACGGATTAGTACCGGCGCGACCCGCTGGTCGCCGACGGATAGGAGCGCCTGCAGCGTCTCGAGGCGCGCGGATTTGAAATTGGCGTCGACGTTCGGCATGCGCGCGAATGCTTTTTTAAGCTTCTGCATCTTGCGCGCAAGCAAGGACGGCTTCTCCATCCCATGCCATTGAAACGGCGTCCCGGGCTTGGGGATGAAGGGGTTGACGCTCGGGATGAGGCGGCCGACGCGGCCGCGCTTACGGCCATGGGCTAACAGTTGCTCGCGAATACGGCCGACGAGATCGATGATGCCGTCAATGTCTTCGTCGCGCTCGGTAGGAAGGCCGACCATCAAGTAGAGCTTCAAATTCTCGATCCCGCGGCCGAATATGAGCTCGGTTTTCTCGAGAATCTGTTCGTTGGTCACGCGCTTGTGAATCACGAAACGCAAGCGGTCGGTGCCGACTTCCGGAGCGACGGCGAGTGTCTTCTCACCGCTTCTCGAGATCGGGTCCAAGAGCTCGGCGCGCAAGTCCTCGAAGCGCAGCGACGAGACGCTAATGCGATAGCCCATCTCTCGGAGCCCTTCCATCAGCGGGACGATCTCTTTGTGCGCGCCCACCGCTGTTGAGACGAGACCAATCTGGTCGGTGTGCTGGCGAGCGCGGCGCGCGACGTCGAGGATTCGCTCGACTTCGAAAGAGCGCTTCGGCAGATAGTTGTAGCCTGCCCAGCAGAATCGGCAGAGCGTCGGGCAGCCGCGCGAAACCTCGACGAGAAACTTGTTGGACATCTCCGTCGACGGCGTGAGCACGTAAGTGGCCGGCGGAGGAAAGTCCGCACGCTTTCCCATTTTCGCGCGCACGAGGGTCGAGGCCCGCCGCAGCGACGGGACGTAGAAGCCCTCTTCCTCGGCGAGGCGTTCGAGCTTCGCGGCACGATTGCTCACGCTTCGAAGCACGTCGGTGAGCGTCGGCAAAAGAGCTTCGGCTTCCCCGATCGCGACGAGGTCGAGAAGCGGCGCCATGGGCTCGGGGTTCAAAAACGTAATGGGACCGCCAGCAAGCACGAGTGGATCGCGCGCGTCCCGCTCGGATGCGAGAGCGGGAACCCCGGCGAGGTCCAAAATACGGACGAGGTTCAATTCGTCCGGCTCGAAGGTGATCGAAAACGCCAGGACGTCGAAGTCGCGCACGGGCGATTGCGTCTCGAGCGAGAGGAGCGGAGTCCGCGAGCGGCTATATTCCTCGAGCTCGTCCGCGTCGGGCAAGAAAACCCGCTCGCAGACGATATCGGGAATCTCGTTCCAGAACTTGTAGACCGCTTGGAAGCCGACATTCGACATCCCGACGTGATAGCGATTCGGGTAGGCGAGGGCTACGCGGAGCTTGCCGCCATGCGGCTTGACGATGGTGCCGATCTCGGACGCCAAGCGCTTCTTGTGACGGCCGACAAGAAAGTGGTTCATGAACCTACCATTATAGACACTCTTGAGGCTGTGTCAGTACCTCCAACTCGTCAAATCCGCTCCGTCGGGCGCGCTCTTTTCCATTCTCTCGACCGCTATCGGGATGAACATCTGGTTGTACCGTAGCCGAGACAGCGCGTTTGAGCGCGTTTGGTCGCCGTTCCAGCAATGCTCGGCGCGGTCGCCGTAATCGACGACGCCCCCATAAGGAGGATCGGTCGTTCCTTCGAGAAAATCTTCGATGAGATAGACGGCATTGTTGAGGTAGTAGTTGTCCATGTCGCCGACATAGATATGGATTTTGCCTTCGAGCTTCGGGCCGAGCGTCGCCCAGTCGCGCTGAATGATGTGGGAAAGATCGTAGTTCTCGCGCCAATGTTGGGCGACTTCTTCGTCGATCTCTCCCGTCCGTTTGTCCCAGATACGCATCGGGTAACCCTCGGGACCTACGGGAGAATAGACGGCCTCCCAAATATCCCACTGTTGCCCCGAACGGCTCTTCGTTCCGAGCACGAGCTCACGCCGGTTCATCTCTTCGAGCGTCGAGCTCATATGTCCGAGATAGTCCCGGTGGCCGGGGCGCGGAGTCTTTTTGAAGTCGCTGTCGAGATAGTAGGCATTTTGGTCTTTGTAGAGATCGACCACCGTATAGGCGCGAAAGTCGATCGGGTCCGGGCAGGCGGCGAAGCAACCGTTATAGTCGTCCGGATAAAAAACTTGTACCGCGAGGGCTTCCCACCCGCCGGTCGAGCCGCCATAGAGAAAGCGCGACCAGGCTTCGCCGATACCTCGAAATTGTTCCTCGATATGGGGAATCAGCTCGTGGGTGATGGCATCACCGTAAGGCCCAAGGTTGGCCGAATTGACCGCGTAGGAGTCGTCGTAATAGGGGTTCGCATGTTGAATTTGGATGACGAGCACGCGCGGGAAGTCGGGCCCGGTCCACTCTTTGTAGAACTGATGGGCTTGCTCCTGGACGATGCGGTTATAGCCGTCGAGGTCGAAGCGCGCGCTGTATTCGGGCTCCAAATCGGGATCGGGCGGCTCTTCACGAAACCCGCCAAAGTCATAGGGAAAATGCCCGTGAAAGACCATTATCGGGTAGCGCGCTTCCGGGTGCTCGTCGAAGCCCTCGGGGACGAGAACGTGCGCGCCGAGATGCATCGGCCGGCCCCAGAACTCGGTGAGAAGCTTGCTCTCGATACGCACATGTTTGATGTATTTCGTCGTGGGCGGATCGTTGATTGGCAGAATCGTCTCGTTCATGACGACGCGGATCGTGCCTCCCTTGGTGGGATCGATCTCCACGTCGATAGGTTCGTTGAGCAAATTTCCCGGCGCGCGGTTCCACTGCTGGCCTTCGCCGCGATCCATCGGAAGCTTCACGACGTGTCCGTCGGCGCGAGTGAAAGTTTCGTATTTGTGAAGAAGCGCCTGGACGCGATAGCGGCCGGGCGGGATGTCGTCGATGCTGTCAATGGGCCAGCCGGAAACGCTGCTGTCGAAGATCGCGTCTGTTCCGGGAGCGAGGCCGTCGACATCGATGCCGAACGCGATCTGGGTCGCCGGCCCGTCGGAAATCTGGAAGCGCGGTTCGCGGCTTCTATCCTTCGAGATCATGAGCAGAAGCCGGCCGTCGATTGGCGTGGCACTCGCCTCCGCGGTAAAGCTCACAGCGAAGCGAAGTTCCTGCGCGAGACCGGACGAGGGGACCAGAAGCGCAAATGTACACATGAGCGAGAGAAGCGAGAGCCTGTTCATCGGGCACCTCATCGTTACGATAAAACTATGAGGCGCGATCTTACCGCATGGGCTCTCATGGCTGCCGCACTCGACGCTATTCTTGATCCCGGCATAATGCTCGGAAGCGTCGTGGAGTTGCCGCTGTCGACCGTCTCGCCGGAAGCGCGGACCGTCCCCGCGCTCGGGCGCTCGAGGCCCGCGACGATCCGCAAGGTCGTGGACTTGCCGCAGCCGCTCGGCCCGACGATAGCGACGAACTCGTGGGTGTCGACTTCGAAGGACAGGCCGTCGATCGCGATCTGTCGATCGAACGTTTTCTGCAAGGAGTGGACGCTGATGGCCGTCGGCATCGCGCGTGCCTGCCTCAGGCTCGCGAAGCGTAGTCGGTGCGGAGGCATCTTCGCATGACCTTGTTGGACGCGGTGCGAGGCACGGATTCCGTGAAGACGACGTCCTGGATTTTGAAGAGCGGATTCAGATGTTCCGCGATTCGCTTGGCGAGCTCGCTCTTCAAGTCGGCCGCCAAGATCTCCTGCTCGACAACGACGTAGAGCACGAGTCGATCGGCGCCCTCGCCGCCAGGCTGGACGGCGATGGCGGCGCTCTCATAGACGGAGGGGTGGTCGTCGACGACGCGCTCGATCTCGAGCGAGCCTACTTTGATGCCGCCGAGGTTCATCGTGTCGTCGGCGCGGCCTTGTGCCTTGAAGTAGCCTTTCCCTAGGCGCGCAAGCTGGTCGCCGTGGCGGCGAAGCAGTTCGGCCGCCGGCCCGGAAGGACAGCCTTCGTAGTACACGGCATGGTGATCTTTGTTCAAGAGCTCTTGGGACAGACCAAGAGATGGAGGGATGAGGAAACTCTCCCCGGTCTCGCCCTCGAGAACGACCTTTCCTTGTTCGTCGAGGACCAAGACTTCGATACCAAGCGCCGGGGTCGTGAACGTCGACGGTGAAGCTTTGTGCAGCACGGTACCCGCGAGATGGCCGCCGCCGATCTCGGTGCCGCCGAGATATTCGATGACGGGCGCCCGATAGTCGGCGCGACTCATGAGCCACAAATAGTCCTCGGTATTGGAGGCTTCACCCGTCGAGCTGAACAAACGGAGCTTTGGCCAATCACCCGGCGATACGCTCGCGCGGGCGCGCCAGTTGCGCACCATCGCGGGTACGACTCCGAGCATAGTAGCGCCGGCATCGCGCACGAATCGCGTGAACCCCCCTCCCACGGGGGCGCCTTCGTAGAGGGCCATCGTCGCCCGGTTCAAGAGGCTCGCATAAATGAGCCACGGTCCCATCATCCATCCGATATTCGTTGGCCAGCACAAGACGTCACCGCTATGGACGTCCTGATGAAAATGCGCGTCCATCGCGCTCTTTATGGGCGTGAGCTCGCTCCAAACTATCGCCTTGGGGGTACCCGTGGTGCCCGACGAGAAGAGCACGTTCGTCACATGACCGGGGTCCGACACAAAGGCAGGCGTCTCGGTCCGCTCGGATAGAAAATCGCTCCAAGCCAGATCGCAAGGCTCGAGCTCAACCGCCTCAGACTCAATCACAACGGCAAATGGACGCGCTTCGAGCTGCTCGATCGCGGCGCGGACTTTGGGATAGAGCGCGAGCGCGCGGCCGGCGCGCTCATAGCTTGCGACCGTCACGACGGCCCGGGCCGCGGCAATCTCCATTCGGCTCGCGAGCTCCTCGGACGAGAAACTATCCGCGATCGAAACGACACGGCAACCCGACCGGACCGTGCCGAGATAGGCAACCACGCATTCGGGTGTCATTGGCATGTAGAGGGCCACGCTGTCGCCGGGCTCGAGCCCGCGCTCGGCGAGTCCGTGGGCAAACTGGTTCACACGCTCTTCGAGCTCCTGGTAGCTGAGCTGTTCGACGGCTCCGTCCTCCTCGCGCCCGTAGAGGATCGCGGACGTCTCTCCTGAAGCTTGGAAGCAGCTCCGCGTGATCTCGAGCGTTGCGCCTGCAAACCAACGAGGATGTTCCGGGCCGTCCGAAAGGTCGAGGACCATATGCGCGTCCTTCTCAAAGAGAATCCCGAGCCGGGCGACGACCCGCTTCCAAAACTCCCCGCGATGGTCGAGGGTGTAGCGATGGAGCGCCGCGTAATCGTCGAGACCCAGCTCTGCCGCAAAGGACGTCAGGTTCGAACGTTCCTGGATCGCCGCACTCGGCCACCATGCGGGAGGCGGCCCGTCGTCAGTTGGCCAATCGCGATAAACGCTTCTGAACGTGTTCCAGTGTTCTGAAAAAGGCAGGCTCTCACCGCCTTGGACACGCTCGACGAAGCGCCTCCATCTTTGCTCGCCCGCTCGCGGTTGGTTATCCATCTAAAAGATCTCGGGGAGGACAAAGCTCGGCCGAAAGAGATGGCCGGTCGGGAAGAGATGGAGGGAGGAACCCGACCGTCGCAACTGGGAGCCGATGGCTTACCGCTGTTATCTGATTAAGATTTCCCCCTTCTCAGAAAAGCCGGGACGTCGAGGTCTTCGCCGTCCGCCGTGTCGACGGCGGCGAAATCGAGGTCGGCGGCGAGGTTGTCCGCGCCCTTGCGATAGAACTCCTCGCTTCCCGCGGCCATTTCCTTCGGCGGTTTGTAATTTTGTATATCGACCGGCGTCACTGTCTGACGCCGACTGCTACTTTCGTGACGGTTGAAGCCTGTCGCGATGACGGTGATCTTGATCTTGCCGGTCATCATCGGGTCGACAACAGCACCGAAGATGATGTTTGCGTCGACGTCAGCCGCCTCGTAGATTATCGAGGAAGCGTCGTTCACCTCGAGAAGGCCCATATCTTCGCCTCCGGTAATGTTGATGATGACGCCCTTGGCGCCGTCGACCGAAGCGTCCTCGAGGAGCGGGCTGCTGATGGCCATCTTGGCGGCATCTTCCGCACGATTCTCGCCTTCCGCGATACCCGTCCCCATCACGGCGTCACCCATACCGCGCATGATGGTGCGCACATCGGCGAAGTCCAGATTGATGAGACCCGGCACCGTGATCAGATCGGAGATGCCTTGAACGGCTTGACGCAGTACATCGTCGGCCGTGCTGAACGCTTCCGAAAGCGATGTCGTACGCTCGACCGTCTGCAACAGACGATCGTTCGGGATCGAGATGAGCGTATCGACCTGCTCCCGTAGCTCGCGTACGCCTTCTTCCGCTTGCTGCTGCCGGCGGCGCCCCTCGAAAGTGAAGGGCTTGGTGACAACAGCCACCGTGAGTGCCCCGAGCTCCGTCGCGAGAGAAGCCACGATCGGAGCTCCTCCCGTGCCTGTACCCCCGCCGAGGCCTGCGGTGATGAACACCATGTCCGCGCCCTCAATGGCTTCGATAATTTTCTCGGTATCCTCGAGCGCGGCCTGCCGGCCGATCTCGGGATCCGCGCCGCAGCCGAGTCCTTTGGTGAGCTTCGCACCGAGCGTGATTTTCTCCGGCGCGTGGCTCGCCGCAAGCGATTGCTGATCGGTGTTCGCCACCAGAAACTCCACGCCTGCGATTCTGGATTCGATCATTCGATTGACGGCGTTGCTCCCTCCGCCTCCGACCCCGATGACTTTGATGCGGGCTTTGGTCTCGGTGCTGTCATCTAAAGACACCCGCGGAGCGGGGCTGTCTTCTTCGAAACGAATCCTCATGGTTCCCTCCCTTGCTCTATCACTGCTTCAACCTCCCGAAATGGAAACGTTCACCAGACGGCGAAACCGTTCCCAAAATTTCCACCACGGACCCGAAGCGCTAGACGGAATCAACTTGTTGCTCCGGATATGGTGGGCGTAAAGCACGAGCCCGACGGCGGTCGCGTAAGACGGATTGGCCACAACATCGACGAGGCCTCCGACGCCGCTCGGCGTGCCGCAACGGATCGGCATGTCGAAAATACGGTCGGCGACCTCGGGGAGCCCCTCGAGCGCCGCGCTCCCTCCCGTGAAAACGATTCCCGAGTTCAAGACGCGCTCATAGCCCGCACGTTGGATTTCTTCGTAGACGAGGTGGCAAATCTCCTCGGCCCGCGGTTGGAGGATGTCGGAGAGAAGCTGCCGCCCGAGTATGCGTGCTTTGCGCCCGCCGACGCTGGGCACTTCGATCGTGTCCTCGTCCGAGACCATCGTCGCGAGACAGCACCCATATTTCTTCTTGATCTTCTCGGCCTCGGCGATCGGCGTCCTGAGACCCACGGCGACATCGTTCGTGAAGTGTTCGCCACCGATCGGGAGAACCGACGTGTGCCAAATCGTGCCTTTGTCGAAAATCGCGAGATCCGTCGTGCCGCCGCCGATGTCGATGAGCGCCACCCCTAGCTCCTTCTCATCCGGCGTCAACACGGCTTCGGCGGCCGCGAGCTGCTCGAGCACGGTCTCCGTCACCTCCATCCCGGCGCGGTTCACGCAGGTCACGATGTTCTGCGTCGCCGTCGTTCCGGACGTGATGATGTGGACGTTCGCCTCGAGACGCGACCCCGTCATCCCCGTGGGATCGCTGATGCCGTCATGGCCGTCGACAACGAATTCCTGCGGGAGCACATGAACGATCTCGCGATCATTGGGAAGAGAAATAGCTTTCGCCGCGTCGATAGCACGAAAGACGTCTTCGCGCATGATCTCTCGATTCTTGTTCGTTATGGCAACCACTGCTCGGCTGTTGAAGCCTTTGATGTGACTGCCCGCGAGGCCGACATGCGCGTGCTCGATCTCGACACCGGCCATGAGCTCGGCCTCGTCCACCACCCGCTTGATGGAATCCACCGTCTGCTCGAGGTTTATTACCATTCCTTTGCGCAGTCCTTTGGATGCGGTGGAGCCGATACCGATGATGTCGATGCGCCCCTCTTCCGTAACTTCGGCGACGATAGCTGTGACCTTCGTCGTGCCGATGTCGAGGCCTACGATATATCTATCTCTTTTGCTCAGAATGACGCACCTCCGGGGACGAATGTAGCCATGGTATAAATCTCGCGTTCCTTGAATCTTTGGGCTCCCGCGACGTCTCTCAGCCGCAGATAAATCCTTCCGTCGAATCTCAAATCGACGGTGTCGAGCGCCCTGTAGCGCTTCTGTAACCCGTCCAAGAGCGGGACGAGCCTCTCGAGGCGCTCGACCATCGTCGCGCTGTGCACGAGGAACGTGACCGCCGGCTCCCGAAGTCGAACCGTCACCGAGCCGTCGCCCTCGGAGACGTCGAGCTCCGAGACCAGAGCCGCCAGCAATTCCCGCTCCATGAGCGCCGCGGCCATTCGCCCTGCAAGTGCGGCCCGTGCGGGGACGACACCGTCCCCATCCGTCAGACCGCGTATCAGCGCGAGCTTCTCGATGTTGTAATGCGGCGCTAGCTCGTCGAGCATCGTCCCATCTGCAGCCAATAAATAAAGCTCGCCCAAGACCGCGACCGCAACTGGTGAGCGCTCCGCGATCCGGAGCGTCAGCGTTCGCGGCAATACCCGCTCGATCTCGACTTCGCGCACCCAAGCTGAGCGAAGGAGTCTCTCTCGCACCACTTCGAGATCGAGCGTCAGAATATTGGCGCCTTCGGAGAGCTCGAGCAGTTCCAGAATCTCGCCATCCGAAAGCTGCTCGTTACCTTCCACGAGCACACGGGCCACGACGAGCTCGGGTGCCTTTCCCGCGGTCGTGACCGTCCAGACGAAAGCGGCGGCGAGCCCGAGGAAAGCAGCGAGCAAAGCGAACCATCGGAGCACGAGACCGCCGACCCGGCGCCCCGGCCGAACACGTTGCCTCCTGCCACGGAGAAAGCGCTCGGGCGGAGACGGCGTCTTTTTCAGTTCCACGTCATAATCTCCGGCTCGAGCTCGACGGACATCTCTTTGCGTACGCGTGTTCTTACGATGTCGATGAGATCGAGAATCTCCGACGCCTGGGCCGCGCCGTCATGCACGATGAAGTTCGCATGCACCTTGGAGATGCGCGCTTCCCCGAGGCGGAATCCTTTGAGCCCGAGCTCGTCGAGAAGCTTTCCCGCCGAGGCGCCTTCCGGGTTTTTGAAAATACATCCGGAGCTCTTGACACCGACGGGCTGCGTCTCCTTCCGGAAGCGCATATGCTTGTCCATGTCGGCCCGGACGGCCTGCGGCTCATCTTCCCCGAGTACAAGACGCGCATGCGCAACGATTAAGTCTCGGCCGAAAGACGACGCGCGGTAGCGAAAATCGATCGCGTCCCCGGCGAGCGTCAAAGGTCCCTGAGTGGGCGAAACGGCGATGACCTCATGGACGAGAGGTCCAATCGAGAATTGGTAGGCCCCCGCATTCATCGTCAGCACGCCGCCGAGCGAGCCTGGGATACCAACGCCGGCTTCGAGCCCACGCAAGCCTTTGGCGGCGGTTTTGCGCACGAGCGTCGGGAAATGTACGCCCACCCCAGCTTGCACCACGCCACCCTCCTCGAAGAGAACCTCGTCGAGCGCCCGCGTGTGCAGCACGATGCCGCGGACGCCTGCGTCGCTCACGAGCACGTTGCTACCGGCGCCGAGAACGCGTACCGGCACGTCTTCCGACTGCGCCAGGTCGATGACCGCGCTCAACTCCTCCACCTTGCGGGGACGAACCAATAGCTCGGCGGGCCCGCCGATCCGGATGGTCGTATAGCGCGCAAGCTTTTCTTCGCGGAAGCAAGGGATCTCCCGCGCTTCGAGCTCGCGCGCAATCGTGTCAACCCCGCTCACGCACAACCTCCGCAAGCTTGTCTGATACCGTCGTCACACTTCCCGCTCCGAGCGTCAAGACGAGATCGCCCTCCTCGAGCGTGTCGCGGAGTGCGTCCGGCACATCGTCTATCTCGGAAACGAAGCGCACGTGCCGGTGGCCGTGCTCTTTGATACCTTCAGCAAGTCGCTCCCCGCTCACTCCCGGCCGAGGTTGCTCGCCCGCCGGATAGATTTCCGTGACGACAAGCACGTCCGCCTGATGAAAAGCTCGGCAAAACTCTTCGAAGAGTGCCTTGACACGTGAAAACCGGTGAGGCTGAAAGATGACCACGGTGCGCCGTGCGAAGGCGTCCTTTGCTGTCGCGAGCGTGGCGCGAATCTCCGTGGGGTGGTGCCCGTAATCATCGACAACGAGAATCCCGGCCACGTCAGCCTTCACCTGGAAACGACGATCCACGCCCGAAAAAGACTCGAGTCCGGAGCGGATTTGGTCGAGCTCGAGGCCGAGCTCGAGACCGACGCCGATCGCGGCCAGGCTATTCAGCACGCTAATACGTCCCGGAACTAGAAGGCGCACGTCACCGACGGGCTCCCCGGACAGCTTCAGCTCGAAACGCGAGCCCGAGCCTTCGAGTTTCACGTCTTGAGCCGAGATATCAGCCTGAGAAGAAAACCCATAGGTCACATGGCGGCGGCGAATCCTCGGCAAGATGTCCTGCACCCTCTCCTCGTCGAGGCAGAGAATGGAGCTACCGTAAAAAGGCACTTTGTTCACGAAGTCAACGAAGGCCGTTTCGAGATCGTCCATGTCTCGATAGGCCTCCATGTGCTCGTAGTCGATCCCGGTGACGATGGCGAGAACGGGAGACAATTGCAGGAAGCTTCGGTCGGATTCGTCCGCCTCGACCACCATGAGATCCGAGCCCCCGAGCTTCGCGTTCCCGCCGAGCGCGGCGAGGCGCCCGCCAATGACCATTGTCGGGTCGAGGCCCGCGGCGTCGAGAAGCACGGCAATCATCGACGTGGTCGTCGTCTTCCCGTGCGAGCCCGCGACCGCGATACCGTATTTGAGCCGCATGAGCTCCGCGAGCATTTCCGCCCGAGGAATGATCGGAACTTGCAGTCGTGTTGCTTCCACCACTTCCGGGTTGTCGTCACGCACCGCGGAAGAAACGACAACCACGTCCACATCTTGCACATGCTCGACGCCGTGGCCGACGCTCACTTTCGCTCCGAGCTTCGCGAGCCGCTCGGTCGAAAGCGTGCTCTTCAGATCACTACCGCTCACGCTATAGCCGAGGTTCAGGAGCACTTCGGCGATACCGCTCATGCCGATACCGCCGATGCCCACAAAGTGAACCCGCGTCTTCTTCGAGAAAAGAGCGCTCACGCTGCCGCTCCTTCCGCCCTGCCGGAAAGAGCGACGAGCCGTTCGGCAACTCTCTTGGCCGCGTCCGGCCTCGCAAGGCCCCGCGCCGCGGCCGCCATCACGAGGCGCTTTTCCGGGGTGCCCAGGAGGCTCACGAGCTCTTGCGCCAGCCGCTCCGGCGTGAGCTCGCTTTGTCGGATCGTGCGCGCAGCGCCAGAACGCTCGAGCAAGTTCGCGTTCGCCTCTTGGTGGCCGCCAGCGAGAGGCAGCGGCACGAGCAATGCAGGGCGACCGCAGGCCGCGAGCTCAGCGCAGGTCGTAGCACCCGCGCGGGAGACGACGAGGTCGCTCGTCGCATAAGCTTCGTCCATCGTATCGATATAGGGAGTCACCCGCCCATTCACTGGATGCTCTTCATAGGCTCTTCGCACGCGTTCGAAATCGCTCGGTCCCGTCTGGTGCACGACGTGCAGCCGCTCGGAAATGTCCGCGAGAAGGGGCAAGCTGTCGGTCATGGCTCGGTTCAATATCGAGGAGCCCTGAGAACCGCCAAAGAGAAGCACGTGCATAATCGGTCCCTGTGCTTCTTCGGTGAGTGGCGCGACGTCGACGATTACCTGCCGCACCGGATTTCCAGTGACAACAGCCTTCGAGCCGAAGTGGCGGGACGTTTGCTCCCACCCGACGGCCGCTTCGTCGACGAACGGACCGAGCCACTTATTCGCGAGCCCGGGCTCAGCATTCGGCTCGAGGATTAATGTGGGAATCCCGCGAAGCGCCGCGGTCAAGAGTACGGTTCCCGAGACATAAGCGCCGAGACCCATAACAACGCTCGGGCGCAGCTTCTTCAATAGCTGTCTCGCATCGATCATTCCTTGCAAGAGGCCGAGAACCCCCTTCAGCTTCTTCAAGGTCAACAGAGAGCCGCCCCTTAGCGGCTGTGCCCGCACAAATTCGAGCGAGTATCCCGCCTTCGGCACGATCCGCGATTCGAGCCCTCGTTCGGTGCCGACGAACGTGACGCGCGCGCCTTCGAGCAAATCGCGAAATCGCTCCGCTACCGCAAGGGCGGGATAGAGATGGCCACCGGTGCCTCCTGCCGCAACCACCAAGTGCTCATCGCGCATGTTGAGACACCGACAAGAGAAGCCCGACCGCGATCATGCTCGTTACGAGCGAGGTGCCGCCGGAGGAAATGAACGGAAGAGGAAGCCCGGTCGTCGGGAGCATGCCGAGCGTCACGCCTATGTTGATGAGCGCTTGCCCGACAAGCAACATCGTGAGCCCGGTCGCGACGAGCGAGCCAAATCGATCCGTCGCACGGCTCGCGATAACGAGACCACGCCAAAGAAGCACGCAAAACGCGGCAACGACGCCGAGTGCGCCGATGAGGCCAAGCTCTTCACCAATCACGGCGAAAATAAAATCCGAATGAGGCTCGGGAAGATAGAAGAGCTTCTGCTGGCTTCTCATGAAGCCCGCGCCGAAAAGTCCACCAGAGCCCACTGCAATGAGTGATTGGATGATCTGAAAGCCCTTTCCGAGCGGATCGCGAAACGGGTCGAGAAAGATCAGAAGCCGCTCGCGCCGATAATCCTCGCTCAGCACGAGCAAGAAAAGCACGGGCCCCGATACGGCCGCCAGCCAGGCGAGCTTTTGAACAGGAACCCCGGCCGCGAAGAAAAGACACGCAGCGATGAAAACGAGAACAAACGAAGTACTGTAATCGGGCTCGATCAGAACGAGAAAAGCGAGAAAGCCCGTGGTCAAGAGTGAGGGCAACCAGCCGGAAACGAACTCGTTCAGGCGCTCGAAACGGCGGTCGAGTTGATAAGCGAGAGCGAGAACGAGCGCGAGCTTCGCGAGCTCGGACGGCTGGAACGACAAAAGCCCGACGCGAATCCAGCGGTGAGCATTCTTGAGGGGCGGCGTGAACAGCACGCCAACGAGAAGGACCACCACCGCCGCGAGAAGCCCGTAAATAACGACTGGATGTTTGAGTCTCCGATAGTTGAACCGCGTCAGCGCGAGCATCAAGAGAAGCCCAACGCAAGCCCACATCGACTGCTTGACGAGAAAAAAGTGCGAGCTCCGATGCGCATCATGTGCCACGACCGCCGAAGCGCTATAAAGCATGACGAGCCCAAACGAAACGAGACAAACCGTCGCCACAAAGAGCGTCCGATCCGGCGAAAGCTTCACAGCCAAGGAAGACCTCGCCGGATAGTAGCGTCAACGAGCGCCATCAAGATTCCGCGACCAATCCCTTCACGATCTCGCGGAATCGTTCGCCGCGCTCCCGGTAATCCACAAACATGTCGAAGCTCGAGCCCGCGGGTGAAAGCAGCACGACGTCTCCTTGCTCGGTCTGGCGGTGGGCGTCGCGCACCGCCGATTCCAAGTCCTGGCAAAGCTCAACGGTAGTCACCTCATCGAGCGCGTCTTTCACGAGCTCGCGACTCTCTCCGATGGCGAAAGCGAGCTTGACGCGTCGCGAAACGACGTCGAGCAGCTCGTGAAAATCTCCGCCTTTAAACCGCCCACCGAGGATCAGCACGATCGGCCGGTCGAAGCTTTCGAGCGCGGCCCGCACCGCTTGGATGTTGGTCGCTTTGGAGTCGTTGTAAAAGCTGACACCACCCAGCTCGCCGACTTTTTCGAGCGCGTGCGCGAGTCCCTCAAATTGCTCGAGAGCGTCTTCGATAGCTTCGCCCGAGACGCCGAGAAGGGACGCCGCCGCCGAGGCGGCCATCGCGTTCGAGCGGTTATGCGCACCGGGCACCGTGAACTCTTCGAGCGAAGCAAGGGCGGTCGTCTCACCGTTCTCGTGCCGGACGATCCACGGCCCTTCTTTGTGCACGTGTGGGTAGAGCCCACCGAGACAATCAAGGTCGAAATACAACTTCTTCGATTTCGCTTTTCGCGCCATATCAACCGTCACCGGATTTCCGCCGAAGACGACGGCCCAGTCGTCCTCGCGCTGGTTCTCGAAAATACGCGCTTTGGCCTTCACATAATCTGAAAAACTCGGATGCCAATCGAGATGGTCGGGGCTTACGTCGAGCAGCACGGCGACGTCCGCCCGAAAATTGTCGATCGTCGTGAGTTGAAAGCTCGAGACTTCGATGACGAAGACGGTCGCATCGGTAGCGCTCGCGAGCTCGGAGGTGAGAGGAGCACCGATATTCCCCGCGAGCCTCACGTCTCGTCCAGAAGCCGCAAACATCGCATGCAATAAAGTTGCGGTCGTGGACTTTCCTTTCGTGCCCGTCACCGCGACGATGGGTCCAGACACCTCCCGAAACCCGAGCTCGAGCTCTCCCCATATCGGGATTGATTGCCGCCGCGCTTCGACGAGAACCGCCAAATCCAATGGAACTCCAGGGCTCGTGACGACCAAGTCGACATCCGCTGCGAGCTCGGGAGGTTGCGCGCCGAGAACGAGCTGCACTCCGATTGTCTCGAGCGCAACCGCAGCGGAATCGAGCTCCTCGCGACGTCGTCGATCGTTCGCCACGATCGTGGCGCCTTTCGAGCTCAAAAGGGCGCAGGCGGCGAGACCACTCCGGCCGAGCCCGATGACCAGGACCCGCCGATTTCGGTAGTCTTCGCTCATGAGAGATCACCCTGTTCCTCCTCACCTCAGCTTCAACGTCGTCAAGCTCGCGAGAGCGAACATGATTCCGAGAATCCAGAACCGGATGATGATCTTCGGCTCGCTCCAGCCAGCGAGCTCGAAGTGGTGATGAAGAGGCGCCATGCGAAACACACGCTTGCCGGTGAGCTTGAACGAGGCGACTTGGACGATCACCGAGACCGCTTCGAGCACGAAGACCCCGCCCACGAGCACGAGCAGAAGCTCTTGCTTGATGAGAAGCGCGACCGTTCCGATGGCGCTTCCGAGCGCTAGCGAGCCAACATCGCCCATGAACATCTGAGCGGGATAGCAGTTGAACCACAAAAACCCGAGGCTCGCTCCAACCATCGCGCCACCGAAGATGGTGAGCTCCCAGATGCGCGGGATTTGGATCAAATCGAGATAGGCAGCAAACTGGGCGTGTCCGGTGACATAAGTGAGAACGGTAAAGGCGGCCGCGGCGATGAGCACCGTCCCGATGGCGAGCCCGTCGAGCCCATCCGTCAGATTCACCGCGTTCGAGGAGCCGACGATGACGAGTATCGCGAAGGGAACGAATAGCCAGGACAGCTCGGGGCGCACCTCTTTGAAGAAGGGAAAGAGAAGGGCGGTGCTGTAGTCCCCTTGACGCGACATGTTCAAGAGCGTGAGCCCGATCACGAGCGCGCAACCGGTCTGCAGCGAAAGCTTGGCGCGCGCCGACAATCCTTTGGACTGCCTGCGCACGACCTTGAGATAGTCGTCTGAGAAGCCGATGAGCCCGAAGGCTATCGTCGTTGCGAGCGCGATCCAAACGAACACGTTGGTCAAGTTCGCCCACAGAAGCGTCGGCACGACGATGGCGGTGAGAATGAGCGCGCCGCCCATGGTAGGGGTCCCCGCCTTGGAACGATGCGCCTCGGGGCCCTCTTGGCGAATGTGCTGGCCGATCTGGAACTGCCGGAGGCGCGCGATGAGCCACGGACCGAGCAAGAAGGAGATCGCGAGCGCCGTCAACGTCGCCGACGCCGTGCGGAACGTGACATATCGAAAAACGTTGAAGAACGAGTAGTCGGTATGGAGCGGATAGAGGAGATGGTAGAGCATCAGCGCGGCTCCTCCATCTTTTCCCGAACCCCCTCGATGGCCTTTTCGAGGCCCATGCCACGCGAGGCCTTGAACAAGACGATGTCGTTCTCGCGCAGATGTGCCGCGAGCTCGCGGCCGACCGCTGTCGCGTCCGCGTAAGCCAAGAGATTCGCGTCGGCCATCCCGGCCTCACGCGCCGCTTCTACGATGATGGCGCCAAGAGGACCCACGCCCACGACCAGGCCGAGCCTCCGCGCGGCAACGTCGTGACCGATCTCGCGATGAAACGCTTCCGCTTGCGGTCCGAGCTCCAGCATGTCACCGACAACGGCGACGTGCCGCCCCCCATCCTCCTCGGCCAACGCCGCAATGGCACAGGCGAGCGCATGTGGGCTCGAATTGTAGGTTTCGTCGATAACGAGCACACCGGCCGGAAGAGATAGGCGCTCTCCGCGATGGCGCGCAGGTGCAAGTGTTCTAAGCGCGGCCGCGGCACGATCGAGAGGAACGTCGAGAGCGCGCGCCGCCGCGAGCCCGGCGAGCAAGTTGTAGATGTTGTGCCGTCCACGGAGCGGCGATGCAACTTCGACGCTACGCTCACCCTCTCGAGCGAGGAAGCGAAGTCCGGCGGCGGTCGTTCGAATCTCGCGCGCTTCGAGATCCGCGGGGGCGTCGATGGCGAAGGAAAGCTTCACTCCCGCGAATTTTCGAGCCTGCTCGAGCACGAGGGGATCGTCCGCGTTGACGACAGCCACCGCGCCCTCCGCAAGCCCAACGAGAAGCTCGCCTTTGGCGTCCGCAATCGCTGCGGTTGAGGGGAAGAATTCGAGATGAACGGCGCCCACATTTGTGAGCACCCCCACATCGGGCTCCGCGATCTCGGTGAGCCTCGCGATCTCTCCGGGTTCTGACATCCCCATCTCGAGCACCGCGACGTCCTCGTCTCGTAGCTTCAGCAAGGAGAGCGGAAGCCCGAAGAGGTTGTTGAAGTTCCCCTCGGATTTGAGAACGCTATGTGCGGCTCCGATGGCTGTGGCGGCCGCATCTTTCGTCGTGGTCTTGCCCATGCTTCCGGTAATGGCCACGATGCGCGCGCCAGAGCTTCGTCGGACGCCATGGGCGAGATCTTGGAGCGCTTTCGACGTGTCAGCGACGCGGACATAAAAAGCTCGCAACATGTCACCTGGCGGCAGCGTCTCGGAGACGACGATGCCGATCGCGCCGCGCTCGAGCGCACTCGCGACGAATCGGTGACCGTCATGATGAGGGCCGCGGATCGCGATGAACAGCTCACCCGGCGAAACCGTGCGGCTATCGATGGAGACGCCTCCTATTTCCGCGTCGCCCACGCCCGAGAGAAGCTCGCCGCCGGTCAAGCGCGCCACCTCTTTCGCCGAAAGTTTCACGATTCCGTATCCTCGTCGGGGGCGGAGAGACCGTTCGCAATCTGTCGCGCCACCTCGCGATCATCGAAGGGCAACGCCTCGTCCTTGACGATCTGATAGGGCTCGTGCCCCTTACCCGCGATCACGACCAAATCGCCGGCATGAGCGCCGGTCATTGCCAGCTCGATGGCGCGGCGACGATCCGGCTCGACTTCGACATCGGCGCCTTTGGTGCCGAGCTGAATCTCGTCGATGATGGCGAGCGGGTCTTCGCCGCGCGGGTTGTCCGAGGTCAGAACCACACGATCGGCGAGCCGGGCAGCCACATCGCCCATCAAAGGCCGTTTTGTGCGATCTCTCTCGCCACCGCAGCCGAAAACGACCGTGAGCTTCGCGTCGGTGAGAGGGCGTGCCGCTTCGAGAAGCTTGCGCAGAGCGTCATCGGTGTGGGCGTAGTCGACGATGACATCGAAGGGTTTTTGAACCGCCACCCTCTCGAATCGCCCGGGGGTTCCAACCACGTCGTTCAACGTCTCGAGCACGGGCACGGTCTCGAAGCCGAGCGCGCGCACTGCCGCGAAAGCAGCCACGAGATTCAAGCCGTTATAGTGCCCGAGAAGAGGACTTTGGATCGCGTGCGCCTCTTCGCCTTCTCTGAAGCGCACCTCGATACCCGCAAGAGATGCTTGGATGTCTCGGACCGAGAGATCGGCGGTTTCCGAACGCCCGTAGGTCACGACCTCCGTCGGAAGCTCCGCCGCTAAACGCTCGCCATAGGCGTCGTCGATACAAATCACAGCGGTCCCACCCGGGCGCAGATAGCGATTGAAGAGCCGTCGCTTGGCCGCGAAGTAGTCCTCCATGTCACGATGGAAATCGAGGTGATCGCGAGACAGGTTCGTGAAGACCGCGACTTGAAACTCGGTGCCTTCGAGACGCGAGAGCGCTAAGCCATGAGACGAAACTTCGAGAGCCCCATGGTCACAACCTTTTCGAACCGCCTCTTCGAGGAACGCCTGAATCACTGGAGCTTCGGGTGTCGTATGTCGCGTCGGCCGGCTACGTTCACCGATTTTCGCGACGACCGTCCCCCTCATTGTCGAGGGCGGCGATAGGCGCGAGAGGATTCCGTCGACGAGATAGGCCGTTGTTGTTTTTCCGTTGGTTCCCGTAATGCCCACGAGGTTCATCCGGGCCGCTGGGTTACCGACCGCCTTGGCGGCGAGAACCCCGGCCGCTTGTCGCGCATCCGGTGTCTGGATCCAGGTAACGTCGTCTCGCTCTGGCTTCTGCTCGCTCACCACCGCCACGGCGCCGCGCTCGATCGCCTCGTCGAGATAAAGGTGCCCGTCGGTCGTCTCACCCCGAATCGCGACGAAGACGAAGCCTTCGAGAACATCCCGCGAGTCCGCCGTGACACCTCTGACCACGAGCCCCCTCGGACCTTTCACGGTCTGAAGAGGAATGAGGCGCAAAAGCTCCGCGAGCTCGACCTTGTTCTCCTGCCGCTTCTTCCCCACGGGAAAACTCCCTGAAGTCGTTTCGATATCAGTCAGTGATTTCATTCCGTCGTACCGGACTACCTCTCCGCGCGCTTCCTGCTCTTCCCAACCCCATTCGATCTCCGTCGTAAAAAAACGTCGCCACCGTGACCGCGTCCTCCCGGTGGAGCCCAGGCATACGAGGCTCGACCGGTACTGGACTGAGAACGAGTCTCGCCCTCGTCCCGGGCTCGAGGGAACGTCCAGCCCGCGGGACCTGCTCGAGCACAAAGCCCTGACCGAGGATCTCCGGCACAATGCCGTACGCCACGAACCGCGCGAGACCGTCTCGCGCCGAAAGCCCGATGACATCCGGAACACCCCCCGCGAGAACGTTAGCGTCGCTCAGCGGATCCTTGGACGTCCACTCGTCGAAAACCGTCTGCTGTCGAAGACTTTGCGCGTTCCTTGCCGGGCCTTGTGCGGTCGCTCCTAGAATAGGCCTCATTTGTGGCCAAACTTTGGCGATGCGAATGGGCGCCTCGTCACTGGCGGGCACCGCGAGATATCGGAGCGCGCGACGCATGATCCGCGCGAAAACCGCCGCTACCCTCGAGCCTGAGTGATCCCCTTCGGGCGAATCGAGGATGACGAGCGCCGTCAGCGCGGGCCTTTCCGCAGGCGCGAAACCGACGAAAGACGCAATGTAGTCGGTCTTGGAATAACCACCCCGGACGGCTTTCTGGGCGGTCCCCGTTTTACCCGCAACGACGTAGCTGGGAAGCTTGGCGCGACGCCCTGTGCCGCGCTCCACCACGCCGACGAGCAGGTCGGCCAAACGGCGCGCGGTCTCCGCGTCGATGACCCGGCGAACCGGCTCGGGAGAAAGGGTGGATTCGAGGCGGCCATCGGCGCCTCCGAAGCCAAGCAAGAGACGCGGACGCATCAAGTAGCCTCCGGCTGCAATCACGTTGGTAGCTGTGACCATCTGAAGCGCCGTTACTCCGATCTCTTGGCCGAATGAGATGGACGCGAGCGTCACCGGCCCCCAAGACTTTGACGGGCGAAGGATGCCCCGGCTCTCCGCGGGAAGCTCGATGCCGGTCGTCTCTCCGAAACCAAAAGCGCGAACGTACTTCTCGAAGCGTTCTTTGCCGAGACGCTGGCCGATCCGAATCATCCCCACATTCGAGGATTGCTCGACCACTTCCCTAAACGTCAAGACATCGAAATAATGCGCGTCCCTGATGATGCTGCCGCCTACTCGAATCATCCCGCGGCCGCAGTCGATACGCTCGTCCTCGGTCGTGACGCCTTCTTGAAGCGCGGCCGCGGCGGCTACGAACTTGAACGACGAGCCAGGCTCATAGACATCCGTGACCGCGCGGTTTCTCCAATTTCCTTCAGGATAGTCGCCGTAACGATTAGGGTTGAAGGTCGGAAATGACGCGATAGCAAGAATCTCACCGGTCTCCGGGCGCATCATGATCGCGATACCGCTCTGCGACTTGCTCTCGCGCATGGCTTGCTCGAGCTCCGACTCCGCGATGTGTTGCAGGTTCTCGTCGATCGTGAGAAAGGCCGCGCGACCCGGTCGCGGCTTTTTATCGACGCGGCTCGCGGCGCGCCGGTTTCGCGCATCCGTCCAGATGATGCGGCGTCCAGGCTCACCGCGGATTTCGTCCTCGAGCGCATATTCGACGCCGCTCATCCCGGCATTGTCGAGGCCGACATATCCGAGAATGTGCGAGGCCAGGCTGCGCTTCGGATAGTAGCGCCGGCTCTCGTTGAGAAAGCCGATGCCCGCCACGTTGAGCTCTCGAATGCAACGAACCACACGGGGCTTCGCTTTGCGCTCGAGCCACACGAAGCTCCTGTCACCCGTCAGGCGGGCGGAGATCCTGGATTCGGGCAGAGAGAGACAGGTCGAGAGCTTTAGCGAAGCTTCGGCGACGAGCGCACCGTCGAAAGCTTTCGGAACCGCGTAGACCGATTCCACCTCGACGCTGGTCGCGAGCTGGCGCCCGTGGCGATCGCGAATCGTGCCGCGTCGTGCGTCCAGTTTCAGCGTGTGCTGGTGTTGAAGCACCGCGCGCTCTTGAAGCGTCTCGCGCATCGTCACCATCAGGTAGAACAAACGCCCGCCTACCGCCATGACGCACATGGACGTCAAAAGACCAAGGAATAAGAGCCTCAACTGGAACGGCTCGAGGGTACGCTTCTCGCTCATGGTTTCTTTACTCGGACGGCCTCGATAGCGCCTCGAATAATGGGCTGCTTTCGTGGGGCGCGAGAATCGCCCTATGCTCCCGATCGGGATAGACCATGCCGAGCTGCTCCCGTGCAATAGCCTCGATCCGCGCCGGTGCCATCTCCGTCGCACGTTGCAGCTCGAGATGACGTGTTTCCTCGAGTAGGTCCTCGCGTGTCTGTCTTAGCTCTTCCATGCGATAGCCGATCCGGATCATCTCGAAGTGAGGCCATGCATAAGCGATGATGGCGGCCGTCAGGGCCAGCCCGGTGAGCGCAACCATGAAAAGCTCGCGATGGCGCTTGCGATCGAGCTGGCGCACAAGCTGCTCGTTTCGTACTGCCTTGCTCATGCGAAATTCTCTGCCCCTCATGAGACCCTCATGAGCGCACGGAGCTTTGCACTCCTCGCGCGGGGATTGTCCGCTATCGCCTCGGCGTCCGGGACGACGGGTTTTCTCGTTAGCACGTCATAGTTGTTATCGGCGGCCGACGAACGGAACGCGTGTTTCACGGCACGGTCCTCGAGCGAGTGATACGAGATCACGACCACGCGTCCGCCGGGCCGCAAACGGCCGGGCGCTTGCTCCAAGAAGAGATCGAGTGCAGCCAGCTCTTGATTGACGGCGATACGAAGCGCTTGAAAAGTGCGGGTCGCAGGATCTATCCCCCGGCGCCTGGGACCGAGAACCGAGACGACAGCTGCGCGGAGCTCTTTCGTCGTGTGGATGGGCCGCCTTTGCACGATGCGCCGCGCGATGGCTCGCGAGCGGCGCTCTTCACCATATTCGTAGAGGAGGTTCGCTAGCTGATCGTCGGGAAGCTGGTTGACAAGATCCGCCGCCGTAGGTCCATCAGTGCTATCGAAGCGCATGTCGAGCGCGCCTTCGAGCGCGAAGGAAAACCCTCGATCTGGGTCGCCGAGCTGATCGCTCGAAAGCCCCAAGTCAGCAACGATGCCGTCAACTTCCTTGGTCCCGTCTTCATCCAGATGCGCACCCAGCTCCGCGAAGGAGCCCGAGATGAACCGCAAACGCTCGGCCTCGTCCGCGAGCTTCTTCGAGCTCCGATAGATCGCTTCCCGATCGCGATCGAAGGCCAAGACCCGGCCGTTGGGAGCGCAGGCGCGCAAGATGGCCTCGGTATGGCCACCGCCACCGAGCGTCGCATCGACATAGATGCCGCCGTCTCGTGGATTGAGAAACCGGATGACCTCTCCGAGCAGAACAGGTCTATGCGTCGAGACGTCTCGTTCCATCACAGATTCGCTCTCGGATCCGAACCACGCGCCTACTGCCAGTTTCCCCACGGCCAAACCTTCTCTCTCTGTTCCATGTCAGATGTCGAACTCCGCCATGGCACGTTGATCGTCCTCACCAAACGGCTCATTGTGAATCTGCTCCGCCAGATAGTCGTGATTCCAAACCTCCAAGTGGTCCTGCATTCCCAGTACGTCGACAGTTCCCTTCATCTGGGCTGATTCTCGAAGCTGTGCGGGGATGACGAGCCGGCCTTGTTTGTCAAGTGTGGTAGCCTGTCCAAAGAAATGAACACGTTTCAAAAGCTTCTGTTTCGTCGGGTGGAAGTCGGGCATCCCGCCGAGCTTGCTCTCGAGCTCGGCCCAGGACTCCATGGGGTAGATCCGAACGTTGTCGCCGCTCAAGCTGGTGACGAAAACGTCCAACCCAAAATTCGTCTCGATGAGCTGCACGAAGCTCGTCGGAATTTTTAGTCGACCCTTTTCATCGACCCGAGCAGGATGATTACCCCGGAGCAATGTAAAGACCTCCCCCCGGCCCTCGTCGAGACTTCCACCGACGGGCCAGATTTGTTACTTCTTAACCACTTTATTCCACGTCGATCCACTGCAATCCTAAAATAACCACTACCTTAATGTCAAGAAGCATTTAAGGAGGCTTTAGGTCCACCTAGACCCCTATATCTAGCGTAGTGTTTTCCCAACATCTGGGGTCACGCAGACTCCGATCGTGCTGTAGTAAGATTCGTGAGGTTCCATGAAAGCAGGCATCGTCGGCTTCGACGGAGTAGGAAAGCGCACACTCTTTGCGCTTCTTACCCAAGTCACGGGTGCGACCACGTCGCGCGCGGCGCAAATGGGCATGCTTCGCATCCCCGACGAAAGGCTCGAGGAGTTGACGAGACTCCATGAGTCGAGGAAGACAACGGCGGCGACCATCGAGTTCGTTCTCCTTCCGAGCCTCGTCAAAGGCCGCGCGGACAAGCTCGACGTGAGCAGCTTGCGCAATGTCGATGTGCTCGTCCACGTCGTGCGCGCTTTCGAAGAGCCTTCCGTGCCCCACCCCGAAGGCAACGTAGACGCCGCACGCGACCTAGAGCTCATGGAGCTCGAGCTCACCCTCTCCGATCTCGCCGTGGTTGAAAAACGTTACGAGAAAATGAGAGCGGATACGAAGAAAGGCCGCCCGACGGATGCGCACGAGCTCAAAGCACTCGAGCAAGCCACGGAGGCGCTCGCGGGCGGCCGGCCGCTACGCGCAGCTCTTTCCGTCGAAGATCGCGACCGGCTTCGAGGCTACGCGCTCTTGACGGCGAAGCCCCTGCTCGCGGTCGTCAATGTCGGCGAGGACGAAGCCAGCGATTCCGCTCTCACCGAGAAGCTGGGTTTGACCGCTTGGGCCGATGCTCCAGGTTTCGCGCTGACTTACGCCTCGGCGCGCATCGAGAGCGAGATCGCGGAGCTCGGGCCCGAGGACGCCAAGACTTTTCGCGACGACCTAGGCCTCTCCGACGGGATGGCCGAGCGCGTCGTTCGCACCGCTTTCGATCTGCTCGATGTCATCACGTTCTACACAGCGGGAGACACCGAATCACGAGCCTGGATCATTCCGCGGGATACAAAAGCGGTCAAGGCGGCAGGCACGATCCACAGTGATATGGAACGCGGCTACATTCGAGCCGAAGTGGTGCACTACGATGTTCTCGTCCGCGAAGGCTCTTGGAACGTCTGCCGCGACAAAGGCCTCTTGCGCCTCGAAGGAAAAGAATATCCCATCGCTGAAGCAGATGTGGTTTACTTTCGCTTCAACGTCTGAAGGCTGTTAAAAGCGATCCTTGTGCCTTTTCTTATTTTTGAGAGCGGTCCCAGAGCATGAAGCTGGTTATTCAGATTCCTTGTTTGAATGAGGCAGGTACGCTTCCGGAGACGCTTGCGGAGATTCCGCGGCATATTGACGGTCTCGACGAGATCGAGATTCTACTGCTCGATGATGGGTCGACGGACGGGTCGGCAGAGGTTGCGCGCCAGCACGGTGTGGATCATGTGGTGCGATCGACTCGGAGCCGGGGTCTTGCGGCGACGTTCAAGGCCGGGATCGATGCGGCGCTCGAGCTTGGGGCGGACATCGTCGTCAATACCGACGGGGACAACCAATATCCTGGTTCGGCCATCACGGCGCTGGTTGGGCCGATATTGCGCGGCGAGGCCGACATGGTGGTCGGCGACCGACAAGTGGCGAGCGTCGAACATTTTTCCTTCACCAAGAAGAAGCTTCAGGCGCTGGGAAGCTGGGTCGTGCGGCAAGTCTCGGGGACCGACGTGCCCGACACGACGAGCGGCTTCCGCGCTTTTACACGCCACGCGGCGCAGCGTTTGAACCTCGTTTCCGACTACACGTATACACTCGAGACGATCATCCAGGCGGGAAAAAAAAGGCTCGCTATCGCCTACATCCCCATCGAAGCGCGCCAAACCCGGCCGAGCCGCCTCCTTCGCTCGAACTGGGACTACGTGAAGCGATCGGCTTCGACAATTATCCGCATCTACGCGATGTTCGAGCCGCTCAAATTCTTCAGCTATGTCAGCGCGGCCTTCATCGTGCCCGGCATCGCTCTCGGGCTTCGATATCTTTATTTTCGAGAAGTCCTCGGTGAGGGACAAGGGCACGTCCAGTCCGTAGTGCTCGCCGGCGTTCTCCTGATCCTGGGTTTCATGGTCTTCCTCATCGGTCTCGTAGCGGATATCAACGCCTCGTCGAGACGGCTCCTCGAAGAAGTGCTCTATCGTCAGCGCGTGCTCGACGACCGGCTAAATGCGGAGGCCAAGAAACGGGACCCAGAGCATCAGGAAACCCATCGATGACGATCGTCGAGCGGACGAGTGTTCTCATCCCCGCCTTCGAGGAAGAAAGCGTCATCGCAAACGTCATTACCGAGATCCGAAGCCTGGGCAACTGGAAAGAGATCGTCGTCGTCGATGACGGCTCCTCGGACGAGACCGCGCTGCGAGCCGAAGAGGCAGGTGCCAAAGTCGTGCGCCACCCTTATAACAAAGGCAACGGCGCCTCGGTCAAGAGTGCTCTGCGCGCCGCCGAGGGGGAGTTCGTCCTGCTAATGGACGCGGACGGCCAGCACCCGCCGAAAGAGATCGAAAAACTAATAGCGAAGCTTCCCGAATATGACCTCGCTGTCGGAGCGCGATCTTTCGGCGACCAGGCGACGCTTTCGAGAGGAATCGGAAACGCCGCGCTCAACCGCTTCGCCACGATGCTCTCGGGCTTCAAGATTCAAGATCTGACTTCCGGTTTTCGCGCGGCGCGGCGCGATCGAATCCGCGAGTTCATCCACTTGTTCCCGAACGGCTTCAGCTATCCAGCTACGAGCACGCTCGCTTTCATCAAAGTCGGCTACAGCGTGTGTTTCGTCCCCATCGAAGGCAAGAAACGCGGGGGCAAGGAAAAGAGCAAGATGCGTCCCTCGCGCGAAGGCTGGCGTTTCGTCATGCTCATCCTACGGATGATTACGCTCTTCAGTCCGCTCCGGATCTTTTTTCCCGTAGCGCTCACGTTTTTCATTGTCGGCTCGGGCTATATGGTCTACACGATCATCGACGAGATGCACGTCACCAATTCGTCGGTGCTTCTATTGACAGGCTCGGCGGTGCTGTTTCTCTTCGGCCTTCTCTCGGAGCAGATTGCGGCGCTTCGATTCGAGAAGACCCATCGGGACTGAGATGGCCCACGGGCTCGTCCCACGTTCCTGAGACGGACTGACCTCGCACTTGGAGCTCGAGCGCGCCGTCGAAGTCGACCGACCCTCTGAGCCAGCTTCCGTCGAGAAGAATCTGGCCATCCCGGATCGTGATCGAGACTTCGTCGGCGTCATGGTCCTCGCCGACGAGACCGAGCGCTTCCCAGAGCGGAGTGTCGTCGAAACGGCCCTCGGGGATGGCGAGGCGGCCGTCGCCCCTGAGGTTTTTCGGATCGAGCCCCATCCCCGCCATGTCCAAGCTCACGACACCCGGGACGCCGGCGAACCGGCCCTGGATGGAGAACCGGTGGCGGAACGGCAAGGTATTGAAATCGAGATGCACGCTCCCGGTCGCAACACCTAGCTCCAGCAGCACTTGGCCCTCGAGGTCGATACGCCCTCCTGCCATCGAGAGCGTTGCCGACGCGTCTCGCGCCTCGGTATCACCAACGTGTAGCTCGCGCAGGTCGAGCACACCCGAGGCGGTAATCGCATGCAAAAGCGTCAGGGCGCCGGTCGCGACCTGCGGATCGGTGAGCGTAAGGTCGAGCCCGATCACCGTAACGCCATTGCCTTGACGCCCTGCATCCCTAACGCTAATCGTTCCGCCACGGATTACGAGCTCCGACAGTGTTATCGAAAAAGTGGGGGAGACATTCGGGGACAGCTCGGGCCCCGGAGCTTCCGCGGCAGGCGGCCGTGACGGGCGTTCGCGACGGGGACCCGGCGCTTCGCTCTCGATGGGAAGGCCATAGACGAGCGTAACGAGTGGATTTTTCGCGACCACGCGCGCTATGGCGACCTGGCGACGCAGAAGCGGCGTGAGGCGATGTTCGAAAAGCACTCCTGGGATCGCGAGATCGTAGCGCATGCTCGGAAAAGACGCGCCGGCTTCGACGCCTTCTATCCGAAGGCCCCGGAACAGATTGAAGTCGAACTGCGAGCCCTGAAGCCGAATTCCAGCGCTCGCACTAGCCTCCCTGAGCACGCTTCGCCCCATCGCGGCGTCGTCGACATCGATCGACCGCACGGCGCCGTAGCCGAGCACTACGAGAGAAAGAACGGCCCCAAGAGCAGCCTTTGTAGGGGGCCTGAGACGTGTCACAGGCCGATCCTACACGTCGAGCTGCTCGGCCGTAACGGCGCGCTCCATGATGAAGTTGAAGCGTGCCGCAGGATCCTTCCCCAGCAAATCCGAGATGACGCGGTCGGTCCGGAGCGCATCCTCGATGCGAACGCGTTGAAGACGGCGCGTCTTGGGGTTGAGCGTGGTCTCCCACAGCACTTTGGGCATCATCTCTCCGAGTCCTTTGAAGCGCGTGATATCGATTTTCTCTCCCTTGCCGTGTTTTTCCATGATGCGCGCCCGCGCTACTTCGTCGGCCGCCCAAAACGTCTTTTTGCCGATATCGATTCGGTACAAGGGCGGCTGCGCGATGTAGATGTGACCGGCGCGGATGAGCTCCGGCATATGCCGATAGATGAAAGTCAAAAGAAGCGTCGTGATGTGGTGGCCGTCCGCATCTGCATCGGCCAGCAGAATCACGCGCTGGTAGCGAAGCTTCGACAAATCAAAGCTCTTGCCGAGACCGCATCCGAGCGCTTGAACGAGATCGGATAGCTCTTTGTTCTCGAGTATTTTCGCGAGCGAGGCCTGCTCGGTATTCAAGACTTTGCCGCGAAGCGGCAGCACCGCCTGTCGCGCGCGATCCCGTCCTTGTTTGGCGGAGCCGCCGGCCGAGTCGCCCTCGACAATGAACAGCTCCGTATCCGCCGAGCGGGCCGCGGTGCAGTCGCTGAGCTTTCCTGGAAGCATCAGCCGCGCTGCCGTCGCGCTCTTGCGGGTCACCGCCGCCGAAGCCGCGCGTGAAGCTTCACGCGCTCGACCTGCGAGGATGATGCGCGCAACGATGGCTTCGGCCGCCGAGCGATTGTGGTTGAGCCAGTGCTCGAGCCCGGGCCGCACGGCTCCATCGATAAATTGCTGAACTTCGGGATTATTGAAGCGGTCTTTCGTCTGGCCCTGGAACTGCGGGTCCGTCACGAAAATACTCAGGACCGCGACGAGACCTTCACGGATGTCTTCCGAAGAAAGCGTGACTCCTTTCGGCGCGAGCTTGTGGGTCTCGATGTAATTGCGGATCGCCTTTCCGAGGCCAGCGCGAAGGCCGTTCTCGTGTGAGCCTCCTGAGGCAGTCGGGATGCCGTTGACGTGGCTCTTTACGAGCTCGTCCGTCGACTCCGTCCATTGGCCAACGAGCTCGACCCGCGTGCCGTCCCCGTTTTGCGAACGCTCTAGCAAGAAAGGCACGTCATGCACCGGCTTCGCGCGCCGATCAAAAAGGATGCGGGCGAGATATGCGCCGATCCCCTCCGAATGTTCGAAGACCGTCTTCGTCTTGTTGACCTCGTCGATGAACGTGATGCGGAGGCCTTTGTGCAGATAGCTCGTCGTCTCGAGTCGCTCGCGGATGGTGCCCGGGTTGAAGCGTGTCTTCGGAAAGATTTTCGGGTCGGGATGAAAAGTGATCTTCGTCCCCGTACCGCGCCCGGCGCCTTTCTTTTGGAGCTTGGTGATGGGCTTTCCCGCTTTGAACTTCATCTCGTAGACGCGTCCATCTCGTTTCACGGTCGCGACGAGATGAGACGAGAGCGCGTTCACGACAGAGGCGCCGACGCCGTGGAGGCCTCCCGCCGTCTTGTAGTTCTGACCTTCGAACTTGCCACCCGCATGAAGCGTCGTGAGAATGACCTCGAGCGCTGACTTTTTCGCGCGCGGGTGTTTGTCGACGGGGATGCCGCGTCCGTCATCCGAGACAGTGACCGAGGAGCCGTCAGCGTGGAGCGTGAGCTGAATCGCGGTGGCATAGCCGTTCATCGCTTCGTCAACGCTATTGTCGAGCACCTCCCATATGAGATGGTGAAGGCCGTGCGATGAAACACCCCCAATATACATACCGGGACGCTTTCGCACCGGCTCGAGACCTTGAAGAACGGTGATGTCCTTCGCCGTATAAGATGCCATCAGCTTGCAGTCTCCTTGCTCTTTGCAGCTTCTTGGCTCTCGAGCAGCTCAGGAGCCATCACCTCGGTGGGCACGATCTGCGCGAAAGTTCCGTTCTTCAGAAGCTCACGACCGCGACCCGCGCGCGACGTTACGCCGTAGCGCCCGCGGCTGATGACTTTCTTGGCGCCGCGATTCGTCAACACGGTCAAGGCGTCGCTACTTGCAACCGCAGCGATGAAACCAAGAAGGCGATCTTCGTTCGAGAGCTTGATGAGAATCGTGCCGCGCCCTGAGCCTTCGAGATAATTCACCTCTTCGGATTTGCAAAGAAGCGCGCGCCCTTGAACCGTCGCGACGATGATTACCTCGTCCCCATGGATAGGAAGGACGCTGACGATTTCCGCTCCCGAGCCGAGCCTCGCGAAGCGTCGGCCATTGCGGGTGCTCGGCTCGACAAAGTTCTCCAGACCGAAGCGGAGGGCGTAGCCGTCGCTCGCGACCGCGATCGCGTGCGTCTCGGGCGCGTAATCGGGATGGGCCCCATCGACAAAGATGTTCCCGATCACCCGCGCGTCCAGGCTGAAGGCGCTGACGATCCGCTCCCCGTCGCGGAGCTTGAAGAGCTTTTGAATTGGATCGCCGTGGCCCGTGGTGGCAGGAATGTCGATGACGCGCGACGTATAGATAGCACCGAAGTTCGACACGAAGGCGCAGGTGGCGCGTGTGCTCCCCGCGAAACAGGCTATGACCGAGTCACCTTCGCGAAGTCGCGTCTTGGATGGGTCTTTGATCTCGCGCTGACGCTTCAGCCAGCCATCCATGGTGACGAGTACATGGTTGTCCTCGGCGACGATGAAATCGTCCGCGGTAAAGGAAGGCTCGTCTTTCACCGCTTCGATGATCGTGCGCCTCGGATCAGGAACACCGTAAGCTTTTTTGATCTCGACGAGCTCCCGGCGCACGAGCTTCCAGCGCGCTTCCTCGTTCTTCAGGAGTTTTCGGATCTCGGTCGCGCGCTTTCTGCGCTCGCCGAGCTCTTTCCGGACCATGAGGATCTCGAGCTTCGCGAGTCGATAGAGCTTGAGCTCGAGAATCGCGTCGGTCTGCTCCGCGTCGAGCGGGAACTTGGCCATGATCTTTTTCGCGGCGTCTTGCTTGCCGTTCGAGCGCCGGACCATGCGCAAGATCTCGTCGAGAGCGTCGAAGACAGCCTCGAAGCCTTGAAGGATGTGAATCCGCTTCTTGATAGCTTCGAGCTCGTTCTCGAGCCGGTGGGTGACGACGTCCATACGGAAGTGAAGGAAGTGCCACAGCAGCTCGCGCAGCTCGAGACGCGCCGGGCTCCCGACCTCGGGATTTTCCGTCGGCACCAGGCAGGTCAAGTTGATGCTGAAATTGGATTGAAGCGGCGTGTTCTTGTAGAGATAAGCGAGAATTTTCTGCTCATCTGCCTCGACTTTGAGGCTCAGTTGGATGCGCACGTCGTCGGTCGAGACGTCCTTCACGTCGACAAGAAACGGCATCTTCCGCGAGAGAACGACATCGGCGATGCGCTGGACGAGCTGCGCTTTGTTGACCATGTAAGGGATCGAGGTCACGTAGAGAAACTTGACTCCACGCGTCGTTTTACCCGGCTCGACCGTGGCACGCACGCGTATGGTGCCACTGCCGCTCGTATAGAAGCGCTTCATCTCCTCGGCGTCATTCAGAATCTGGCCGCCTGTCGGAAAGTCCGGACCCTTGATGTAGCGGCACAATTGGGGAGTGGAGAGCTCTTTATCCTCGAGTTGGGCGTCAAGCATCTTCACGAGCGCCGTCATGACCTCGTCGAGATTGTGCGGGGGGATGTTCGTCGCCATCCCGACCGCTATACCCGTCGCGCCGTTGACGAGAAGCACAGGGATCTTGCTCGGTAGCACCACCGGCTCTTTGCGGGTGTTGTCATAATTGGGGCGAAAGTGCACCGTGCGCTGTCCGATCTCGGCGAGGATCTCGTCGCAGGCGCGCGCAAGGCGGCATTCGGTGTAGCGCATAGCCGCTGCTGGATCGCCGTCGAGCGAGCCGAAATTGCCGGAGCCTTGGACGAGCGGCAGCCTAGTTGCAAAAGGCTGAGCGATACGCACGAGCGCATCGTAGATAGCGCTGTCGCCATGAGGGTGAAACGAGCCCATAACGTCGCCGACGACCTTGGCGCATTTGCGAAACTTAGAATCCGCGGTCAAGCGCTGCTGCCACATCGTGTAGAGGATGCGCCGTTGGACCGGCTTCAGCCCGTCGCGCACATCGGGAAGCGCGCGTGACGTAATAACCGACAATGCGTAATTCAAATAACGCGTCTCTGCCGCTTCGTGAAGCTCGACCACCGACCCGTCAGAACGATCGAAACTCGCCCCACCACCACTGGAAGGAACAACGTCATCGAAGGATAGTTGCTGCGGCCGCCGCACCGCGTTTCGCGCGCCAGCTGTGGAAGGGGAGCCCTTTTTTTTGCCGCCGGGTCGAGTGCCTCTAGACGACTTCGCCTTCTTTTTCGTGGACGCTTTCTTGGCTTTCTTCTTCGCCAATGGGCCCGTTGCCTCCTATTACCAACACTAAGGTAGAGAAAAGAACGCAAAGACGCAAGCAAAGAATATCTACGCCGACAAAATCACGTTAAAAGAAGAGCAAGAGATCAATAATTAAAAAAGAGTAACGCTTTTCTTTATTGTTGATCTCTTCGAGGCGGTGCTAAGAGAAAAACGCACGGAAGAGCATGAGTGAGCCGATCATCGCGAAGAACACGAGAAAGAGAAACAAGCTGATGCTGGCGAGGAGTGCTATGACGGCTGCGGCTCGTGGACGTGAGAGGGCGCCTACGCATTCGAGGGTGAGGCCGGCAATGACCGCAAGGTAGACGAGCGCAAAGAAACCCAGAAAAGGTCCGATAATCGGCACGGCTTGCACCCACTGGACCGGTACGGCCAGCCCGATCGGACGATAAAGAGCGAGAAAGCTCGCCGAGCCTCCAAAGAGTCGCGAGAGGATACTGAGAAGACCAACGAAGACGAAAGACAACAACGTCACGAGGATCGGTCCGAAGATGAGCGTTTCGAAACTATAGCGGCCGGCACCGATCGCGAGCCCCGAAACGGCAAAGAAAATCAGTGCAGGGAGGAGCGCGTCCTCATCCTTGGAGACCTCACGAATGGCGTCGGAATCGAGCTGCAAAATTTGGATACTTTGCTGCAGGTAATTACCGAAATCCATGCGCTCGCTTTGCTCCGATTCGGACCGCGTCTGTTCAGCGATCATGAGGCGATTTTCTTTCAACCCCATCACAGGTTCACGAGGCCTACACTTGCGCCGCCATCGACGAACAGTACTTGCCCCATAGTATAGCTTGCTTCGTCGCTGGCCAGGAAAAGCATCGCGTTTGCGATCTCGCCGGGCTCGGCCATCCGGCCAAGCGGGACGCGTTCGAGGAGCTTGGACCGTACCTTATCGGGGATACTAGCCACCATCCTCGTATTGGTGAACCCAGGCGCCACCGCGTTGACGCGAACACGTCTCGAGGCTCCCTCGAGCGCCGCCGAGCGTGTCAGCCCGATGAGCCCGGCCTTCGACGCGGCATAATTTACTTTGCCAATATTGCCGAGCGCCGAGACGGAAGACGTGACGACGACCGAGCCACCGTCTTCGAGCCGTGGAAAAGCAGCCCGGCAAAGCAAAAAGGGCCCGCCAAAATCACCCGCAAGACCTCGTCCCAATTCTCGTCCGAAAGCTTCGCCAAGAAACCATCTCGGTTGATCCCCGCATTGGCGAGGACGATATCGAGCCGGCCCCAACGCTCGAGCACCTCCTCGACCATCCGTTCGACGGCGTCGGGTACCGAGACGTCCGCGATATGCTCGGAATATACGGCGCGATCGAGCTGCCCCTCGTAAGCCGACAGACTGCGAACGTCGTTCAAGGCAACGTTCGCGCCCTCTTCCGCAAATAACATCGCGGCAGCGCGGCCGATGCCGGAAGCCGCACCCGTGATCAGGGCGGTTTGGCCCGCAAGTCGCATGTTCGAAATCGGCCTCCAAATTTTGAGAAGCCCTATCCTATCAGAAATGTAGCACTCGGATGTTACC
>CAUZCL010000038.1:0-47059 GCA_963578475.1 Acidobacteria bacterium bin61 | reverse complement strand
CCAAAGAGTTCGGCGATGGGTCGAGGGTCTCCTGCATCTAGCGCCTTGTCCTTTCCTCCAACCAACTGAACCGCAAGCCCATTCTGTAAATCAATGGATGGAATTATCACAGTCTGACCTCCACGCCGGCATCTCTGAGCACAGCTTTGAGACTTCTGACCGTGTACTCACCATCATGAAATATCGAAGCTGCCAGCACGGCATCCACACCAGCTTTCAATGCATCTATCAAATGCTCAGGATTCGCTGCTCCTCCGGAGGCAATCACTGGAACCGTCACTGCCTGACTCACGGCGCCTAATAGATCGAGTTCATAACCGGAGCGCGTACCGTCACGATCCCAGCTCGTCAGCAAGATCTCACCCGCGCCTCTCTCGACCGCCTCTTTGGACCACTCAATTACATCGCGGCCGGTGCGCTCACGCCCTGATTTCACTACCACTTCCCAACCTCCGCTCTCATGTCGAATCGCATCTATGGCAATCACCGTACATTGACTTCCGTAACGTATCGCTAGGTCATTGATGAGTTCAGCGTTCACCACAGCCGCAGTATTCACACTAACCTTGTCAGCCCCTGCATCAAGCAAACGGCCTGCATCATCGGCCACGCGGACACCTCCACCGCAGGTCAAAGGAATACTCAACTCTTTGCGAACTCTTCGTACGGTTTCGCGCTGATGGCCTCGACCTTCAGGAGTGGCAGACACATCGAGAAGAACCAGTTCGTCAGCGCCCTGACCTTGATAATTCAAAGATAATTCGACTGGGCAGCCTGCATCCCGCAAACCCTGAAATCTGATACCCTTGACGACCCTGCCATCCCGACAATCGAGACAAGGAATGATTCTAGCGGTCAGCGTGACTCAGCCTCTCGCTTCACACCCAGCCATCGATCAATCAGTGATGCCCCCCATTTTCCCGAAAGCTCCGGGTGAAACTGGCAAGCTAGGATCGGCCCACGCTCAATGGCGGCAACGAACGAACCGCCGTAATCTGCCTTGGCTCCTGTCCAGCCCTCAGGGATTTCTGTGAGTCGATAGGAGTTGGCAAAATAGCCGTAACCCTGGGTGAGAAACTGGCAGTCGGCTGCCGGATGTATGCAATTCCAGCCAAGTTGTGGCACCCGGACAGTTATCCCGAACCTTGACACATGGGCATCAAACGCACCAATGCCATCAGTCCCTGGACTCTCTTCGCTGCTACTACCTAGAATCTGGAGACCAAGACAGATTGTCAGTGTGGGCCTGGCTTCAACAATTCGCTCACGAATAGCATCAACAAGCCTTCGACTTCTCAGTTGATCCATGATCGCGGCGAAAGCACCAACCCCTGGCAACACTACATAGTCAGCGGAAGTCACCATCTTTGGGTCGTCGACCAAAACTGTCTTACACTGAGCCCTTCTCAGTCCGGCAAGTACCGATGCCAGATTTGCTGTACCTGTCCGGATCACAGCCACATCTTTCATACCAGCATCCCCTTGGTACTCGGCATATCTGATGTACCATCAAACGCCACTGCCTGGCGTAGTGCGACGGCGACAGCCTTAAAGGAAGCTTCACTGCGATGATGATCATTGCGCCCCTTCAATACATCAACATGCAGAGCTATCCGTCCTGCGACTGCAAAAGATTCGAAAAAGTGGGGGATGTTCTCACATGACAACTCGCCCAGACGCTCCCGTTCAAGCCCTAGATTTATGGCTGGATAAGGTCGGCCGGAGAGGTCAACCACAGCCCGACAGAGCGCCTCATCGAGAGGGACATGTGCAGAGGCAAAACGAGCAATGCCTTTCCGTTCACCGAGTGCATCGTCTAAACAATTTCCAATAATAAGCGCACAATCTTCAACACTGTGATGGTCATCAATAGGGAGGTCACCTTTACAGCTAAGCCTTAAATCGAACCTGGCATGCTTAGCCAGTGTGGTAAGCATATGATCAAAAAACCCTATCCCGGTCTCCACATCGGCAATTCCGCTACCATCGAGGTTAAGTCTACAGATGATGTCGGTTTCTTTGGTTGTGCGTGTGAGTTCGACTCCCCTTTCACTCATTTGAGTTTCTCCATCAATTGTCCAGTTTTCTCGAGCACACATGCTGCACCCGCTTCTATGAGGGTGATTGTTGCAGACTCTAGTAGTTCCCCCGGAGGAGCCACGCCAACCGGCATCACACCGGCAGCTCGCGCTGCCACCAAATCATCAGGCGTATCACCTAGCATCCATGCTCGTGTGACTCCAAGACGCTCGAGTGCCAAACGAACGGGCATTGGACTCGGTTTAAGTTCAGCATCCTCCATGCAGACCAAGGCCGCAAAGAGGTCTCGAATTCCGTTGTCGTGCAAGAAACGTTCTGCATCACGCCGGGGCCGCCCGGTTACAACAGCCAAGGAATAACGCCTGCCTAGTGACTCGAGCCACGGGCGCTCTACCAGCAAGGTCTCAGTAGCACGCAACCCTGGCTCGGTCTCGGTGCCCTGATATAGGGACTCAAAACGACCTATCACTTCAGCCAGACTGACTGCCAGGCCATGATCTAACAAGAGCCTTTGTGTAACCTGCCAGTCGTTATTGGCATTGCCGTGCGCTTTAATTGTGCTGATGTCGTCTACTGTGATGCTCACCCCGAAAGACTTTGCAGTCTCTATGATCGACATACGGTAAGAAGCGGATACATCGGCCAATACGCCGTCGAGGTCAAACAATATCGCTTCTGGGTTCAATACCGCCTTAAATGCATGTTCTAAACGGGCAAAGGCACTTTGATCGCCTGGGCAGCTAATCCGCAGTGTGTCTTTGAGCTCTTCGTTGTCGGAAAAACTCCGTGAGCCTATTCCCAGACCGGCCAAACCATCTCTTACCCAGCGCGCATTCTCAAAACGTGCAAGAACAAAGTTCGCTTGGGATGGAAGCGGCCTCCCGCCAAGCTCGGAGATAAGCGTGGTGAGCATACTTCGTTCGGCACGCACCCTCTGTACATACACCCTGATACTTTCCTCCCCCCGTCGGATTCGCTCTTCAGCGATTGACAACGAAAGTCCTGAGATTGTGTACGGCCCGCCGGCACGGCTCATCCACGCAATTACTCGTGCATCGCCGACTGCATAACCCACGCGAAGGCCCGGCATTCCCCAAGCTTTAGAGAGAGACCGGACCATCACTACATTCGGATAATTCAGAAGATCCGCTGTTAAGTTCACATCCGAAAATTCACAATAGGCCATATCCACCAGTATCAAAATGTGGGGTACTGCTAGCGCTATTCGCTGAATATCTGCCAGCGACACTACAGCCCCGGTGGGGTTATTCGGTGTCACAACGGCAATAACAGCTGTGTCAGCCCCTACCGCCTCCAACACACCATCAACAGGATATGCCCCATCAAGCCACGGAATCTGCCGTACATTACCCCCTGCCAATTGTGCATAGACAGGTATCATTTCAAACGTTGGTGAAGTCACAATCAATTCACGACCTGGACCAAGAACTGATTCGAGGGCGCGCTCAAGCGCCTCATCAGCCCCGGCTGTAACGAGCACACGATCGGGTATCACTTCGAGGCGCTCAGCTAAAAGCTGCTGAAGCTCAGATGAATTCGGATACCCTACGATGGAACTGACATCGAATTTAGACAGAATACTATTGAGTGTTTCGGCCTCCTCTTCGGACACAATAACTCGCTCAGTATTGCCCAGGGGCAAGTCAATAAACTTCGGCGTTGGCGGAATCACATAGGACCTGCACTGCACAACCACTGGTCCGGGCAGCACTGTCAAAGATGAATCTGATTGCTCACGGTTCATGACATTGGCCCTCACGGAATAATCTGAGAGAGGCCCGTAACGACAACGTCCGTTCCCCCAGCAGCTTTGATCTCAGGGATAACGAGCGGTAACTTGTCACGGGGTACAGCGGCCTTCACTGCATAGCCCGCATCACCTCGAAGAGGCGATACCGTTGGCTCACGCATACAAGGTAGTACTCTAATCACACCTTCAAGGCTCTGCTTGTCAACATTGACTTCCACCATCACACGTTCCCGTGCCGCCAAAACTGACTGCACCAACATTGCAAGGTGCTCGATGAATCGCTTCTTAGAAGGGTTATGCATCGCCTTGGGGCTTGCATAAAGTCGCGTCGATGAGTCAGCAATCACATCGATGACCGCTAGGTTGTTGGCGCGCAAGGTAGATCCTGTCGACGTGTTGTCGACGATACAGTCTGCATCTTCAGGCGGGAAAACCTCAGTGGCACCGTAAGAACGGACGAATGTGGCATCCAGTCCAGTACGCTCGATCCACTCACGGGTGATCGTCTCGTATTCGGATGCGATCGCCAGGCGCTGAGGCGGAAGTTTTCCATCTACAAGTAAACTCTTCGGCGCTGCCGCCACTACCTTAACCGGATCAAGCCCGGTATCCACCAGCTCCACAAGGTCAGCTTTGAGTTCCCGCACCCAATCGGCTCCGGCGAAGCCAACGTCTCGGGAGCCGAGGTGCAACATCTCCACGATGTTTTGAGGTTTTAGGACCTTCACCTCATAGCCCGGTAAATTCACCTGAGGCCGATAGCCCCTATCGCTCATCTTGATATTAATTCCAGCGTCGGAAAGCAGAGCGTTGACGCCGTCTTTCATGCGCCCAGTTGGAAGCGCGAGCCTAACCTGCCCGTTGGCATCGAGTACTGTCATCAACCAATCTCCTTCTAAACGTAGCTGCTAACACAGACTTACGTCATGTTGCTATTTGCCGCTAGATGGGATTGGCTGAGTGGCGGGAACACAAAAAAGCCGACCCCTTGGCCGGCGTTTGATGAAGCGTTTTCTAAACGTAGCTACCCATCACCCGCGGCCCATGAGCCATGATGATGCAGGGATCTCAGAAAAACGTCCGACATAACATTAAGTATCACTTTTAAGCACCACGCTTGTCAATGCCTGATCAGTAGCGAATCGCTCAGACCTCGCAATCAATACGGCCAGCCAGAACGACGAATCTCATTCAGCTCGTCGGTCGTAATCCGACCGGACGCAACCGCCGAAATACCTCCGGCTGTCAGGCCGATGTCCATCAGTATCTCGGGTGAAAGCCGGGACAGATCAGCAACCGCAATACGTCGTTGGCGGCTCGTTTTCAGTCGACTCCACGTGGATTGAGCCAGGCTGGGTACGGTTACGGACAAGAATCGCTGAATTCCACAGCTGATGGCTCAACTGATCATCGAGTACGAAGATGGCTCGACGCAGACGGTGGCGAGCGACGAGGCGTGGCGGGTCACGCATGGCCCGATCCTTCGAAACAGCGTCTACCTCGGCGAGAAATACGACGCTCGACTAGAGCGGCCCGGATGGGAGCGGCCCGGCTTCGACGACTCGGGCTGGAGCGCTGCCTCTTCAGCGAGCTCGAATGGATCTGGCCATGCCCCGGGCGAGCTGCGCGCTTTACCCATCCCGCCGATCCGAGTAACGGCAAAACTGACCCCGGTCAGCATGAGCGAAGTCGAACCCGGCGTGTACATCTTTGACCTGGGTCAGAACTTTGCGGGTTGGGTCAGGCTGCGCGTTGAGGGACCGCGCGGTACAACGGTCCGGATGCGCATGGGTGAGCTTCTCTACCCCGATGGCACGCTGAATCCGATGACCGCGGTCGCCGGGCAGATCAAGGGCCTGAACGAAGACGGCACCCATCGTGGAGGGCCGGGATCCCCTGAAGTCGCCTGGCAATCGAACACGTATACGCTGCGCGGCGGCGGCGCGGAGGAGTACACGCCTCGGTTCACCTTTCACGGATTTTGCTACGTCGAGGTCACCGGATTTCCGGGCAGACCGACGCTCGAATCGATTGAAGGTCTGCGGCTCAATACGGACGTTGCGTCCGCAGGATCGTTTTCCTGTTCGAACGAGCGGTTCAATCGTCTTCACGACGTAGTGCAGTGGACCTTTCTCAGCAACTTGTTCAGTATGCAGTCCGACTGTCCGGCCCGCGAAAAATTCCAGTATGGCGGAGATATCGTGGCGTCGAGCGAGTGGCCATCTTTAACTACGACATGGCCTCTTTCTACGCTAAGACGGTGTCGGATCATCGGGACGCGGTACAGGGCGATGGGTGGTTCACTGAGACGGCCCCGTTTGTCGGAATCTCAGTGGAAAATTACGTAGAGGACGCCGGCCCGATCGGCTGGGCGCTCGCGCATCCCTTGCTGCTGGCTCAGCTGTACCAATATTACGGCGACCGGCGAATCGTAGAAGAGCACTTCGAAGCAGCCCGCACCTGGGTGGATCTGCTGGCGAAACACGCGGACGGCTATATCATCGATCGCTGCATAGGCGATCACGAAAGCCTGGATCCGAAACCCATCGAGTTGCTCGCGACGGCGCATTTTTATCAGGCGGCGCCTCTCGTTGCCGGGTTTGCGAACATTCTCGCGCGCTCGCAAGAGGAAGATCACTACCGGCAACTTGCCTTGAAAATTAAGACGGCGTTTGTCGAGCGCTTTTTGGACCCGGGGACCAGTCGATTAGGAATCGCGACGCAGTCGGCACAAGCTACCGCCCTGCATCTGGGACTCGTCCCTGAAGGCGAAGTCGAAAGGGCTACGAAGCGTATGGTAGACGAGGTGCTCGTCACGCATGACGGCCACATCGCTACCGGTATATTCGGCACGAAATATTTGCTGACCGTCCAAGCCATTGGTGGCGTCTCAGATGGAACATCACCTCACTGATCACCAAAGGGAAGGGTCGGACTCATTGAAGATGGCGGTCACCGTGGCGGCCTGCGAGAGCAGGATCGTGACGGGGTTGGAAGGACTCGACACGGCGCCGCTCCATCGGGAAAAGACCGATCCTTTACTCGGTACGGCGCGAAGCATGACGGGCACATCCTGAAAATAGACCCCCTGCCATGGATAGACGCTGGCCGAGATCCCGGGTGTTTCCTCGTCGATCGTTATTCGGTCGTTTATCACGATCTTGCCGTCACCGGAACCGCTAATATCCAAGGTTAGATCTACGGTGCCGCTGAGCGCGAATTTGTTCACTAGATTTTGCCGAACGAAATTCACGCGACCGGCGATGTTATTGCTCATGTTATTGAGTTGCGTTTCCCAATCGTAATTAAGTTGCCACCGATCCCTGAACTCCGGCATGTAGGGCCGAAGTGTATCCGTAAACGCTTTGAAATGTCCCAACATGATATCTGTGCGTAGCGCAGTATTCATGTAGTCGGCGTAGCAGTTAATGAATGCGTGCTTGAACGTTTCATTGACGAGCAGATCGACCAGCAGCGGGTGGGGGCGGTTGGAGAGGACTTGAGCCAGCATGTCTGTGTTATAGGGGTGGCCGAAACTGTGATCCATATCGAACTGGATCCACCGCCATCTTCCATCGGGTGTTCGGGGGCGCCATTTCGCCTCGTTTTGGCCCGGCCAATCGAACTTGGTGGAGAACGCGCTGTGCATGATATAGAGAATGAAGTTTTCGGTATCCACCTGGGTCTGGATGTATTCATAGTTCACGGGGAGCGACATGTCGTTGACGTTGATGTAGTTGATCATGTTGTTCCAGTGCACGGCATCGCCTTCATCCACGGTGGCGCGGTCGCCCAACAGGATGTCGAAACCCGGATCGTCGCGGTCAATACCGTAATGATAGTGGTAATACCAAGGGTTCTTATTCGATTCTCTGATTTCCTGCAGGCCCCAGTATTCCCCGTTTATGAAGACCATGCACGGCCGGTAATCCTGGATGTCGAGGTCGTGACCGGCCAGCAAGTTCTGGGTATAGGTGTCAGGGATGAAGGCGAATTTGCGGTTACTGCTCCAGGCCCTGATCATGAAGCGCTTGAATTCGGTGAGATCTCGGGCGCTCGACCTGACGTTCGGAAAAAGCCGATAGTCCAGGTCGGCATCGCCGTACTCGGATCGCGCGAAGACGAGCAATCCTTTGTGAGGGCTTTGCATAGAGGTCTCACCTTGGATCCTGATTCCAAAATCCTGGGCAAAACCCAAGGCCCCATTGGTTTCGATCAGGGTGATGTGCGCTGGTCGTTCCCAACCCTGGCCGTAGTTATTCCCGGTGTCTCCCGGTACATAGATTCCGTTTGCATCGGAGAAGAGATGTTTTTCGTCGGATACGATTGATATGACCGGTAGGGTTGGGTAGCGACTCCAGATATTCGTGTCGACAAAATAGGTCTTGGTCATGATCGGGCTCGGCGCTTTACCGGGTTCATAGGTGCGAGCCCTCACGACGGTGGCTTTAAAGACCTCGCCGGCAGGCGGGTTCCAGTCTGGCAGCCAGCCCCAGCGATTTGTCGCGGTTATAAACAACGAAAAATAGTTTGAATCCCCGATCCTGCTTTGGATGTTCAGGGGCAACGTGTAGGCGGTCGACGTTTCATCCGGCTCAGAGCAATCCAACGTGTATCGGATCACCGCGGCGCCGGATGTAACGCTCAACGTCAGGGAAATGGCATTGGTGTAGAATCCGGTGTCGAAAGAGAAATCCGGTACGGGCGCGTATCCGGCCGTGCCCCCGCGGTTCGTTGCGCCGGGACTGGCATTGGTAAAGTAGAGCCGCTCGACCAGGTTGGTGTTCAGGCCATACGACCAGTCGGAAAATTGTTCCGGGAATGTGGGGTTGTATTCGTACGCAGCGGTCATACCGTCCGGTTCCACTAGGGCCAGGTATTCGCCGTTGCTCGTCAGCTTGAAGTTGGTATGCAGTTCCGATCCCGCCAGGGCGCGGTCCTTGTTGGAGGCAAAGAGGACCAGGAAACCGTAAGCCGGGATGTTTGTGGCCGGGAAAGTCCACTTTGCGAGATCGCCGATATCATCGGTCAGATACCAGCCGTTCAGATTAATGGCATTGGAGGAAACGTTGTGGATTTCAATCCAGTCGCTGTAGTCGCCATCCTCGTCCTGGAGCACGTTGTCGTTATCCGCCATGAATTCGTTAATGACCAGATCCGCGGCAGGGAGAAACTGAGTGCCTAGGAAAAAAAACAAAAGGGTCCAAATGAAGGATGATTTCATGCCCCTGAGAATACTCTTATCGGGGGTACTGTCAAATTGGCAGAATGGGCCAATGAACAGCAAGTCGCCGAGCTACCACGGTTATCGATTTCCGCCCCCGAGATCATCTGCCACGCCGTTTGGCTCTACCACCGATTCTGTATGAGCTTTCGAGACGTGGAAGATCTGCTCGGGCAGCGCGGCATCACGGTTTCATATGAAGCCATCCGACTTTGGCGCAACAAGTTCGGGCCGGAATACGCTCGTGGCCTGAAGCGTCGGCAAGGTCGCCTCGGCGACACGTGGTACCTGGACGAGGTCTTCGTCACGATCCGAGGCGAGCGCCAATATCTCTGGCGTGCCGTTGATCAAGATGGTGAAGTGATCGATATTCTCGTCCAGCGTCGCCGTGATCGGAAAGCCTTCAAATGCTTCTTCCGCAAACTGTTGAAGGGGCAAGGTCGCGTGCCTCGACGGTTTATCACAGACAAGCTGAGAAGCTATGGCGCCGCGCACCGGACGGTGATGCCTTCCGTCGTTCACAGCACCAAGCAATACGAGAACAATCGCGCCGAAGTCTCGCACCAGCTGACTCGGCAACGTGAGCGGCAAATGCGAAGGTTCAAATCTCCAGTCAAGCGCAACGATTCTTGTCCGTTCATGGACTTGTCCAAAACCTCTTCCGCGTGGGCCGCCAACTGTTGCGAGCTGAACCATCATCGCGAGCTCCGAGGCCACGCGTTCCTCGCCTGGGATGCGGTAACGATCGCCGTCTGATTCGAGCAGAGACGAAATCCGACGGTACCGGCTCGCTCGAGTATCGTCAACTTGACAGTACAGGTTGGAGAGTTGCGGGCTTCTCGAACGGTACAGCTCTGGTTCTGGCTTCAGAGGGAGGGTTGTGGTGGCCGCTTCCACAAAAGGTGTTGGAAGGCGAAGCGCGTGCCAAGCTTGGGTAAGCGCTGAGGAAATCCATCAATGCCCGCACGCACAACGACTTAAAGCCAGCACTTCAGGCGGGGCCGCCGCTCACGAATACCGAAGAGTGTCAACAGCGGTTGTCGGTAAGTGTCCACGCGAGTGGGCCGAGAGTCGTCTGAGCGGGCAAGTCCTTGCTTTCCAAGGAAAAACGGCTTCTCCGAAAGTGTCAACGGCGGTTGACACCAACTGTTCGCCTGGCTGTAGTCAAGCAAGCCCGCACTGGTAACCACTGCACGAATGTTTTTTGGGAAGTATGGCTCCCTCACGGTCGCGGACCGGGCTCAGCGATCGTCACCGAAGTCCTGACGCGGCTTCCGGTGGGCATCCATCCTTTGCTACAAACGCCGGGGCCGTCGCGGGATAGCGATGCGTGAACGGCCGCTCGACCGTGCCGTAGCGCGTCGCGCGACTCGTTTGGGAAGACGCGAAGGTCGGGAGCCAAAGCGGAGGATGCCGAAGTCTACGGCTTCGTGCGGCAGGCCTCGGCTCGCGGTAGAAGGCGGTCGAAAACGCGTTGGCAGCGCACAGGACGACCTCGAGCTTTGTGTCACGAGCCTCTGATACCGGCGACTAAGCTAGTCACGCACACGCCGCGGGCTTTGCTCGATCTGCTGTGTTCATGCGAAACTCAATAGCGTGGATTTTAGATTTGGTCTCTCGACCAATGGCGCTTCACTTTTTGTACGGCTGGACGATAGGATGACTTTCACACGAAGGGTTGAACGCCGACGCGCCGTTATGGCTATGCTCACGGTTTGCTTCTATGCGCTGCCAGGATTGGGCCAGGACGCCATCGACCCCTCCATCTTCTCCGGACTGGAATGGCGCCTGATAGGTCCTTACCGCGGCGGGCGTGTAACCGCGGTCACCGGGCGTCGCTGATCGGCCGATGCTCTATTACGCGAGCGCCGCGGGCGGTGGAGAAGGCGCTTGGCGCCGAGTCGAGCCGCTACGTTAATCGAACGAGCCCGAGCTCAGTTACTTTGTATCAGGGCGGCGCCAGCCCGAGGTGTTGGCAAGCCAGGACGTATTTCGATGATCGGGTTACCCAGGGTTCGAGGGGGTGCATGAGCTCCCGGATGCGTTCTTCGTGACCAAACGGAGCTTTCGCTTCGAGGATCGTCAGACCCGGGACACGAGCGGGGAAGCGGCGGCTTGGATACAGCCCGCCCTGTCCCCAGAAGGTGAGGTCGCGATCGAGCGTGATGCGGATAGGGCCGTCGAGAGCTTCGTAGTAAGTGCGCTCGTACTCGATCAGGAGCTTGGGCTCGGAGCGGACTATCAGGTGCTCCCGCAGCCGCGCCGGAAGAACGCGCGCGAGTCCCTCGACGATCTCTCGAAACGACATCGAAGCGAGCGAGGCGCTAGCTACTATCGGCGTTCTCTCCTTGAAGATCCCGTCATCCTCCCGCCGTTTGACTTCGAAAAAGAACCTAGATTCCGGATACGGAGTGTCGTACCAACGGATGCGGGTCTTCGTGCGCCGCGACGTGCCGTCGAGGTTCGCGCGCATAGCGCTCAACGCCGCGTCGTCGAAATAAATGCTGCACACACGCGACGTCGCGCCCGCGTAGCTCACACGGCGGCAATTGACGTCTAGTATGGAGCGAAACTTCCCAGCGTCCACATTTGGAAGCGAGAACTTGACCTCGCGGCGCCCAGGTGCGACAGCGCTCGCGGCCTCTAGAACAAACGATGACGCTTCAGGGGATCTCATCGGCCTCGACAAACGAGAACTCGAACGTGGGGAGTTTTGAGCGCATGTCCGCAGCGAGTCGGGCCGCGCCCCCCGGACCCGTGACCGTGACCACGGCGGAGAGCTCTACGCGGTCGCCATGCTGCTCGAGTCTTTGCATCCGGAACTCTTGGACGACAGGCCGTATCTGCTCTAGAGCATGCACCTCAAAGAAACGGTCGGCGTCGCCGGAAACGACGAGAAGCAACGTCCTATCGGGCGTTCGTGGCCGCAGCCATTGGTGCACAACCACGAAGAGGGACACGAGCACGACGACCGCGACGGCCAGAGGGCGTTGGCGCGCCCCGAGGGCCACACCCACGGCGATGCAAAAAAGCAAATAGGCGATCTCGTCCGGCGTCTTGATGGCGCTGCGAAAGCGAATGATCGAAAGTGCACCGATGAGCCCGAGCGATAGAGCGATTGACGATTCCACGACGACGATGACGAGCACGGTCGTGAGTGTGAACACGGGAAACAAGTTGCCGAACGCGTGACGATTCGATGGGACGGGGGCGAAGTGGATATAGAGTCCGCGAATCACGAGCGCCAACAAGCCAGCCAGGATGAGATTGGTGGCGAGACTCACGCCTTGGTTGTAGTCGATGGGCCTGACTCCGCCTCGTTCCAGAAGCCAGGATCCCGCGTCGAGCGTGAGGTCGCCCGCCGCTTTTGCGAGCATTCGCTCGGGGCTCGAGACGAGCGCGACCTCGCCCCAGACCGCCTGGATCCGGTCGGCCCAGAGAATATCGACATCACGATCCTCGGGCGTACGCGTGACGAGCACGAGCACGACGCGCTCTTCCGACCACCGGCTCAAGTCCACAACGCGCGTGTGCCAGCGGTTGGCGTCGCCGAATCGAAAGACCTCGTCGAAGACTTCGACGGACTCGTCTTGCGTTTCGACCACGACCCGAAAGGAAACGCGGGCGCGACGCACGTTCTGCTCCGCAACGAGCGCCGGCGAAACACGGAGAAAAGCTGCACCCGGGAGATCCACCTCGAAACGGCGTTCGGCGGGAAAAGGAAGCACCAGGGCATCGCGTGTAGCACCCGAGAGCTCGAGGCGCACGCGCTCCGCCGGATCCGCGCGCTCGATGAGCGATGTCCGAGGTCCATCACATCCGCAAAGCGCCAGGACGATGACGAGCAATGCCCGTTTCACGAGGTCTCCCCAACAATGCGCAATGCGCTCCATTCCAGTCCGTCCCGGGCGCGCGCCTTGAGATTCGTCGCACCTTCTAGCGAGATGCTATCACCGCTTCGAACGCGTTCCGCCCGCTTCGACACAGCTCCGCCGACCGCGCGAGGATCGCTGCCATCTCGGGTCACATAGATCGCGACGCCTTGGGCTTGGACCAGCGTAACCGACAACGCGGAAATCCTCGTGGGCTCGGGCGGGTCGATCCGGGGGTAATAGTCCTCTTGCCTCAACACTTCGATGAAGTGCGAGACGTTTCCGGTCATCACGGCTTCGACTCTTTTTACCTGTGGCAAGAAAGTGTCGTTCCGCGTCCTTGTCGGCTCGCCGAGCGCCTCGCGCGCATCGCCCCAGCGGGCAGATTCCGCCACGACCGCCGACTCGATGAAAGCGGCGAGTCGCCGGAAGCGCGCAATCGAGCGCTCTTCGGTGAGCGCGCCATGGAAACAGTGTTGATAGACTCGATCGGCGAAGAGCGTCATGAACTCGGGACTCTGTGCGAGCGCGTGCCAGATTCCGACCATGTCCCCCGATCGCGTCGCCGCGGCCCGGGTGAAGAGTCCGTGTATCCATGCCATGGGCGTGGCCCTCGAGAACAGAGAATATTCCGCATCCCACATGAAGAAGCGGAAACGGCCCGGCGGGTTGTTTCTATTGCCCCCATACCAGTTTCGATAGGGTCCCCAGTCGTAGAGTCTCGAGTACCACGCAAGAATGATGTAGTCGGCGAAATGCTCGACGGCCAGCGATTGCCGAAGCTCTCGATAATTCCGGAGGACCCGCATGTCTTTGTCTTTCAACGCTCCGCGAACGTAGTGCCATCGCCTATCGTCGCCGTGCAGCACGCCCTTGTGATTCACAGCCATCCAGTCCGACTTCTCACCTCCCAAATATGCCGAGGTGAACCATCCGTCTGGACGCTCGACCGCGTTGTAGAGACCCCAGTAGAAACCGTTCAGATATAGATGGACGAACGTCCCGTGCGCGCCGAGCCCGGTCATCGCGATCTCTGTATCGCGCGACCACTGGTCCCTCGCATAGGTCGTCGCGTCGGCGTCGTGGCCTGCGAAGGAGCGCGTGTGGCCCGAGCGCAATACGAGCCGATCGAACTTGGTCGTGGCCGATTCTCCGTTGAGAGGAGCGTCCTGCATCAGCTTCGAGCGGAGCTTGCCAATCCCATACTCATTCTTGAAAACGAGTTTGAGCGCTCGTTTTGCGCCGAAATCCGCATGCGATTCGACCGCGCAATCGACCTGGAAACCACGATCGGGTGCGCGCGGATAGATGAGCTCAACCGATGCAGGGCCGATCCCCGGCTCCGCTTGGCTCCCGAAATAGACGCCGCTTTCCGAGCGCTTCAGCTTGCCGCTATCGGTAAACACTTGGCCGAATAGATCTCGCTTGTCCATCACGATGGAAAGCGACGGAATCGCCTTCATGGCGGAGAGAATCTCGCGACGATAATCCACGTGATCCACGATTGCGGAATCCATCTCGTAGTCGAATTCGGTCAAACCGCCCATGCCGATTCCGCCCATCGAGGTCGGATATCCGCTCGGGTAGCGCGGTTGTCTGACAACGTGGTTCGGGAAAATGTAGGTGTGGGTGTCGATATTGCTCGGTGTGAGCCCCGCCTTATACGCCATCGCGCGCAGCGTCGTCGTGCTCTCGATCCTCACGACAACGGGGTTGTCGTCGCCGAGACCATGCGCGGGGCTCGGTGCGCTTCCATCGGTCGTGTATCGAATGCGTGCGCCGGCGGTGCGGGACTGGATGACGACGGCAAAATCGGTCTCGTAGAAACCGCGCTCGCGGTTGAACCGCGTATCGGCCACGCCATCGTTCTGTACGGCAGCGGCCGCGAGCGACGACAGGACAACGGAAACGAAAGTCGCCATCGTCGTAGGAAGAAACGCATGCATATCGACCCTGCGAGTCTAACGGCTGACGTGGCCGCGGGCCAGCACGACTGTGTGGAGGAGTCCGGGTGAGGTACAATCGCTCGCCATGTGGCCCCAAAATTTAGGATCCGAGCTCACCATGGTCCTCAACTGCGCGGTGAACATGTTCATCGGCGGAGCTCTTGCGCTCTACATCGGAGAGCTCTACAAGCGCTTAGGCACCTCCATCTCCAACCGTGACAATTTCTCCGCTGTGTTCCCGATGCTCACCATGGTGACGGTCGTCATCATCTTCATCGTGAAGTCCTCGCTGGCGCTTTCGCTGGGACTGGTCGGGGCGCTCTCGATCGTCCGCTTCCGCGCGGCGATCAAGACATCGGAAGAGCTCGTTTATCTCTTTTTGTGCATCGGGGTCGGGCTCGCGCTCGGTGCCGAGCACCGATTGCTCGCCGCGGTTGCCGTGGTCATCGTCACGATCTTCGTCGTCGGGCGGCGCTTTCTCGGGTGGAGCGCTTCGCGGCAGAACCTTCTCCTGACCGTCATCGGCGATGCCGAGCACTTTGTCGACACTGCCGACGAGGCTAGTGTTGTCGAAGCTCTAGAGCGGTTGACGGGCGGGCTAACGATTCAGAGATTTGACCTCGAGGATGGCCAAGTGCAGATTCGAGCCAGGGTCCATCCCGGCGGCCCCAAAGAAACGACGCAGCTGATAACCGAGATCAAGAAGGCGTTCCCCCACCTCCAGGTTTCCTACGTAAACTTGGACTCGCTCGTCTAGCGGGTCCGAGCACTAGCGAATCTCTTCGGCCGAGCCCTCTGCAGAAGCAGCTACGGATTTCCGGTAACGAGCAATCCGCTCTTCCATGACACGAGAAGAGCGCTCGAAGGATTGGCTCAAATGCCGCACGGCATCTCGTATCGTAGCCTCCGCCGTCGCCCGGTCTGACTCGGGTGAGCCGTTTCCACTCGGGAAGAGCTCTACCATCGCCGGAGCCACGTTTTCGCGCGTCATGAAAGGCAACAGCGCGTCGCTCGTTTCCTGAAGGATGTCATTGAATATTTGAGGTTTGAGCCGGGTCTCAACGAGGTCCTCGAGCACATCGACATATAACGTGTAGCCAGCCGGGTCGCCGAGCAGGATGTGGTCCCACTCCGCCTCGGCACAATAGGTGAGCTCGTGAGGGTCGTGAAACGCGTATCGCCCATTATAATGGCACGGGTTGAAGACGTCATCTGGATCCCAGGCGAAGAACGTGTAATAGGGTCGGGCGCCGGCCTGCGGAGTCGGGTTGTCCTCCGCAAGCAGCCACAGCTCGTCAACGGAATCTCCGTTCTGGAGGAGTGCGTTCGACGCGACCCACAACAGATATTGGTCTAGATTCATGCGCTCGCGAAAACGAGCCAAGAGCGGCTCTCCTGAAAGCCCCGCGAATTCCTCGAGCGTTTTCTCGTAATCAGATCGCGCCTCCTGCTCTACCGTCCTCGAATACTTCACTTCAACTACGGTCCTGCCGTCGCGAAAGTTGCGCCTCAAGAGCGCCCGTAGACCGGTTCGAGAGAATCGGATCCGATCCAACTTCTCAACGAGCAGATACACGCCTCGCGAGCGTCCGTTCAGAGTCAGCTCCACGTAGCGAAGCTTCAGTGGAAACAGTCCGAGCTGACTCCAGAGCTTGAGCACGGTGTGCTGGCGTACATAGCCGTGATCGAGGCAAAGGCTCAAGAGGTAGAATTCGTCGGTCACCGAGTCGAGAGAGGCAAAGCGAGGCCGCTTCCCGTACAAGTTGAGCGTGTAGCTTCTTCGTGCGCAGCGAAACGAACCTCTGCCGCGCAAATGTGCCGTAGCTCTCACGGACTCCCGATGCACGCCCATCCGCACGGAGAGCGAGAAGTCGTTTCGGTTCGATCGCTCGATTCTCCGTCCATACTCCTTCCATTCGGCGTCCGTGAAGAAAAAGTCCACCCGGTCTTGACTCGGTATTTCGCCGGAGCAAGCAGACTGGATAGCGGCCGCCAGCGTCCACAGCACGGTAGCGAGGTTGCCGGCCATTCGACGCCGTTTATGCGCTTTCACTTTGGCTATTTCCCCGGGCCCATGTAGTCAGGACCACCGGCCTTTTTACGAGCTTTGCGACTCTCAGCGAGAGGAATCCCCTGGCGAAAGAGATGAGAGAGAAGAGACCGTCGAGCATGATGGCCTGCGAGCGGGTGAGAAGAGCAAAAGAGATACCGGGAAACGCCATGCCAGCGGCGCCGACGATGGTGAGCCGGAGCGCTAACTCTTCCATGAGGCCCACATTTTTATCACAGTTCCCGGATTGTGCTATCTTCGTCGACGTCGATGAGAATTGCATTTCGTGCGGCTCTTTGTGCCAAACAAATCCAGCATGCTTGGCAAAAAGCTGCAAAATCGTTCTCGCTCGCGACTGCCTCCTGAACTGGCAGTGGTAGATCAATCCTAGAATCACACCGGACGGTAGGAACCTATGCCATTCGCTGGAGACTTCTCCCACCTGGCCCAAGACCTCGTTACTACACTCGCCCCATATCTCCAATGTTTGGATTTTACCGACAGGAAAAGCGGGTTCAAGCACTAGTGCTCAAAAAGGCGTGATCAATCCGTGATCAATTACGACATAACCGGACGCTAAGTTGCTGACTCTGTTGGCCAAGCTCGCGAATGGTGCCGAAGGGGGGATTCGAACCCCCACAGGTGTTACCCCATACGCCCCTCAAGCGCACGTGTCTACCAATTCCACCACTTCGGCACAAGGAAGGTGTCCCTAAGGACGCGCCATTATAAGAACGTAGAGTGGGAACTGCAAGACTGACTGATCGAGCTCTTGTCGGCCCTGCCTCCCGCCTCCCGGGCGCGTGTCTATTGCGGGTCCGGTGATTCCCCTTCGGCTGGCGGATCCGCGGATTCGCCAGCCTCTGCGTCGTCAGCTCCAGCTCCTGCCTCGGGCGTTTCGCCAGCCGGTTCCGTTGCCGGTTGGGACGGTGCCGGGATGTCCTGGATGACGGACTCCCCGGTGACCGCGGGCCGGAGGTAGCTCAGGCTGAGGGAGGTGAGCATGAAGAGCGCCGCGGTTCCGGCGGTGATCTTGGAGAGAAGGGTGGCGGTTCCGCGAGCGCCGAAAGCCGTCTGCGAACCGCTTCCACCGAAAGCACTTGCGAGATCCTGTCCTTTGCCCTGTTGCGTCAGGACAATGAGGATCAAAAACACGCTCACGAGCACGTGCATGATCGTGATGAAAATCACTAACATTTTTCTATGTTCTCCGTTCGAAGCCACAGATGCGGTTGAAGGAGTCGGGCTTTAGGCTCGCTCCTCCGACCAAGGCTCCGTCGATATCGGCCTCTGCCATGAGGTCGTCTACATTATCCGGTTTTACGCTGCCGCCGTAAAGCAGGCGGACGGTCTCGGCGGCGTCCGTGTTGAAGAGCTTCGCGAGCTGGCCGCGAATGGATTGGTGGACTGTTTCCGCCTGCGCGGGGGTCGCGGTGCGGCCCGTGCCAATCGCCCAGATCGGCTCGTAAGCGATAACGACGCGATCGAGTTGGGTTTCGGCTACGTCCTTGAGCGCCTCCTTCACTTGCCGGTCGACGACGACGTAGGTCACGCCTCGGTCGCGCTCGGCGTCGGTCTCGCCCACGCACAGGATCGGGATGAGTTCGTGGGTCAGCGCGGCGAGCACCTTCTTGTTCGCGCTTCTGTCGATCTCCCCGAAGAGCTGCCGGCGTTCCGAGTGGCCGACGATCGCATAGTCGCATCCGACATCCTTGAGCATGGAGGCTGAGACTTCGCCCGTGAAGGCGCCCTTTTCTTCCCAATAGAGATTCTGTGCGCCGAGCGCGATGGGTGTCTTGTGAATTTCCTTGCGCACGGTGCTGAGCGCCGTGAAGGGTGGGGCGAGCACGATGTCGACATCGTCCATGTCGCGGCTGCCTTCGACGATTCCCTTGGCGAGCTCGGTGCCTTCTCCGAGCGTCATGTGCATCTTCCAGTTGGCGGCGATGATCGGTCTACGCATCCGTCAATACCTCGACTCCGGGTAGTTTTTCTCCGGCGAGAAACTCGAGTGACGCGCCTCCGCCCGTCGAGATATGAGTGATGCGGTCGGCGACGCCGGCTTGGTGTACCGCGGCGACGGAATCACCGCCTCCGACCACGCTCGTTCCATCGCTCGCGGCTATGACCTCGGCGAGCGCCACCGTTCCTTTGGCGAAGGGCTCCATCTCGAAAACGCCCATCGGGCCATTCCACAGAATCATCTTCGCGGCGCGGATTTGGTCGCCGTAGGCGGCGACGGTCTCGGGGCCGATGTCGAGTCCCATCCAGCCGTCCGGGATCTCGCCGATCGGCATGACTCGGTGCTCGGCTTCGGGGTCGAAATTCGAGGCCACGATGTGGTCGAGGGGGAGTACGAGTTTCTCGCCAGCTTCCGCGAGAAGACTCTTGGCGAGCTCGACCTTGTCTTCCTCCACGAGCGATTTCCCAGTGGGTAGTCCTTGTGCCCGCAGAAATGTGTAGGCCATCCCTCCACCGATGAGCAAGCGGTCCACTTTTTCGAGCAACGAGCGCACCACCTCGATCTTGTCGGAGACTTTCGCCCCTCCGAGCATGGCGGTAAATGGGCGCGGTGGATCGGTAAGCGCCATGTCGAGATAGTGGAGCTCTTTTTCCATCAGCGTTCCGGCGGCGGCTTGCTCGAAATGTCGCACCATGCCCTGGGTGGAAGCGTGGGCGCGATGGGCGGTGCCGAAGGCGTCGTTCACGTAGAGCTCGGCCGTCGTCGAGAGGCGGCGCGCGAAGTTTGCATTGTTGTCGGTCTCGCCGGGGTAGAAGCGAAGGTTCTCGAGGAGCAACATCTCGCCATTCGCGAGCTTTCCGACCTCTCGGTCGACGGTGTCACCGACGGTCTCTCCGCAGAACCGGACCGGTTTTCCGAGGTGCTCCGAGAGCCTCTCGGCTACCGGCGCGAGGCTCAGCTCGGGGCGTCGCTTTCCTTTCGGGCGTCCCAAGTGCGAGCCAAGCACGAGTTTCGCGCCCTTGTCGAGGGCTTGTTTCAGTGTCGGGAGCGTGGCTCGGATCCGTGTATCCTCTTGAACAATACCGTCTTTTAGCGGCACGTTGAAGTCGACGCGCACGAAGACGCGACGTCCCGCCATCTCCAGTGCGTCCATTGTGAGCTTCTTCATCGTCGAGCAAAGCGCTTATTATAGCCCATTCGGGCTACCTGCTTAATGGGCTTCAATAGCACCGCTACACGGGATATTTGCTATACTCTCGGCGACAGACAGGCTCAGGTGCCCGAATGGTTCGGGTAAAAGGGAATGGGGTGAGAAACCTCAACGGCCCACGCCACTGTAAGCGGAAAGCCCAAGTTCAGGCCAAACAATTGGCAGCCACTCTCGGCGCGATGCTGGGGGGAAGGCGGACGGAAGGCGCGGATCCGTGAGTCAGGAAACCTGCCTGAGTCGAGAAGTCGGGGTGCTCTTCGGTGGGAAGAGCCCGGTTTCGAGGCAGGCTAGAGCGAAACTTCTCGTCCACCGAAGGCGAGGAGTTTTTTTCTTGCCTTCGGTCGTCGCCTGCTATCGGGACTCGCAGTATTGACTGGGAGGTCTCAGATGCGCGTGCTGTTCACTTTTCTCCTCACTGTGGTTGCGAGCGTTGTGCTTGCGGATTCTATCGACATCCGTGTGGTCGATTCCCAAGATGCGGGTGTTCCGCACGCGACGGTGCAGCTCTCGCGGCGCGACGCTGGGTGGCGCGCGAGCATTCGTGTCGACGGCGAAGGCCGCTATCGGTTCGGGCTGCTGACGTCCGGTGTTTATGTCGTGCAGGCGGAAGCTTCTGGTTTTACGCGTAGCGCTCCGCAGGTCGTTCGGCTCGTCGATGGCGGGTCTCTGTCGCTCGAGCTTCGGCTCGACCTTGCCGTCTTCGAAGAATCTATCGTTGTCACGAGCGCGGACATGGCGCAAACATCTGACGAAGTCACGAAGACGGTTACCGTCTTGGGTGCGAAAGAGTTCGAAGCGCGCGACGAGTACTTCATTCCGGAGGGGCTTCGCATGGTTCCCGGGGTTCGGGTGCAGCAGCTTGGTGGTCCGGGGAGCTTCACCTCTATCAAGATCCGCGGGCTTCGTACCGAAGACACCGCGGTGCTTCTCGACGGCGCACGTTTTCGCGATCCCGCTGCCCCGCAGGGCGATGCGTCGCCTTTTCTCGAAGCGCTCATGGCGACGGGTCTCGAGAGGGTGGAAGTTCTTCGCGGTGCAGGCTCGACGCTCTACGGCACCAATGCTGGTGGTGGCGCCATTAATATTGTTACCAATCCCGGTGGCGGCGACCCCCGTGGGAGCATTCTCGCCGAGGGCGGGGGGCTCGGTCTTTTTCGCGCGAACGCTCAAACTTCCGGGGGCTATCGCGATCGGCTTCTCTACAGCTTCGGCCTCTCGCATCTGAACGTCGCCGACGGCGTTGACGGTAACGACTCCGTGCGCAATACGAGCGTTCAGGGGCGGGCGCAGGTGAAGCTCGGGCCCACGTCGAGCCTCGCCTTCCGTTTCTACGATGCGAACGCGAAGCTGGATTTGAACGAGAGCCCGGAGGCGCTCGGAGCGCTGCCTCCGACTGGCATCATCGACGCGGTCGCCGACGGCAATTACGTGCCGAACGCGGATGACCCGGACTCACAACGCGACGCGAGCTTTACGTCCGCGCTCGTGACCTTCGAACAGAGACCGCGGGAGGATTTCGGCTACACCATTAGCTATCACGGCCTTTTCACCAGCCGCAATTTCTTCGATGGGCCCGAAGGCGTGAGCGCTTTCGAGCCCGTGACCTCGACCCTCGCCGAGTTCGAAGGGAGTATCCACACGGTCACCGCCAGGACGGATTTCGATTGGGGGCGGCAGCACATCCAGGCGGGGCTCGAGCTCGAGCAAGAGTCGTTCTTCAATCGCTCCTTGCCCGACGATCCTAGCGCCAACTCGAGCGTTGATGTTTCGCAGACGAGTCAGAGTCTTTATGTACAAGATCAAGTGAGTTTGATGGACGGGACGCTTTCGATTACGGGCGCCGCTCGAGCGCAGTGGTTCTCGCTCAGCGATCCCGTATTCGCTCCGTCGACGAACGCACCCTTTGTGGGTATGGAGGTTCCGTCCCTCGAGAGCGCTTTCACGGGCGACTTGTCGGGCGCCTATAGCTTCGATAGCGGCACGAAGCTCCGCGCTCATTTCGGCAATGGTTACCGCGCGCCGTCGCTCTTCGAGCGCTACGGCACGTCCTTCTCGTCCTTTGGCTATTTCGTCTTCGGGGACCCGCGCTTGAGCCCGGAGCGCAGCCGAACTTTCGATGTGGGAGTCGAGCAGAGCTTTTCGTCGCGGCGCGCCCGCGTCTCGGCCACTTACTTTCGAACGCGGCTTTCGGAGATCATCATTTTCGATTTCTCCGGCGGTATCGACCCGGCCACCGATCCTTTTGGCCGGTTCGGGGGCTATCTGTCGACCGATGGCGGTACGACCCAAGGTATCGAGCTCGTGGCCAATGTCGTCGCCTCTGGCGGGTTCCATTTGAACACGTCCTACACCTATACCGATGCGGAGCCGCCAGCAGGGGTGACGGAACACCAGACGCACGCCTTCGTCATCCCGCGCCATCAGCTCGCGCTCGTTGCAACGAAGCAGATCGGTAGCCGCGTCACGTTGAGTTTCGACCTCGTTGCTTTAAGCAGCTACCTCGCCCCGATTTTCGACCCTCGCACTTTCGCGAGCCGCGTCTATCGTTTCGAGAGCTACTTCAAGAGTGACTTCGTGGCGAGCTATCGCTTCGACGCGGGGCTTCGTCTGTTCGGCAAGATCGAGAATCTCTTCGACCAGCAGATTTCGGAAAGTGGGTTCCGTACACCCGGACGCTACGCGCTCGTTGGCGCGGCATTTGATTTCTAGGCGCCTTCTAGACACATGAAGCTTCTACTCGTTGTCGCGCTCGCGCAGAGGATCATTTCACTTTCTCCGAGCGTCACCGAGATCCTGTACGGGATCGACGCCTTCGATCGCGTCGTGGCGGTGTCGAGATATAGCGAGTATCCACCCGCGGTCGAGAACCTTCCGCGTGTCGGCGGATGGACCGACACCAATCTGGAGCAGATCGTTGCGCTCCAGCCGGACCTCGTCATGCTTACAGGCGTCGACGCACAGGCTCCGCTCATGGAGCCGAAGCTCCATGCGCTTGGGATCGAGACGCTGGCGGTCGGGAGCCAGTCGATGGCCGACATCTTCGAGTCGATCGAGACGATCGGCGAGGCCGTCGGTCACGAGGTGCAAGCCAAGAAGCTCGCGGACGAGATGCGGGCGGAGCTCGACGATATCCGTCGGCGGACGCGCGGGAGGCCGCGTCCAAAAGTGCTCGTCGTCGTCGATCGGCTTCCCGGGACCCTGCGGGATATCTACATCGCGACACAAGGCAGCTATTTGACGGAGCTCATCGAGATCGCGGGCGGTGAGCCGATCATGCCGCCCGCGCGGCACAATTACATGCAGCTCGGCGCGGAAGCGCTCGTGGTGTTCGACCCCGAAGTCATCTTCGACATGGTGCAAGCGCTCACGACGCCGACCGTGGCGGGAGGCGGAAGTCTCTCGGAAGACCCGACCGAGGTGTGGGGCACCCTTTCGGTGCGGGCCGTCGAGAATGACCGCATCTACCCTTTGACGAACAAGCTGCTCGTCCATCCGTCACAGTTCGCGGTTCAGGCTGCGTGGGAATTTGCGCGCCGTCTCCACCCCGAGGCCTTAGAGTGAGCGCCGTCCTCGCTGCTGAATCTCTCGTTTTTTCTTACGGAGCCATGCGTGTGATCGAGGGGGTGTCCCTCTCGCTCACCCGCGGGCACTTTTGCGGGCTCATCGGTCCGAACGGTTGCGGGAAGTCGACGCTATTGCGGTTGCTGTCCGGCGTTCTCTCTCCGTCCGAGGGCACGGTCTTTCTGGAAGGGCAGCCGCTCCGCGATATCGAGCCTCGCGCTCGCGCGAGGCGTATTGGCTACGTACCGCAGCAGCAAAGTCGCGTCTTTCCTTTCACCGCTCTCGAGCTCGTCTTGACCGGTCGAAGCCCCTATACGTCGCGGTTTCGTTTCGAGACCGGTCGCGATGTGGACATCGCGATGGAAGCGCTCGAGAGTGTCGGTGCCACCCATTTGGCGAAGCGTCCCATTACGGAGCTCTCCGGGGGCGAGCAGCAGATGGTCGTTGTTGCGAGGGCGCTCGCGCAGCGGGCGAATCTCTTGCTTCTCGACGAGCCTGCTGCCGCGCTCGATTTGAAGCACCGCGCGCAGCTTCTCGGAGCCCTCCAGCGTCTGCGTGAGGAGAGAGAGCTCACGGTGCTCGTCGTGACTCACGAATTGCAGATGCTCGACGCGAGCTTCGACTATCTTTTGGCGATGCGCGGCGGCCGTCTCGTCGCCGAGGGGCCTTCCCAGGACGTCTTGAACGAGAAAACGCTCTCGGAGATTTATGAAGACCCAGGAGTCCGAGCCCATCGGGTAGAAGGCCGTACGTTCGTCTGGTCGGAGGGGTGATGACGACGGGCGGGCGACTTCTCTTGGCACTCGCCTTCTTCTTCGTGGTCGTTTGTGGCGTCACACTCTTTGCGCTCTCGACGGGCTATCAACAGATCGACTGGAGCCGGCTCGGGACGGACGAGACCACGCGTACGATCTTCTTTCGTCTCCGTGTCCCTCGGGTCGCCCTCGGGCTTCTCGTGGGCGGCTCGCTCGCCGGCGTCGGCGCCGCGCTGCAGGCACTTTTCCGAAACCCTCTCGCAGAGCCGTTCACGCTCGGCGTTTCCGGAGGCGGGGCGCTCGGCGCGAGCATCGCTATCGCACTCGGACTCGGTGCAAGCGTCGCCGGGATTCCGCTGGTGTTCCTGTTTGCCTTTGCGGGCTCGATGGCTTTCATTGCTATTGTGTACCGGCTCGCTTCCGCGGGCAGCGTCGTCATGCCGGGCTCGCTCCTATTAGCGGGCGTCGTCCTGAACTTGATCGCGGGCGCTGGCATCTTGATGATTCAGTTCATGACCGATTACACGCGGGCGCTTCAGATCCTTCGCTGGATGGTCGGAAGCCTCGACGTTGTCGGCGCCGGTCTCGTGTGGCGCATGTTGATCTTTCTCGTGCCTGGGCTCGTGTTTCTTCTTGCGGTCACACGCGATCTTCACCTCATCGCGGTGGACGAGGAGTCGGCGGCGGCGCTCGGCGTCGACGTGCGTCGAACGGAGCGCCTCGTTTATGTTGCGTCGTGCCTCATCGTCGGTGTGAGCGTCGCCGTCGCCGGGCCGATCGGCTTTGTCGGGCTCATCGTGCCGCATGCGGTGCGGCTTCTGTTCGGCGAGGATCTGAGGATCGTGATCCCGTGCTCGATCTTGCTCGGCGCGGCCTTCCTCGTGCTCGCCGATACGCTGGCACGCTCGGTCCTTGGAGCGAGTGAGCTTCCAGTTGGTGCGGTCACGGCTTTGATTGGCGGACCACTATTTCTTTTGCTGTTGAGTCGTCGCCGACGTTATGCGGCGATTTAGAGGAGTAAACGAAGATGTCTATTGCAACGAAAACAGGTGATAAAGGCCACACGAGTCTCGTCGGTGGAAGTCGGGTCTCGAAAGGGGACATGAGAGTCGAGGCCTACGGGACGCTCGACGAGCTTGGCTCGGCCATGGGTTTTGCGCGGTCGATCTGCCGTCACGAGAAAGTAGCGGAGGCCGCGAAGCAGATCCAGAAGGAGCTTTTCACCGTGAGCGCGTCGCTCGCGAGCCCCGAGGATGACAAGAAGACGAATCGCGTGACGGAGGCCATGGTCGATGCGCTGACCCGCCAGGTCGACGAGATCGAGGCCATCGAAGGCATTGTCGGCGATTGGGTGCTTCCGGGAGAAGACACTGTCTCGGCGGCCTATGACGTGGCGCGCACGGTGTGCCGGCGTGCGGAGCGGGTTGCCGTTCGACTGGGAGACGAGGGTGGCGAGGTCGATCCGCTCGCGATCACGTACATCAACCGGCTCTCGGATCTACTGTGGCTTTTCGGACGTCTCGTCGAGAAAGAGAAGGGGATTGACGCGAAGCTTCGCGATGGGGAGGGCTCGAGTTGGGCGAAAGCGTGGTAGCGCCTCCCGACGAAGACTGTGCCGAGAGGGCGCGGGCACGCCAGGGGCAGCTCACGAAACCGCCGGGAAGCCTCGGCCGGCTCGAGGAGATTGCGGTCCGCCTTGCCGCGATCCAACGAACGGACGCGCCGAAGATACGGCCGCGCGCGATCGTTCTTTTCGCGGGGGATCACGGCGTGACCGAAGAGGGAGTGAGTCCCTATCCTTCTGAAGTTACGGGACAGATGATTGCGAACTTCAACGCGGGCGGTGCGGCCATCAACGCTCTCTCACGTGTGGCCGATGCGGATCTTTCCGTTGTCGACGTTGGGACATTGTCGAGCCCCGCCGTTCGACGTGGCACACGAAATTTCGTGCGCGAGCCCGCCATGACCGAAGAGGAGATGGACGCGGCGATTCAGGTTGGTAGGAGCGAAGTACGTCGGCTCGTAGGGGTACGAATCTTGGGGCTCGGAGGGATGGGCATCGGTAACACGACGGCGGCCAGTGCGATGACGGCTGCGCTCACGGGTCTTCCCGTCGCGGCCGTTACGGGGCGCGGCACCGGGGTGGACGGGCCTGGGCTTCGCCGTAAGGTGGACGTCATCGAGCGAGCGCTCGCGCTTCACAGCCCGAAGACGCCGCGCGCCATCTTGGCTTAGGTAGGCGGTCTCGAGATCGCGGGGCTAGTGGGCGTTTGTCTCGAGGCCGCGCGGAGTGGCGTTTCTATCCTCGTCGACGGTTTCATTACGACCGCTGCCTTTGCTGTTGCGTGGAAGATCGAGCCCGCGATCAAGGACTACGCGTTTTTCTCTCACGTCTCCGTCGAGCCAGGCCACAAGGCGCTGCATCAACTGATGGACCGAGTGCCAGAAGACTTCGCGGTAGATCCGGAGTTTCTCCTCCATCTCTTTCCGGCGTGTGATGTCTAGAAAGCCGCCGAGCACGACCTCCTCGCCGCCGATCTCTGTCTCCGCGAGTGAGAAGACCATCCACTTGAAGCTCCCGTCGGCGCGACGGACTTGCACTTCGAGGTCTTTGACGAACCCGTCTTTCTCGAGGCGCGCGATGACTTCGTCGCGCTCTCCCGCGTTGTAGTAGAAATCGGTCGACGAGCGCCCCTTGATCTCTTCGGGTGGTATGCCGAAGACGTCCGCAAGATGGCTGTTCGCATAGAGAATTTCACCGTCCGATTTCCGGGTGATGATGTAAGGAACGGGGGCTGTCTCGACGAGACGGGTGAGCTGCTCTTCAGCTTCGCGCTGCCAGCGCCGAAGCTTTGCGAACTCGAGAGCCTGGTGGATGGCTATCTCCATCTCGTTCACGCTGACCGGCTTGACGAGAAATCGTTGCGCTCCTTGCATGACCGCTTTTACGGCAAGCGGAACGGAAGATCGGGATCCAGTCTTTGAACCTGCTCGAGCACGGCGAGCCCGTCCATCTCTGGCATGTTGAGATCGCAGAGGACGAGCGAAGGTCTGTCGGAGGCGAGAAGCTCGAGACCTTCCTTGCCGGAGGAGGCGGTCGCGACCGCGAAGCCTCGTTCCTCGAGGCTCGCCGCCATATTCGGGCGTTGCTCTAGGTCGTCTTCGATATAGAGCAGTTTTACGTCGGCCATCGCGCGATGGGCGTTCGTGAATGTCGGCTAGAGGCCCTTCTCAACGATGTAGTGGATCAGATCTTTGACGCGGCAGGAAAAGGCCCACTCGTTGTCGTACCATGCGAGCACTTTGACCGCGTTGTTCGAGACAACCTTCGTGAACGGCGCGTCGACAATGGACGAGTTCGGGTTTCCGCGGAAATCGGCCGAGACGAGAGGTGCCTCCGAGTAGGCGAGAATGCCCTTTAGCTTTCCATTGGCGGCGCTTTTCAGAGCGTCGTTGACGTCCGCGGCCGTGACGTCCTTCTCCAAGACGGCGGTCAAGTCGGTGAGCGACACGTTCGGCGTCGGCACTCGAACGGAAATGCCGTCGAGCCGGCCTTTGAGCTCCGGCAGCACGGTGGTGACAGCAACAGCAGCGCCGGTGCTCGTCGGGATCATCGAGAGCGCGGCGGCTCGCGAGCGGCGCAAATCCTTGTGCGGAAGGTCGAGGAGCTTCTGGTCGTTCGTGTAGGAGTGGATCGTCGTCATGATTCCTTTGGCGAGGCCAAAAGAATCGTTTAGGACCTTGACGAGCGGCGCGAGGCAGTTCGTCGTGCACGACGCGTTCGAGATGATGTGATGCTGCGACGGGTCGTATTTGTCATGGTTGACGCCCATGACGACGGTGAAGTCTTCGTTCGTGGCCGGAGCCGAGATGATGACCTTCTTGGCGCCGCCGGCGAGGTGTTTCGAAGCGTCTTCGCGCTTGGTAAAAAGCCCGGTAGACTCGATGACGATGTCTACGCCGAGGTCCTTCCAAGGCAGGTTTGCCGGGTCGCGTTCCTTGAGGACTTTGAAGCTCTCGCCGCCCGCGGTGATGGTATCGCCATCCGCACTCACGTCTTGTTCGAGATTGCCGAGAACGGAGTCGTATTTGAGAAGATGCGCGAGGGTCGCCGCGTCCGTGATGTCGTTGGCGGCGACGATGTCGATCTCGCTATCACCCAAAGCCGCACGAAAAATATTCCGCCCGATGCGGCCGAACCCGTTGATGCCTACCTTGATTGCCATTCCATTGTTCTCCTAGATTTCGAGAATTGCCGGGTCTGCGTGCGTTCTGCCACGCCTATCGGGGAGACCCGCGGCGAGTGAGCGAAAGTATAGGTCGCGATCCGCAAAGCTGTCAACGCGTGCCGTAACTTGCTTGTTTTCAGTCGATTCCGTATAGTCCTCCCCGACCTTTGATGTATCATCTTTATAGCGTCCTTTTTTCGGGGCTCCTCGTGCTTGGCTTCCCTTACCTGATCTATCGGAGCCTTCGCGAAAAAGGCTACGCACGAAGTCTCCGCGAGCGCTTTGGACTCACAGAGCTTGCGGCCCCGGACGGGCCTTCGATCTGGGTACACGCGGTCTCAGTTGGTGAGGTGTTGGCGGTCGCGACCCTGCTGCCGTCGCTAAAAAAAGCGTTTCCGGACACACCCATCGTCGTCTCGGTCATCACCGTTACCGGCCGCCAGGTCGCCACGGACAAGCTCGCGGGGGTGGACGCCGTTTTCTACTGCCCGTTCGACTTCGCGTTTCTCGTGCGCCGCGTCGTCGCTCGGATTCGCCCACTTGCCCTCGTCGTCATGGAGACCGAGCTATGGCCGCACTTGCTCCGCGAGTGCCGCCGCGCGGGGGCGGTCACGATGATCGCGAATGGCCGCATCTCCGACGGGTCCTTCCCGCGTTATGAGGCCATCGCCGGCGTCATGAAGCACTATCTCGAGCAGGTGGACATGTTCTGCATGCAGAACGAGCTCTATGCCGAGCGCATCGCAGCGCTTGGCGCCTCCGCCAGCAAGATCAAACGGACGGGAAGCTTGAAGTTCGACGCGCTGCCTCAAGCGCCGTCGCGCGACGGTCGCATTGTTCCGGATGGGAGGCGGATTCTCGTGGGAGGGAGCACGTCTGCCGGTGAGGAGGCGGCGCTCCTGTCCATTTTCGAGTCCCTGCGAAAGGACTATCCCGATCTCTTCCTCGTGCTTGCGCCGCGCCATGCTCCGCGTTTCGACGACGTCTACGAGCTCGCTCGTGGCCGTGATCTGCGTATCGCTCGCCGTTCAACGCCGAACGCCATGCCGGCCGATCCTGACGTACTGATTCTCGATACGCTCGGGGAGCTCGCGTCACTCTACCGAGAAGCCGATTATGTTTTTGTCGGGGGGAGCCTCGCCAATCAGGGCGGCCATAACATCATCGAGCCCGCATCTGAGGGCAAGCCGGTTTTGTTCGGACCACATATGCAGAACTTCGCCGACATCGCGCGCTCGTTTCTAGAAGCGGAAGCCGTTGTTCAGGTCGAAGATGCTCCAGCGCTCGAGGCCGCGTTGCGAGAGTTGATCGATAGCCCGGATAGAGCGCGTATCCTCGGCGAGCGCGCTCGGCGTGTCGTCGAAGAGCAACGCGGCGCTTCCGAGCGCACGGTCAACGTTTTGAAAGAGCTCTTCGCATGAAAGCCTTAGCACCGCTCTCTTGGATTTATCGCGCGGCGGTGTCTGTCCGTAACCGCTATTATGATCGCGTCGAGCCAAAGAAGCTCGACGTTCCTGTCGTGAGCGTTGGCAATCTCACGGTGGGCGGGAGTGGCAAGACGCCGTTTGTGGAAGTGGTCTCGCGCCACTTCCTGTCGCGAAAGATTCCCGTCGCCGTGCTTTCTCGAGGTTATAGACGGGAGGGGAGTGCGCCTTTCGTTCTCGTCTCGGATGGACAGGAAGTGCTCGCCAGCGCGCGGGATGGCGGCGACGAGCCGGTCGAGCTCGCGCGCAAGGTCGAGGGTCTCGTGGTGGCGGTGGGTTCTGACCGCTACCAAGCGGGACTTGCTTTGCTCAAGAGGCTTGGGCCGCATGTGCTCGTGCTCGATGACGGGTTCCAACACCGGCGGCTATACCGCGATCTGGATATCGTGTGTTTCGATTGTGGTGATCCGAAACTGCGTCTATTACCCGCGGGTCGTTTGCGCGAGCCTGTCGCCAGCTTGTCGCGAGCAGATGCGATCGTGCTCACGGGTTATCGTGAGGGCTGCCGCCCTCCCACACGCTTCGACAAGCTGGTTCTGCGCTCTATCACCCGAGTGGTCGGGTTTTCCCGGCTCGACGGCGGGGAGCGGCTGAGCGCCGATGCTTTTCACGGCAAACCGGTGGCGCTCGCCGTTGGCATCGCGAGGCCAGAGAGAGCTCGAGAGAGTCTCGACGCCGACGTCGTTACGTTCGAGACGCGTCGAGACCACCATTCGTGGAGCGCGTCGGAGCTCGAAGCGATCGCGGCCGGTGCGAGCGGCAAGGGCGCCCAGGCGCTTTTGGTGACTGGAAAAGACGCCGTGAAGCTGGAAGAAAGCACCGCCGTAGCACTCCCGATCTATCGCATCGACATCGAGAGCGAAATCTCGGACCCCTCCGCGCTGGGTGCGCTGTTGGACGGTGTGGCCTCGTTGCCCCCTTTGGCCGTGTTGGGTTGACGACGGCGTTTCGAGGTAAAATGCTCGGTTTGGTTGTCGTATGAAGCATCGTTTCGAGTATTTTCTGGCGCTCGCGCTTTCTGTGGTGATGCGTTTCCTGCCACGGCGCGCGAAGCTTGTGTGGGGACGCACGGCGGGGAGCCTTGTCTTCATGCTCGACCGAAGGCACCGAAAATCGACCATCAGCCATGTCGATTTAGCCTTCGGAAGCGAGAAAAGTGACCGCGAGAAGCGGGAGATAGCACGCGGCGCCTACCGGCATTTCGGATCGATGCTCTTCGAGCTCATCTCGCTTGGCTATCCAAGTCCTGCGGAAATGGAGCGGCTCGTCGAGCTCGAAGGCGTCGAGAGGTTCGAGCGCGCCCGGGCGCGGGGCAAAGGCGTCATCCTCACAACCGGCCATTTCGGGAATTGGGAGCTCCATGGCATCGCGCATGGTTTCAAGCTCGGCCGGCTCAACGTTTTGGCGCGTATCCAGAGCAATCGGTTTCTCAACCAATGGCTCGAGAACGTGCGCGGGATATCCGGGAATAAGGTCGTCTATAAAGAGGGCGCGCTCAGCGAATTGCGGCGGCTTCTGAGAGGCGGTGAAACGATAGCGCTCGTCATCGATCAAAACGTGCGTCTCGAAGATGCGGTCTTCATCGATTTCTTCGGTCGGAAAGCTGCGACCACTCCGGTGCCAGCTTGGTTCGCTTTGAAGACAGGGGCCGCGCTCGTACCAGCTTTCTGCTACCCGCTTCCCGATGGCCGGTACCGCGCTGTGTATGAAGAGCCGATCGACTGTGAGCCTTATCGGCAAATGGATCGAGATATGGCGATTCTGAAGATCACACAAGAGCTCACGCGCGTGCAGGAGACTTACATTCGCGCGCATCCCGAATGTTGGATGTGGATGCACGACCGCTTTCGAACGCGCCCTCCCCAGGAAGCGAGAGCTCCAGATGCGCCCCATGCCTCAGATACGGTGGCGGTCGATACGGTGGCGGCCGAGCTCCCATGAAAACAGATTCGATACTCATTTTTGCGCCGAGCTGGATTGGCGATTCCGTCATGTCTCTCGGCGCGATGCGCGCCGTGCGCAAAACTCATCCGAAGGCACGGCTCGTGGCGCTCACCCGTCCTTGGGTGCAAGAGCTCTATGCGGGCTGCGACGTCTTCGATGACACCATCCTCTATGATCCGCACGGAGAGGATCGCGGAATTCCCGGCTTTCTCCGTGCCGCGCGGCGCGTGCGCCTCGAGGGCTTCGACGTTTCGATCCTCTTTCCGAACGCGTTCCGCGCGGCTTTCTTGATCCATGTGGCCGGTATTCCCGAGCGCTGGGGCTACGCGACCGAGAAGCGAGGCATGTTGCTGACGCGATGCGTTCCGCCCGCGCCGCGCCCCTTCGGGCGCCACCAAGCTCATTTCTATCTCGACTTGATCGGCGGTCTCGGGCTCGATCTCGTCGAGCCGGACCTGAGCCTCCAAGCTACTGAGCCGATGCGTCGCGCGGGCGGCGCACTTCTCGAACGAGAAGGCTACAAAGGCGGGCCGCTTGTTGGCGTGCATCCCGGAGCCACGAATAGCGGCGCGAAGGTGTGGCAGGCCTCGCGCTACGCGGAAGTGGCGTCGAAGCTAGCCGAGAGGCTCGACGGCCAAGTCGTCATTCTCGGCGGTATCACTGAGGGCATTTTGGCGGAAGAAGTTCGAACCGGGCTTCCCAAGGAACGGGTTCTGATGCTGCAAGGCAAGACGTCCCTCGGTGAGCTCATGGGCGTCCTTTCGGAGCTCTCCGTTTTTCTCACGAATGATTCCGGTCCGATGCACTTGGCGGCGGCCCTTCGTGTCCCTACGGTTGCCGTGTTCGGTCCAACCGATTACCGCGAGACAGGACCGTACAGCTCCATCGCGCGCGTCGTGCGCGAGCCGGTCGAATGCAGCCCGTGCCTCTACCGAGACTGCCCGATCGACCATCGCTGCATGGAGCGCGTGACGCCCGAGCGCGTCTACGATGAAGCCCTCGCGCTGGTGTCGTCATGAGCGGGAAGCCGGCCATTTTTCTCGATCGCGACGGAACACTCAACGAGTTGATGGGCTACGTCAATCACCGCGACCGTTTCCGTCCTTTCCCCTTTGCCGTGGACACCGTCCAGCTGATCCGGGACGAGGGTTACCTCGCCGTGCTCGTGACCAACCAGTCGGGCGTGGGGCGCGGGTTCTACCCGGCGGAGCTCGTCGAAGAGATTCATGGCGGGTTTCAAGCGACGCTCGAGAAGGCTGGCACGGGGCTCGATGGTATTTATTATTGTCCGCACAAACCGGGTGATCGTTGCGCCTGTCGCAAGCCCGAGCCGGGAATGTTGCTTCAGGCGCAGGGCGAGCTCGATATCGATTTGTCGCAATCATGGATGGTTGGGGACTCGATCACCGATATGCAGGCGGGATGGACGGCCGGCACGCGGAGTGCCTTCGTCAAGACCGGTTTCGGTAGAGGAAGCCTCGAATATGAAGCTGCTCGTTGGGAGCGCCAGCCGGACCTCGTTGGCGAGAACGTCTATCGCGCGGTCTGTGATATTTTCTGGGGGAGTGTCGAGTGAGAGACCGGCTTCTCGCGCTCATCGATGGCCTTGCCAAAGTGCGGGTCTTGTGCTTTGTGGACCTCGTCGCGGACGAATATATCTACGGACAGACTTCGCGCGTCAGCCGCGAGGCTCCGGTATTGATTCTCGATTATGACGAGACGCACGTGGTTCCCGGCGGGGGCGGCAACGCGGTCAACAACTTGGCTGCTTTGGGCGGGCGCGCGATCGCTGTCGGGATCGTCGGAAAAGACGCGGCGGGACGTGAGCTTTTGACTTCGCTCCGAAAAGCGAAAGTGAACGTCTCCGCGGTGCGCCGCCACGGCGCTTATCGTACGCCGATGAAGACGCGCATCCTCGCGGGCGGCGTTCACTCCGCCAAACAGCAAGTGGTGCGCATCGACCGCAAGACCCGCGTGAGCCCGACGAAAGAGATTACTCGGCACCTCGATAGTGCACTAAAGCAATTTCTTCCCAAGGTCGATGTCGTCATGGTCTCGGATTACGACTACGGGCTCATTACGCCGGAATTCGGCAACGCGCTTGCCCGCCGCGCGGCGTCGATGCGCAAGCCGGCCGTGCTCGATTCGCGCTACTCCATCCTTTCTTATACGGGCTTCACGTCGGCAACGCCGAACGAGCCCGAAGTCGAAGCCGCTCTCGAAGTTCGCATCGGGCACGACGCTGCCACGCTCGAGCGCTCGGGGCGACGTCTTTTGAAGAAGCTCCGGGCGGAGTCGCTCCTCATGACCCGTGGCAAAGACGGTATGGCGCTCTTCGAGCGGCGGCGCCCGACGCGCCACATCCCGGTCTTCGGCACCGACGCGATCGCCGATGTAACGGGAGCGGGAGACACCGTCATCAGTGCCTATACGCTCGCGCTCGGCGCGGGCGCGTCCTTTGCCGAGGCCGCGATGCTGGCCAATTATGCGGGCGGCATCGTCGTGATGAAGCGCGGAACGGCCACCGTGTCCCGCCAAGAGCTCGCCGATGCCGTGCGCGCGGGTGAGAGCTGAGATGGGTCGTGTCGTGAGTCTGGACGAAGCGGCGGCGGCCACCGCCGAGGCGAAAGACGCAAACAAGCGCGTCGTGCTCACGAACGGTCACTTCGATTTGATACATGTCGGACATGTTCGCTACCTGGAAGGCGCGCGCGCCGAGGGCGATTTTCTCGTCGTGGGTGTCAACGCAGATTCCGCCACGCGCCGTCTCAAAGGTGAGGGTCGTCCCATCCTACCGGCGCCCGATCGAGCCGAGCTCGTGGCGGCGCTCGAAGTCGTGGACCTGGTCGTCGTGTTCGACGAAGACAACGTTGCAACCCTTCTCGATCGTCTACGTCCGAACACACACTGCAAAGGCACAGACTACACCGAAGAGACGGTACCCGAGCGGAGTATCATGACCGATCTCGGGGGCGAGACCCGCATCGTCGGCGACCCAAAAAACCACTCCACCCGAGACCTAATTCAAGTGATCCTGGAACGCTTCTCTGACTGAACCCCACCCCACGAAGAACCATCGCCCTCGAAGAGCACAACGCAAAGACGCAAAGTCGCAAAGCCGCAAAGAAAAAAAGCAAAAAAAGCGTGAGAGATTTCTGCTTTTTGTTGGCGGCTTTGCGCCAGGGTTTTTCTTAGGGGCTGGGGGGGGTAGGTGCCTTCGTTGTGGCGTTGTAGGGCTAGGAGCATTAGTTGGGTGGTGGATCGGAATTGCTCTAAGTTGTAGCGGACGCCGGTTGAGATGAAGCGGAAGCGGCCCCACTTTACCGGTATCAGGTGGAGGGCTGCGGCTTCGTCGGTGAGGCCGACGGAGAAGCTTCCACAAATGCGGCCTTCGTGCATGTGGATCTCGCCGTGGCGCTCGCCGTCGATGTGGAGAACTCCTGTCGCCAGGTTGGCCTCTAGCATTTGCAGGATGTCGGTATTCTTGAAGACTCCGAAGTTGCCGCCGAGCTCGCCGGAATGGTTTTGACGGCCGTCTTTCAGGAGCTCTTTGGCGCGGTGGACGAGCTCTTCCGGTTCGAACGGGCGGCGCAGGCAGACGTCGGCGGTGCCGACAGCGGGGTCTAGTTGCGTTTCACCGGAAGCGTCGGCGAGAAGGACGATTGGGGTGGCGATGAGAGCGGACTCGTCGCGGATTTTGTGCACGAGCTCCAAACCGGAGAAGGCTCCATCGAGGGCCATCTCGCAGATAATCAGTTGCGGTGGCGCAAGGCGCGCGCAGGTGAGCGCCTCTTCCATGTTCGGTGCGGCGACGACGCCAATCTCGGACTCTTCTAAATGGCGCCGCAGTACTTGCCGCGCCTCGGTGTCTGGCGCGACGAGGAGTACGTGGGGGGCGGGCTCATGCTCGAGCTCCACCTCGAGATCGATGTTGCTGCCATTGGTCTTGCCATTTTGGCCATTTAGCTCGTTAGCGAAGAGCATGAGCCCCAGATCCGGATCGGACCCCATCGTGAACGCCGCTTGGACCAATATCGGGTTGGTCGCTCTCTCGAGCGCGGCAGCATCGATTCCGTTTTGTCGACTGAGCCGGCGCAATAACTTACGTGCGAAAGGGGAGAGGTCGGTAAAGCGGAGGCCTTGCGCGCTTCCGATGTCCACGGCGACGGATTCGCGCATGTCGTCCCTGCGCCATACGACGTGGCCCCGGGTCTTGAAGAGCTACACACCACCACTTCGCAAGTCGATGGTGACGGTGTCGTCTTCCGTGAGACCGTTCTCTGTGAAGACTCGAGCCCCGGTCTCCGAAAAGTCGGCGACGATCCCGTCGCTGGCGACCGCGTGGCTATCGAACATGCTGATCCGGACGGGGTCAGCGGGAGCGAAACGGGGAAAGCGTCTCCCCTCCTGAGGTATCGGGACGGTTATTGCCACGGCGCTGTCGAAGAGAGTCAGGTATAAGCCCTAATAAACGAGAACAAAGCTCCACATTGTCATCGAGGCCCAAGAGAGCCTCGAGCGATCAGTCGAGGGAGCCTCTTTGTGCGTCAATTTGGCGAGAAAGTCAAAGCATTCTTTTGGGGCTTGGGGCTTGGGGCTTGATCAGGTGTGGTCACGTTCTTCTGAGCCGGAGAGAAGCGAGGCGGCGCCTTTGTCGAAGGGCACGTCTTTGCCGAGAAGCAACGAGGCGGAGCGCACGCTGTACCGGGCGCCATCCCGCGCCGCACCGGGCTCTTTGCCGCTTTGGAGGTTGCGCGCCATGTCGAGGAGTAGTTTTCGGTAGGCGATGACGGCTTTGTCGGAGCTTCCGAGGTTTTCGAGGCTGCGATCCGCGATCGTTCCCATGCTTTCTTGCACCGCGGCGTCTTGATTGGGGATGCCCTGGATACCCGTGAAGTTCACCTGGCGCTGCATGTCTCGATCGAGGCCGTAGTCGTTGTCCTTGTTCAAAAGGGGCCGAAAATGCTCGTCCACGGCGCCCCACATTCCGGTCCGCGGGTGAAACAGGGCTCGCTCTCTTTCGTTGAAGTCACGATGCGGGTTGCAGTTGAACGACCACGTCCACGTATTTTCGTCGTCGATCGGCACCCACGCGTGACCGGCATAGGTATCTTCGCTCGAGTTGTCGACCTCGCCCCGGAGAATCGGAGGGATCATCGTGTAGATCGGTACGAGAAACTGCGTGATGCGCCAGTAGAACGATTCTTCGGTCGCGTTGCGGCGGGCGCCGATGCGAAGACCATAATCCGTCTCCTGAACGAAAAAGACTGGTGAGCGATCGCGCGACGTGTAGCTCCGATGGCCGCGGCCTGCCGTCACGGGGTTGAGATCCGCTAGGTTCCGATGGAGGTAAGAGATGTGGCTCGAGTCGATGCCGCCCTCGACCGCTTGGGCCCAGTTGCACGGTTGCACGCGCTTCGTGACGATGGAGCGGGAGCGGGGAAGACGCGCCCACTCGAAATCCGGCAGCTCGGGCAGAAGCTCGGGCGGGCCCATATAGATCCAAACCACGCCTCCGAAGATGCAATTGGGGTAGGACCGCGTTTTGATTTTGTCCTTGAACGAGCTCTCGGCCGGCTCGGATGGCATGTCGACGCACTGTCCCCGCACGTCGAATTTCCAACCGTGATAGACGCAGCGGAGGCCGTGCTCCTCGTTACGGCCGAAATAAAGATTCGAGCGCCGGTGCGGGCAATGCGCGTCGAGGAAACCGATGGCTCCGTCCGTGTCGCGAAAGGCCACGAGATCTTCGCCGAGAAGCCGCAGCTTGACGGGGTCGCTGTCCGGTCCCGCTAACTCTTCTTCGAGCAGCGCCGGTAGCCAGAAGCGGCGCAGCAAACGGCCCATCGGCGTCTCGGGGCCGACGCGGGTGAGCAGCTCGTTATCTTCGGGTCTCAACAAAGTCCACGCTACCCACTACCCATCGACTTCGAGGTCTAGAAACTTCGAAACCAGGTCGACACCGTCGGAGAGATCGAAGTTTTTGTAAGCGTTCACGACCATCATGTTCGGGTCGCCCGAGTGTAGCCGCTCGTAGAGCTGCTGGCGACTTCCATAAGCATCTCCGGTGAGCTCCCAGGCGAGTTTGCAGAGCTTGTAGCGGTCCTTGGGCGACATTTTCTTGCCCCGCATGTAGACATCGAGATGTTTCCTAATCTCGGGCGTGTCCCAGTCTTCCGCGTTCGGGAGGAAGATGAGCGAGCTCGTGCCGATATGCTCGACGAGCTCCACGAATCGCTCCGAGATCATCGTGACGAGCGAGCGCCGCTCGGGCGACGGCGCCGGCTTGTAGTGGCCGCCCGGCGTCGTCACACAAGCGACCTCAGCGGCGCGCAGGTTGGAGCGTAGTAGCGAGAGATAAGTGCACATCTCGCCGAGGGCGGCGACGACGTGCGGTCTCGTATCCATCCCGGAGCTCTTTGCCAGGAGATGGGCAACGGTGATCAAGATCTCCATGCGCATCTGGGTCAAGACCGTCCCCGCATAGGCGGCCCAGTTCATGACGTTGCCTCGAAACAAACGGTTTGCGGCGAGCGGCTCGCGATAGAGAAAGATACGCTCCCAGGGAACGAAGACGTCATCGAAAATGACGAGCGAGTCGACTTCGTCGAAGCGCGAGGACACCGGATGGTCTTGTGGATTCCTTCCCCCATAGACCTCGCGCGTGACCTGTTTCAGGCCCGGTGTGCTAACGGGGATCGTGAACCAGATGGCAAATTCGGGCTCGTCCTCGGTGAAGAAATATGTGGGTGAGACCAGGATCTCGTTCGAGAAGAGTCCGAGGGTGTTGAAGCGTGCCCCGCGTACGATCACACCGTCATCCCGCTCCTGCACGACGCGGACACATCGATCCGGATCTTGCGAGGGCCGGATCGATTTATCCATGCACGGATCGTGGAGCGCGTGCGAGAGGCACAGGTCGTGGTCGCGCGCGTAGCTCAAATAGGTCTCGGTGTTTTTCGCGAGCGCGGGATCGAGCTCGGCAAGCTGCTCCCGGATGTCGTAATAGCCGACGACCATCGAAGAACAGAAATCCGGGAGCCGTCCGCACATGCCGAAGACCTCGCGCACCCAGACTTCGGTATTGCGCCGCCGTAGCAATAGTTCTTCCGGTTCAGTCGGGAGATAGTACGAATAGGACGCGCGGAGCCCGTTCTCCTGCTCGTAGGTCATTACGTCGCGGGTCTCCGGCGCGTGCTGCATGTCGTAGATGCGCGCAAGGCTATGAGCCATTTCGCGGAGCTCCGGATGGGTGGTCACGTCGGTGATGCGCTTGCCCCGGTACCAGATTTCGCGCTCGTCTCTGAGGCTTTCGAGATAGCGGGCGCCGGTGAGCGCTCCTTCAGCTTTGGATGGGTCGATGGGTGGAACGCGCTCCGGGGTTCTAGTCGTAGACTCTGTCACTGAACGAGCACTCTATTGATTCTCCTTACTTCCAGGTTGCAAAACCCATGGCGTTGCCCGTACCGGCTTTTGAACGGTAGCACGGCACGTAGTCGACCAAGCTCATCTGAAGCTCCGTTTCCGCGAGGGCACCGATTCCTGCGATCCAGTTCTTCGTTTCCGAAGTCCCAGAGCGGAAAAAATGTGCCGGTATTTTTTCGAGGCGCGCCGCGTCATTGGACTTCATCGCAGAAAGTACATTGTCGTCGAAATCTTCGTCGATGACGAAGTGACTAAGGCCGCCAGACATGATGATGCCGACGCGAAGGTCTTTCTCCCACGTGTCGATCGCGCGCGCGATCGATTGACCGAGCCCGAAACATCGCGACACCGTGGGCTGATTGGGCGGAAAAAAAGTGTTCAACACCACCGGAACCGCGGGAATAGGCACGTCGTTCATGATGCGCCGGTAAACAAATCCGTAGGCGTGGGGGAGGCCGCGACGGCCGCCCGGACCCTCGGGAAGGGACTTCATGGCTGCGATGTCGAACCCGTCATCCATGAGAGACGTGATGAGATGTTCCCCGAGCTCGGGAACGCAGGGATAGCTCACCGTCTCCTCCGGTACGTTGGCCCAATGGGCGAGGGCTAGTCCCGGTTTGAGTGCGGCAAGACGGGCTTCGTCGAGCGCGACGTTGTCAACGCTCGCGCCGTGAAGAATGCTGAATGCTGGCGTGAGGGAGTCTTTGAAGATTTCTCTCTGATCGTTTCCGATCAGCACGACCACGTCGGGTGCTTCGCTCTTCAGCGCGTCGGCCAGCTTGGCGATAGCGCTCTGGCAGGCCGCGTGTCGCCTCGAGCGCTCCTCGAGACTCGATTGGCGCGCGAGGTCCTCCGGAGCGCGCAGCTCGGCGAGCTCGTCGAACGTGTAGGTTCCGCCTCGGAACGGGTGCGCCGGGTTCTTGCGATCGGCTTGGACCCGCAAGTCCCACTTGTCCGGGGGTGTCGACAGAAGGGGACCATGCGAGGTCGCGAGACCGAACGTGATGCGGGCCATGGGATCAAGTCGTCGGCGACGCGACCGATTCCTCGTAAGTGCCGTGGCCGACTTTGCTCTCGTCGAAGATCTTCCAATCCTCGACCCACTTGTGGGTCACGTCGAACATCTCACGGGTATAGGGGTCGAAAACGATCCGCTCGCCCGGCCCGAAGGTGCGCGTGTCCAGCTCGTCACGGAAGCGAGGTGGAAACTCGTTGCGATAATAATGCTTGTACTTCTCGAGCTGCAGATCGATGTCGGCTTGCGCGCGCTTGAGAGCGCGATAGCATTTGCGCACGTCGTCCGTTTCGACGTCGTCCGAGATCATCGCCGCGATCATGAACGAGGTGTCGATGATCTTTCGGTAGCCGAGCTGCTCGGCGAAATACATCGGGCCGCCGAAGAGATTTGCCGCGGGAACTTCGCCGTCGGTAAAGAGCTCGAGCCTCTGGAACAGCATGCCGCCATAGTGCAGCTTGATTTGGTCGCGCTCGATAAACGGCTCGAGGGCCTGGATCGTCGAGTAGTGGCTCCCGGATTGAAACCCTACGGTGATGGGGATGCCGGTGAGATCTTCGGGGCTGCGGATGTCGGAGTCTTGCGACACATAGATGCCGCCCGGGGTCACGGAATAGGCCTCACCCCAGAGTCGCCCGTGGCTGTTCGAAGCGGCCATGTTGACCGTCCAATGACAGGCGGAGCTCACATCGCAAGCGCGCCCTTGACCTTCGAAGGTTTGATAAGCGCCGCTTCGCTGCTCGGGCGGAAGCTCTTCCGCCGTCTTGGTCGCGGCAACGCTTTTCTTGACGTCGTGGAACTCGTAGTCGAGCCCCTCATCGTTGAAATACCCTTTTTCTTCGGCAACCCACTCTTGCAGCCTCATATGCGGTGCTATCACGAACTTGCTCACTATGCCCTCTCGTAATTTCGCGCGTTTCGGCTCAACAGAACGCCTCGTCGTGCTGTTTTTGTTTGCTGACACGGATACCACCAAGATGTTTGGTCATTGCGTCTCTCGCACCGGGGCCGTCGCCCGCTTCGATACGCGCAAATATCTCTCGATGCGTCTTGTCCACCCGTGCGGCGACGTCCGGAGTGGCGCGTTTGTTCTCGCTCGGCCACACGACGAAGCGCAACGCGCGGAGCAGCGCAATGAGCGCGCGATTGTGGGATGCCTCGGCGACAGCAAGGTGGAAACCGAGACTCGCCTCGGTGAATGCGGCGGGATCGTGCACGACGCTTCTCGCGCGCTCGAGGGCGCCCGATAGCCGCTCGAGATCCTCTTGGTTCCGGTGCTCCGCGGCGAGCTCCGCGGCCGTCCCTTCGATGGCGGATTGCGCACGAAGCGTCTCATCGACGCCGACCCCGGCGAGTTGAAACTGCACCGCTAGCGCATCAGCGAAGTAGTCGAGATTGCTCTGCGCGATGCGCGCACCACCACCAGCTCCTTGCCGGATCTCGACGAGGCCCATGGCGGACAAACTTCGGAGAGCGTCGCGCACCGTAATGCGGCTGACACCGAAGTTTTTCGCGAGCTCGTTCTCAGAGCCGAGAAAGCTTCCGGGCGCCAGGCTGCCGTCAAACACCCCGTTACGAATCTCAGTAACGATCTGACTCGAGAGCGTTGCCCCCGCCGTCAATCTCAATGGCAACTTACTAATGAAGGTAGCAGCCAACAAACCCCCTCAAAGAATACTAACGATAATATAGATATGACATTTAGTCAAGAGCAATAAAAAAGAGGGAAAGAGGGTCGGAAAGAGTTTTGAACCACCGAGAGACGAACTCTCATCCCCGCATCCCCAGCTTTTATCCCCACATCCCCTTGCTTTTAGAAACACTGCTGAAAAGCAAGGAGATGTGGGGATAGGAGGAGAGGTGGGGATAAGAAGAACTTGGTTCTGACGGGTGGGGGCTACTTCGTCAGCCAGCCGTCGACGATGTCCTGAGTCTCTTCGATCCAGGCCCGCGCCATCGAGGATGTCAAGGAATTAGCTGAAACCGTCATAAGTGAAGAAGTGGTTGAAACGCCTGGTGAGACCGGTGAAATCTCTCAAAAATGGGTCGCGGACTACTAGATTCATTTGGAATTCTCCTGTTTTTAGGCTTTCGAAACTGTTGGGACGAACTCTGTGTTCCATATCGGTAATATACTAGATGTAGTCAAGAATCTAAAATAATATGTGTGTATGTAAATCATGTTAATAGTATATATATGATGTATATAAACTAATATTTATGACAGCTACCCCGTAGTAGACTGGGCTCTGTGTTGGTAAGTTCTGAAAGATTAGCGATATGGCGGGTTCCTCTGGGCTGGATTTGTGGCCTGAGTGCGCTCTATTTCGCGGATCCGACGCCTCGTCTCTATGCGTTAGGGGTTGCTCTGGCCTTAGCTGGGGAGCTCATTCGGATGTGGGCGTCGGGACACCTCGAGAAGAACAAACGGCTGACGTCTGGCGGTCCGTATCGATGGACCCGTAACCCGCTCTATCTAGGTAGTGTGCTGGTCGGTGCCGGGTTTAGTCTCGCTACCGGACGCCTTGTGCTTCTCGTTGTCGTGGCGGTTCTATTTGTTGCTGTCTACGTTCCGGTGATGAGGCGCGAAGAAGCGCATTTGGAGCAGGTATTTCCAGGCGATTATGCGGCGTTCGCCGAACGTGTCCCGTTGTTCTGGCCTCGAGCTCCAAAGCGAGATGAGACGCCGTCAGGCGGATATTCCGTACCAAGGCTTCTGCACAATCGGGAGCATTGGACCATGCTCGGATGGCTGCTGGTGACTGGGTATCTTGGGTGGCGGTTGTAGTAGGGGGCTAGTCGGCCGTCGGGACGAAGCCAAGGGGGATGACTTTCATGCGCCTGCCCATTTGTTCGTCGTAATATCGGCGGTAGAGAATGTCCCACTCTTCGCTGCCTTCGGGGATATCGCGCGCCTGGCTCTCGATCTTGTACCGGACGGCCTGGTCGATGACCTCGTCGTCCTTGAGCTCTTCCTGGATGACGCGCGCCACCTCGAGCCGGATGTCGCTATCTTCAGCAAAAAACTCGACTTCGGGCTCGCTCCGAAGGTAGTTCATTACCAAATTGGCGAGATGATTGACTTTTTGGTTCGAGAGTCGCATGAGCTAGAGGATGATATTTCTTTCCCGAGCCAACTTTTTCTTGATCATCTTGAACATTTCGCGATATTCGACGTTTGTACGGAGCATCTCCTCGGCGTGCTCTGTGAGGATCACGCGCACCTCGTCGTTCAGCCGATCCTCCACGAGAAGCTCCTCTGTCATGATCCCAATCAGCGACTCCATCATGCGGGCTGGATAGTCGCTTTCGATCAATTTCCTGTCCTGGAGCTCCCGAGTGATACGGTAAGCGATGAACTCGACCTGATTTTTGGTTAACCTCATGTCCGAACAGAAAAGCTTATCACACGGCTCAATGTAACCTCAAGAATAACTGGAGGTTTTAGTGCGTTTTTACCGGTTACTGCTCATTTTCCTGACTGTGCCGAATTCCGCGCTCGCACAGTCCGAAGTTTCCGGCTCCCTGGCCGGTGTGGTTTTCGAGGACACCGACGGCGACGGCCGAAGAGGACCGGGTGAGCCCGGCCTGGCTGGCGTTGTCGTCTGCAGCCGATCGGACTGTGTCCAGACCGATGATGGCGGTATCTACGAGGTCGCGGTCGAGCCCGGTTACCGCGTCGTCTACATCAGACTGCCCGACGGTTACCGCGCCGTCCGCGCACATTGGCGCCGTGTTCCAGCCGATCCTTTCGAGTGGCTCGTTAGTTTTCCGTTGGTAAAGGCTCCCAGCTCACGCACGTTCAGCTTCATCCACGCCTCCGACACCCATCTCGACGAGGAGAGCCTGCCCCGGATGCGCCTCTTGAGAGAGCTGACCGAAGCGCGCGGCGTGGACTTTGTGATCATCACGGGCGACCTCGTCCGCGATGCCTTGCGCGTTCCCGAAGAAACAGCGCTAGAGCGATACGAGCTGTTTCGCAAGGAGAAGGACGCTTTCCCCGTTCCTGTCTGGGTCGTGCCGGGAAACGACGAGAACTTTGGCATCGAGCGACATCTCTCAGGCGTGAGCGAAGACCACCCGCTCTACGGGAAGGCCATGTACCGAAGGTTCCTCGGCCCGAACTACTACTCGTTCAATTATGGCGGCGTGCATTTCGTCGCGCTCGATACGGTCGATATTGCGGACAAGTGGTACTACGCGCATGTCGACGCGACCCAAATGAGCTGGCTCGACGAAGACCTCTCGATGGTGCCCGCCGAGACACCGATCGTCACGTCCAATCACATCCCGCTCTTTTCGGCGGTGATCCACGGGTGGCGCTACTACCCGGACGGCGGGAGTCTCCTCGAGATCGACGGTCGCGAGCAGTACCGCCACATGGTCTCGAACTACGCCGAGGTGCTCGAGCGGTTCGTGGGCCGTAACTACCCTCTCGCGCTCGGAGGCCATGGCCACGCCCGGGAGGAAATCCTGCTGGGTGACCGCCGCTTCGAGACGCGATTCCATCAAACGGCGGCCGTGGTGGGGGACACGAGCCAGCGAGAAGGGATGCAGTATGCGTCCGGCGTGACGCTCTATCGCATGCGGGATGGAACGATCGAGGGGTGGGAGTTTATCCTGCTGGATGAGGAAGAGGCGCCATCCGGGGCCGAATAGCACGGAAGCGAGACCAACTCGTTTTCACGATCCGTTGACAGCCAAAGTTGACGTCGCTATACTCAACTGCTTTGCGGGCCGGCCAGGCTGGGTCGGCCTCGTTGCCACGACCTAGCGGGGTCGTAGTTCAGTTGGTTAGAACGCCGGCCTGTCACGCCGGAGGTCGCGAGTTCGAGTCTCGTCGGCCCCGCCATTCACAAGGGTTTGCGGCACCTGTAGACCGTCGAGATCGGACGATTGTCCGAGTTTTCGAGTCGAGTGGCGCGTTCCTGACGGCCTCCATCGGCACAACATCGGGCTCGGTAGGAAGATCCGCGACGTAGTCGGTGAGACGGTCCATGGCCTCTCGAAGCTCCTTCTCGGCTGTGATGTTGTAGCGGTCGAAGACGGCTCGGGTCTTGTGTCCCGTGATCCCCATGGCCACCGTCTCGGGAACCCCAGCACGGATCAGGTTTCGAGCGACCGTACGGCGACAATCGTGGAGGTACTTGCCAGGCAGTCCGGCCTTCGTGCAGGCGTTCCTCCACGCCTTCCTGAAGTCCCCGATGGCGTTCCCGCCGCCGTAGTGGAACACACGCGGGGTGTCGATCCTCCGCTGGGCAACGCGCCTTTCGATGACTTGAAAGAGCTGGCCGGAGAGGGGGAGCGGGCGGCCCTTCTTGTTCTTCGACCGCCCCGGATCGAGACGAATGACGCGACCCTGTAAATCGACTTCTGCCCAAGCGAGCTTCTTGATCTCGCTGCTTCTCCAGCCGCTGTAGTACGCGAAGTCGAGCACGTCCTGATATTCAGGACGCAGGTGTACTCGAACAGCCAGGTACTCGTTGTGCTCGAAAAAACCTTGGCGAGGTGGATTCTCTTCGAGCTTGTCGGGGAACGGCGGGACAAAGCGCATCCGTCCGTTCTTCAACGCAATCGCGAACATGCGCCGGAGCGCGGCGACCTCGCGATTTACCGTCGCCGCCTCAGCGTCTTCATTCGAGCGAAACTCCTGATACTGGCGAATAAGGTCAGCGCCGATGTCGATGGCGAGGCAATTGCGGAGCCTGCCGCCCTCCCCGAAGAAGCTGCGGAGATGCCGCACCCTCAGCTCCGCTATCTCCTTGGAGCGCAGACGCCTCAGGTCGTAATCTCGCAGATACCCTGTGGTGAGGTCATCGAAGGTGAGCTTCCGTTCTGCGTGCCCGACGAAGCGGTTGCTGACGATGTCGCCGAGCCGTGAGTTCAGAAGTTCGTTCGCGTCGGCCTTCTTGCTAGAGCCGGAACTCTCTCGGTACTCCTTCCCCCGGTGCGAGTACGCGAGCCACCAGGTGTTCCCGCGCTTGTAGATTCGCCCCCGGCTAGCCACTCTTCTTCCTCCTCGTCGGTCTCTTCTTCAGGTAGTCGCGGAGTGCGTCTGCGACGATGTCTTGGAAATCGCGGTCCTCGTCGAGCGCTTTAATTCGCGCCGCCCTCCAGATGTCCTCTGGAAGGCGAATCGTGGTCTTGCGCATTGCCACGTCGCCAGATTTCTTCACCATCTAAAGTATGCCATCTGTATGGCTAGCCGTCAATACGGCGGCATGCTTCTAGCCGCGCTTGTATCCACCTGTCCATACCATGACGAGAGAAGCGCAGCTTCCGCCCTAACTTTCGTGTAAACGGCAGGTCAGTCGAATTGCGATAGAGCCAATGCTTACTCACCCCAAGAACTTCGGCAGCCGAGGATACATCCAAAAGGTGGTTTTGGTCACCTTCGATTCCTGCGCTACCGTTGAAGCGAATCCGGGTCGTCATCAGCGCGCCGAGGGCTGACTGGGCTCACGCAAACAGGCGCAAAGTGAAAAAAAGGGCGACTTGCACTAGCCAACCCATGACACAGACGCCCACGGCCCGGCCGGTGCTGGTGTAGTCCAGCGCCTGTCGGACCGC
>CAUZCL010000037.1:0-48495 GCA_963578475.1 Acidobacteria bacterium bin61 | reverse complement strand
TGAGAATCAGGCTCATATTCCGTTCGATTATGGGCCACAATGTGATTGTTGACCCAGAGTTGATCGCCAGCTTCGAGCTTGAACCTTACCGCTAATTGGGGTAATTCCAAGAGGTCGTCCAGTGTATCCAGAGCGTTGATATCTTCCTTTGCCAGGTCCACCTTCGCTTGGGCTCCCTCCAAGCGCGATGTGATGACCGCGACTCACGCTCTGCGGTGCCGCGCAATCACATCATACAGGTCGCTCGGCCCTGGCATGGTGTTCGACCAGGTGCTCTCGAGGAAGCCTGTTTCGGCGCAGCCGGATGGACATCCTGGGGGGGGTGGGGTTTGGCTGTCCGGCGAGGTGTCCGGCGATATCGGACCTATCTCTTGTTCCATCGCTTATTCTCCGATGTTTGGGAAGTGTCCCCAAGCTGTCCCCAAATAGTCCGGCTAAGGGCGAAATACCATTAGTTTCCCTGTGTTCTCGGCGATCATTAGCTGGACTCAAGGGACGCGTAGTCCTTGAAGCTCTTGCCTTCTTTGGCGAGCTGCGTAAGGAGAGGCGCGGGCTGCACCCACTCACCTTGTTCTTCATAGAGGCGCACCATCGTCTCGTGAATCTTGTCGATGCCCACCGTGTCCGCGTAGAACATTGGCCCGCCGCGATAGCGTGGAAAACCATAGCCGTAGATCCACACGATGTCGATATCACCCGGCCGAAGTGCTATCCCTTCTTCGAGTATCTTCGCGCCCTCGTTGATGAGCGGGAACATGCAGCGCTTGACGATCTCCTCGTCGCTGATTTCGCGCCGCTCGAAGCCGACCTCTTTCGAGACCTCGACAACGAGCGCTTCGATCTCGGGGTCGGGGATGGGGGTGCGACTGCCTTCTTCGTAGCGGTACCAGCCCGCGCCTGTCTTTTGGCCGAAGCGGCCCATTTCGCAGATGCGGTCCGGAATGGTGGAGTAGCGCAGCTCTTTTGGCCGCGTTGGCGCTTGCCGTTTGCGGATTGCCCATCCGATATCTAGCCCCGCGAGATCCATCATTGCGAACGGGCCCATCGGAAGACCGAAGTCGAAGAGCGCTTTGTCGACTTGCCGCGGAAGCGCGCCTTCTTCGAGAAGGAAATCCGCCTGCTGGCGATAGGCATAAAGCATGCGGTTGCCGACGAAGCCGTCGCACACACCGACGAGCACACCGACTTTCCCGAGTTTTTTCGAGAGCTTCATGATCGTCGCGATCGTCTCTTTCGACGTCTTCTCACCGCGCACGTTCTCCATCAGCTTCATGATGTTCGCCGGGCTGAAGAAATGCGTGCCGATGACGAGCTCGGGACGCTTGGTCGCGTCGGCGATCTCGTTGACGTCGAGCGTCGACGTGTTCGTCGCGAGGATGGTGTCGTCTTTGCAGATTTCGTCAAGGCGGCGGAAGATATTTTTCTTGACGTCCATCTCTTCGAAGACGGCTTCGACGACGAGGTCCGCATCCGCGAGCTCGGAAGCTTCGAGCGTTCCTTGAAGACGCCCCATCCGTTCGGCCGTGTCCTCGTGCGACAGCCGACCTTTCGAGACGCTCGATGCATAGAGCCCACGGATCTTCTCGAGGCCGCGATCGAGGTACTCCTCGTTGCTCTCGAGAACGCTCACTGGGAAGCCAGCATTCACGAAGCTCATCGCGATACCCCCTCCCATCGTGCCACAGCCGACGACACCGACACGGCGGATCTCTTTCGCCGGCGTGTCCTTCGGAACGTCGGGGATCTTTGCGATCGCGCGCTCGGCGAAAAAGACGTGCCGTTGCGCTCGAGCCTGTACGGAATCAACGAGGCCGACAAAGATCTCGCGCTCGCGGGCGAAGCCTTCTTTGATTGGAAGCTCGACCGAAGCGCGTACCGCGTCGATGGCCGCGTAAGGGGCTTCGAAGCCGCGCGCCTTCTTCGCGATGCGCGTTTTCACGTCGGCGAAGACAGCGGCCTCCGCTTCGACGGTCCCTTCGGAGGCCCGGCGGAAAGGTTTATCTCCCGCGACGATGGCTCTCGCGTAGTCTTTCGCGGCGTCGACGACGTCGACGCTATCAGTGACAACTTGGTCCACATAGCCGAGCTTCTCGGCTTTTGGCGCCGGCACGAGCTTCCCGGCAACGATGATGTCGAGCGCGGCTGCGACGCCAATGAGCCGCGGCAAACGCTGTGTGCCGCCCGCACCCGGGATGATGCCGAGCGTGACTTCGGGGAGACCAAGGCGTGCGTCAGCCGTGGCGACGCGTCCGTGACAGCCGAGAGCAAGCTCGAGCCCGCCGCCGGCGGCGACACCTTGGATCGCGGCGACGACGGGTTTCGTCGAAGCTTCGAGCGCGTCGATGACGTCGGGAAGATGCGGTGTGTCGGGAGGAGGCTCTTTGCCAAACTTCCGGATGTCGGCTCCAGCGCAAAAAAACTTTCCTTTTCCCGCGAGAACGAGGGCCTTGACACCTCCATCCTCGAGAGCTTTCGTGAGCTCTTCGGCGAGCGCCGACCGCACGGCGGCGCCGAGCCCGTTCACGGGAGGGTTGTCGATAGATAGGACGCGAACCGATCCCTCCTGAGTCACTTCGACCACGCTGCTCATGAGACCTCCATCTGATATTCTTTTGAATCCGCCTGCCGAGGGCTCGTAACTTTATCAGAGCTTGGCGAGCGACGTTAGAAGAAAAATGACCGATCCTGTGCCTTGCGACGCTTTGGCCGACATCTACGACGCGTGGGCTGAGAGCGCTCCTATCACCCGCGAAAATCAGGAATCTACGTCAAGTGCCTCGTGGAAGCGACCAAGCGAGGCAAAGCCGTCATCGGCGTCGACTCTTCCGAGAAAATACTCGAGCTTTGTGAGACACGGGCGCGCGCGGCTGGCGTCCTCGACCGCTTGACGCTCATCAAAGCCGATTTTCGTGATTTCGAGCTTCCCGAGCCCGCCGCGCTCATCACGATCCCCTTCCACAGCATCGGTCATCTAATAAAGGAAGAGGACAAGCGCCGGGCGCTCGAGACGATCCGCGGGCAGCTGCGGTCAGGGGGCTATTTCATCTTCGACCATTTCATCTTCGATCCTGACTGCCCGCAAGAATCGGGCGTGCCCCACCTGCGTGCCAGCCGTCCCGACTGGATTTTGTGGGAAGCAACGACGCGCGATATCGAGAATCAAGTTCTCGACATCCTCGTCTGGACGGACGAGCTCGACCCGCAAGGGGTCGTGACGAGCCGCCGATACCGGCGCATCCGCCTTTCGTGGATCACTCCGGCGCAGAGCCGCACACTTTTGCAAGAGACCGGGTTCGTGATCGAGGATGTCTTTGGCGATTTCGAAGGGCGTCCGCTAGAGGCCAACTCCACCCACCAAATCTGGCTGCGCGCAGGGACTGACCTGAAAATGGAATGAGAGACATCTATCTCGAAGTGACATACCGGCACGGGAGCCCTTGGGTAGCCTATCTGTATCTTCCTCGGAAGAACGGAGATAAGAGTGACCGCTGCGTTCAGGTCGAGCCTGACATGGTTCTCGACATCAACACGTAAGGAAAGCTCATCGGAATTAAGCTGGTGACTCCCGAGCTTGTCACTCTCGAAGCCATCAACGGTGTTCTCGAAGGTTACGGCTTTCAGCCCATCGACGCTTTCGATCTAAAGCCTCTTCTCGCCGCCTAAACCGTTCTGCTTACGGTAGCCTCGCCTAAGTGGTCTACCCTGCGTCGAGGAGCAGCAGATCGTTGGTCGATCATCTCTCCGAGCCGAGGGTTGTAGCGCCGTGCCCCGCGTGCTAATTTCTTCCTTATGTATGGCATGCGCTTGAGTCTTTCACTTGTCCTTCTCTTTGGCACCGTCTCGTTCTCGGCCGCCGTCGCCGCAGAAAAAACCTGGAACCGTGTCGCTGCGGCGCGATACCTGGATGAACGTGCCTCACTTTGGATGGAGCGCTCGCGACCTCGTCAGAAGCTCGAGCAAGCCTGCGTGTCCTGTCACACCGGGATGCCGTACCTTCTTTCACGGGCTGCGATCGACGGCTCGCTTTCGGCGCCGGCGCGCGAGTTCTTCACGGATGTGGAAGCACGCGTTACGGGCTGGAAGGATGCGCGGGTCTGGTACGACGTTTCCCGCGGTGCGGAGAAGCCGGATCAGTCGCGTGGGACGGAGTCTGTGCTCAATGCATTAGTGCTCTCGCTCCGGGATCAGCGCGCGTCTGGGGCGTTGAGCGGTGAGGCGAAGTTGGCGCTCGACCATATGTGGGCGGAGCAGAAGGACGACGGCAAGTGGTCGTGGCTTCATTTCGGGCTCGGGCCATGGGAGTCGGATGGCAGCGAGTTCTGGGGCGCCTCTTTGGCGGCAGTAGCGGCCATGTCGCTGCGGGACGAGGTGACGCCTCCGGCAGATGGGCTCGCGCGGCTTCGCCGTTATCTGCGGGGCGGGCTCTCGGGCGAAACGAGCCTTCACAATCGGGTTTCACTTCTTTGGGCGGCGGGCACGTGGGATGGTCTTTTATCGGAGTCCGAGGTGTCACGGCTCGCGGGCGCGGTTCTCGAGCAGCAGCGTGCCGACGGCGGCTTTCGGCTCGTGGATTTAGCGCCTTGGCCTTCGAAGGACGGTTCTGCTCCTCATCAAGAGAGCGACGGTTACGCGACGGCGTTTTTCACGTTCGTTTTGCAGCAGCTCGACGAGGCGCGTTACGCGACCGCTATCGCGCGTGGAGTGTCGTGGCTTCAGCAGAATCAAGAAGCCGATGGGCGCTGGGAGACGCTGTCTCCGAACAAGGACCGGAGCAAGGAGGAAGCGTTTACCCGTCTCTTGGCTTCCGACGCGGCAACTGCGTTTGCTGTGCTCGTCCTGAGCGCCGCGGACTCCGCTCTGGATCGCGCGACAGATTCCAACGCGGGCGGTCGCGTCCAATAGTTACGGCTCTAAAAGTGTCAGGTGGAAGAGAGCGCCCGGGCCAACACAGCTGCGAGGACAGCGCCTGATAGAGGGCCTGCGACCGGCACCCACGCGTAGCTCCAGTTACTGTCCCGTTTTCCCGGAATGGGCAACAAAGCGTGCATCAGCCGCGGCGCGAGATCGCGGGCGGGGTTGATCGCATAGCCGGTCGTGCCGCCGAGCGAAAGGCCGATGACGAGCACGACAATCGCGACTGGTAACGCATCCATCGCGCCGAGTCCTACGCCTGGGGCGGCCATCATGAGAACCGCAAAGGCGAGAACGAAGGTTCCGATGACTTCCGAAGCGAAATTGTCGAGCGGGTTGCGGATCGCGGGGCCGGTACAGAAGGTCGCGAGCTTTGCGTCGCCGTCTTCCGTGATCGCGTAATGTTGTCGGTACATGAGCCATACGAGCGCGGTTCCGAGAGCAGCGCCGAGCATTTGTGCGGTCCAGTAGAGCGGCACCTTCGCCCAGACGAATTTTCCCGCTACGGCCAAAGCCAGTGTGACGGCGGGGTTGATATGAGCGCCACTCACTGGCGCCACGACCGCGACGGCGACGAAAACGGACGCGCCCCAAGCGAGCGTGATAACGAGCCAGCCAGCCCCTTCGCCTTTCGTACCTTTCAAGAGAACGTTGGCAACCACGCCGTTGCCTAGAAGTATCAGAATGGCAGTTCCTACGATCTCAGCAGTGAATGTTGACATGCACGTCCTTTCAACGAGGCAGATAGCCTTCGGCGAGCTTCACGAATGTCTCGACTTGAGCCTGCGCCCAAGCGTCGTCGAACTGTCCGTCGTAGTAGATCACGCCGCCCCGGAGCCCTTTTGTCTCAATCGTCGGAAGCCGCTCGAGGGTCTCGCTTTTCGAGAGGTTGCGCGACGCGCCGAAGCCGAGCTTGCCTGCGAGGAGGGCGTAGACACGCAGGCCGACGCCGTAAAACGGCGCTTCCCACCAGTCGTAGTTGGGTACGACAAACGGGAGGTCGTGGACGAGGTGGGGCGCATTCGCGAGCAGACGGCCGCGCTCTTTGAGCGCTTCGAGCACGAGCGAGACGTTTCCTTGCTGCAAGTAGCGCACGCCGCCGTGCACGAGTTTTGTGCTGCGGCTCGAGGTGTGGCGAGCGAAGTCGCCCGCTTCGAGCAGGAGCGTGCGGTAACCTCTCGATGCCGATTCGATCGCGCAGCCGAGGCCGGTGGCGCCTCCGCCAATAATGATGATGTCCCAATCGTTGGGGGAGGCCTCGAGCCTCTCCAACATGTTTGTACGGTCCAGCTTTCGCCCTCCTGGTCTCCATTACCTCTTGGACACAGGCGATAGGATAGCATCTCGCGTAATGGGCCTCCTCGCACTCCTCCTCGTGCAAGCTCTAGATTGGGAGAACCCCGAGATTTTCCAGAAGAATCGCGAAGCGCCGCACGCGAGCTACATTCCCTACGATACCGTCGAAAGGGCTCTGGCGGCCCACCGCGACAGGTCGCCCTATTACCAATCGCTGAACGGAAGGTGGAAATTTCATTGGGTCCCGAAGCCGTCCGAGCGCCCGAAGGATTTCTACCGAGCCGGCTTCGACGTGCGTTCGTGGGACGAAATAGCCGTGCCGAGCAATTGGGAGCTCCAAGGCTATGGGATTCCGATCTACGTCGATGCCAGCCTTCCGTTCGCGGAGAATCCCGAGCCCCCTTTCGTGAACCACGAGGACAACCCCGTGGGCTCGTACTGCCGCGCGTTCACTGTGCCGGAGAGCTGGCGCGACGGTGAGATCTATCCACACTTCCGCGGCGTGCGCCCGGCGATGTATGTATGGGTGAACGGCAGGGAAGTTGGCTATAGTGAGGGGAGCAAGACACCCGCGGAGTTCCGTGTAACCGATTTCGTTCGTGCGGGCGAAAACACGCTTGCGGTCGAAGTCTGTCGCTACAGCGACGGCAGCTATCTTGAGGACATCGACTACTGGCGGTTGAGCGGGATCGAGCGCGACGTCTTTCTCTTCGCGACACCTCGAGAGCACCTCCGCGATTTCTTCGTTCGCGCCGATGCGGACGGGCGTTTTGAGCTCGACGTGGAAACACGCGGGAGCCCGTCCGTCTCGATGCGCCTTCTCGACGAGCTCGGGAGCACGGTTCTCCAGCAAGACAACGTCGGCTCGGTCGACTTACGCGTTGAAGAGCCACTTCTTTGGACGACGGAAACGCCGAATCTCTACACGCTCATCCTCTCCGTCCCGGGCCAAGTCATCGCCACCAAAGTTGGTTTCCGCACTGTCGAAGTGCGGGACGGCTCTTGCAGGTCAACGGCGTTCCGGTGACACTCAAAGGCGTCAACCGGCACGAGCACGATCCCGATACGGGACGCGTCGTGACGGAAGCGTCGATGCTGCAAGATATCCGCCTGATGAAACAGTTCAACATCAACGCCGTGCGCACGAGCCATTACCCGAACGTGCCGCGGTGGTACGAGCTTTGCGACGAGCACGGTCTCTATGTCGTCGACGAAGCCAATGTCGAGTCGAACGGCGTGAGCTTCGATGCGGACAAGCCACTCGCGAACCGCCCCGAGTGGCGCGAGGCGCATCTCGACCGGACGCGGCGCATGGTCGAGCGCGACAAGAACCATCCATCTATCATCATCTGGTCGCTCGGCAACGAAGCTGGCGACGGCTCGAACTTCGAGGCTACCTATGCGTGGACGAAAGAGCGCGACCCGGGCCGCCCTCTCCAATACGAAATGACCGACATCCGGGCACACACGGACATCGTGGCGCCCATGTATACGCGCATCCACATTCTTGAAGCTTATGCATCAGAGCGGCGCGAGCGGCCGCTCATCCTTTGCGAGTACGCGCACGCGATGGGAAACAGCGTGGGCAACCTGCAGGATTATTGGGATGTCATCTATGCGAACGACCAGCTTCAAGGAGGATTCATCTGGGACTGGGTCGACCAAGGCCTTCGCGAGACCAACGCGAACGGGGAGTCTTATTTCGCCTATGGCGGTGACTATGGCCCTTCAGAAACGCCTAGCCGGATAATTTTTGCATCAACGGTTTGGTGTCGTCCGACCGCGTGCCGCATCCGAACTTGTGGGAGGTCAAAAACGTCTATCAGCCCGTGCGCTTCGTGACGGAGGATTTGTCCCAGGGACGCATCCGTATCGAGAATCGTCACGATTTCCTCAATCTTTCTGAGCTCGAGTTTAGATGGGCCGTGCGAGCGGATGACGCCATCGTCGTGGAAGCGGAAAGTCTGCAGGTTGACGTCGATCCGCACGCTACTCGGGAGAGAACACTCGAGCTTCCCGAGATCGTGCCGTCACCCGGCGTCGAATATTTTCTCGAAGTGAGCATCTGGGATGACGTCCACCACGAAGTCGCGTGGGAGCAGTTCGAGCTCCCGATTGCCGCTCCCAAATCCGCGGTCGATATCCGGCGCGTGTCGAAGATGACGCCGCGCGTGACGGAGGAGGAGCTCCGCATCGAGGGCGATCGCTTCGTGATCACCTTCGATCGAGCGCGCGGCACGCTCGCGTCGATCGCCTATGAAGGCGTCGAAGTGTTGCGCTTGGGCCCGGAGCCCAACTTTTGGCGGGCGCCCACCGACAACGATTACGGCAACGAGATGCCCGCCCGTCTGGGTGCGTGGCGTTCCGCGGGATCCGACCGTATCGTTCAGGACGTGTCTTTTCGGCAGAACTCCGCTCGCGACGTCATTGTCGACGTTGTCGCGCAAATTGAGCCCGGTGGTTCCCGTCTCGAGACCAGCTACCACGTTTACGGCAGCGGCGACATCGTGGTCGACCACCACTTTATTCCCGGCCGGCCGGGACTTCCCGACCTCCCACGTTTCGGCATGACGCTGACGCTTCCCGCCGCGTTCGACCACATGTAGTGGTTCGGCCGCGGGCCTCACGAGACCTATTGGGACCGAAAGACCGGCGCGCGGGTAGGGCTGTATCAGGGCGACGTGCTCGACCAGCACCATCCCTACATTCGTCCGCAGGAGAACGGGAACAAATCCGACGTGCGCTGGGTGGCGCTTACGAACGACGATGGTGTCGGGCTCCTGGCTGTGGGGATGCCGCTTCTGGATGTGAGCGCCTACCCGTTTCTCAACGAGGATTTTGACGAAGGACCCCAAAAGCGCCAGCGACACACGACCGACGTGAGGCGCCGGGACCTCGTGACGCTGAATCTCGACGAGAAGCAGATGGGTGTCAGTGGGGACACGAGCTGGGGAGCGCGGACGCATCCCGAGTACACGCTGCCCTCGATGGAGTATTCCTGTCGTTTCAGACTGCGTCCTTTCTCGCGGACGGACGCCACGCCGGCCGTCCGCAGCAGGGAGAAGTTCTGACTCTAGCGCTTTTCGCGGAGCTTGTGGCTGTGGCTCGCGTCGAGGTCTAGGCCATAGACCTTCTTCAAGTCCCTGATGCGCGCGAGACTGTCGCTTTCGAAGGCGCATTTACCGTAGAAAGCGTGGAGGACGATGCCTTCGAGGAGGTCGCCGAGGCTCATGTCGTGGTATTCGGCGAGACCTTTCAGGACTTTGAGCAGCCGCTTCTCGATGCGGACGCCTGTCTGGACACGCTCGACGATGATGTCGGGCTTGCGGGGCGAGCTACGCCTGGCCGTGGTACCAGTGTACCTTACGACCGCGCCTAAATCCTTAGGGGAAGGATGCTTGACTCGCGTCAGCTTCTGGAAATATCCAGCTTCGGTAAATGTTTGGTGAAGGGCTCGAGCTCTTCGTCGTACGGGACCCCGTCGGCCTGAGCTTCGTGGTACAGGCCTTCGGAGTCGCTCAGCGGCTCGGGTTCGGCTACCTTTATTTCCCTGTTGCTATTCATCGTTCGCTTCCTGCGACTCTAGATGTAGAGAGTGGAACTACGTTCTGCCCTCGGTAGTATTCTTATGCAAATCTCGGGCCAGTGCAAGCAGCTCACCCCGGATTCACGAACGGCGCATTCGGAGCGGTGTTTGCGCGGTCGAAGCTGGCTGTGTGATCAGATGGGCGGTAAAAAAGCTACACACTATGTAAAATAGTAAAGAACAAGCACCAAATTTTGGATCCTCGTCGATTATTTTGGATGGTCGATCCACGCGAAGACCTCGAGCGTGTAGCCCTCGGGGTCTTTGAAGCCGAATGCCTTCACGTGGCCATCGGCTCCGATGCGAGGGCCATCGGCCACGTCGACACCCTTGCCTCTCAGGTAGTCCCACCACGCGTCGACGTCTTTCTCCTCGACGACCATGCTCACCATCACTGGTTTGTCACCGGAAGGCTTGTGTGCGCCGCCCGAAGCGTTGACGAGACCCACGACGAGGTCGGTGAGAGCTTGTAAATGTTGACCCAGTCGAGGTCGAAGGCGGTCTCGAGGCCGAGGACCTCGCTGTAGAAATGATTCGCCTTGTCCAGGTCGTTGAAGTAGAGAAACGTGACGTGCCCGGCGACGGGCGGGTGCTCCGCGGCTGAGGCCATCGTGGCGGCGGCAAGGACGAGAGCTCCGAGAAATCGATGCATGGGTGACCTCCGCGCGACATTCTACTCTGCCGTGCTATCTTCGGCACCATGAGATTCGCGCACCTCTTCGTTTCCGTAGCGTTCGGCGTCCTCGCAGTGGCGTGCGAGACAGCGCCTCCGCCGACCTCCACTCCTGAGGAGGGTGGCTCGGTCGTCGGTACAAAAAGCATGGTCTCGACGGCCCATCCGATCGCCACAGAGGCCGGTCTGAGCATCCTTCGCGAGGGCGGCAACGCGTTCGACGCGGCGGTCGCGATTGCCTCGACGCTCAACGTCGTCGAGCCCATGATGTCGGGGATGGGCGGTTACGGCACCATCCTCGTCTACGGCGCCGGCGAAGGTCGGTCGCACTATCTCGACGCGAGTGGCAAGATCCCGCTGGGCGTCGATTCGGACGTCTACCGAGCGCCGACGCCCGATTATATGGAGAACCGGCGCAACGCGAAGGCCGTCTCGACGCCGGGCGCGGCGAACGCCTGGGCTGCGATGTCGGAGCGTTCCGGGACGCTTCCCTGGGCAGAGCTTCTGGAGCCCGCGATCGCCGTGGCTGAGGAGGGGTTCGTACTCGACCAACGGGCGGCCCGTTTCATCGAGCGCGCCTTCCCCGAGTGGTGGGAGCCGATCTCGATCACTTATCGGGGCTTGCGCGTGCGCAATCTGGGCAACGCTCATGGGCTCACGATCGAGTATGGCGAGGACGGGAAGCCGGTGCGCTTTACCGGAGGCACGGATCCTCGAGGGACGGGACTTGCGCGAGGTTATTAGTGGACTTCACGCTATAGAGGTGGCGTTTGCGGCGGCTCTTGTGGTTGCGTCCTGTACCGTGTCAGCGCCCGGGGTCGAGACCGTCGCCGGAGCGCTCACGAAGGCGCAAGGCTCCGATGGTCGATACATCTCGTGGAAAGAACATCTCATCGATGACGACGACGTCCTGAGCGGGAGCGATGGCCTCTCGATGGCGGATCTCGACCAGGATGGCTTTCTCGACATCGTCTCGGTGCACGAATCCGATACGATTTATGACGGCGTGGCCGACCGCCACGTGCGCATCGCGTTCGGCTCGGTGGATCCGGACATTTGGGAGCTCGTGACGCTCGCCGAAGGCGAGGAAGCGGGCGCACCGGAAGACGTTGCCATTGGCGACATGAACGGTGACGGGTTTCCCGATATTGTCGTCGCCTGCGAGCTTGCGCACCTGATCTACTTTCAGAACCCAGCGGAGAACGTTCGGACCGCGCGGTGGGAGCGTGTCATTCCAAGAATCGCGACTGACCAAGGCTCATTCATCCGCGTCTTCCTCGGAGATTTCAACGGTGACGGCCGCCTGTCGGTGGTGGCACCGAACAAAGGCTCTCAAGCGGGCCGCGCCGACGAGCCCGAGAACGCCATCTCTTAGTTCGAGATTCCCGAGGACCCTCTCGACGGCGACGGCTGGGTCGAGCACGAGCTCGCGCGTGTGCGGGTTCCGATCAACGCCATGCCGATCGATCTCGATGGCGACGGTGACCTCGACATCCTCGGCGGCTCGCGAGGTGAGCCGCGCGTGTTCTGGTTCGAGAACACGGGCAATCCAGAAGAGCTCTTCGTCGAGCATCCGATGTCGGATGACGGAGTCTCGGGATTCAACGTCGATTTCGCGGACTTGAGCGGTGACGGCCTGTTGGACGTTGTATTGGCGCAGTCCTTTCAGCATCTCGTCTGGCTCGAAGCGCCGGACTGGGAGCTCCGTCGCATCGGAACCATCGAGCCGGACCAACTTGTCGGGCTCGTGGCGGCCGATATCAACGGGGACGGCGCCGCCGATGTCCTCGTGGGCGGCTACAGCCGGGGTCCCCGTGACGTGGACGGCGACGTGACGCCCGACGACCCGCTCGCACGGCTCGCCTGGTTCGAGAACCCTGCTTCACCGGGCGGCAACTGGACGCGTCAGGACATCTCGCGGCGGAAGCGAGGCATGTACGACAAATTCATCCCACGCGACATGGACGGAGACGGCGATGTCGATTTCGTCTCGACGCGCGGGAACAGCATTCCTAATGATGGCGTGTTCTGGCTCGAGCAAATCCGCTCCGACGAGCCACTTCCGGCCTTCGAGGCGGCGCGAGACAGCGACAGCGAGCAGATGCCTCTTCCGAGCTCACACTAGCTTCGCGATATAGGATCTAACCAGAACGATCGAAGCAAGACAAGGAGCTACAAGTGATGCACATGACCCGACGGTCTTTGTTGAAGGGAAGCGCCCTCCTAGCCGCGAGCGCGAGTGGAGCTCAAAAGACATCGGCATCAAGCCTAGAGGGAGCGAGCGCCAGCCTGGTGGCGGACGCGCTTCGTAAGGTTGGCTACGACCCACGCCGCTTGACGATGTCCACGGATATCCGTCCGGTGGCGGGCCACACCGATCCGATCGTGGGGCCCGCGGTTACGACGAAGTGGGAGCTCACTCGCGAGGGGATGAGCAGCGCGGCTATCCGCCGCTTCGTCTTCGAGCCCGTGGACGAAGCCCCCGCGGGCTCGATCTGGATCATCGAGAGCGGGACGGAGCGGCTTTTGAGCATGTTCGGCGATGTCATCGGGCTCGCGTGCCAGCGCAAGGGGATGGCGGGTGCCATCACCGACAGCGGATGCCGGGACGTCGCCGCAATGGAGTCCTACGGCTTTCCTGTATTTGCCAAAGGGACGGTGTTGTACGGGCCGGGTAACGCGATCCGACCGGTCGCCGCGAACGTTCCCATCGTCTGCGGCGGGGTCGACGTGGGGCCCGGTGATGTCGTTGTCGCGGATAACGATGGTGTCATTGTTGTCCCACAGGATGTGCTCGTCGAAGTTGCCCGTGCCGCGGACGAGCTTCAAAAGCATGAAGACGAGACGCGACAGAAGATCGAAGCCGGGATCCCGCTTGCGGAAGCCTATACGCTGTGAGGAAGATGATTGCTCGCGGAGAAATTCCAAATGTCGCTGCTCTTCACGATGCTGATTGCCGTTGTCGCGACTTCTGATCACGGGGATGTGGAGCGGCATGCGGTGCGGACCGCGCGCGGACAAGGCTCACAAGAAAGCGCGCGAGCTGGTGCCGGAGAATCCACGCGTCGCGATGCATCAAGGCGTGAGCCGCTTGTTCCGTCCCGGAATGTTTGGGGCGGGCTTGACAAAGCCGAAGCCGAGCTCACCGAAACGCTCGAGTTGTTCGAAAAAGAGCCTGCCGAGAAGGCGTGGCTCAATGGCGTTCATGCCGAGATCCTCGGGTGGATGGGACAAGTGATGTTTCGCAAAGGAAAGATAGACAAAGCGCGCGAATATTACGAGCGAGCGCTCTAGCTCGAGCCCAACTACCACTGGGTCTTGCAGGTGTTGCTCCCCCAGCTCGAGGCGGCGGCGACCAAAGATCGAGGCCGTTGACCGGATCTCTATTGACAAAAAACACGATCTGGGCCATCGTGAGGTTAAGTTCTACTCCGTGCGCCTCATAGGTGAAGGTGTGTGGCGGCTCCGTGGCGGGTTGTGGGCGGCCCCGAGAGCTGGGCGGGCGGGCCCCGTCAATCGTTGGAACGTCCGGAAAGGAGGTGGTCCAGTGAGTAGTACTACAGTTTCCGTGGAGGTGGCGTCCCCTTAGTGGGCAGCACACTTCGTGCGTAGCGAGGGTGCGTCCCCCAAGTTAAATCTTGGAGGGGAAGCCCACGCCGCCAAAGCGAAGCTATCGAGCCCCGGTCTCGCGCATGCGGGCCGGGGCTCTTGCTATTTGGGTGTAGTAGGATCCCGGCATGAATTTCATTGAAGGCTTTTCCAAGGTCACCCGAACCGACACGTTTGTGAACTCGGGTGTCGGACTCGAACAGGAGCTCGATCCGTCCCAGCTCGACTTCGCTGTGATCGGCGACAGCTTCCAGGACTTCTTCCGCCAAGGCGCCCGGATCAGCCCCACCCTTCTTTCGATGCCGAAGGGATGCTTGCAGCAAGGGCCGCACTGCCATCCGGGCGGCGAGTTCAGCTACGTCGTCGAAGGCGAATATTTCGACGGCAACATGGAGGGCGGCGTGATCCACACCTACCCGGCGGGCTCGGTCGTGTTCTACAGCCAAGGCTCCACCCACCGACCCCTATCGAATGAAGGCGCTACGATTCTCTACATCCCTTTCGACGGGATCCTCTTCGGCAAGGACGCAGAAGACCTGGCGCGCAAGATGGTCAACGTCGGCACCGCGGAGGAAGCGGTGGAATACGCGCTCCAGTGGATGGTGCCCGACTCCGGCATGCGGCAAGAACTCCAGAACACGATTCTCGACAAGCTAAAGATTCCTGCGTTCCATCGGGAGGAATCGGCCGTTAAAACTCGTCTAAAGAGAAAGTAGTTGGAGGGTTATGTTGCCAATGACGTACGTTCTTATAGTATAATACGTACGTACGATATGAGGTGATAAGAAATGTCTACAGTTACCGCTTCGGCGCTTAGGGCCAATATTTACCGGATTCTCGACGATGTTATCGAAACCGGAGCGCCCGTAGAAATTGTGCGTCGTGGGAAAAAGTTGCGCATCGTACTCGACGCGGACGAGAGCGTCGATCCACTCGAGAATCTAGTCGAGCGACACGACGTGATAGCAGGTGACCCAGAAGATCTGGTGCACTTGGACTGGTCAAAAGAATGGCGTCGAGATCCTATCTAGACACGCACGTAGTCGTCTGGCTCTACTCCGGACGTGCGCGCGCTTTGACAGAAAAAGCGCGCCGCGCATTGCGTGGGGCCAAGATCTACGTTTCTCCCATCGTCGTTCTGGAGATCGATTTGCTTCGAGAGATCGGACGTGTGTACGAGTCCGGCGAAACGATGGTTTCCTATTTGGAGAATCGAATCGGACTCGAGCGATCCCTGACGACTTTCGAGAGGGTAGTTGCTGAAGCTAGTCGTCAGTCGTGGACGAAAGACCCGTTCGATAGGATTGTTGTGGGGGAGGCATCGATCCATGATGCAGCTTTGATTACGAAGGACTCTCTGATTCACGACCACTACCCACAAGCTGTATGGTAGCTGGCGCCGCCATCGTCAGCTTCCGATACAAATCAGCTCGCGCTCCGTCCTGAAGTACCAGCGTCCGTCCACGAGCGCTGGCGACGCGAGCGTGCGTGCGTCGAAGCGGTTTACGTGGAGAAGCTCAAACGTCGGACCTGCCTTGAGCACGAAGGTCTCACCTTCATCATTCGTGAAGAACACCTTTCCATCTACCACGACGGGTGAGGCCGAAAAGCCTTCCTTCGGCGCGTTTCCCAGCCTTCCTTGGAACAGCACCTTGCCGGTCTCTGCTTCGAAGCTCGTCACGATGGCCTGCATATCGTTGATCGTGTAGAGCTGTCCTTCGACGATGATGGCCGAAGGAACGAAGGGCGCCCCTTTGGGGCTTTTCCAGACGACATGAGTGTCGGTAACATCGCCGCTTCCGCCCGGCCGAATCGCGAGCGTCGGTCCCGCCCGTCCGGAAGACGCGAAGACGAGATCATGCCCGACGACCGGCGTGGGGATGACTTCGAACTTGTTGCCCATAACGGTCCATAGCTCGCTGCCGCTTTCCGGGTTATAGGCTGTCACATTGCCTTGGCTCGAGACGATGAGCTCATCTCGCCCATCGGCGTTGATAACGACCGGCGTTCCCCAACCGGTGCGCGTGGTGCGTTCGGTGCGCCAAACACGCTCGCCGCTCTTCTTGTTGAAGGCCGCGACGAAAGACTGCCCCTGGTGATCTTGGTACAGGATGACCTTGTCTTTGTAGAAAATCGGAGAGCCGGCAGACCCGTGATAGTTGTCGAGGGTCCCGACCTCGCTTTGCCACATGATCTTGCCGTCGAAATCCATTGCGACGAGGCCGTGGGTGCCGAAGGAGGCATAAATCAACTGTCCGTCGGTAATCGGCGTGGCCGAAGCGTGTCCGTTCTTGCCGTGGCCTCTCTCGATGCCTTTCTGCTCGACGGCGGTCTTCCAAAGCAGCTTTCCGTCCGAGCGGCAGTAGCTCAAGAGAGAGAGGCGCCTCCCGCCGTCTTCGGCAGTCGTCAGGAAAATTCGATCGTCCCAAACGATGGGTGAGGAGTTGCCCGCGCCGGGGACGGCGACTTTCCAGAGCACGTTCTCTGAGTCCGACCAGCGATCGGGATAACCGGAGCCCACCACGTAGCCTTGGCCCGACGGCCCGCGCCAGCTGGGCCAATAACGCGCGCCCTCGCCCTCGACGGTGAGCATGTGGACTTTGTCTTTGCCGAAACCGGCGGTGGCGATGAGCAGCAGGGCTGTGATTAGGGTTCTCTTCGACATCGATGATCTCCTCACGATGAAATCTTAGGCCGTAGGCTAGCGACTCGCAAGCGCTTCTTGTACTTCGCGCTCGACCTTCTCTAGCTCCGAGAGGTAGCCGTCGAGCTCAGTCGATAACTCATCGAAAACCTGGTAATGCGCGCGGTTCGGCCGTCCATCCGCGCGCTGGAGATTGAACAGGAGGCCCGCGAGCCGGTCGTTGAGCTGAATCGGGAAAGCGATCTTGTCTTTCGGGCTCTGGTTCTTGATTTGGTGATTTGGTAGAGCTTCGCTTCGATGGTGGTCAGCCGCTCGGCCAGCGATCGTAGCGCGGCAGATGCGTGCAGCTCCATTTTGAGAGCCCGAATCGCGATCACGGCTTCGTTCGCCTCGCTTGTGCGATCGCGAACCTGGCTCGCCAAACGAAATTGCTCCTCGAGGTCGGCGATCGAAATGTGCTCGAGCCGCGGGTCTTTCAGCACTGCGAACGCTTCCGTCGTGGTCTGGCGCGACGTGCGGACGCGAACGCTATAGGTACCCGGCGGCGCCCATGGTCCGCGGCGCGGGCTCGGGCTCTCGAGGACCATCCCTTCGAACACAGTCGCGCCGGGGTAGCGCAGATCCCACCGCAGCCGATTCAAACCCGTCTCGAGCTCGTTGACCGGCAAGCGACGCACGAGATCGCCTCGCGCATCGAGAATCTCGACGGCGTCGACGCGCTCCGAAGGCTCGAGGTACAGGTCGATGTTGGCGGGATAAATACGGCGGACGGCGTCGGTAGGACGAAACGATGCACGCCCGACTTGCCGGAGCGGCCCGATATCGTCGAGCACGTAAAAGGACCGCCCGTGAGTTGCGATGACGAGGTCGCGCTCTTCGACGATGAGGTCCGGTACCTGCACGTCGGGAAGATTCAGCGAGAGCGACTGCCAGCGCTCGCCGTCGTCGAAAGAGACGTAAATGCCATGCTCTGTTCCCGCATAGAGAAGGTCGCGCCGCATCGGATCCGTTCGAATCGCGTGGACAAAATCCTCGGCCGCGAAGCCGCTCGTGGTCGACGTCCAGGTTTCGCCGTAATCGTCGGTCTTCCATATGTAAGGCGCGCGGTCGCCCATCTGGTTCCGCTTGGCGGCGACGTAGGCCGCTGCCCGGTCGTGAGGGGACGCTTCGATGAGGCTGACCCTTGTATCGCGCACCATTGCTTTCGGCGTAACGTTGGCCACTCGGCCCCGCCGTCTCTTGTTATGTGCACAAGTCCGTCGTCGGAGCCCGCCCAGAGGACTCGAGCGTCTCGCTCCGAAGGGGCGATGGTGAAAACGGTCGCGTAGACTTCCGGCCCGTCTTGGTCGAGCACGATGGGTTCGCCGGAGGGTCCAAGGGTCTCAGGGTCCGCGCGCGTGAGGTCGGGACTGATCTTCTCCCAGGTGTTTCCCTCGTCGCGCGAGCGCCAAACGTGTTGCGAGCCCGCGTAGAGCGTGTGCGGCTCGCGACGTGTCATCACGATGGGGTAGACCCAGTTCCAGCGCTCCGGGATGTCGCGCGACGACTCGCCCATGAAAAGCCACGGATAGGGCTGCACGTCGCTCGCGGCGCCTGTTGCTCGATCGAAGCGGGCAAGCGTGTTCGTCGCGCCGGCGAAAAAGACGTTGGGATTGCCGGGATGTGTGGCGACATAGGCGTTCTCACCGCCGCCCACCGCGTAGTAATCATCGCCGGGCCGCCCTCGAGGCGTTGTCCACCATCCATCGACGTAGCTTGGAACCGCCGCCGTCGAGTTGTCTTGTTGGGCGCCGACGACGTGATAGGGAAAGTCCGCCGTCGTGTTGACGTGATACATCTGTGCGGTCGGGTAGTTTTGTTGCGTCCAGCTCACACCGCCATTCGTCGAGACCGTCCCGCCGCCGTCATTGGCGCATACCATGCGTGCAGGGTCGTTTGGGTCGATCCAGAGGTCGTGATGGTCCGCGTGCGGCGTGCGCACTTGCTCGAACGTTGCGCAGCGTCTTCCGACTTGAACAGAAGAAAGTTAAAAACGTAGATGATGTCCGGATCCTTCGGGACGGCCGCAACGCGATTGAAGTAGAAGGATCGTTGCCAAAGATCGCGGGAGCTGTTCACGTGCTCCCAGCTTTCGCCTCGATCGTCTGAGCGGTAGAGCCCTCCGGCCTCGGCCTCGATGATGGCGTAGAGCCTTGTGCTGTTTGCGGCGACGGTGATACCGATCTTTCCGAGAGGACCTCCGGGAAAGCCCGGCTTTGTTGTGAGCGCGGTCCAATGATCGCCTCCGTCGGTCGACTTGAAGAGTTCCGACTCCGGACCCCCGCTCCAGAGTTGGTAAGCGTTTCGATAGACCTGCCACATCGAAGCGTAGAGAACGTCTGGATTCGACGGGTCGAGCAACAGATCAACTGCGCCCGTCTGAGGGCTCTCGAAGAGAACCTTCTCCCAATCGCGGCCGCCGTTTCGGCTTCGAAAGATTCCTCTCTCATCATTGGGTCCGGTCGGATCGCCGAGTGCGGCGACATAGACGAGTTCGGGGTTCTCTGGATTGACGCAAATGCGACCAATGGCGCGTGTCGCGGCGAGCCCCATGTGTTCCCACGTCGCGCCCAGGTTCGTGGATTTGTAGACGCCATCGCCTTGCATGACGTTTCCGCGAAGCTGCACTTCGCCCATGCCTATATAAATGATGTCTGGATCCGACGGAGCGACGGCCACGGCGCCGACGGAGGAGCTATTTTTTCGACCGTCCGTCACGGGCCGCCAGCTCACGCCACCATCCGTGGTCTTCCAGAGGCTGCCGCCGGTGGCGCCAAAATAATATTCGAGCGGTCGGCTCGGACTTCCGGCTACGGCGATCGACCGGCCGCCGCGGTTCGGTCCGATGTTGCGCCACTCGAGCGCAGCGAAGCTCTCGGGGCTGTAGGTGTTCTGAGTGTCGGCCACCGTCGCCGCGACAAGTGCGACGACGACCCATGGAGGGCTAGCGGCTCGCCACATTGGCTTTCAACTCCTCGAACCAGTTGATGACGACGTTCAACTGTGTGCGTTCTTTTTCGTTGTCCTTGATAATGAGAAAACACTGTCCGTCCGGTGCGATGTCGTACGCGGGGTGAGCGTTATCGGTGACGTATGGTGCTTCGAACAATCGCCGCGGTCTGTCAGCTTTGAACGAAGAACCGAGACACACGTCGGCGACCATTATCGTCGAGTTTTGGCGATAGAAGAGCTCTTGCCCATCACGGGACCAGATGGGCTCAGTGCCGCCGTTGGTCGAGATCGACCACTTCTGGTCACCGGCAGGGTACGGACGCACGTAGACTTCGCGTTGTCCCGAGTCGTCTGAAACGTAGGCGATGTAGTGCCCGTCTGGCGAGAAGACTGGGGCCTGCTCGTTGGACGGGCTCGAGAGAAACCGAACGGGGACACCGCGATCCGATAGCACCAGGATATCGTTGTCCCCTGGCGTTTTGATTTCTAGGAAGAGAAGCGTGCTACCGTCTGGCGACCACGAAAGGGGGAAGAGGTCCCGGTTCCCAAGAAGAATCATTTCGGCCTCGTCGCTGCCATCTGCAGTGCGGGTGTAGATGCCCCTCGTGCCGGCGAGCGAAGAGAAGAACGAAACGCCGGTTCCTTTCGACGAGGCGATTCCTCTGTCGGACTGTCTTTGCAACAACAACGCCTTGCTCTAATCTGTACGGGTAAGGAGGAATCACCGTGACGGCAATTAAGATAACCGCGAAACGACAAGTAACGCTCTCCAGGAAGCTCTGTGAGGAGATGGGATTGCAGCCGGGTGATGCGTTGATTGTTGACTCACGGGTTGTGGATGGGGAAAAGGTCTGGGTTATTAAGCCTGCTGCGGACATCGAGACTCCTTGGTTCGGTAGCCTACGAAGTTACGCAAAGGACAAGGGACACGACATGAAGTCTATTCGCGAGAGCGTTGCAGAGGCGCGCAGCCGTGACGAGCTCTGATTTAGCGCCTGCCGTAGGCCTTGATACGTCAGGCGGCCAGCTGCGCGAGGCGCGCGTCGAAATCGCCGGTCCAGGCCTGTCCAATCCAGGTGCCACCCGTTTGGTCGTCGCGGGGAGGATGCCAACGCGTTTCGACGTACCGCTAATCTACGTGCCCGTTGCCAACTCGGGAGGGGCCGAGTGTTACCGTAGGTAACGTGTTTAACATAATCGGCGCACACGTGTTCGTTTTCGATGGTGTTTCACGATGACCCGGAGAGGCAATCGACGGCTTCCTGCGATGGGCGTCGAGCGTCTCGCCGACGCGCACTGGGCTACTGCGTCCATCTCTCCCAGCCGATTCGGTGAACGAGCTGGTACACGCCGACGCAGCACAGGGCAGCGCCGCCGAGTGCTAAGAGCCCTCGGCCCGTTTCGCCGAATAGGATGAGGCCGATCCCAGGAATCGTCAGGTACACGACGGCCGTGGCCACGAACGCAGCGACGAAAGACATCACAACGTGCTGGTCCACGTCCACATCGGGCTTCCGCGCCGCCACAGGTTTCCAGCCCGCGCCACCCGGCCGGATTTTCTCGTAAAACGCATCGAGCGTCGCGTCATTCTCAGGCCGCGTAAGAAACGTCACGAGAAGCCAAGTGGGAATCGTGAGCGCCGCCACGATCGCGAGCCGGTGCTCGTTCGATTCGACGTAGCGGCTCACGATGATGAAATAAATGAGAGAAGCGATCATCGCGCTGATCTCGGACCACGCGTTCACGCGCCACCAGAACCACCGCAGCATGAACACCGCGCCCGTGCCCGCACCAAGAGCTGCCAAGAACTTCCAAGCTTCGTCGACGGGAATCCCGCGCATGAGCCAAGACGAGCCGATGCAGACGACGATGACCCCGATCGTCGCCAAGCGGGAAACGCGTGTGAGGTGTTTTTCTGAGGCGTCGGGCTTCAAGAACCTCTTGTAGAAATCGCCGACGAGATAAGAGGCAGCCCAGTTGATCTGTGTGCTGATGGTGGACATGAACGCCGCAAAGAACGTGACGAGCATGATGCCGCGGAGCCCGGCCGGGGCCAGGTCGCGGATCAGCATGGGAAAGCCGACGCCGGGATCGTCGAGCTCACGAAGGTCGGGATAGACGGCGAGCGCTGTGAGCGCGACGAGAAGCCATGGCCAGGGTCGCAAACAATAATGCGCGAGCTGAAACCACAGGGTCGCGAGAAGTGAGTCCCGCTCGCTCCGGCACGACGCCATGCGCTGCACCGTCGAGCCGCCGCCGCCGGGCTCCGAGCCCGGATACCAGGACGCCCACCACTGTACGAAGAGCATGATGAGAAAAATATTGAGGGGCATCCACGGATCGGCGGCGGAGAAGTCGGGCAGGAAGCGCAGGATTTGTTCGCCGCCTTCGTAGCTCGTCGTCAAGCGCTCACGCAGCGCGTCGAGCCCACCGACGTGGCGCACGCAATAGAAGGCGAACACGATAGAGCCCCCCATTGCGACGATGAACTGGAGGAAGTCCGTGATGACCACGCCCCAAAGTCCCGACAGGGTGCTGTAGAGGCCGACGATCGCGAAGAGCGCGAGGATGATGAGCCAGTCGCTCGTACCCGTTGCGGCTTCCGTCCCAGAGAACACGGTGAACTTGAGCACGTTGAGCATGGCTGCCGTGACCCAACCGACGATGATCGAGTTCACGAGAAACGCGATGTAGATCGATCGGAAGCCGCGAAGAAAGGCCGCGGGCTTGCCTCCGTAGCGAAGCTCGACGAGCTCGACATCGGTCATGACGGCGGCGCGGCGCCAGAGCCGCGCGTAGACGAACACGGTGACCATGCCGCCGAGCGCGAAAGACCACCAGAACCAGTTGCCCGCGATCCCGTGGCGCGCGACGAGAGCCGTGACCGCGAGGGGCGTGTCCGCGGCGAAGGAGGTCGCGACCATGGACGTACCGGCAATCCACCAGGGGAGGGAACGGCCGGACAGAAAAAATTCATCGAGGCTCGAGCCGGCCCGCTTGCGGAATACGAGACCGGCGCCGAGCGCGATCGCAAAATAGGTGACGATGATGATCCAGTCGATGGTTGCGAGAGTCATGGTCGGCGGGGGGGGATGCTACCATACGTGCCGTTATGGATTTCGACTTAGTGATACGCGACGGTAACGCCGTTACCGCGACGGAAGAAGTGTTTTGCGATATCGGCATCAAAGGCGGCTCGATTGCCGCCATCGGGAAAAAGCTCCCGAAGGGCGAGCAGGAGATCGATGCGGACGGGAATTACGTTTTTCCCGGAGGGATCGATAGCCACACCCACATCGAGCAGCTCTCCTCCTCCGGCATCATGTGCGCCGACGATTTCTACACGGGGACCGTCTCCGCGGCGCATGGCGGCACCACGACCATTCTGTCCTTTGCCGCGCAGCACAAAGGCGACTCCCTGCGCGATGTCGTCTCGGCCTATCACTTGAAAGCCAAAGAGAAAGCCGTCATCGATTACGGATTTCATCTCATCATCTCGGACCCGAGTGAGTCGGTGATGCAGGACGAGCTGCCCGAGCTCATCCGCAACGGCTATACGTCGTTCAAGGTCTACATGACTTATGACGCGCTCCGGCTCGACGACTATCAGATGCTCGACGTCTTCCACCTCGCGCGGCGCGAAGGCGCTCTCATGATGATCCACGCCGAGAATCACGACCTCATCCGATGGGTGACGAAGCGGCTTCTCGACCTCGGCGCGCGGGCGCCGAAGTTCCATGCCGTCAGCCATCCGCGCCTTGCGGAAGGGGAGGCCACCTCGCGCGCGATCTCGCTCGCAGAGTTTCTCGACACTCCGTGTCTCATCGTGCATGTTTCTTCCGAAGACGGTATGGAGGCGATTCAGCGGGCGCAACGACGCGGGCTCAAAGTCTTTGCTGAGACTTGTCCTCAATATCTCTTTCTCACGGCCGAGGACCTCGACCAGCCGGACATGGCAGGTGCGATGTGTTGTTGCAGCCCGCCGCCTAGAGACATTGCGTCGCAAGAAGCCATCTGGCGTGGTCTGGCCAACGGCACTTTTCAAGTCTTCTCGTCGGACCACGCGCCCTATCGTTTCGACGAAACAGGGAAGCTCAGACAAGGCGAGGAGGCACCGTTCAACAAGATTGCGAACGGCGTGCCCGGCCTCGAAGTACGGATGCCGCTCCTGTTCTCGGAAGGCGTTTTGAAGAAGCGGATCGACCTCCATCAATTTGTCGAGCTCACGTCGACGCGGGCGGCCAAGCTCTATGGAATGTTTCCGCGCAAGGGCAGCATCTCCGTTGGTGCGGACGCGGATCTCGTCATCTGGGACGGGCAGAAAGAAGTCACCATCGCTTGGGAGAACCTTCATGACAATGTCGGCTACACACCCTACGAAGGACGCAAGGTAACAGGGTGGCCGTTGACGGTGCTCAGCCGGGGCCGCGTCGTGGTGGACAATGGCGAGCTCCAAGTCGAAAAAGGTAGCGGTCTCTTCATCCCGCGGGAGAAGCCGAGCTCGGCTGAGCCGCTAGGGCGGGGCTCGCACGAAGCGGGCCTCATGGCGCGCTACGGTTTTGGTGAGGCCTGGTAGTGGCGCGGCATCTGAGAGTCGGCGCGGCGCAGCTCGGTCCGATCCATCTCTCTGATAATCGCGGATCGGTCGTCGAGCGCTTGATTCGTCTTCTTGGCAAAGCCCATGGCTCGGGTTGCGGCTTCGTCGTCTTTCCCGAGCTCGCGCTCACGACGTTCTTCCCGCGCTATTACATGGAAAACCAAGATGACGTCGACGCCTATTTCGAAAGAGAGATGCCGGGCCCGGAGACGGCGCCTCTTTTCGAAGAAGCGAAAAGGCTCGGTATCGGCTTTCATCTTGGCTACGCAGAGCTAGCAGGCGAGCATCACTTCAACACCGCGATTCTCGTGGACAGGGATGGCGCGATCGTCGGGAAGTACCGCAAGATCCATCTTCCGGGACACGCCGATCATTGGCCGGACGCGCCCTTTCAGCATCTGGAGAAGCGCTACTTCGAGGTCGGCGATCTCGGCTTTCCTGTCTGGCGCGCCTTCGACGGCATCTTTGGGATGTGCATCTGCAACGACCGGCGCTGGCCCGAGACGTTCCGTGTGATGGGGCTTCAAGGAGTCGAGATGGTCGTGCTCGGTTACAACACGCCGACCGACAACATCTATCACCGCGAGCCGGTCCATCGGCGCATGTTTCATCACCTCTTATCGCTTCAGGCCGGCGCCTATCAAAACGGCACGTGGGTGGTTGCCGCGGGGAAAGCGGGCAAGGAAGACGGCTATGGGCTCATAGGAGGCTCAGCCATCGTGGCGCCCACCGGGGAGATCGTCGCGCAATCGATCACGGAAGAGGACGAGCTCATCGCCTATGACTGCGACCTCGATGTCGGGCGCGACATCAAAGAGAACATCTTCAACTTCGACAAGCACCGGCGCATCGAGCATTACGGCCTCATCGCGAGCCAGACCGGTGTCGTGCCCCCGCCAAAGTAAAGGTCTTACGTCTGGTCTTTGACGAGCTCCCGGACTCGGCCGGCGAGCTGTTCTTGAGGGATGCTTCTCTTCTCGATCGTGTTTACCATCCACCCCTTCAAACGTGCGCGCTCATCGTCGGTCAGGTTTTTCCGGTAATAACGACTACTGGGATGTCACTGGTCTTGGGCGAGTTGCGGAGAGCCACGACCACCTGAAAGCCGTCCATCTCGGGCATCATCAAGTCTAGGAGCACGAGCGACGGCCGGCGAGCGTCGATCTTGGCGAGCGCTTCCGCGCCGTTAGTGGCCTCCATGACATCGACCCCCTCGTGGTCGAGGATGCGGCGTAAAAATTCGCGCTAAACGGGCTCGTCGTTTACGATGAGCACGGGCGCGGCGGTCCCTGCCGTGTGCCGCTTCAGCACTCCGAGCAGCTGCTTGCGCTCGATCGGCTTCAGGAGATAATCCGAGGCCCCAAGTGCTATGGCTGCTCCGCGCTCTTCGATCACGGTCAACATGATGACCGGGATCTCGCCGAGCTCGGGATCGGCTTTCAGCGCGGCGAGAACTGCCCAGCCATCCATTTCGGGCATCATCACATCGAGCGTGATCGCAGCCGGGCGAAGCTCGCGAGCGAGCTCGAGACCCTTCTGGCCGCTATCGGCCGGATGACTTCAAAGCCGTGTTCCTTCAACATGCGACACAGGAGGTCGAGCACGATATGGTTGTCGTCGATGGCGAGGATTGTGGTGGCGTCGGAACCTTTCGCAGGCTTGCCGACGGCCGAGAAGACCCGCTCGATCACTTCGGACGTCTCCGAGGGAGGCCTCGCCGGAAGCGAGACCTGAAATGTCGTACCGACGTCAGGTTCGCTATCGACGTCGATCTTCCCGTGCATCATTTCGCAAAAACTGCGTGTTAGCGCGAGGCCGAGGCCTGCGCCGCCGAACTTTCTCGACGCCGAGAAGTCGACTTGCGTGAAAGGCTCGAAGATAGCGCCAATCCGTTCTTCGGCAATGCCGATGCCGGTGTCCTGAACCTTGAACAAGAACGGGTCTTCCCCGTTGGGCTGCGCCGAACGGACCGCTTCGATGGTGATGACGCCGTCCGACGTGAACTTGGCGGCGTTGCTCACGAGATTCGACAAAATCTGGCGGACTTTGTCCAGATCGGCGTGCATGTTCCCTAGGCTCGCGTCGTAATGCGTCACGATGCGGTTGTTGTTCTTCGCCGCGAGCTCCGCGAAGCTGGCCGTGACCTCTTCGAGCACGGGCAACACGGCAAACGACTCGTAATGCGACCCCATTTTACCCGCTTCGATCTTGGACAAATCGAGAATCTGACTAATGAGACCGAGAAGGTGCTTGCCGGAGTCTTGGATTTTCTCTAGGTCGGGCAAGTAGCTGTCGTGGCCTGCGTCGTGGGCTTCCTCCTCGATGATCTGGCAATAGCCGAGGATGGCGTTCAGGGGCGTGCGCAGCTCGTGGCCCATGTTCGCGAGAAAGGTGCTCTTCGTCCGGTAGGCAGACTCGGCGGCGTCTTTCGCGGCGATGAGCGCTTCTTCGGCGAGCTTCCGTTCTGTGATGTCCTGCCCGTAGACGTAGATATAGTCGGCTTCGGCGATGGGCGTGATTGCGAAACTAAAAACACGGTCCTTGACGTCGATTTCGAGCTCCCCGGAGGTTTGGGAGACGAGCACTTCTTGAAAAGCACGGCGCCAGGCCGCGGGAACGCGCAGCTCGTATTTCGCGTCGATCCACCAGAGCCCGTCGAGACGATTTCCGTGCCGCTTTCACCGATGTCCGATTCGGCGCAGCCGAGCATCGAGGCCGCGAGGCCAGCATCGACTTCGGCGTCGCGATAGGCGGGCTTTCCTTGTGTCATGGAAAAGCGCACGTCGTCGCCCTCGCGCTCGAAGGCGACCGGCACGATGTCGATCCCGCATTGCTGGCGCAAGACGTTTCCCTCCGGCGTGACCCGCTTCGAGTGCAACATCGCGTAGGCAGTCGCGAGGGTGGGATGGCCGGCGAACGGAAGCTCGCTTTGCGGCGTGAAGATGCGCGACCAGTAATGCGCACTCGGCTCGGTCGCCGGCAGCACGAACACTGTCTCCGAGAGATTCATTTCGCGCGCGATGCGCTGGATCATCTCCTGTGAGAGACCCTCTACGTCGAAGACGATGGCCGCGGGATTGTCGTAGTAGCGGTTTTGGGAAATGCGTCGACTTGCCCGAAAAATCGTTTCTTCATGACGCCATCTTCGCGCGGTCGCGCGTGCGAATGCGTTGGGACAATTCTCAGGCCAGCCGCACCGCGCTGATGGCGAGGGTCGCCGCCGCCTGCGTGGGATCGATGACGGGCATGCCGAGCGTGTCCTCGAGCCGTTTCCGATAACGCGCCATCCCGGCGCAACCGAGGATGAGCACGTTCGCGCCGTCGTCGTCACGCAAGCGTCGGCCCGCGGTGACGAGTTTTACGAAGACTTGGTCTTTGCCCGCGAGATCGACGACGCTAACGCCTATCGCCACGTCGCCGGCGAAACGGGCGGAGAGACCTGCGGCGCGCACCGCGCGCTGGTGCCGCGGGATCGACGCGTCGAGAATCGAGATGATGCCGAAGCGCTCCCCGCGGGTGAGAGCCGTGACCATGGCACTCTCGGCAATCCCGAGAACGGGCTTCGACGTCGTCTCGCGCGCCGCATGCAATCCGGGATCGCTGTAGCACGCGATGATGAATGCGCTCGCGGAGTCGTCGCGCAATCGGATCAACTTACAGAGCGGTGCGACCACAGCATCGGCATGGGCTTGTGACTCGATGCCGGGCGGCCCTTCTTTCAACGTCACGCATTCGATCGGCGGGCCGTCCTCGAGCCTAAGCGGGTCGAGCGCGCCGTCGATGCCGCGCGTGACTTCCTCGGTCGAGTTGGGATTGATGACGACGATGGGCTTCACGTTTCACGGTCACCGAATTGCGAGACGGCTTTCGATCATGATGCAAGCATTGGCGAGGTAGTTGAAATCGTGCTCCTGCAGAAAGGCCATCGTCTCCGGGCTCTCGGCGCCGGGCTGGAGCCAGATATTCATGAGATGAAGCGCAAGGCTCTCTTCCAAGATTTGGATCGTCTCGGAGGGCGGCACGACGATGTTCACGATCGTCGGCTTTTCCGGAATCTGGGCGAGCTTCGAATAGGCTTTGTCGCCGTCGATCTCGGAGCGCTTGGCATTGACGGGGTAGATGCTGTAGCCCTTGCGCTTGAGGTCGCGATAGATGACGTAGCCGTATTTCCCCGGATTGTCCGTGGCGCCGACGACCGCGACCGTCGTTACCGGCTCAGTCAAGAGCGTAGCGATATCGTTCATGGAATGATTCTAACTCAAACGGATGCGGCCAAACGACGCTCGATCGAACTCAAGAGCCGGACGAGGGGCCAAAGGAGCGCGAGGTAAAAGAGCGCGGCCATCACGAGGGGGGTGGGGTTGAACGTTACGCCTTGCGCCACGCGCGCCATCCGCACGAGCTCTGGAAGTGCGCGACGCTCGCGAGCGAAGTGAGCTTCACGACTTCGAGCGTATTGCTCACGAGGTCGGGAAGCACGTTGCGCGTTGCTTGTGGCAACACGACATAGGTCATCGCTTGGACGGTAGAGAGCCCCGTCGAGTGCGCCGCTTCCCACTGCCCGGCGGGAATGCTCTCTATGCCCGCGCGAAAACTCTCCGTAGAAGCTCGACGTGTTCAAGACGAACGCGAGGCTCACGGCAGCGAGATTCGAAATCTCGATCCCGAGATAGGGAAACCCGTAGAACACGAAGATGACGAGGACGAGAGGGGGGAAAGCGCGGAAGAAGTCGACATAGACAATGAGGAGGGCGCGGAGCCATCGGTTGCGCGAGCTGAAGAGCATCGCGAGCACGGCGCCGCTCACGACGCCTGTCGGGATGACGATGGCCGAGAGCTGAAGCGTCATGAAGAGCCCCCGGACCAAGTAGGGAAGGCTCGCCTCCATAATCTATGGATTGAAGAAGCTCTCGACGAGAGATTGCACTAATGCCTCCACCGAAAACGCGATTCCACCCATCGGCTCGCCACCACGAGCGGCAGAAAAAGCACGAGGTAGGCCATCGCTGCGAGCGTCAACGGCGACGGGTTGGCGGTTTGCGCTTGGATGCTCGTCGCTTGATTGAGGATCTCGGGTACGGCGATGACGGAGGCGAGGGCTGTTCCTTTGCCGACGGCGATCGCGCGGTTCGTGAACGGCGCGATGGCGAGGCGAACCGCTTGAGGCAGGACGACATAGATGAGCGTCGCGCCCAAGCCGAGCCCCGTCGCGCGCGCGGCCTCCCTCTGGCCCTCGTCGACGGACAAGATGCTGGCCCAGAAAATCTCTTCGGAAAAGGCCGCGAGGACGAGGCTCAATCCGAGCTAGGCGGCGGTAAATCCCGAGAGCTGGATATCGAGATAGGGGAGCGCGAAGTAGAGCACGATCAAGATGACGAGAGGTGGGAGCGCGCGAAATACGTCGACGAAGATGACGATCAGAATGTTGAGAGGGCGAAGGCGCCGCACGCGCGCGAGTGCTAATGCGAGTCCGAGTGTGATGCCTGTCGGGATGATGGCGAGCGTTAGCTGCAGCGTGACCCAGAGTCCCGTCGTGACGGCCGGCAGCGCTTGCGCCAGAATCTCCGCGTTGAAGAAACTGTCGACGAGCGATCCCATTAACTTTGAAAACGCTCGAGAAAGGCGCGCGTGCGCGGTTCGCGCGGTTCGGTGAAGAGCGCTTCCGGATCCCCTTGCTCGACGATCTCGCCTGCGTCCATGAACAGAACGCGGTCGGCGGCTTCACGGGCGAAGGCCATCTCGTGACTGACGATGAGCATGGTCATCCCCACCGCCCGCAGCTCACGGATGATTTTCAGTACGTTTCCCACAAGCTCTGGATCCAGTGAGCTCGTAGGCTCGTCCATTAGGAGCATCCTCGGCTCGAGCGCGAGCGCTCGTGCGATGGCGACCCGTTGCTTCTGACCTCCGGAGAGCTCGTTCGGGTAGGCGTCTGCTTTGTCGACGAGCCCGACCTGCTCGAGCGCGGCCCGTCCCGCGTCCTCGGCCTCGCGCTTCGGCCGCTTTAGCACTTTTCGAAGCGCGAGCGTCACGTTTCCGAGCGCCGTCATGTGCGGATAGAGGTTGAACGACTGGAACACCATGCCCATTTTTTGGCGTAATCGGTTCACGTCGGTCTCGGCGCTCAAGATGTTCTCGCCGTCGAACGAGATCACGCCGGAAGACGGCTCTTCCAAACGGTTGCAGCAGCGAAGGAGCGTGCTCTTGCCCAAGCCCGACGGGCCGATGAGGAATAGCATCTCTTTTCGCGAGAGCTCGATGTCGATGTCCTTGAGGACTTCGACATCGCCGAAGGATTTGTGGAGGCCTTCGATGTGAAGGATGACGTCGCTCAGCGGCACGTCGCTTCGTGTGGCGTGGGATCGAAGCCGTCGAGCTCGCGGGTGCCATAACCTTCGTAAACGGTCGCGGCCGCCGAGCCCTCGGCCGGCGCCTCCCCGGGTCGTCTGGAAGTGTCCGGAGGAACCGTTTGGTTTCGCCCGGCACGCGAAGATCGACGACCTCAACACCGCCCCCGTCGATTTGGCCAGCGAGCCGCACTTGTGCGAGTGGCGGGTAGCTCGCCACCTTGGGCAGCCCGAAGCGCCTAGTGATCGGGTTGATGTCGGGCTCGAGCAGGACCACCCGCGCATCACGAAGACTCGCGTGCATAGGCGGCATCTTAGTCGACGGCGACGCCGTGTTCAAAGTCGGGCTGGCACGAGCGGAAGAGCGGAGGTTTGCCATCGTCCAGCGAATTCCATAGGATTCCTGTTCCGATGACCGCTAATCGAGCCCACCGAAACGTTGGATTAGAATCTCAACTGATGAGTCATGCGGCACATGTCGTCTGCATCGCCCTCGTTCTGGCTGCAGCGCTGTCCTGTGCTCCATCCGCGAGCCCTGATTTGCCGCGCGAGGGCGGCCCCATCGAGCTCTTCGACGGTCGCGTCATCCCGGCAATGCCCGAGCTTCTGGGGAAGCGGGCGCAGTACGAGCTACGCCTCGAGTGGCTCGCCGAGAAGCACGAGATGTTGCTCGACCTCATGCGCTCCCACCGGATCGAGATGTGGATCGTCGTGAGCGAGGAGTTCCACGCCGATCCCGTTACGCAGTATGTCGCGCCGCCTCTGCACTACACCCGGCGCCGGGATGTGATCGTCTTCGTCGACGTGGGAGCGGACGGTCTGAAAAGGTACTCGGACTACTGGCGACCGACGGAAGATTATGCGCGGTTTTTCGAGCCACTTCCAGCGGCGCGCAACGCGAGAGGGATACAAGATACCCGCACCGGCCTGAAGGCTCTTTGGGAGCAGTATCAACCCGAGACGATTGCGCTCAACATTTCCGGAGCTCGCGGCCACGATAGCGGCTTGACTCACGACGCATACCAGTTTCTTGCCGATGCATTGGGCCCGGGCTCCGAGTCTCGTTTCGTCTCCGCCGCGGCGCTCATTGAAGACTACTTCGATACACGCCTGCCGGGTGAGCTCGAGCCCTATCGCAGCCTGGTGCTGGTGACCGACGTGATCGCACAGCGCGCGCTTTCCAACGAAGTGATCACACCTGGTGTCACCCGGGTGGCAGAGATCAAGTGGTTCTTCGAGGAGACGATTGCAGAGCTCGGCGTCGGGGGCGTGCCCTGGTTCGAGATTCACGTGGCGGTGCAACGCTACGACCCGGATACCGATGCCATGATTCCCTATATCCACCCCGCTCCGGACAGCCTCGTCTTCCAGCCCGGGGACATCATCCACCTCGACTGCGGATTCAACTACCTCGGCTTTGCGAGCGATTGGCAAAAGGTCGCGTACATCTTACGCGAGGGTGAGGAAACCGTACCCGCGGGACTTCAGTTTGCTATGGCGAACGCGAACGTGGTGCACGAAGCCTTCGCGTCCGAGCCGCGGCCAGGGATGACGGGCTGGGAGGCGACGCTCGCCATCGCGAAAAAGCTCGAAGGTGTGGACTTTCTTCCGAGTCTCTACTCCCACCCCATCGGGTATCACGGTCATGCGCTCGGGCCGTCCATCAATGCGCGGAACATGGACATGTCGACCCTTCCCGGTCGAGACTCGATTCTGCGAGCAGGCTCCTACCGTTCCGTCGAGTTCAGCGCCACGACGGCGGTTCCGGAATACGGCGGAGGGACCGTCACGATCCCCATGGAAGACGACGCCTATCTCACGACAGACGGGTACATCTACTTCCGGCCCTATCAGACGGAGTGGTACGTCATACGCTGAGGCGCGGGCTTCCGTGTCGCGGGTTCCGATGATCGAGCCGGACGACGGCTCGCGCAGTTCGAGGGCTACTGGCTGCGATTCTCGTACCACTTCACGTTGTGGGTGCTTCCTCCCGATACGATGAGATCGAGGTCGTCATCTCCGTCGATGTCGACCGCCTCGCATCGCTGTGCGGCGATGCCGCCGTCGTCGATGATGTGTTTGTTCCATTGCGCGCCGTCGGCACTCACGGCCGAGTAGCCGTACAGGCTCGTTCCTTCGCCCCGATAGCCGGCGACGATCTCGTCGATGCCGTCGCCGTTGAAGTCTGCGACGGCAAGCGCATGGCTGCCCACGAGCACATCGTCGATGACGTGGCGCGTCCAGGGCTTTGAAGCGTTGCCGGGTCGATACACGACGACTTGATGACCGTGCCACGGCTCGGTCGTTGAGAGAAAGCGCGCATTTTCTGACAAGCGACCGAGCGCGACTTCGCTGGCGCCGCGGTTGGGGGCAGGCTCCGCCTGATAGCCCTCGCCGAGCTTCGTCTTCGTCCAGGACGCGCCGTCGCCATCGAAAAGAAATACGCCCTCGTAGCCAACGATCAAGATTTCGTCGCGACCATCGGCGTCGATATCGATGGGTTGAACGGAGTGAGAGACGTGAAGCGAGTGGTCGATGACGCGGCGCTGCCAGGGCTCATCGAGGTTCTTCGGGACGAAATAAGCGACGAGCTCCACGGCTGACTGGTCGTATGCAGGTTTTTCCGCACCGTGTCCGATAATCGGTGAAACCAATAGCTCCTTCGGCGCTTCGCCATCGAGCTCGGCCCAATAGAGTCGATGAGCGGTCGGCTCGGTGCCAATCTTGCGACCGGTCCACGGGTCTTGCAGATCAACTTTGCGTTCGAAGAGAGTCAACGTGCCACCGTCGGAGCTCCTCGAGAGTCCGAAGTCGGAGGCGAGCACGATCTCGGGCAAGCCGTCACCGGTCAGATCCGCGGGGGCAAGAAAGATATTGCCACGGGTCTCGGAGACGATCGGAAACCTCTCCCATGTGGGATTCTCGAACCAGACGACCTCTCGGCCTTGTGCAATGACATCGACTTTGCCGTCACCGTCTACATCCGCTGCCCGAATGCAATAGGCGCCAGGCATATCGTTGGTGATCACGTGCGGCACGAAATTGGGGAAACCAGCTACGACACTTGCAAATACCGTCAGCCAAAACATGGTGGGATTCTACTCCCAATTGAGCCATCGAGGTTCTTGGAGAAGGCGTGGTCACGGAACGTGGCTTGGAGTTTGCCGCGCCTCCGGTCTCCTCACAACTTCTTCGCTCAGGGGACGGAAACGATATCGGCACCCTCAGGCCACACGCGTGTGAAGTGGTTGGGATTGAGCGTGACTAGGCGCTCGACCTCTGCTTTCGCAGCACTTCTAACGATGATGGCATCGTATACGACACCGCCCGAAAGCCCGAGACGAGCGAGTTGGTGAACGACACGGCGATAGTCCGAGGCCGTCAGCGCGACGATCTTCGCGTGTCGCTCGATGTTTTTATCAATGATGCGCGCCGCTGTCGTGGGTGCGATGCGCGGGCGAACAGGGAGAGCAGTGAGCACGGCTTAGCATTCGGCCAACGAATGGGCCGCGACGCAATACTCCATCTCTCCGGAGTGAGCGCGTTTGAGCCACGGCCACGCAAGTGCGTGCATCGGATGCGTTTCGACACTTGCGGCTACGAGCACCGAGGTGTTGAACAGGGCCTTCATTGGCACCGCGGCTTCCAATCAGTCAACACTCGGAGTCGTTTAGCGCGCAGCTTTTCCATCGCATCGGGAACGTCGTCCGTCGATTTTCCGACGAACACCAGCACTCCTTCCTTCTCGACCAGACTAGGCTCGTCCCGAACCGGCTTCAGAAGAATCCCGTCTTCGACTTCTTCGACGATGAGGACGGAGCCTGCGTCGAGGTCGAGATCATCCCGTAGCCTCTTGGGCAGAACCACCCGCCCGAATCGGTCCAGCGTCACTTCCATAATGCGATAATGGCATAATTTATAGTAGATGCCATTGCCTAATGGCATCTACTGATTGCACGTGTCGAGTTCGCGAAGCTGGCCCCGCGATTCAGACCGTACATGTCGTGAACGCGGATGGCTCCGGAGCAAAAAGACTCACGAGAGGTACGCGGGAGCGCCAGGAGCACTGATCTTGGGGCGACTACTCCAGGGGACTAATTCCGAGGCTCCGGCCACGTTGCGCCGCGCGTGGGCTGCACTGCTTGAGGCTCGTGGCGCTCCAGCATCTGCCGGCGAACGACGCCGCCATACACATTGCCGAGCGCATCGACGCCGACGCCTTCCGCTCCGCTATGAGCCATGTCCCTCGATTCGATGTCTTCGATGAAGTAGTGGACCTGTCCTGTCGTAGCACTTCCGATCCGAATCCCTTTCTTCCAGCCCGGGTTGTCCGGTCCCCAGGATTCCGAGTCGGCCACGTAGATCGTGTCGGTGTGGTCGATGTACACACCGCTGGGCCGCCCGAACTGGGTCCACTGGTCGATGTAGTTTCCGTCCTGGTCCCAAATCATGATCCGGTTGTTGTCGCGGTCGGCGATGAAGAGGCGGCCCTCGGTATCCATGGCGATGGAGTGGGGCGCGCTCAACTGAAGGTGGCCCTGGCCCGTGCTGCCGAAAGTTTCGATGAACGATCCGTCTGCGGCGAACTTGGACAGGCGCGAATGGGGACCGTTTTTGAGGTGACCTTGGGTCACGAAGATGATGCCCTCGGGTGAGACGACGACATCGGTCGGCTCGCGTAGCATCCCTGGGCCGTCACCCGGGACCCCGGATTGCCCGATGGTCATCAGAAGCTCACCATCGGAGCTGAACTTTCTGACGACGTGTCCACCCGGACCATCCCCGCGGCCGGTATCCGTCGTCCACACGTTGCCCTCGTAGTCGACGTGGAATCCGTGCGGGAACGCCATCAGTCCCTCTCCCCATGTGTCGAGTCCCGCGCCCGTACGCGGATCCAGCTTGACGATGGGCGGCTCCGGCCGACCGACACAGGAGTTCGATTGGCATCGGTGGAATATGTAGAGGTTGCCGTCTGGTCCGCCTTCGGCGCCGGTCACCGCCGCCCACTCGCCGTTATTTCCCGGAGGGGGCTCCCCGAACGGCTCGATGCGCGTGTAGGGGTTGGGCCGGTCGTTGCTATTGGCGATCGGACCGTAGACAGCGACGAGCTGCTGGAGCAAGTTCACCACGGCACTGTCGAAATTCTCGTTCGTGATCGGGCGGGTGATATTTGGGTTTTGTCGAACCGGCGTAGGTTCCTTGTCCTGAGCGGATAGCGTTCCCGCAAAAATGCCGATCAACATCGCTGCTACTACCTTCATCGCAAACTCCTTACTGAAGCGCTCTGAGCTCCTCGAACCAGTTGAGGACGACATGAATGTCGTTGCGTCCGGACTCGTCTTTCGACGCCTCGTCCTTGATCATCAAGAACCGCTGCCCGTCCGCGCCGATGTCGTAATTTCTCTCTCCGCCCGTCCAGTAGCTACCTTTGAACAAGACCGCAGGTGCGCCGTACGCGAACCCGCCATGGGTCACGACGGGAACGGCCATCATCTCGTCCTCGTAACGATAGAAGAGCTCATCTTCATTGGGAGACCACATAGGTAGGTCCCGTCTCCCGTCGAGACCTGCCACTGTCCGTCGTCCACGTTCGGGTAGCGTCGGACGAATATTTCGGGCCGGCCAGACTTCCGCGAATGGTACGCGAGCCATTTTCCACTCGGTGAGATTTGTGGGTGCCACTGATTGTGAGGGTCGGCTACCAGTGGCTCCGTGGTCCGGTCTCCCTCGAGCGATACCTTGGCAATGTCCCAAGCGGTCTCCGTATGCGACGTCATAGCGGCGAGCGTACGGCCGTCGGGCGATACCGAGAAGGGCATGGTAAGGCCGCGCGTCAGACGCTCGGCGGACCCGGTGCCGTTCGCCGCTTTCCAGAACAGGCCTACCCCGTCACGAAAGGATTGGAACACCACATGCTCGCCGTCCGGCGTCCAAACCGGATAGCGATCGAGGCACGTAGGGAACGTGAGCCGTGTGAACCTGTCCCGGGTCACGTCGTGAATCCAAATGTCCCCGGACCCCGTTGGCTCCTTTACGCTGGATGCGATCCGATCTCCACCAGGAGATCGGACAACACTGACATAGGGTCGCGGCTCGACGCGAAGTGGTTCCTCGCGCCGCTGACGACCCACCCAGACCAAGCTCCTGTCGGCGATATCCGGCCCCTCTGGCAGATAAATGAGAACGCCGTCGTCTGACACGTCGAAGTCCGCGGCTCCGGAGGCTTTCGTAAAGGGGTCCGACAATACGCGCACGGCATTGTCTGTTATTTCCGAGCGCTCTCTGTCAAACGGAGCGACCATCAACGTGCCGTTCATGACGTACATGATATGTCCTGTCGGAAGGTAGCGGGAGACGTGCCACCTCGAACAAGTACGCTTTGCTCACCAGTCTCGAGCGACAAAACCGCGACGTCGAACCCGCCGGCGCCTAATCGATCAGTCGTAAATAGCACCGTCTCGCTGCCCGGGAGCATCTCCGGCCATAGGTGGGCGTCGCCGGTGTCGTTGGGCTTCGTCAGCTGCCGGGGTTCTCCGCCGTCTGCCGATACCCGAAAAAGACCGCTTCGAGGGGTCGCGAAAACGATGGTGCCGTCGTCGCCCCAACTTGCGCCGGCAATGCCGAACGATAACTCGCAGATCGTGATCGGAGCACCGCCCAGAACCGGAATTTTTCGCAGGACGCGGCGCATCTCTTCGAACCCAATCCATGCTCCGTCGGGCGAGATGAAGGGACCTTGAGCGTACTAAACAAAGGAGGAATACCATGAACGTTACTCAGCGATTCACTTTGCTTGTCAAAGGCAGCATCGACGCGGTCCTCACGCGGTTCGAAGACCCCGAGCACTCGCTCAATCAGCTCGTGCTCGATATGGAAGAGGAGCTCGAAGCGGCCAGGCGCGCCGTGGCTTGAGCCATGGCCAACGAGGATCGGCTGCGAAGCCGTACCAAATACCACGAGAAAGACATGGAGCAATGGGAGGCTGCCGCCGAGAGGGCTATGAAAAAGGGCGCCGAAGACGGCGCCCGCGACATGCTGCTCCGGGCTGAGAAGGCGGAGAGGCAGCGCGATCGCTTGCAGGAGGAGCTTCACACGCAAAGCCACGAGACGGAGGAGATCCGGGAAGCTATTGTGAATCTGCACGACCGGATGCAGAAGGCCCGTTCGAGGCTCGAGGTCTTGCAAGCGCAGATGCGCCAGGGAGAGGCACGACGGGCCATTAATAAGGTTATGGTTGGAGTTCAACGGGCGAATCTCCAAAGCGAGTTCGACCGCGTGAGCGAGCGCGTCGAGCTCCAAGCTTCGGCCGAGCGGTCCTACTTGAAGCTCGACGACGAGCTTGGGGGCGACCATCTGCGCCGCCGCGCCGAAGACTCCGACGTGGACGATGCGGTGGACGATCGGATGGCGAAGCTGCGCGGCAAGCTGAAGAAAAAGAAGAAGAAAAAGAAGAAGAAAAAGAAGAAGAAAAAGAAGAAGAAAAAGAAGAAGAAAAAGAAGAAGAAAGACAAGGAGTTCGAGGATGAGGAAGAGGCGTCGTGAACCTTCTGCGGCGGATAAAGCGGCTTCTCGACCAGTTGCGCATTCGCCTCCCTGAGGCGCCGCTCCGCGCGAGCGAGCTTCGACCGGGAAGCTGGGTCCAATTTCATGACGAGACCTGGCGTGTTGCGGCCCTCCGGTACGAAGGCGGACGCGCGGTATTTGCGCTCGAGCCTCTTGACGGGGCGGCGGGGGTACTCGTCGTCCTCATTGCCCCGAGAGCGAGTGGCGAGCCTTGGACGCTGAAGCAGGGCGGGAGCGAGCTATCGCTTCCGCCCGAGTTTCTCGTCGTCTTCCCGGCAGTGTAACATGCGCTCTCATCGGGAGGACGAAATATGTCGAAGGGTAAGATCAGCCGAAGGGCGCTATTGGCGAGTACGGCTGCAGCCGTTTCTGCCGCCTCTGCAAAGATACTGCCGGCGCAGGAATCCGGGACGAAAGACCCGACGAAAGTCCAGGGAGGCCCCGCGAAAGAAGTCGGTGAGCGCTCACGCTTCGAGAAACCTAAGCGGACCTATTTCAGCTCGATGCGCACGGCATCGAACACCCCGCTGCAAGACCTCGCAGGGATCATTACCCCGGCCGATCTGCACTTCGAGCGGCACCACGCCGGTATTCCCGAGATCGATCCCGACAGCTACTCGCTTTTGATCCACGGGATGGTGGAGCGCCCGCGCATGTTCACGCTCGCCGAGCTGAAGCGTTTTCCCGCCGAAGCCGTCACCCGATTCCTCGAATGCTCGGGAAACGGCTTCCGCACTTATCGGAACCCGGAAGCAAACAAAGAGGAGACACTGCAGCAGGTCGAGGGCCTCACGAGCACGAGCGAGTGGATCGGTGTGCCGCTAAGAACACTCTTCAAGGACGTTGGCGTCTTGCCCGAGGCCAAGTGGTTTCTCGCCGAAGCGATGGACGCCGCCGTCATGACGCGTAGCATCCCCGTCGAAAAGGGTTGGGACGATGCGATGATCGCCTACGGTCAAAACGGCGAACCGATCCGACCCGAGCAAGGCTATCCCGCACGGCTATTCCTGCCGGGTTTCGAGGGAAGCTCGAACGTGAAATGGATCCGCCGCCTAGAGCTGGCGGACAAACCATTCATGACCCGCGAAGAGACATCGAAATATACCGACCCGCTTCCCGGCGGAAAGGCACGCCAGTTCAGCTTCGTGATGGACGCAAAATCATCATTACTTATCCCGCTTATCCCATCACGCTGACCGAGAAGGGTTTCCGGGAGATTAAAGGTATCGCCTGGAGCGGCCGCGGAAAGATCGTTCGCGTTGATATCAGCACCGATGGCGGCGAAAGTTGGAACAAAGCCACCTTGCAGGAGCCGGTGATAACCAAGTGCCACACGCGATTCCGCTTCGCGTGGGATTGGAACGGCGAGCAAGCGACGCTCATGAGCCGGGCCACCGATGAGACCGGCCAGACCCAGCCCACGCATGCGGAGCTAAAGAAGGTACGCGGTCCCGGAACCTCGTACCACTACCACCACATCCGAGCTTGGACGGTACGCCAAGACGGCGCGATCGTATTCGGAGCAAACGCATGAGGATTGTGTGGCTCGCGACCATCGTGGTCGGTTTAGCAACGGCCCAGGCCGAAGACGATAATGGCACATACGGCTTCGGTAGGACGCCGATCGAGGCGGAGATCAAAGCGTTGGACATCGACGTGATGGCTGACGGCACGGGATTGCCGGATGGGGAGGGCACCGTCGCGAAAGGCGAAGAGCTCTATTACCAGCTCTGCGCCTCGTGCCACGGCATCACGGGAACGGAAGGCCCCAACGACGTCCTCGTGGGTCGCGAGCCTCGCGAAGGCTTTCCTTTCGCCACGACGACGGGTCTTTCGAGGACGATTGGCAATTACTGGCCTTACGCGACGACGCTCTACGACTACACCTATCGCGCGATGCCTTTCGATGAGCCCGGAAGCTTGACGCCCGACCAAGTCTATAGCCTCGTCGCGTTCCTCTTGCACAAGAACGAGATCATTGCTGAAGACGTGATTATCGACAAGAACAGCCTTCCCGAGGTGGTGATGCCCGCACGCGACCGCTTCGTACACGACAATCGCGTGGGCGGCCCGGAGCTTCGTTAGGTGCTCGAACCTCGTCCGGACGCGGTCGCATTTTGGCCCGGCCTGCGACGTCATCCAGCCAACGCGCAATGACGGAAAAGGTCGGGACATGCTCGAAACTCCGTTCCTTCCGTGGGTCGCCGCGACGACTTACTTCAATTGTCGTCGTGGAGTCCACCGGGACGATCGAGAATCGACAAAAGATCCTGTGCGCCGTGCAGCACACGTAAGATTTGAACCTCGGTGTGAGGGCACAAGCTAATCGGCGGAGCGGCGCTTCACGGCCTTCCACCGGTCCACGATGTCAAGGTCCTTTTTCCGACGCTCTTCGAGCATCTCGAACCACTCGTTGACGAGCTCGGTGATCTCGATGAAATTGCCGTCGGGGTCGAGCAGTGCCACGCTGATGAAAAAACCCGTATCTTTTGGCGGGTAGAGTAGCTCGACACCGCGCGCCTCGAGCTTTGCGGCGAGCGCGTGCGCGTCGAAAACATTGAAGGCGAGCTTGATGGCTCCGACGCCCGACTTTTTTGTCGTCGGGGAAGTCGTCGATTGGGTGGATCGCGAAGTGGATGTCGCCGATATTACAGCCCCAGTGCGGGAGGGTGTCGTCGTGTCGTTCTTCCTCGAGAGGAATGTCGAGGACGTCGCGATAGAACGTGACGAGCCGCTTCGGGTTTTCGGAGACCAGCAAGATGCCATAAAAAAATTCGAGGCTCGTTTCGCTCATCGTCTCATTTGGCTATTTGCAGGCGATTATCGATGTTGATCACGCCAAACGTGCTGCGCACGATCGACTCGGCCTGGATCCTCTCGATTTTGTTTCGCACCGCTCCGGTCAGCATGACGTTGGTGCCGTCCACGATGATGTGGATGGGCGGGTTCGTCCGATTCGCGTAGGTAAAGAACAGGTTGTGCTCGTAGATATTCCGGAACAAGCGCTCTCTCAGTTTTTCAGCGGTTGACGACATGGGCAGGATCTCGAGCACGCTTTTTAGCTCGCGCACGCCGCGCACCCTTCCGAGGCGCTCTTCGAGCTCGTTCTTTTTGAACCCCTCCGTTACATAACCAGTCAAGACCACGATGCCGCTATCTTGCAACTGGAAGCCGACATCGTCGAACACGGTGTAGTGGGGGTAGCTCAAAATCTTGCTGACGAGATCCTTGATGAGGGCCTCGTCGCTTTCGGCCTCGCCGACGACCAGGTCGTCTTCGACGGCCGCAACACCCTCGACCGTCAGCGCGATCTCGATGGCCTTCATCTTGACGTAAGCGCTCGCGGGCTCACCGCGCAAGGTCACGGTATCGCCGGAGACGATGATCTCGGCAACTTCCTTGTCGAGCTTCGCGTCTTTCAGTTTTGCCCACGCCGCGTCTTCGAGCGCCTTGTTGGACTCTTGGCTCGACACTGGGGCCGCGAGCAAGGAAACGAGCAGGGCCACCATGGACATCCCGAGCGTTCTCATCATGCCTGCATTCTAACGCAGTTGCCTCCTCGAAGGCGCGGCAGTAGAGTGGCGTCCATGGCGACCAAGACCTATTGGCTCATGAAGAGCGAGCCCGATGTCTATAGTATCGACGATCTGAAAAAGGAAAAGCAGGCCTACTGGGAGGGTGTTCGAAACTTTAAAGCACGCAACAACATGCGTGAGATGAAGATGGGAGACGGCGTTTTCTTCTACCATTCGAACGCGAACCCGAAAGCCATCGTGGGGATTACACGCGTGTGCAAAGAGGCCTATCCGGATTTCACTCAGTTCGACGCGAAGCACAAGTACTACGAAAAGCGTGCGACGAAGGAAAAGCCCTATTGGTTTATGGTGGATATCGAGTTTGTGGAGAAGCTCGACGAACCGTGGTCGCTCGAGATGCTTCGAGAAGTCGCCGAGCTCGAGAACATGGCGCTTCTCAAAAAAGGCCAGCGCCTGTCGGTGCAAACCGTAACGCCCGACGAATGGCGAACGATCCGCAAGCTCGCAGGTGCATCTTCGAAGGTCTAGTTCATGGCGTGGGTGGCGTCTTGCTGCGTCGTCCGCGCGGGCGCTCGGCCCAGCGAAGCTTCTGCCGCAAAACTCCAAAGTAGTTCTTGTCGCGAACGCTCACTAGCTTGACGGTGTTGCGGCTCTTGCGGACCCGAATGATGTCGCCAGGCTTGAGCAGCTCGCTGACCTGCCCGTCGAACGTTACGTAGACCTCTCCAGGATCGCCCCGGAGCGTGAGCGTCACGATGGCGCGATCGGGGATGACCACCGGTCGATAGGCCAAAGTGTGCGGGCAAATCGGCGTCAAGACCATCGTTTCGAGTTTCGGGTGGATGATGGGGCCCCCCGCCGCAAGCGAATAAGCCGTCGAGCCCGTCGGTGTCGAGACGATGAGCCCGTCGGCGCGGATGATAGCGACGAATTGATGGTCGACTTCGACACTCACTTCGATGATGCGGGCGATGGCGCCTTTGGTAATCACGGCGTCGTTGAGCACGCGCTCGGTGAGGATGACCTCGCCCTTGCGCTCGAGCTCGGCGGTCAGAAGCGATCGGTGCTCGATGCTCACGTCGTCCTCGACGATTTTCTCGAGTGTCTGGTAGAGATCTTTCAGCGCGACGTCGGTGAGAAATCCGAGACTTCCGAGGTTGACCCCGAGGATCGGCACTTGCCGTGAGCGCAGGGCGCGAGCGACCGAGAGCAGCGTGCCATCACCGCCAAGGACGATGAACATGTCAGCGTCCTTCGGCATCTTGTCGAGTGAAAAGCTCGCTCCCGTTCCGACTCTCGTCGCGAGCACCGATTCGAGTGCGTACTTGATGCCGCGCTCATCGAGCCATTTCGTGAGGTCTTGAATGATGCTCTTCGCTTCTTTGGCATGCCCTTTAGCGACGATGGCGACTTTCTTCAGTTTCAGCTTCTTGTCTTTCATGAGCGTGCTTTCGCCAATAGAAAGAATTCCTGATTGCCGTCAGCACCCTTCAGCACGGAAGGTGTTGTGGCGAGTATTTCGAGGCCGAGCTTCAGAACAGTTTCTTTGACGCTCGAGACGGCTTTTTTGTGTTTGTTCGGGTCGCGCACGAGGCCGCCGCGCTCGATCTCGCTCGGACTCAGCTCGAATTGTGGCTTGACGAGCATCAAGATATGACCGCCTGGCTTCAATATCGCCTTCAGCGCCGGCAGGACTTTCGTGAGCGAGATGAAAGAGACGTCGATGGTCACGAGCGCGAAAGGATCCGCAAAATCCTCCGGCGTCAAATAGCGCGCATTCACCTCGTCGCGTACGTGCACTCTCGGGTCGGAGTAGATCTTCCAATCGAGCTGCGCCTTGCCGACGTCGACAGCCGTGACTTCAAAAGCCCCTCGTTGTAGCAGGCAATCGGTGAACCCGCCGGTGGAGGCACCTATGTCGAGCACGTGCAGACCGGTTACGTCGAGCGTTAGCGCATCGAGGGCTCCGGCGAGCTTGTCGCCGCCCCGTCCCACGAATGTCTTCAGGGGGCGGCGCCAACGTAGCTCCGCGTCCTTTGCTACGACCGTGCCCGGCTTATCGACGGGCGTATCGTCGACAAGAAGCTCGCCGGCGAGAATGAGCCGCTTCGCTTTCTCTCGCGTTGGGACCATGCCACGTTCTACGACCAGCTTGTCGACGCGCTGTTGTGCCATCGTCGGTTGGGGTCAGGAGGTTCGGCGAAGAAACAGTTTGGCGAGCTCGGCCAGAGGTTCGGCGCGCTCACCGAAAGGAGCGATTGCGTCGAGCGCCTTCGCCACCAGCTCCTGAGCTTTCTCACGGGCATTGTCGATCCCATGCATTTGTGGATACGTGGCTTTGCCGGCTCGTGCGTCCTTTCCCGCCGATTTTCCGAGTGTTGTGGTCGTTCCCGTCACGTCGAGAATATCATCGATAATTTGGAAAGCCAGTCCTATGTGCTCGCCGTAGAGCGTGAGGCGCGCAATGTCGTCTTCGGAGCCGCCACCGATAATCGCGCCGACTTCAGCCGCCGCGCGAATGAGAGCGCCCGTTTTATGGCGATGGATGAACTCGAGGCCCGCGGCGTCGGAGGGCGTCCGCTCCGCTTCGAGATCGGCGACTTGGCCGCCCACCATGCCGCTAGCGCCGGCCGCTGCGGCGAGCCGCGCGACCGCGCGCAGCCGCTTCTCGGAATCAACGGGCGAGTCGCCTTCCGCGAGCACCCTGAACGCATGCGTCTGTAGCGCGTCTCCCGCGAGGATGGCGATGGCGTCACCGAAGACCACATGAGAGGTCGGTTTTCCACGACGGAGTGAATCGTCGTCCATGGCAGGGAGGTCGTCATGCACGAGCGAATAGGTGTGGATCATCTCGAACGCGGCCGCCGCGGGGAAGGCGTCTTCCATACGACCGGAAACCGCCTCCGAGCAGGCCAATACGAGAATCGGCCGCATCCGTTTACCCCCGGCAAACAGGCTGTAGCGCACCGCACGAGAGATAGTCGCAGGCGGCGTGTTCTCGCCGGGCACGCACTCGTCGAGAAATGACTCGATGAGGGCAGCTCTCTCGGCCAGATAATCGTCGAACGGGATGCTTGTGTCCCTGGACTGACGGCTCACAACAGATTTCATTCGTTGAGCTCCAAAGGTTTGCGACCCACCGGCTCCCCGTCCTCGTTGGTTTGGAGCAACTCGATACGTTTTTCCGCTTCCTCGAGCTTGCTGTTGCAAAAACGCGCTAGCCGCACGCCGTGCTCGTAGCGTGCGAGCGATTTCTCGAGACTCAGATCGCCTTGTTCGAGCTCGCGCACGATGCCCTCAAGTGTCTTGAGCGCGTCCTCGAAATCCTTTGGCTTGATGTCTTCAGGTTGTTCGCTCGTCATCTTTGTCTTCCACCCGGCAGTGAAGACTACCTTTGTCGAGATCGACTCGCACCGCGTCGCCTACCGCCGCGTCGGCCGCTCGACGCAGAAGCTTACCTTGAGCCGTCCACGTAAGGCTATAGCCACGGCCGAGAACACCGAGAGGGGAGAGCGCGTCGAGTTTGGCACCGAGTCTACCGAGCGTCCGGTGGGCCCCCTCCCTTGTTTTAAGCTCGGCTGCGTCGAGACGTCCCGATAAAGCCTGTAGGGTGGCGCGCGCCTGGCCGAGCTTGTGGTCCATCCGCTGCGCTTCGAGCCTCCTTGTGGTCTCGTCGAGGCGTTTTGCGAGTGTCGCGAGGCGCCGTTCGACGAGACCCCTGATGCGGTAATCGGCCTCGTCGACTTGCTGGCTGCGGCGCTCCACGCCGTGGCGCACCGCCATGAAAGCTTGATGGGCCGCGACCTTCTGCACTTTCGCCTCGAGTCGGTCGCGCCCGGCGAGGATGGCCTTGTCCAATCGGCCTTTCAGAACCGTGACGTGCCTCTGGAAATCTTCCTTGCGCTCCACCACAATCTCCGCGGCGGCCGAGGGTGTGGCGGCGCGTCGGTCGGCCACGAAATCCGCGATGGTGAAATCTGCCTCATGTCCAACGGCGCTGACGATTGGGATGGCAGATGTTGCGATCGCCCGCGCGACCGACTCCTCGTTGAACGGTGATAGATCTTCTAGAGATCCTCCGCCGCGGGTGACGATGAGCACGTCGAAGCCGCCCAAGCGATTCAAGACCCGGACACCTTGGGCGATCTCCGCTGCAGCCATGCTTCCTTGCACTTTGGCAGGGTAGACGAGCACCTCGAGATTCGGATAGCGCCTGTGGAGGATGCGGCACACATCGCGCACGGCGTCCCCCGAAGGCGAAGTGACGATCCCTACCCGTTGCGGCAGAAGTGGGAGAGGTTTTTTGAGGCTCTCGGCGAACAGGCCCTCTTTTTCGAGCTTGGCTTTCAGCTGTTCAAAAGCGAGCTGGAGTTCTCCTTTACCGCGCGGCTCGATCCGCTTCACTCGGATCTGATAGTTGCCCCGCGGCTCGTAGACGGTAATGTGACCCCAGACGAGCACTGCCATCCCGTCCTCGGGACGAAAGCGCACGCGTCGCGCCTCGCTCTGAAACATCACGGCGGAAATCTGTGCCTGGTCGTCCTTGAGCGTGAAGTAACGGTGACCCGAGGCGGGGCGTTTCAAGTTCGAGAGCTCGCCGGCGATCCAGATCCCCGTGAAGGTGTTCTCGAGATGGTTCTTGATGTGGCGCGTGATCTCGCCGACCGAGTAAATCGTGCGTTCCGCGTCGCGGCTCACTGAGGAGGACGAGGAAGACACTTTTCCTACGGGCCCGAGAGGTCCGCTTCGGTGAGCTTGAAGCGCTTGATGTCGCGAGCGAGCCCGGTCTCCTCGTCGATATCGATGATGACGCCGCACATCCAAGGGTTCGCCTTCGCTGTCTCGAACTTGGTGGGGACCCCTTTCAAAAAGCGAGGGAGCGATGTTTCGGGTGCTATGCCGATCACGGAATCATAGGGGCCGCACATGCCGAGGTCGGTGATATAGGCTGTGCCTTTGGGGAGGATACGTTCATCTGCGGTGGGAACGTGGGTGTGGGTTCCCACCATTGCGGAAACGCGTCCGTCGAGATACCAGGCCATCGCCATTTTCTCGGACGTTGCCTCGCCGTGAAAGTCGACGAGGATGAACTTCGTCTTCTTGCTGAGGGTCTCGAGCTCTCGGTCGATGCCTTTGAAGGGACAATCGATGATGGGCATGAAGACGCGGCCCTGCAAGTTGACGACGGCGACGTCGAGCCCCGACGCGGTGGTTGCGACGTAGCTTCCGCCCCCTTGGCAGGAATCGGGGTAGTTGATCGGGCGCAAAAGGCGGGGCTCTTGATCTATATAGTCGAGAATCTCTCTCTTGTCCCAGACGTGGTTTCCGGTCGTGAGGACGTCGACACCCGCCTCGAAGAGCTGGTCGGCGATGTCCGGCGTGACGCCAAAGCCAGCCGCCGCGTTCTCTACGTTGATGACGACGAGGTCGAAATCTTCCTGGCTGCGGAGGTGCCGAAGCCCGTTGCGGACGATCTTACGGCCCGCCTTGCCGACGATGTCGCCGGCGACGAGAAGCTTCACTTCACGTCACTGCCGTCCCGGCGGTTTGCGAGGATGAGGAACGGCCCACGATCCGCGCCGGAGTTTCGGCGATACGAAAAATCTTGCCGTGATCGACGAGGGCGGCCTTCAAGGCTTCATCGACGACATCGAGATCGTCGATGCCGAAACCAGGAGCTTCGACGTTGACGACGACGCTTTTTCTGGTCTCGAGAACGTCTACGCGAGGAAACCATTCACCGAGGTCGATGCCGGGCTCGGCGCTGTCGATTTGGGCGAGGTGCTCGAAAAGCTTGTTGATGTCTTTTCGCAGACTCGTTGCGTCGGGAAGAGCGTCCCTTTTTTGGACCATTACGCCTCTAGAGGAAAGGATAGATTTGACGATAACACATGCAGTTACGCCCGTCAAAGGAAGGAGCGCGACGTTTAGCGAGCATGAATAGCAGGCGGCAGATAGCTGGTAGCAGAAGTGATCTACAGACGCTTGACAATGATAACGGTGACGTTGTCCGTTGCAGGCCTGCCCTTGGTATAGGTCTCGACGTCGCTTTGGATGAGTTTTTCGAGCTCCACGACGGAAAGCGATTCGTTTTTCTTCACGAGCTCGGCAAGGCGGTCCTCGCCGTACTCTTCCCCGTCGTCGTCCCATGCTTCGCTGATGCCGCGGGTCGCTGAGCGCGTTGTTCGTGAAGAGGGAGACCTTCTCCTCTGACACCTTGTCGACAATCGAACGACTGAAAGAGATCTCTTCGTCGGGATCCTTGCCGGTGCCCGTTCGGACCGATTTGACCTGCAGGTCGCCGTTCGATTGCAGCATCAGGATGCCGCGCTCGGCGCGGATCACTTTGAATGCGAGCTCGAGGATGAAGTCGAGGAGCTCGTCGACGGGACGGTTACTAATGAGCGCCATGCTCGCTTGGCTAAGGGCCCGCGACAAAATAACTCCAGTCGAATAGGCGTAACCGTGCCTCGGTCAGGCTGCGAGGTTGCCAGTGCAGATGAGCGCCTTACCCTGTAAGTAGGGCCATGTCCATCGATCTCGAGTGGTTGTCAAGGTGCGCGAGTTCTGGCACCATTACGCATATATAAGCGCAAAGGTGCCATTGTGAGACCGACCGATTTCTCTGCAGGCGAACCGAGGTACCGTTTTTGTCGGCACCACCTACGACACCCCCTACTTCGCTGTGGATGCGGTTGAAAAATGGTGGCGCACCGAGGGCCAACATCGTTATCGCAACGCC
>CAUZCL010000036.1:0-53323 GCA_963578475.1 Acidobacteria bacterium bin61 | reverse complement strand
GCTTAGCGTCTTCAGCGGGCTTAGCGTCTTCAGCGGGCTTAGCGTCTTCAGCGGGCTTAGCGTCTTCAGCGGGCTTAGCGTCTTCAGCGGGCTTAGCGTCTCCAGCGGGCTTAGCGTCTTCAGCGGGCTTAGCGTCTCCAGCGGGCGGCTCGGAGGCGCGCGACGCGTCCTGCGAGCTTTCTTGCGCCGAGCCCGACATGTCCCCGGCATCGGTCACCTGCTTGGTCATATCGCGCCCGGCAATGACGGCATCGGCGATGCGCGACGTGAAGAGCTTGATCGCGCGGAGCGCATCGTCGTTGCCCGGAATCACGTAGTCCACGACGTCCGGGTCGCAGTTGGTATCAACGATAGCGATCACCGGAATCCCGAGCTTCCGCGCTTCGTGCACGGCGATTTCTTCCCGGTTGGCGTCCACGACGAAAATCGCATGCGGAAGACCACCCATGTCGATGATGCCCCGCAGGTTCTTGTCGAGACGCTTGCGTTCTTTGTCTAGACGAGAGAGCTCTTTCTTGGAGAGCTCTTCGAAACGCCCCTCTTCCATCATGGAGGTCAGCTCGCGCAGCCGGGCGATGCTCTTCTCGATCGTGACAAAGTTCGTGAGAAGCCCGCCGAGCCAACGCTCGTTGACATAGAACATGCCGGCCCGCCGAGCCTCTTCGGCCACGATTTCCTGGGCCTGTCGCTTCGTCCCGATGAACAGGACTTTCTTTCCCTCGGAGCCGAGCTGAGTAGCGAACTTCAGGGCCACTTTGAAGAGCCGAAGCGTCTTCTGCAAGTCGACGATATAGATCCCGTTGCGTTCGCCGAAGATATATTGCCGCATCTTCGGGTTCCACCGCTTTGTCTGGTGGCCGAAATGGACGCCCGCTTCGAGCAGCTCTTTCATCGTAATCGAAGACAACTGAATCCTCCCCTAACGTTTCGAGTACTGGAAGCGTTTGCGCGCTCCAGGCTGGCCGTACTTCTTACGTTCTTTGATTCTCGCGTCTCGAGTCAAAAACCCGCCTTTTTTCAGCTGGGCCCGAAGCTCTTGGTTGAAATCGCAGAGCGCGCGGCTAATTCCGAGGCGCATGGCCCAAGCTTGGCCGGTGCTGCCACCGCCGGCGATGTTGGCATAGATATCGAACTTCTCGGCGGACTCCGTCAAAGCGAGCGGTTGTTTGAGGATCATCTTGAGCGCATTGCTCGGGAAATAATCCTCGATGGTCCGCTTGTTGATTTTAATTTCGCCGCTGCCTGGACGTAGATAAACGCGGGCTATCGACGATTTTCGCTTGCCGGTCCCGTAATACTGGATCTTGCTAGATGTAGCCAAAGTCCTTCGAGCTCCTTTTCGCTGTGTGCGTTCTCACTCGGGAAGAACCTGCCGAATCGGCGCGGTTCTCGTTGACGGGATTAAGATGGTGCCACATTTCGAGCTAGCGTGGAACGCGCGTCTTGAGCTCGAGCGGCGTGGGTTTCTGCGCTTCGTGCGGGTGTGCTGAGCCCTTATAGACCTTTAGCTTTCGAAACTGCGCTCGCCCTACGCGGTTGTGCGGCAACATCCCCCGAACCGCCGATTCGATGAGCCGCTCGGGATGCTTGTTCCTTACCTCTTCAGCGCGCGCTTCGCGGATTCCGCCCGGGTAGCCCGTGTGCCGGTAGTAGATCTTGGTCTGCTCTTTGCTGCCCGTCAGAACAACTTTGTCGGCGTTGATGACAATGACGTGATCCCCGGTGTCGAGAAATGGAGCATAGCCCGGCTTGTTCTTGCCGGTCAGGACCTGTGCGATACGGCTTGCGAGACGACCCAGCACCAGGCCCTCCGCGTCCACGACGTGCCAAGCACGGTGGACGTCACTCTTCTTCAGAAAGGTCGTCGTCATGGGTCTCCATGAACAAGATATCAGAAAAAAAATTGGGCGATGCAAATCGCCCAAACGAATAATGTAATTGTCGCTAGTGGAGTTGTCAAGGGAAAAACCGTATAGCGCTCCAAGGACTATTCCATTGCCACGAGTCCCAATAAACGATGAGAGCGTTTTCAACGCGTGGTTGAGCCGAATTAGGTAAGAAATTGTTGAGGTGGGTTGGAGGCTCTGTCAGTTGATGATATCGCTACAAAAGAAGAAATAGGCTATTCCACGAAAAAGATCAAAAAATTCGCCGATCTCGAAACCTCAACATGTTGTGGAATTCGATTTGAAAGCTGCTGTCCGTAGAGGTGTAGTCGCGGGCGTCGCCACGGAGCCGAGAGATTGAGGGGAACCCAACAAAAACGATTGACGAATCCCAGACCATCCTTGATAATAAGTGAAAGATTCCAGCACGCATGTGGCTTTTTTTCTTGACATCCAGTTTCTTTGTGCCGTACGCTCATAAAGTACTTTAACATCTTCGTGGTAAGTACCCTTCAAACTTAGTGGAGCTTGGGCCGGTGGGTCTCTTCAGTAAGAATTTGGTCGGACTGGACATCGGGTCGAGCTCCGTCAAAGCGGTCCAAATGAAACCTGGCAAGGGAGAAACTTGGCAGCTTTCGGCGATCGGACTCGAGTACTTACCTCAGGAGGCCATTATTGACGGCCAGATCATGGACTCGACGTCCGTCATCAACGCAATCCAGCGGCTCTTTTCCGAGGATCGGATCAAGACCCAAGATGTTGCGACAGCGATCAGTGGAAGCTCGGTCATTGTCAAGAAAATACAACTTCCCTCGATGACGGAACAGGAGCTCGCGGAGTCCATCCACTGGGAAGCGGAGCAGTACATCCCGTTCGATATCCAAGAGGTCAACCTAGACTATCAGGTGGTTGACCCGGGTGGCGCGGGCGGTGATATGGACATCCTGCTCGTCGCGGCGAAGAAGGACAAGATCAACGACTATCAAAGCGTCATCACGCAGGCCGGCCGGAACCCCGTCGTCATGGATGTTGACGCTTTCGCGCTTCAGAACGCCTACGAGATGAACTACGGTGTCGAGCCGGGCCGCGTTGTAGCGATGGCCAATATCGGTGCGAGCCAGACCAACATTAATGTCATTCGCGGCGATACCTCGATCTTCACCCGCGACATCACGACGATTGGTGGGAATCAGTTCACCGAGGCTATCCAGAAGGACCTCAACGTCTCCTACGAGCAAGCCGAGAACATGAAACAAGGCCATGGCGAGGGCGCAGAGTCGGTCGCCGGTATCCTGCAGTCGGTCACTGAGCAGGCCCTCATGGAAATCCAGAAAACCTTCGATTTCTTCAAAGCCACGACCTCCGAGGAACGGATTGATCGCGTTGTTCTGAGCGGTGGTAGTGCCCGTATTCCGGGCCTGGCCGACGCGATGTCGGAGCGCTTCGACTCGCGCGTGGAAATTTTCAATCCTTTCCAAAATGTCACCTACAACCCGAAAGATTTCGATGCTGAGTTTCTCGAAGAGGTTGGCCCGGCCTGTGCCATAGCGGTCGGCCTAGCCATGAGAAAGGCAGGTGAGTGATGATTCGCGTCAACTTACTAGGTAGCCAAGAAGCGGGCGGCGGTGGTCTCGGCGAGATATTTGGAGGTGGCGAGGGTTCGGAGAAAAAAGGCATCGTCGTAGGCGTTGCGATTCTCGGGATCGCTATCGGCGCCATCGCTTTCCAATGGCTCGTCTCCACGCGAGAGATCAATCAGCTCGATCAAGAAATCAACGAGATGACTCAGGAAAAGGTGCGGCTTGCGCCCATCATCGCTCAGGTGGAGGAGTATCAATCGAAGCTCGCGGAGCTCGAGGAAAAGGAGCGGCTGATCGAGCGCCTCAAGAATGAGCGCCAAGGTCCCGTTCGGATGCTCGACGCGCTTTCCGCGGAGCTTCCAGATTTCGTGTGGCTGACCGGCCTCACGCAGGGAGGTCCGCAAGTAACGATCGACGGCATGGCGGCTTCACTCGTGAGCGTTGCCGATTACATTCGAAAGCTCGAAGACAGCGATTGGTTCCAAAACGTCGAGCTTGTCGATGCGTCGGTGAACACTCGGCAGGAACAGGAATTCACGGAATTTCAGCTGCGTACGCAGCTCGTCACGCCCTGGGCAGACCCGCAATCGGCCGGAGGCGCCGCTGGGGCGCGGTAGCGAGGAGAGGCAGATCATTGGCAAACTAGATTTTGGAGCTCAGCTTTTCGTGTTCGCCTTCCTGGGCGCTATCCTCTATGGCGGGTTCTTGGTCTGGGTTCAGGGCCCGATGCAGCAGGAGATCGAGGAGAAGACCAACCAGAGAAGAAGCCTCCAAGCTGAAGTCGAGAACGCCAAGACGACGGCCGCGAGGCTACCCGAGTTTCGCCGTGAGGTCGAGCGCAAGGAAGCGACTCTCCAAGCGCTCTCCCGCATCCTTCCGAGCCGGAAGGAAGTCGACGACCTTCTGCGCAAAATACAGCAGCTCGCGGCCGAATCGAGCCTCGACGTGCTTCGCTTTCGGCCCGAGGCGACGCGGCCTCAAGAGTTCTATGCCGAGTTTCCCATCACGCTGGACCTCGATGGCAGCTTCCACAACCTCGCCTATTTTTTCGATCGGTTGAGCCGCCTTTCTCGTATTGTGAACGTCTCGAATCTCAAAATCGAATCGAAACGGAATCCGACGATTTCATCTACGATTTCCGCATCGTGCACGGCAACGACGTTCCTTTTCATCGAGCAGACCGACGTGACGAGCCAATAAGCCCCAAGACTAGACCTATATAGAACCTAAACCCGACCAAGACAATGCTTCAAATGCCCGAGGTACGAGCCATGCGGTCACGATTACTGCCTGCTAGCTTTGCCCTCGTGGCCGTTCTGATGCCATGGACGAGCACTGCGCAGACCGAAAATACTGCGAGCGCTCAGAGCATCGCAGAAGGCCAAGAAGAGGCTCCGGATGCGTATGAGCAGGACGCTCTGGGCCCCGAGGGTGAGGTTCCGCGGGCCATCGAGATCACTGGCGGATCTGGATTTCGTTACACATCTCGAGGGCGCCGCGACCCGTTCGTGAGCCTCGCTCTCGGCGTCAATGTTCTGCTCCCGGAAATCCGACCGCCAGGTCTGCAGGGAATGTTGATTGAGGAAGTCACCCTTCGCGGGATAGTCAAAACTCTCGATGGCCACATCGCTATGATCCAAGGAACCGATAATAAAAGTTATTTTGCAAGGGTTGGTGAACGGCTCTATGACGGTCACATTCAGCGAATAGAAGACCAGAAAGTCGTTTTCCGTCAGGAGATCAACGACCCCTTGCGTATCGAAAACTTTCAAGAAGTAGAAAAAACGCTGCATCCGGTGGAGGAGCAACGATGAAACCTTCGAGGTCATATCTCCGTCCCCTGCTGCTCATTTTGGTCGCGACCATTGTCCAAGTGGCGGGAGCGGCGGCTTATCAGCTCCGTGAGGAGGGAGAGCCCTCCGGGGCGGCGGTGCGTGCCGTTCGCTTCCACGTCGAGCCGAGTCGAACGCGCGTGTGGTTGGAGACTGCCGGTGCTGTTCTTTATACGCATTACAGTCCCGACCCCCTTACGCTTGTCATCGACTTGCCCGGCGTCGATGTGTCGGGGCTACCCGAACGTGCCGTTATCGGCAGCCGCGAGGTAGAGTCTATTCTCGTGACCAGTCTCGAAGGCGTGAGCGGCAGGCGGCTCTCGCGTATAGAGATCAAGCTGGCCACCATCGCTCCCTACAACATTACGGGATCGGAGCAAGCGCTCAACGTGACCTTCGAAGGTGGGGAGGCGCCGCCTGAGCCGAAGGCGATGCTACCGCTCGCGGCTCTAGAACCTGCCGCCCAGACCGAGACCAGTGAACCCGAGCCCCCCGAGACCATTGAAGAAGAGTCCATCGCGCTGGTCGAAGCGCCGGTTCAAGCGGCCAGCCTCGATTCTGCCAAAGAGATTGTTGCGGCTCCCGTCGCCGATATCCGCGAGCAACCTCTTGCGTTGGCCCCGGCCCAGATCCACCCGGCAACGGCCATCAGCGGTATTTCACAAGAGCTGTTCGGAGACATCCTGACCATTCGCCTCTCCGCAGATGACTTTGACGGTATCCTGAACGCGGTCCCGCGCGCAGCGCTCACGGTCAAAAAGCTCGGTGTTGCTCGCGTCCGGGTCGCCCAGTATCGCTCCGCCAACCCTCGTATCACGCGGATCGTCTTCGACCTCAACGACGAGGTGGCGCATCGGACCTCGAGCCAAGCGGACGGACTCGAGATCGCCTTCGCGGTCTCCGAGGCGAGTTTTCTGCCCACCCAAACCTCCGGCGACGACGCCCAGTATGCCGCGGACTCTGGCAACGTCAACGTCGAAATGGAGGCTCCGCCGGAGCCCCAGGCGATACCCGATGCGGCAGTTCCAATAGAAGATAACGCCTTGCCCAGGCTGACGGCCGACTCCGCGAGTGGCTATCTCGTGCGTGACGCGTCTCTGAGCTCGGAGGACGGCGGCTCGTTCGCACCCGTTGCACTCACCGCCCAGGATTTTTCGCTCTCCGACCCAGCAGCAACGGCGACGCTTCCCGTTCCTCCGCCCCCGCAAGATACCGTCTCGGGAGGGACGTCGTCCGTACCGGAAATGGTGGCCGGACGATCGACCGAAGCCACGCGATATACCGGTGAGCTCATTAGCCTCGACTTCAAGGACGGCGACATCCAGGACATTTTCCGGCTCTTCGCCGAAATCAGCGGTTTGAACATCGTCGTGCAGCCAGGTGTGGCTGGGCGGATCACGCTTCGGCTGACGGAAGTCCCTTGGGACCAGGCGCTCGAGCTCATTCTGAAGACGAACAAGCTCGGCTATATCGTCGAGGGAAATGTCATTCGCATAGCACCTCTAGCCGAGCTCGCCACCGAGGAGGCTGAAAAAAGACGCCTTGCGGAAGAAACAGCGCTCGCGGGCGACCTTTTTACGAACACCCGTGTGCTCTCTTACGCGAAGGCTTCCGAGCTCCAACCACTCCTTCAGCGCAATCTATCGGCGCGCGGCGATATCGTCATCGATGAGCGCACCAACACGGTCATCTTCACCGATCTTGTTGACCAGGTGGCGGATATCAACGCACTCATCGACACGCTCGATACGCCCATCCCCGGCGTCGAGATCGAAGCGCGTATCATCGTCACGACGCGCACCTTCGAGAGGCAGCTCGGTGTCCAGTGGGGCTTCACGAGCAGTCAGACCCAGGCGCTCGGGAACACGACAGAGCTCACCTTCCCGAACCGGGTGCTGTTCGACGGTCAGGGAATCGGATCCGGCTCGATCCAGCAATTTTCGGGCACTTCGCCCGGCGGTGGCCTCACGGCTCCACAGTTTCTCGAGGGCGGTACCCCGGTTCAGCGAGGCTACGCTGTGAATCTACCCTTCGCGGGCTCTCCGACCGGTGCGGTGGGGCTCTCGCTAGGCAGCATTACTGGCGCTTTCAACATCGACGCTGCGATATCCGCCGCGGAGCGCCGAGGACAAGTCCGGGTGATCTCGGCTCCGAAAATCATCACTCAGAACAATCAAACCGCCGAGATCAAACAGGGCACGACCTTCCCGGTGCAGGTGGTCGCCAATAACACGATTACGGTGCAGTTCAAGGACGCGGTTCTCGAGCTCAGGGTCACGCCGCAAATCACTTCGGCGAACACAATCATCCTGGACATCGAGGTGAATAACGACATCCCTGATTTCTCCTCTCCCGTCAACGGCATTCCGAGTATCCGGACCCAGTCCGCTACGACCCAGGTGCTCATGGCAGACGGCGAGACGACGGTTATTGGTGGCGTCTTCGTGAACACCCAGACCCTCGCCGAACAATATGTGCCACTTCTTCACAGGATCCCGATCCTTGGCTATCTCTTCAAGGCTACGGAGACCGAAAACATGAACGAGGAACTTCTGATTTTCCTGACGCCTCGCATTCGGAAAGACGGGGTCTAGGAGGAGAATCTAATGAGGCTTACGAGACAAATGGTTTCCTGGAAGAACCTTTCGCTTCTTTCTGCTTTGTTGCTGTTGCAGCTCAGCGGCTGCACGGCGACGAGCAGCGAAGACAACGACACCACGAATACTTTCATCACAATCGTCACTATGGTGGGGCAATCCTTCGACGGAACCACCCAGGTAGAAGGCTCCGATGTCTTCTCCGATGTGTGCATCACGACCGAGGACAATCCCACTACCTGTGTTGTCTCGAATGATAACGGTATTGTGACTATGCAGGCCCAGCCGAAAAATTTGACAGACGTGTCGTCGCTGGTGAATGACATCGTGTTCACACGCTATCGGGTGACTTTTGTCCGTGCGGATGGTCGCAATGTGCCCGGTGTGGACGTCCCGTACCCCTTCGACGGTGTCGCAAATTTCCGTGTTCCCGTGGACGGTACCGAGGTTACCCGTGTCTTCATGCTCGTGCGTAATCAGGCGAAGCTCGAATCCCCTCTCAATGAGCTCACCCGATTGGGCGGCTCACTGGTGATATCGACGATTGCCAGGGTCGATTTTTTCGGGCAGGACCTCGCCGGCCGACAGCTTCAGGTAACAGGCTTCATCAACGTTACTTTCGCCGACTATGCCAACGATTAGCGAGGCGCGATTATGACCATCCAACAGAATGCTCCTTCCTCGCTGGGAGGTAAGAACATGACGAAGTGGCTCTCGCCTGTGGCCTTTCTCGGTCTCGTGCTGTACGCCGCTTGCACCCTGGACAACCCGAACCCGCCCGCTCTCGCTGGGCCCTCGGAGCTTGGTACGAGCATCGAGATGCGCGCCGTTCCGGATCAACTCGTCTCTGACGGTTTCTCGAGCTCGATCATCGACGCGGTCGTCCGTGGCGCGAACGGTCAGCGCGTGTCCGGCCGTCTCGTGGAGTTCGATATTACGACGACGAACGCTCCCAACGTCATTGGAGTCAACGCTGGATTTCTTGATCTCGGCAACCTCACGGTGGTCAGCAGCGCCAGGCCTGCCGCCGGTGGCATCGAGTCCGTTCCTGTCTCGACGATGTCCGACAGTGACGGAGTGGCCCGGGCCCGCTACTGGGCGCCCTTCCGGACCGATCAAGAAAATGACACGACAGTAGATATTACCGGCCGCGAGGCTGCTACAAATTTCAACAACGAAACCTTGCGCCGCGTTACGATTTTCCTGCGCGCTGCCAACCGTCCGAGCTTTCCTGGGGGCAGCACCTGCGACTTCATTATCGAGCCGAATGACGTTGCCCATGCGATCGGCGACCAGATTTTCTTCACTGCAACTCAGGTCACCGGGGGCGGTGGTCGCCCCATCTCGCGCTACGAGTGGGATTTTGGCGACAACAGCTCTCGCGTCGAAGGCCGAAACGTGAGTAACGTCTACGCCACTGCGGGCGACACCACAGCAACGACCGCGGGATCCTTCACCGTCACGTTGTTCACGACGGAATCGGTCACCGGCACCCAGACCTCCTGCACGAAAGATGTCGTGGTCACCGCCAATGGTCTCCCGGTGCCACCGCCTCCGCCGGATTGTCCGGCCCCCGTGGCAGTGTTTGCCACAAGCGGGACCTGTTCCGGCGGAGCAGTTCTCATCCACACTCCGGTCATCACGCGTTTCGATGCCGCCGCTTCGACGGCGGGCAGTGGGGAGACGATCAGCTCTTTTGCCTGGACGCTCGGCAACGGAACGACCGACACCGGGAGTTCAATTTCAGAAACGTACGCTACTACTCTTCTCGGACAAAGCGTTTCAGTGATACTTACAGTCACGAACAGCTGCGGTGGCACGAACTCCACTACAACGACCTTCACCAATGTAGTGGTCAATGTGGGCGCGTGTCCATAGCGACCTTCAGTATTGCTGGGGGTGGGCGAGTGACCTCGCCCGCCCCCAGCGCCCCTTGTGAAGTTCCATGAGCCGTATCGAAGAGCTCGAGAAACGACTGGGAGCGGACCCAAACTCTCGGATGTTCGTCCAGCTCGCCGAGGAGTACCGCAAGGCAGGGCTTCTTGAGAACGCCGTGGAGATCTGCGAGCAGGGTCTGAAGAACCACCCGCAATACCCCTCTGCTCGAGTGGCGCTTGGCCGCGCTCTGCTCGAGTCCGAAAGCTTTGGTCGAGCGGCCGAGGAGTTCGAGACCGTTCTTGCGCAGGTTCCCGACAACATCCTCGCGAACAAATTCCTCGGTGAGACCTATCACCGAATGGGACGCTTCGAGGAAGCGCTTCAGAAATATCAGATCGCCCAAACTCTAGCGCCCGACGACACGGAGCTCGAGGGGAAGATTCAGTCCGCACGCAACGAAAGCGCGGGCAAAGCACCCGCGCCTCCTGCCCCGGACGCGGCGCCACCCCCGTCTGACGCCTCGACGGCGGCAGCCGCTTCAGAGCTGTCACAACCTCCGGCTCCAGAGCTTCCACAACCTCCGCCCCTGTTTGACCGAGAAGCCTCCGCGGGCTCGTTGCCGGAGCCACCACCGATGCCTTCGGAGGGCGATGGTCTCGAAGCCACTTTCGTGGAGCCTCCTGGCTCGGGGGATGGTCTCGAGGCCACCTTTGTGGATCCTCCGGCGGCGTCGGCTCCGCCACTGCCGGAAGCGCCTCCGCCGGAACCGCCCACGGAAACGTTCTTTGAAGGCGCTTCGATGTTGCCCAAAGAGCCGGAGGCGGAATCTGAACCTGAGCCGGATCCCGAACCGGACGTAGCGCCGATCCCGCTCGTCGACGTAAGCGAGCCGATGGTCCTGGAGGGGTCGGCCTATATTGCAGCGGAAAACGCCGCCGAGCGCTCCGAAAGAGAACCGCCCCCTCCCACTCCCGCAGTTGAACCCTCGGAGGCTGCGCCGGAAGGGGAGCAGGTCTTCGACGTATCCGAGGACGAGCCGCCTACCGCCCCCGACGCCCCCTTCGTTCAAGGACCGCTCGAAGGAGCCCCCGAGCCAGAATCGAACGCGTCCGCACCGGGACCGGCAGACGACGTTGCGATATCCCAGTCTCCCGTAGTGGATGAGATCGAAACGCCAACGATGGCCGAGCTTTATGCCTCTCAGGGCCATTTCGATCGCGCGGTCGCGGTCTATAGAAATCTTCTCGCTCGCAATCCAAATGAGACACAATATCGGGACCGCATCGAAGAGTTGAAAATGCTAGCGAACGCTGCGGCGCTTCCCGAAACGGCCGTACCTCGCGCTCTGTCTCCTGAGGCGGTAGGAGACGGTCTGACGGATGAATCCAGGACAAAGACGATCGGGGTTTTGAGTAGCTGGCTCGAGGCCATTCGTAAGTCAAGGGAGGCCTGATTGGTGTTCGCTGAAGTCCTGCACGACGTCACGTCGAAGATTGAAGGTTGCATCGGCATCGTTGTCATGGGTATGGACGGGATTCCTATCGAGCGGTACCAACCGGTAAAAGCGGTAGAAGGTGCTCCGAATTTCGATATGTTGGCGACTGAGTGCACCAGCCTCCTGCGAACAACTGTCCAAGCCACCGAGGAAGTCAGTGCGGGCGCGCTGCGGGAGCTCATCTTCATGACCGAGAAAGTGGTCGTCCTGATTGTTGCGATCACCTCTGAATATGTCCTCTTCGCGGCCATCGAAAGCGGCACCAATTACGGTAAGGCCCGATTCCACATGAAGCGGGCCGCGATCGTTTTAGAGAAAGAGTTTCTTTAGGATAGGTATTCGCCCCCAGCTTCAACATTCGATCGCGCTGGTCGCTCCCTCCTTCATGTGCTAAAGTCCCTGGTTCTGACATAGGGAGACCACTGCATTGAATCTGAATCTCTCAGAATTGAAAGAGCTTTTTGAGCTCATCGTGGAACGGAACATCACGGAGTTCGAGCTCGAAGAAGAAGGCATGAAGCTTCGCATCAAGCAAGGCGGAAGCCATGCGCCCGCATTCGCGTCGCTCCTGCCCGAACAGCAGGCGCCCGCCGCCGCTAGCGCAGTCGAGGCCGTTGTCGAGCCCACCGACGCAGCCGATGCCGAACCAGGCGTTTCGTTCGTGACCGCGCCGATGGTCGGGACGTTCTACCTTCAGCCCGAGCCTGGCGCAGAGCCCTTTGCTCGCAAAGGCGACCGCATCAAAAAAGGGCAAATCCTCTGCATCATCGAGGCGATGAAGCTCATGAACGAGATCGAGTCCGACCTCTCGGGAGAGCTCTTTGCTATCTATGTCGAGAGCGGCCAGCCCGTACAATATGGCGACAAGCTGTTCGCGATCCGGGAGTCCTAGCCCCGAGCTCGGTAGGGACGCCTCCGCCCCGCCACCCCGTCATGTTCAAGAAAGTCCTCATCGCCAATCGCGGAGAGATTGCGCTCCGCATCATTTCCGCGTGCCAGGAGCTCGGCATCTCCACGGTGGCCGTCTACTCTGAGGCCGATGCGCATTCGCTTCATGTACGTTTTGCGGACGAGGCGGTTTGTATCGGTCCCTCCAAGAGCGCAGAAAGCTATCTCAACATCCCAAGCGTGCTTTCCGCAGCCGAGATCACAGGCGCCGATGCGGTTCACCCTGGCTACGGCTTTCTCGCCGAGAACGTGCATTTCGCTGAAGTGGCGGAAGCTTGTCGCGTCCGCTTCATCGGGCCCCCGCCGCACGCGATCCGTTTGATGGGGGACAAAGCGCTCGCCCGTGCCACGATGACTAAAGCCAAAGTGCCCGTCCTGCCAGGGTCGACCTCTGCTCTCGCAGGCGTCGACGAAGCCGTCGAGACCGCGCAGGAAATCGGGTTTCCGGTAATGCTGAAAGCGGCTTCCGGTGGTGGTGGCAAAGGCCTGCGCGTCGTCGAGAAAGAGACCGATATCGGGAAAGCCTTCCTGGCAGCTCAAAAAGAAGCCGAGGCCGCTTTTGGGGCCAACGAGATATATGTCGAGAAGTTCTTGCCGAACCCGCGTCACATCGAGATTCAGATCATGGCCGACAAGCACGGCACGACGGTGCATCTCGGTGAGCGCGAGTGCTCTATTCAGAGGCGCCATCAAAAACTTCTCGAAGAAGCGCCTTCGGCCGCGGTCTCTGGGAAGCTTCGGGATAAGATGGGCCGTGTCGCCGTTTCTGCCGCGGTAGCCGTCGGTTATCACGGTGCAGGAACGGTAGAGTTCCTGCTCGACGAGGATGACCGGTTCTATTTCATGGAGATGAACACGCGAATCCAGGTCGAGCATGCCGTAACCGAGATGGTCACTGGGATGGATTTGGTCAAGGATCAGATCCGGGTCGCGGCCGGCGAAGAGCTCGGTTATCGCCAAAAGAACATCGATGTTCGAGGGGCCAGCATCGAGTGCCGCATCAACGCGGAAGATCCGGTCACGTTCATGCCGTCTCCAGGCACCATCCACGTATTCCACGTCCCGGGTGGTCCCGGCGTACGTGTCGACACGGCTGCGCACGCGGAGTGCGAGGTGCAGCCCTACTACGATTCGCTAATTGCCAAGCTCGTTGTGCAGGGCCGCGACCGTGAGGAGGCGATCGAGCGCATGAAACGGTGCCTACATTTGACGGTCATCGAAGGCGTCAAGACGACGATCCCACTCCACTTGCGGATCCTCGATGACGCCGACTTTCGCGCGGGCCGCTATACCACCCGTTTTCTCGAACGTTTTGCGTAGCAAGGTGCCATTCTCGCTACTCTATCCAATCTTGGATGCGGGGCCTTCTGGACCGTCTGGCTACGCAACGAAAACGTCGTTTTGCGACGCGATTGCCTCGCTAGGGAAAGCTGGGTGCCGCCTCGTCCAACTGCGAGCGAAAGAGCTGAGTGCGGGAGAGTTCTTGGCCTGGGCGAAAGCGGGCGTCACCGCTGCGCGACGTCACGGTATCAGCCTGATAGTGAACGATCGTGCCGATGTCGCGCTCTTATCGGGGGCGTCAGGCGTGCATGTCGGCCAAACCGATATTTCTGTTGCGGCGGTCCGCCGCGTTGTTGGAAACGAGGCCATCGTCGGGCTGTCGACGCATTCGCTTGAACAAGCGAAAGAAGCGGAGGGGAAGGCGGTGGACTATGTGGCGTTCGGCCCGGTTTTCGCGACCAAGACCAAGACGGACCATAGAGGCGCGGGGCCTGTCGGCGTTTCGGCTGTGCGCGAAGTGCGTCGTGCGGTCCAAAAGCCGCTGGTCGCCATAGGCGGCATAACGATCGATCGAGCCCGCGAGCTCATTGAGCTAGGCGTCGACGGCGTTGCAGTGATCTCCGGTTTGAGGAAGCGTGACAGAAGCCTCGAAGAGGAGGCGCGGCGCTGGCTTGCGATCGAGGCCAAGCAAGGAAGTAAGGAGGTATCGTGACGGCAAGATTGTTGGATGGTAAACGGGTCGCCCAGGAGATTCAGGGCGAGGTCAAAGACAACGCCAAGCCGCTGATCGAAAAGGGTATCACTCCGGGTTTGGCCGCGGTGCTCGTCGGCGCTAATCCGGCATCAAAGCTCTACGTGAACAGCAAGACGAAAGCGTGCCAAGAAGCCGGGCTTTTCTCAGAGGCCGTGCTGCTTCCGACGGAGACGACGCGCGATGAGCTCGCCAAAAAGCTCGATGAGCTCAACGAGCGCGACGACATCGACGCGATTTTGTTGCAGCTTCCATTGCCCGATCATCTCGACTCGACGGAGTTTCTCGATCGCATCCACCCCTCGAAGGACGTAGACGGGTTTCATCCCGAGAGTGTCGGCAAACTCGTCCAAAAACGTCCCGGGCCGCGGCCGTGCACGCCGGCAGGCGTGATGGAGCTTCTTCGCCGAGAGAATATCGAGATAACGGGCAAACGCGCCGTCATCGTCGGCAGGAGCGACATCGTTGGAAAGCCGATGGCGATGTTGCTGATCCACGCGAATGCAACGGTCACCGTATGCCATTCCCGGACAAAGGACCTTCCTGGTGTCACGCGCGAGGGGGAGATCCTCGTTGCAGCGATGGGTCGTGCAGCGATCATTCGCAAGGAGTTCATCGGACCCGGCGCCGTCGTCATCGATGTCGGCATGAACCGCGCCGAGACGGCTGAGCAGGTCAAGGACTTTTTCGGCGACGACGAAAAACGGATGGCGACGTTCGAGAGAAGAGGATCGACCCTCGTGGGCGACGTCCATCCAAAAGATGCGATGGAAATCGCCTCTGCTATAACGCCCGTCCCTGGGGGCGTAGGCCCTCTGACAATCGCCATGTTGCTCAAGAACACACTCGAGCTCTGCGAAGCTCGCCGCGGTTGAGCCGGTCGAGAAACTTGCTAACGTCGAGACAGTGCTCGCAATCGGATTGACCGGCGGGATAGCGAGCGGGAAATCCGTCATTCGCCACCGTCTGGAGGAGCGTGGCGTCGCAACGCTCGACGCCGACTGTGTCGTCCACGATCTCTTCGCTTCTAAGAACGCGGTCACCGAATCTCTCAAAGCCCGCTTCGGCCCCGACATCGTGAACGAAGACGGGTCCCTCGATCGCAAAATACTGGGCGCCATCGTCTTCAAAGACGAAAAAGCCCGAAAAGACCTCGAAGCTCTCGTCCACCCAACCGTCAAAGAAGCGATCGAAACGTTCCTGAATCATTCTAGAAAAGAAGGCGCGTCCCTAGCCGTCGTCGACGCTGCCCTCATGTACGAGACCGGCTCCTACAAACGTTACGACGTAATCGTCGTCGCCCACTGCCCGAGCGGGGTGCAAAAAGAACGGCTGATGCGAAGAGACCACCTGAGCTCCGAGGAAGCCGAAAAACGAATCGCCTTCCAGCTGCCAATCGAAGAAAAAAAGCAACGAGCCAACTACGTCATCGACACGAGCACCACAATCCGCGAAACCTTGAAACGAACCGACGACGTCCTAAAGGGTCTCCTGGCGAAAGCCAGGTAGACCTGAATGCTGAATGTTGGATCAGCGCTCCACCAATTCCACCCGCTCTTCCACGAACGTATCCCATTCTTGACAATGCGGACACCGCCACAAGATCCCGTTCGCGCGATAGTTGCACTTGATGCACACATAGGGATCGAGAAAGTAGGCGGAAGCCGAGACCTCTTCTAAATAGCTCGATATCCAATCGCTACGCTCACTGCTTTTCGCGATCGACTTCCACACTTCCAGGTGGACGGCGAGCGCATGCGGATTGGCGCGGACGGCTTGGAGCTCGAGCTTGAAGGCTTCGTCATGCGCACCGGCCGCGGCTCGAAGCCGCGCGAGCGCCAGATGCGCGTGCGAGTCCTTGTCGTCGCGATCGATAACGAGCTGATAGAGCTCTTCCATGTTGCCCGCGCGGTTGAGCTTTTCCCGGACCCGCTCGAGCCGGTCGAAGACGAGATAGGCAAAGCGTGGATGTTCGGTTGCGAGCGAGAGCCAGCGGGCCTCGGCTTGTTCGAGCTGTCCCTGTTCTTCGAGCATGTCGCCGTAATGGATGTAAGGAGGAGGGAGTCGAGGCTCGGCTCGAATGGCATCGTCGAAGCAGCGCGCAGCGCGCCCGCCGGCTTCAGCCTGCCACGCGGCTTGGCCGATTTGATCAAAAAGAAACGCTCGGAGCGTGGAATCGGATTCGCCGGTGGCTCCGCTGAGCTTTTCTTCCATCCTTAACGCCTGCTCCCAGTCGTGCTCTTCTTCGTAGATCTTGACAAGGGTTTTTAGGGCGTAGGCGTTTTTTGGTTCGAGCTCGACCACCTTCTGGAGAGTCTCCATCGCTCGGTTGCGGAGGCCGGCTTTCTTGAAATCCATGCCGAGGCACAAAAGGGCGTGTGCCCGCTCGCTCGGAGAGATGTCCGGCCGGTGAAGAACGCTCTGGTGGATTTGAATGGCTCGCTCGATCTGGCCTTTCTCTCGGAGCAGATTCCCGAGAATCAGATAAATCTCGATGGCCTCCGTGTTCTCCCGGGCGGCGAGGGTGAGCTCGGAAACAGCGCGATCGATTTGGCGCGATGCGAGAAAATCGAGACCCAAAATATAGTGAATCGAAGCCGGTCCGCTCCGCCGTCGCTCCGATCGGTTCCACCAGAGTCCTCCGGACCAGAAACGTCCGATTGCGATGCCGGCCACGAGCGCCACGAGGATCACGAGGAGGGGCTGCTCCCCGACATTCATCAGGGACCGTCCATGCTGCCGGGATCTGGGCTATCGGGTAGCGCCTTCGATAGGTCGACGTCCGACAGCGGAAGCTTCCGAAGCTCCGCGATCTCGCTTTCGAGTTTTTCGATCTTCCTGCGATGATCGCGTACGCGCCCGCGAAGTCGAAACTGATTGGGAATGGACAAGATGAAGGAGAAAAGAAAACCGATGACTAGGGCGCCGATGAGCGCTGCGGACAGAGGGAGCTCAAAAGTTCGAAAATAGTCGGTGAAATAGATGACGACCCTCTGATCGAAATTGGACCAGATAAAAATGGAGAGCGCGGCCCCAGTGAGGAGCAACGCGAAGACGAGCGCATAGACGAAGATGGTTCGGATGATGCCCATGGTCTACCTCAAGTAACTGCGAACGAGCTCTTCAAGCCGCTCTTGACTCATGAGGATGAGCTCGATGAGCTCGCGCACGGCGCCATTACCACCGCGAGCTTGCGTCACATAGTCTACACGGGATCGGACCTCGAGTGGCGCGTCCGCCACCGTGGCGGCCAGGCCTACCCGGGAGAGAACGACGAGGTCCGGGAGATCGTCGCCCATATAGGCGATATCCGGAAGCGAGAGCGATTCCTGGCTCAACGCTTCATGGAGCGCTTCGAGCTTGTCCGAAACGCCAAGGCGCACGAACGGAATCGCAAGCTCATGCGCCCGCGCTTCGACGATTCTCGAGGAGCGGCCCGAGATGAGACCGAGCCGGATCCCGGCTTTTCTGGCGAGAACGAGCCCGATGCCGTCACGGGAGTGGAAGCGTTTTGTCTCGTCCCCGGCGGCGCTGCCGGGGACGAAAGTCCCGTCGGTGAGGACGCCGTCGACATCTAAAAGGAGCATCTTGACGCCACGAGCCTTCTCGCGAACGGCATCATCCATGAATACCGCCGGTCAAAAATACTGCCCCATTCGCCAGAGATCGTGCAGGTGTAAGGCTCCGATGAGCTTGCCGTTCTCGTCGGGTACCAGGATGACGGTGATCTTTTTTTGCTCCATCAACGCGAGCGCGGCGGTGGCGGCCTCTTGCGGATCGACGGTGACGGGAGTTCCGCTCATGCACTGAGAGGCGAGTTTATCGACAAGCAGGTCGTCCTTTTCGAGCTGACGCCTCAAATCGCCGTCGGAGATGACGCCGAGAAGCTTGCCCTCGCCATCGATGACGCTCGTGATGCCGAGTCCTTTGCGGGACATCTCGTAGATGACATCTCGCATTAGCGTTTCGGCGCGAACCCGCGGTACTTCGTCACCCGAATGCATGACATCGGCGACGCGAAGGAGCTTGAAACCGAGCTGACCTCGTGGATGGAGCTCTCTGAAATCGTCCTCGGTGAAGCCTTTGCGCTCGAGGACCGCCATGGCGAGCGCGTCGCCAAGCGCGAGCGATACGGTCGTGCTCGCGGTAGGCGCGAGTCGCAAGGGGCTGGCTTCTTCGGCGACCGAGACGTCGAGCACGACATCGGCGACCTCGGCGAGGGGCGATGCCGTATCACCGAGAAACGCGATGAGTGGCGTTCTTAGTCGCTTGATGGGCTCGACGAGTTGGAGTAGCTCCCGTGTTCTTCCGCTATTCGAGATCGCCACGACTACGTCTCCGGAAACCACCATCCCGAGGTCGCCGTGGACCGCCTCCGCGGGATTCAAATAGAGTGACGGGGTTCCCGTGCTGTTGAGCGTCGCCGCGATCTTTCGGCAGACAATTCCGGATTTACCCATGCCGGTGACGACGACGCGGCCACCGCAGTCATGAACGAGAGCGACCGCCTCGTCGAACCGCTCGTCGAGACGCTCGCTCAGAGCGCGGATGGCGTCGGCCTCCACCTCGAGGACGCGGCGCGCTAGAGAAAGAGTCACGGCGCACCACTCATATCGAGCGCGCGCTCGATCGCGACGAGGCGTCCGAGTATGTCCGCGAGAGCTTCGAGCGGGCAGCTGTTCGGACCGTCGGACTTGGCGTGCTCTGGATGATCGTGAACTTCCATGAAGATGGCGTCGACGCCGCAAGCGACCCCGGCTGCTGCGAGGTCGCGAATGTAGCGCGACTGGCCGCCCGAAGACTTCCCGGCGCCGCCGGGAAGCTGCAAGCTGTGGGTGACGTCAAAAACGAGGGGGTTGCCGCTCTCGCGCATGATCGGGAACCCGCGCATGTCCACGACGAGGTTGTTGTAGCCGAAGGTCGTGCCTCGCTCGGTGACGAGAACGTTCGGGTTGCCCGTGCTCTTGGCTTTTTCCGCCGCGTGTGTGATATCCCAAGGCGCGAGGAACTGCCCTTTCTTGATATTGACGGCCTTGCCAGTAGCGGCAGCGTCGAGCAGAAGATCTGTTTGCCGACACAAGAAAGCCGGGATCTGCAACAGATCGCAAGCCTCTCCTATGGGCCCGGCTTGCTCACGCTCGTGCACGTCGGTCGTGACCGGTATCCCGACGCGCTCGCGCACCCCCTTCAAGATTTCGAGTCCGTGCGTCAGGCCTGGTCCGCGAAAACCGTCGATCGCGGTGCGATTGGCTTTGTCGAAGGAGGCCTTGAAGATGTAGGGGATCCCGAGAGGTTCGCAAATGGCCTTGATCTGCTCGGCCATGAAGAACGGGTGCTCGTCGTTCTCGATGACGCAGGGGCCGGCGATGAGCGCGAAGCGCCGCCCTCCGCCAATTTCGACGGAGCCGACCTGAACGGTCTCAGTAACTATTGAGTGCGGCATTCAGTATTTCGGCATTCACCGGTGTCCGATGACGGAAGATTCCGCGCTCACCGGCGCGCTCTCGCCATTCTTGTGACGCCACGACGCACCAATGAACTCTTTGAATAGCGGGTGGGCGGCAAGTGGACGAGATTTGAACTCGGGATGAAACTGCACGGCGAGAAACCACGGATGGTCGGGGATCTCCGCGATCTCGACGAACTTCCCATCAGGTGTCCGTCCGGAGAACTGCAAGCCGGCTTCCGAGAGGACTTTCTCGAACTCTTGATTGAACTCGTAGCGGTGCCGATGACGCTCGGAAATCGCTTCGACTCCGTAGACCTCGCGCGCCAAAGAGCCCTCGGTGAGCTCGCACCGATAGGCGCCGAGGCGCATCGTGCCGCCCATCTCTTCCACGTCCACGAGATCTCTAAGCTTCAAGATAACTTTCTGAGGTGACTCGGGATGGCTTTCGGTCGAGCTCGCCTCGACCAAATGGCACACCGAGCGTGCATATTCCACCACCGCCCATTGAAACCCGTAACATATCCCGAAATAGGGGATCCGTTCCCGACGAGCCCAACCCGCTGCCGCGGCCATTCCTTCCGTGCCTCGAGGACCGAAACCGCCCGGTACCAGAACACCGTCTACTCCCTCGAGCGAGGAAAGGTCGCCGTTCTCGAGGTCCTCGGCTTCGACCCATCGAAGATGTACACGCAGCTTCTGGGCGATGGCGCCATGGGTGAGCGCCTCGTTGAGACTCTTATAGGCTTCGCGCAGGCTCACATATTTGCCGACGACCGTGATCGTTACTTCGCCCGTTGGATTCTTGACGCGGTGAACGAGCTCTTCCCAATCGGCCAAGTCTTTTTCGCGAGCGGGAAGCTCCATCATGTCGAGGATGATGCGGTCGAGCCCTTCTTCCGTGAACACGAGCGGAAGCTCGTAAATCGAGTCGACGTCTCTAGCCGTGATGACCGCTTTCTCGTCGACGTTCGTGAAGAGGGAAATCTTGGCCTTCAAGTCGCGAGATAGCGGTTTTTCGGTCCGGCACAAGAGAACGTCGGGTTGGATGCCGATCGCACGCAGCTCTCGAACGCTGTGTTGCGTAGGTTTGGTCTTGAGCTCACCGGCGGCGGCGATGTAGGGCAGGAGCGTCAGGTGGATGAACACCGCACCGTCGCGACCCACGTTCATGCGGAACTGACGCACGGCTTCGAGGAAGGGCAGGCTCTCGATATCGCCGACGGTGCCGCCGATCTCGACGATGACGATGTCCGCGCCCTCGGCGACGGGCTCGAGCCTGGATAGGATCTCGTTCGTGATGTGGGGAATGACTTGGACTGTGCCGCCGAGATAGTCTCCGCGGCGTTCTTTAGCGATAACGGACTCGTAAATCTGACCTGTCGTAACGTTCGACGCGCGCGCGAGCTTGACGCTCGTAAAACGCTCGTAATGGCCGAGGTCCATGTCGGTCTCGGCTCCGTCATCGGTGACGAAGACTTCTCCGTGCTGGTAAGGGCTCATCGTTCCTGGATCGACGTTGATGTAGGGGTCGAACTTTAGAAACGAGATCCGGTAGCCGTGGGCCTCGAGGAGTCGGCCGATCGCAGCCGAGGCTAAACCTTTCCCCAGCGACGAGACAACGCCGCCGGTGACGAAAATGAACTTGGCCTTGGGTTGGGTCATTGAATCGCGTGCTCCTTATGTTGTAGTGTTCTCGTTCTCGCTCAGAAAATCACGGACGTGCTCGAGATCGGCTTGGGTGTCCACCGCCATACTGTCATAAGACGTGCTTTTCAGGCGGATCGGGATCCCGTTCTCGAGCGCTCGCAGCTGCTCGAGACGTTCAGCCTTTTCGAGCGGGCTTCGAGCCCGGCGCGTGAGCTTCAGGAGCACATCCTTCGGGTAGACATAGAGGCCGATATGCTTGAACGGTTTCCTGGTGGGTTGGCCCTCTGGGTCACCCCAGGTCGACGGGATGGGCGAGCGGGAAAAATATAACGCGAAGCCGCGGCGGTCGGTGACGACCTTGACAACGTTCGGGTCGAGCCACGTCTTGCGCTCGGCAATCTCGTTTTGCAAGGTGACGATGGCGCTCGGCGTTTCTCGCGCGAGGCCGACGGCGGCGTCGATGGCAGCGGGGTCGATGAGGGGCTCGTCCCCTTGAATGTTCACGATGAGCTCGACGTCGAGCTCCCGGACCGCCTCGGCAATGCGGTCGCTTCCACTCTCGTGCTCGGACGACGTCATGACGACCTCGCCCCCGAAGGCGGCAACCGTGTCCCGTATGCGCTCGTCATCGGTTGCCACGAGAACACGGTCAACTTGGCTTGCCCTTGAGGCGCGCTCATAGACTCGCTCCACCATCGTTTTGCCGTGGAGGTCCTTGAGAGCTTTTCCGGGGAGACGTTTAGACTGGAAGCGGCTAGGAATGACCGCGATTGTCCGCATTCAGTCGTGCGTTCCCATAAGAACGGTACGAGAGAGGATAGTGCGTGTTGGGACGGGTGTCAAATTCAGCAATCAGTATTCAGAATCTCTCTGGGCTGCGAGTGTTTTCCGGCATTCAGCATCGTCGTTGAGTCTAGAGAGATCCTGAATGCTGACTGCTGAATGCTGGTAAGGTAACAATCGTGCGTGTCTGTCTCACCTTGCTAGTGACCCTTCTACTCGTGACGCCGCTGCATGCCCAGGGGCGGGTGTTTCATCTTGGGGCTCGGGCGGCTGCGATGGGAGGGGCGTTTACCGGCGTTGCGGACGATGCTACGGCGTTTTATTGGAACCCGGCGGGCATCGCGTTTGGGCGATTGGTCTCGGCTGGTTTTTATCTTGGGAGAGACGAGATGGATCGGAGCGGGCTGCCGCTCGAGGCTCGGGCGACAGGGTTGTCCCTCGGCTATACCTTCATGGGGGTTGCTTTTACTCAGTTTCGTCAGACTTCGGCGAATGAGCGTCTCGATACGTTCGACGTGGCAATATCCATTCTTCAGTCGCTTCCTTTGGACAATCTCGTGATCGCTGGAAATGTGCACTATCTTCGTGGCGAGCTCTTCGGCGAGCGGTTGACGGGGGTTTCGAGCGATTCCTGGGATATCGATTTAGGCGTCATGTACGAGCCGAACGATGTCGTGCGTGCGGGGCTCATGGTCAGGCACATTCGCGGAGCGCGCTTCCGTACGGCCGTCGAGGGCGAGACTCGGAAGCTTCCGACGCTTGCCCGAGCCGGCGTGTCCTTTCGGCTGCCCTGCGACGCCCTCGTTGCCTTCGACGTGGACCTTTCGCGACAATCTCATAAATTCTATGAGGCTCACCATGTGCCAAAGGGCATTCTGGACGACACCTGGCGCGAGATCTCGGTCGGGTTCGAGAAATCGTTCATGGACAAGCGTCTTTCCCTAAGGGGAGGACTGCGTGCGGAAGTTTCGTCGGAGCTCGGGTCTCGCCCGGCATTTTCCGTCGGTGGCGGGGCTCAGGTCTGGGTGCTCGAGCTCAAGGCAGCCTATTTGGGGTCTAGCCGGGGCCGCGGTGAAGCCCTCTGGCTCGGGGTCACTTTCGCCCCGTGAGGCCCCGATCTCCTTGTAGTCCTTGACACTATAGGGGGGTGTCAGTTACCTTTATCTATCTCAGTAATCCACTTAGAACAGAATGACTTAGTCCGTTCCGACGTGACAGCCCGCGGAGTCCTTGGATGTCTATAAAGCTCGGCGAGTTGCTGTTGAAAGGGAACCTCATCACCCCACAGCAGCTCCAAGAAGCACTGCAATACCAGAAACAGCACGGTGGGAAGCACTTCCACATCGAGGAAGGCGACGAGATCGACCTGCAAGAGCTCGAAAGATCGACCGAGGACGCCCCGGTCGTCAGGTTCTGTAACTTGATTCTGACCGACGCGCTCCGCCGGGGTGCGAGCGATATTCACATCGAGCCGTACGAGAGAGAGTTCCGCGTTCGCTTCCGCATCGACGGCGTGCTCTACGTCGTCATGAACCCGCCGATGAAACTTCGCGACGCGATGATCTCGCGCTTGAAGATCATGGCAAAGATGGACATCTCGGAAAAGCGGCTGCCGCAGGACGGCCGTATCAAGACCCGCATGAACAACCATGGGAAAATGCGCGAGCTCGACTATCGTGTCTCGACGCTTCCGACGCTCTGGGGTGAGAAAGTCGTGCTGCGGTTGCTCGATAAAGAGAACCTCATGCTCGACATGACCAAGCTCGGCTTCGAGGTCGAATCGCTGAAATATTTCGAAGAAGCGATCTTCAAGCCGTGGGGCATGGTTCTCGTGACGGGGCCGACGGGTAGCGGAAAGACGAATACTCTCTATTCGGCCATCAGCCAGCTGAACACGCCCGAGACCAACATCATGACGGCGGAGGATCCGGTTGAGTTCAATCTCACTGGCGTCAATCAGGTCCAGATGAAAGAGTCCATCGGGCTCAATTTCGCCGCTGCGCTGCGCTCTTTTCTGCGACAAGACCCAAACATCGTTCTCGTGGGAGAGATTCGAGACTTCGAGACCGCGGAAATCGCGGTCAAGGCCGCCCTGACAGGCCATTTGGTCTTGTCGACGCTCCACACGAACGACGCGCCGTCGACGATCAACCGTCTCATGAATATGGGAATCGAGCCGTTCCTCGTCGCAACCTCCGTGCACCTGATCGTTGCTCAGCGTCTCGTTCGGCGCATCTGCAAAGAGTGCACGGCCCCGATGGAGGTGCCTGCCCAAGCACTCATCGATGCCGGTTTCACACCGGAAGACGCGAAAGACATTCAGCCGCAGAAAGGCCGCGGTTGCGGTACCTGCAACAACACGGGCTACAAAGGGCGGGTCGGCCTCTACGAAGTCTTTCGGCTCACGGATGAGGTTCGACAGCTCGTTCTCGAAGGCGCCTCCTCAATAGAGTTGAAAGCGCGTGCCATGGAAGACGGAATGATTTCGCTCCGTTACAGCGGACTCAGAAAGGTCAAACTCGGCATGACGACGATGGAAGAGGTCGTTCGTGAAACGGTCCTGTAGCCTCGAGTCGAAACGCATCGGAATGAGGAATCGAAATGGCGGTTAGCCTCCATCAGCTCTTGAAGACGATGCTCGAAATAAGCGGGTCGGACTTGCATGTCACCACCAACTCGCCGCCGCAGATTCGCGTGGACGGCAAGTTACGGCCGCTCGATATGCCGCCTCTGACCACGGTAGAGACGAAGCAACTCGCCTATAGCGTTCTGACCGACAATCAGAAACACCGTTTCGAGGAGAACCTCGAGCTCGATTTTTCCTTCGGGATCAAGAAGCTCGCGCGTTTTCGCGCGAACGTCTTCATGCAGCGGGGCGCCGTCGCGGCCGTCTACCGGACGATTCCCTATGAGATATTAGGTTTCAAAGAGCTCGGGCTCCCTCCTGTCGTGGCTCAGATCTGCGACAAGCCGCGCGGCCTCGTGCTCGTCACGGGTCCGACCGGCAGTGGCAAGTCCACGACGCTCGCGGCCATGCTCGACAAGGTCAACAAAGAGCGGGCGGAGCACATCATTACCATCGAGGACCCGATCGAGTATCTCCACAATCATCAGAAATGCTTGGTGAACCAACGAGAGATTCACTCGGATACCCACAGTTTCACGAACGCCCTTCGCGCCGCATTGCGTGAAGATCCTGACATCGTGCTCATCGGTGAGATGCGTGACCTCGAGACTATCGAAACCGCGCTTCGTATCGCGGAGACGGGCCATTTGACCTTCGCGACGCTCCATACGAACTCGGCCGCCCAGACGATCAACCGCATCGTTGATGTCTTTCCCGCCCATCAGCAGTCTCAGATTCGGGCCCAGCTCTCGTTTGTGCTTGAAGGCATCCTGTGCCAGGCGCTCTTGCCCAAAGCGAGCGGCTCGGGCCGCGTCATGGCTATGGAGATTCTCGTCCCCAACTCCGCTATTCGGAACCTCATTCGCGAGGACAAGATCCATCAGATCTATTCCAGCATGCAGACCGGCCAAGAGAAGCACGGCATGCAGACGTTCAATCAATCGCTCGCGACGCTCTATTTCAAGAAGCAAATCTCGCTTCAATTCGCGCTCACGCAGTCATCGAATCCGGACGAGCTTCAGGACATGGTCAATCGTGGTACGGGCTTGACGGGGACGCGACCGCAGGCTCCGGCCGGCGGCCGCCCGGGGATGGTGCGGCGCTGACATGCCTGACGTCGCCGAGACAAAAAGTAGCTGACGCGAAGCCGCGAAACAGGAAGCTAGGGAGGTAACTGGATGCCGGCCTATGTGTTCAAAGGCAAAACCCGTGCAGGCGCCGCGACTTCGGGAGAACGCTCGGCGGATTCCAAAGATGCCGTGATCGCGATGCTCCGACGAGAACAGATTCTCGTCACGCGCGTCAAGGAGAAGGGCAAGGAGATAGCACTTCCGAAATTCGGCGGGGGGATCAGTAGTAAGGACGTCGCCATTTTCACACGACAGTTTTCGGTCATGATCGATGCGGGCCTGCCTCTCGTCCAGTGTCTCGAGATTCTCGGCAATCAGCAAGACAAGCCCGGTTTCCAGAAGGTGCTCTTGCAGGTTCGTCAAGATGTTGAAGGGGGCTCGTCCCTGGCCGACGCGATGAAGAAGCACCGGAAGGTTTTCGACGATCTGTTCACTAATATGATCGCCGCCGGTGAGGCCGGTGGTATCTTGGATACGATTCTGAAGCGCCTTTCGACCTATATCGAAAAGTCCGTCAAGCTCAAATCGCAGGTCAAGTCGGCGCTCGTCTACCCGATTGCTGTCGTCTCCATCGCGGGTCTGGTCGTCGGGGTCATCCTGTGGAAAGTCATCCCGACCTTCGCCGCCTTGTTCGCGGGGCTCGGTGCGCAGTTGCCGCTTCCGACTCGGATTGTTATCGGGCTTTCGAACTGGACCGTGCGGTTGATGATTCCGGGTGTCCTCGCGGGCTTCGGAACGAGTTACGGGCTCAAGCGCTATTACGAAACTCACAGGGGACGGCGCGTGATCGATGGGATTGTTCTCAAGACGCCGGTGCTCGGAATGATCCTGCGGAAGATCGCGGTCGCGCGCTTTTGTCGTACCCTCGCGACGCTCATCTCGAGTGGTGTTCCCATTCTGGACGGGCTCGAGATTACCGCGCGTACATCAGGAAATGCGATCGTGGAGGACGCGATTATGGAGACGCGAAAGAGCGTCGAGGGTGGTCAGTCCCTTGCCGGGCCGCTCAAGCAAACCGACGTTTTCCCACCGATGGTCGTTCAGATGATCGCCGTCGGTGAACAGACCGGTGCTCTCGATAACATGCTTTCCAAAATCGCGGATTTCTACGAGGATGAAGTCGACACGGCCGTGGCCAACTTGATGACATTGATGGAGCCGATTCTGATTCTCTTTCTCGGAACCGTGGTCGGTGGCATCGTGGTCTCGATGTACTTGCCCATCTTCGACCTGATCAACAACATATAAGCTGAGCTCGAGAACGCGAGCTCAGGGGAGGGCACCACATGCCCTCCCCGTTAACGTTTACCATGTACGAGAGGCGGGATGCCGGACCGAATGCCGCCTGACCCATGATTTCTCAAAAAACGGCGAAAGCTGCTCGAACGATCGCCGACAAGGCGCTCGTGTGGATGATGTTGCTGCGTGTCGTTGTCGTGACCGCGCTCATGGGCTCGGCGGTCATCGCGGAAGTCATCCGAAAACCTGGGGGAGCGTCGGACCCGCTCTACGCGCTCATTGCGCTCACCTATCTACTCACGCTCGTCTACGCGCTCGCGTGGCCCTTCACCGCGAACTATCGAAAGCAGCTCGCCTACGTTCAGATCCTGGGCGATCTGGTCATGGTGACCGGGATCGTATACTCGACGGGCGGCACTGACAGCAATGTCTCCTCGGTTTACTTCATCGTCATCATTGCCGCGAGTATCATCCTTTTTCGTCGAGGCGGTTTCGTGGCGGCGAGCGCGGCCTCCGTGCTCTATGGCTCACTCATTCAGGGGATCTATCTCGGCGCGATTCCGCCATACGCGCCCGGCGCTACATCCCCCGTCGTCATGCCCCCTCAGGTCGTGGCCTACACGATCTTCTTGAACGTCTTCGGTTTTTACGCGGTAGCGTTTCTCACGAGCTATCTTTCCGAGAATCTTCGTCTCACCGGCCGCAAACTGGAAGAGGCTTCCGATTTCCTCGCGGATCTCCAAGTATTAAACCAGACGATCATCGACTCCATCACGTCGGGACTCATGACGACGGATTTCGAGGGCAAGATCAATTTCTTCAACAGTGCTGCCAGCACGATCTTCGCGTGCAGCCCGGAGGAGGCGGTAGGCAAGAACGTAAGGGAGTTGTTGGCGGAGGAGGACGATTTTCTCGATCGCGCCAAAGAAAACCTCGGAGACGGGCGACGTTTCCTTCGCCTCGAAGGCAGTTATCTCAATGCTCGAGGCGATGAAATCTATCTCGGCATGAGCCTCTCCTACTTGCTCTACAAGGGTGAAACCTTGAGCGGCTTCCTCTTCACGTTCCAGGATCTGACGGAGATCAGGCGTCTCGAACGCGAGGTTCGGTTGAAGGAGAACCTTGCGACCATGGGCGAGATGGCCGCCGGGATGGCGCATGAGATTCGTAACCCGCTGGCCTCGATCAGTGGGTCGGTGCAGGTTCTCCGGGAGGCGGAATCTCTCAACACACAGCAGAAGCGTTTGATGGAAATCATCGTGCGAGAGTCGGAACGGCTGTCGGAAACGCTCACGGAGTTTCTCGCCTATGCGCGTCCGCCGCGTTTCGAGCCCGGACTCATCGATTTGTGCCCTGTCGTTGAAGAGACGGCGTCACTGCTCGAACACAGCGCCGAAGTCCTGCCGGAGCACGAGATTGTGGTCGAGACGCTGCCAGAGCCTCTAGAAGTCTATGCCGATCCGAACCAGATGAAGCAAATCACATGGAATCTTGCGCGCAACGCTCTACAAGCCATGCCGCATGGTGGCCGGCTCGTTATGTCGCTTTCGCGAAACGGCTCCGGTGAAATCGTCATGAGCTTCCGCGACGAGGGCGTTGGGATGACGGATTCTGAAGTGAAAAAGGTGTTTCAACCGTTCTCGGGGAGCTTCGAGAGAGGGAGCGGTATCGGTCTCGCGATCGTCTACCGAATCGTGAAGGACTACAATGGTTTCATACAAGTCGACACTGTCGCTTCGAAAGGCACCGAAATTTCCGTGCGCTTTCCAACTGATCGGAGGAACGTCGGTTGAGCCGCATTCTTGTCGTTGACGACGAAGAGTCCATGCGCCAGCTTCTCGAGATAGCACTCGGGAAAGACGGGCATCGCATCACCTTGGCCGATTCTGGCAAGGCAGCGACGAAGCTCATCGATGAGAATTCGTTCGACCTCGTGATTTCCGATATCAAAATGCCGGACATGAGCGGGGTCGAGGTTTTGCGCCACGTGAAGGAGACGGAGCCGGGCACACCCGTCATCATGGTGACGGCCTATGCGTCGGCGGAAACCGCGGTCGAGGCCCTTCGTCTCGGGGCCTACGACTATCTCACCAAACCGTTCAAAGTCGACGAGCTCAAGGCCAATATTCGGAATGCTCTCGAGAAAAAACATCTCAAAGAAGAGGTGTTTCATCTGAAGCGAGAGCTTCGACATAAACATGGACTTGATAACATGCTCGGCCGCTCGGCGAAGATGGTCGAGCTGTTCGAGCATATTCAATCTGTTGCCGTCACGAACAGCACCGTCTTGATCACCGGGGATAGCGGAACGGGGAAGGATCTCGTCGCGCGCGCTCTCCACGTCGGCAGTCCCCGCGCGTCGGAGGCTATTGTGTCCATCAACTGTGGTGCGATTACGGAGACTTTGCTCGAAAGCGAGCTGTTCGGGCACATGAAGGGTTCGTTCACAGGAGCGATTACCAATCACAAAGGGCTTTTCGAAGTAGCCCATCGCGGAACGATCTTCCTCGATGAGATAGGTGAAATGAGCCCGGCGATGCAGGTCAAGCTCCTGCGCGTGCTGCAAGAAAGACGCATCCGCCGCATCGGCGGGGCGGAGGAGGTCGAAGTCGACGTCCGGATTCTTGCCGCGACCAACAAGAATCTCGAAGAGGGTCTTCGTGACAAAACGTTTCGTGAGGATCTGTATTACCGTTTGAACGTCATCCCAATCTGTTTGCCACCGCTCCGCGAGCGCCGTGACGACATCCCGCTTCTCGCGGAGCATTTTCTCGTGAAGTCCTGCAAATCGATGGGTAGGAACATCCACAAGATTTCCGAACAAGCCGTCGAGCTCATGACACGATACGATTGGCCGGGCAATGTCCGCGAGCTCGAGAACGTCATCGAGCGCGGTGTGGCGCTCGAGCCGACTAACGTCATCCTGCCCGAGCGGCTGCCCGAGAAGATTAGAACCTTTGGTGAAGCTCTGGCCAACATGCCCGATGACGCTGGATCCGATGTGCTGCCGGAGGAGGGTGTTGATTTCAACGAGCGTGTCGCGACGATGGAAACGCAACTCTTATCCACCGCGATGGCGCGTTCGAGCGGCGTCCAGACCAAAGCGGCCAAGCTACTGCGGATGAACCTACGGTCGTTCCGTTACCTGTTGCAGAAATACAACTTGCGGTGAGAGCGCTCGTTGCCGACTTCATTACACATCCATTGGATACGTTTTTTTGGGCTCCGATCGGGTAACTAGGGCGAAAAATTCGTTAGCACACTGACAAAAAATGGGAGCCTGGTTGCGTCTCGACTCTCGCATCGCGATGTTCTCTTTGGAGCAAGCTCTCTTAATTAACAGAGCTCAAATGGGTTATTCTATGGCTTTCCGGTGTGACGCTTTCCTCTGCGTTCTGGCACGCGGGTTGCTTTAATTCGGTCGATGATCGTCTAATGACACTGTTTTTCCGACTTGGGCGGGACGCCGTTTGGGTGTACAATATTGGGGGACGGTCCATGAGGGTAATGGAAGGTAGGGAAAATGCTAAGAAGGGGGGCTCTAATGGGGCATAGAGTCAAGAGGGCGAAAGACGGTTTCACGCTGATCGAGCTTTTGATCGTCGTTGCGATCATCGGCATCATTGCGGCCATCGCCATTCCCAACCTTCTGCGCGCTCGTGTGGCTGCCAACGAGGCCAAGGCTATTGGTGATACTCGCACCGTCATTTCCGCCAACGCGACCTATGCCGCGTCTAACTGCGGATTCTTCGGTTCGAGCCTTCTGTGCTTGACCCGGGAGTCCGGCGGCGCCATTTGCATTCCGAACTATCCTGCGCAAGCGCCGCAATTTGTCGGCGGCGATGTCGGGCGTTTGACCCCTTACCTCAGAAGCGGGTACAACCGAGACTACGTTCCGAACGGCGTGATCAGCAACATCAACGCCAGCGTCTGTGATCCGGCCTCGTTTCTCGATTACTGCTACAGCGGAACGCCGGCCCTTGTCGGCAGCAGCGGTGTGCGAAGCTTCGTGGGCACCTCGGCAGGAACGATCTTCCAAGACATGACGGGCGTTTTGCTACCTTGCCCGGTTCTGGGTGGCACCGAGACACTCAGCTAGTGCCCAGTCTCTGAGCCCGCTGCTGGCCCGACACGCTTTATCCAATGTGGTAAAATATCTTCAAAAGCTCACACAAGTCTCCGAAACTTCACCAGAAACAGCTCCTCGCATTTGATATGTCGGAATGTCTGCTGTCGAAACGATTGGTCTCACAAAAGACTATGAAGTCGGCTCTTTCCTGAAGAAACCGCACCGGGCTCTCGACCATCTCGATCTCGAGGTCGAGCAAGGTGAGATCTTCGGGCTCATCGGGCCCAACGGCGCGGGGAAAACGACGACCTTGAAGCTGCTCATGGGCCTCGTCTTCCCCACTGAGGGTGATGCGCGTATCCTCGGCAAGCCCGTCGACGACCGAAGGATGAAGGCTGAGATCGGCTACTTGCCGGAACAGCCTTATTTCTACGACTATTTGACGGGTCGAGAGCTGCTGAATTATTTTGGCCAGCTTTTCGGCTTGAGTGCAGTAGAGCGGAGAACGCGCACCAAGGAGCTTCTCGCCAAGGTCGGGATTACCTCGGCCGCGGATGTTCCGCTCCGCAAATATTCGAAGGGCATGACGCAGCGGCTCGGCGTGGCCCAAGCACTCTTGAACCGTCCCAAAATCGTCTTCTTCGACGAGCCCATGTCGGGACTCGATCCCGTCGGTCGGCGCGAGATGACGCTTCTCGTACGCGAGCTCCAGGGCTCGGGCGTCACGGTGTTCTTCTGTTCACACATCCTTCCGGACGTCGAGCAGCTGTGCGATCGCGTTGCGATTCTCGACAAAGGGAAGCTCGTAGCGGTAGGCCGCATGAGCGAGATCCTCGACGTCTCGATCGACACGATCGAGGTCGTGGCGGAGAACGTCGAGGCCGAGCTCGAAGGGAAGCTCCGTCCGCTCTGTCGCGCCCTCGAGAGAGTCGGGACCCGCGTTCGATTGTCGTGCGCCGGGCAAGCCGATTTCGACGCCGCCGCGGCAGAATTGATGCAGGGGGGAGGGCGTTTGCTCTCGGTGACTCCGGTGAAACAGACCCTTGAGGGTCTTTTTGTCCGTAAAGTCGGAGAGAAGGCACAATCGTGAGTCGCGTCGGCTACATCGCGCTCAATACCTATCGGGAGACGGTTCGAGACAAAGTTCTCTACAATCTCGTGCTCTTCGCGTTGCTCATGATCGCGAGCTCCTACATCCTGGGGCAGATATCGGTCTATCAGGAAGTAAAGATCATCAAGGATCTGGGATTGGCCGCGATCTCGATCTTCGGGATGGCCATCGCGATCTTTGTCGGGATCGGCCTCGTCTCGAAAGAGATCGACAAACGAACGCTCTATAGCCTGCTCCCGAAGCCGATAACGCGTGTGCAATTCCTTCTCGGGAAGTATTGTGGTCTCTGCCTGACCGTGCTTGTGAACGTGCTGGTGATGACGGCCGGGCTCTACTTCTTGCTCTTTTTGATGTCGGAGCCTTTCGAGCCAGCGCTCTTGAAAGCGATTTTCCTCATCTACGTGAAGCTCATGGTCCTCGTCGGTGTGGCGCTCTTGTTCAGCACATTCACATCGTCGACCTTGGCCGGTGTTTTTGCCGGATTCGTTTACGTCGTGGGTTATTTTTCCTCCGACCTCAAGAATTTCGACAGCGTCGTCGAGACGGGCGCTCTCCCTCAGATCACAAAAGTTCTCTACTACCTGTTGCCTAATTTCAAGAATTTCGACATCAAGGCGCCCATCGTTGCCGGCGACATCGTGCCGATGACGCAAATCGTGTGGGCGACAGCCTATGGCTTGCTCTATGTGAGCTTGCTGCTCGTCGCTTCCGCGTGGGTGTTCCAAAGACGTAATCTCAAATAGTCGGGATGAAGCTGCTTCGCCTCTTCGCGTTGATGGGCCCGCTCGCTGGGATCTTTTTGATCCAGAGTCACATTGACGAGCAGTTCGGGAAGTACCGAGCGACGGAGGAGATTCTCTACGTCGAGAACGGCAAGTTGCTGAAGAGAGCCATGCTTGGCTTCGAGAACCTGGGCGCGGATCTCTATTGGCTTCGTACCGTCCAGTATTTCGGCCGCAAACGCTTGATGGTCACGACGAAGAACTATGTGCTTCTCGCACCGCTTCTCCGCGTCACGGTCGATCTCGACCCTGAGATGAAGATCGCCTTTTCCTATGGGGCGACCTTTCTCGCCGAGCCGTTTCCGATGGGCGCCGGCCTGCCGTCCAAAGGGATCGAGATCATCGACGAGGGTATCAGGAATCACCCCGGCTATTGGCGCTTCTATCTCGATAAGGGATTCATCTATTCGGAGCATCTCGGGGACTACAAAAAGGCGGCCTCCGTCTTTCTTGAGGGCAGTAAGCTCGAAGGGGCGCCCTATTGGATGGTCGCCATCGCAGGCCGCACGCTGACGAGGGGCGGCGAAAGGGAAACGTCACGTATTTTGTGGAATGGTCTCTACAAAAGCGCTGAAACGGAGCAGCAACGCGAGAATGCCGCGACGCACCTGCAGCAGCTCGATGCGCTCGACGAGATGGATTCTTATAACGAGGTTGTCACAAAATACCATGAGCGGACGGGTGAATTTCCGCGGCGATGGCAGGATCTCATCGGGTCCGGCTTTTTGGCGGAGGTCCCCACCGATCCGACCGACATTCCCTACGTGCTCGATCCAGAAAGCCACCGCGTCGTGTTGCGGCGCGATTCCGGGCTCGGGGGCCTCCCGACACGTTGACAGAGCTAGAAGGACCGGTCTGGCTGCTTCCCGCTTTCGCAGGATTTCTTGGGCTCGTCTGGGGAAGCTTCTTGAACGTTGTGATCCATCGGCTGCCCTTGAGGGCGTCGCTCGTGATACCTCGCTCGCGCTGTCCTTCGTGTCGTAAACTCGTGGCGTCCTACGACAACATCCCGGTCGTGAGCTACATTTTGCTTCGTGGACGCTGTCGCCATTGCGGCGCTTCGATCTCGATACGCTATCCCGGGGTGGAGCTTGCTATGGCTGCCGCGTCGCTACTCTCGTTCATGAGACACGGGCCGAGCCTCGAATATCTCGTCGAGCTCGCCTTCGTCGCGGCGATGTTAGCGCTCATTTTCATCGACTTCGATCACCAAATCCTCCCGGACAGCATCACACTTTCCGGCGTTGTTTTGGGCCTCGCGCTTGCTTGGCCCCGCGAGACGGTCACCGTTATCGGTGCGCTGAAAGGAGCCGCGCTCGGGGCTGGTGTATTGTTTCTCGTCTCCGAGGCTTACTTCCTCCTCAAGAAAGTCGAGGGGATGGGCTTCGGTGACGTCAAGATGATGGGGATGGTCGGCGCCTTCGTCGCGTGGAAAGGTGTGCTGTTGACCTTGTTTCTCGGCTCGCTCATAGGCTCCATCGTAGGCATCATCGTCATTCGAAGAAGCGGCGGAGACATGAAAACGAAGCTTCCGTTCGGCACGTTTCTTGGCATAGGCGCCATCGTGACGACCTATGCCGGTGAGCGCCTGATCCATTGGTATTCAGGAATGTTCTAACAGGATTCTATAAACGAGCCCCATGTTCTCGCGCGAAGCACGCGTTCGGCTCTTCTTGGCCCTTTTGATCCTCGTGCTCGTGCTCACGAATAGCCAGAGCCTCCAAGTCTCCTATCAATCCCGGGGCGTTCTCACCGAGCTGTTCGAGTCGCGCTCACGCGAGACGGCTTTGCGCATCGTCACTGAAATCGGCTCAGGGGGCGACGAAGCTGTCAGCGTTCTGTCGGCCCGTCTCGAGAACCTAGCGAGCACCGCGGGCTCATCTCCATCTGTGTCCTCGACTGGAGCGGCCGGGTCGTTGCAGGTGGGGCCTGCGGCCATCCCGAGAGCGACGAGGTCGAAGCTTTGTCACCCGAAGGCTTTGACGAGCTCCGTGAGAACGGCTGGAGGATGAGTGAAGTGGCGCCCGCCTATGATGTGGACCGCGCCCGCGCCTTCGCCTACTTGGTGCTTCCCAGTCTTCCGCAGCGGAGCGCATTTTCGGTCTCGAGGCGGCAAAAGTGCTGAAACTCCCTTTTGCCGAAGTCTTTCCGGGCTCTCCTGCGCTTGTGGCGCGCGCAGATGAAGCTCTCGAGCACACGGCGCCTATCACCTTCGTGGACAGGCGCTCTACAAGAAGCCAGGCGGTGAGACGCTGCACCTTGGTGTGAGCGTCATCCCGCTTCTTGCTTTGGATGGCGGCCCGAGGGGCGCCATATGCTTGTTCGCGGACCTGACGGAAATCGTCGAGCTGCGCGAGCGATTGTTGCTCAAGGAGAACCTTGCTCGGCTGGGTGAAATGGTTGCCGGGATTGCCCACGAGTTCCGAAACGGCCTCGGGACGATCATGGGTAATGCCAAGCTTCTGAAGCAGCAGGGCGGAGCGGAAACGGAAGAGCTGGCCGACGCGCTTCTCGAAGAGAGCCACGCGCTCGCTCGCGTTGTGACCGAGTTCCTTCAATTTGCGCGGCCGGAATCGCTCCAACTGGAAGTGGTCGATCTCGGCGCGCTCGTGCGCGACCTTTTGGATGAGTTGAAGCAGCGCGCCGAGGACGTTGATGTTCGTCTTTCGCTCGAAACCGATGGTGTGATTAGCCTTCCGGCCGACGAGCCCATGCTTCGCAAGGCGATCTCGAACCTCGTCGTCAATGCGATCGAGGCGGTGGCGTCCTCCGAGTCGAAGAAAGGCTCCGTCCGAGTCGAGCTTGCCTGTAATGGGAACTTCGCGACGATTCGGGTCATCGACGACGGACTCGGCGTCGATGACTCGGAGCGGGAGAAAATCTTTACGCCGTTTAGGACGGGGAAGGTGAACAGCACCGGGCTCGGTCTGTCCGTGGTCCAGAAAATCATCGTCTCGCATAATGGAACCGTGGAGCTCGAAAAGACGGATGGCGGTGCGAGCTTTGCCATCCGCCTTCCTGTGACGGGGGACACGCCCGAATATTCCGAAGACTGGTTGTAAACTGCCGCTTTCCTTTTTAGTCGTAAACGACGTATTCTAGAGTACTTAGAAATCCAGGCGAGGTCACTTCTGGTCGCTTTTGGTCAGATCAGGGAGGGCTCATGGCATCACCAGTAGACGGTGGCGGCGGCAAGAAAGCGGTCGGTGCCAAAGGAATGACGCGCTGCCCTCATTGTGGCGCCAAGAACAAGAAATCGTTCGAGTACTGCGTCCGATGCTCGGAGTCGCTTCAAGACGTCGCCGAGTTGGGCGGAGGCGCGGGCCCCCGTTCGCCCATGGTCGCGATCGTAGTTGTTGTGCTCGCGGCCGTCGGGGCATTCTACGCGTTCTCTCTCGGTCCAAACTCCCCGACCGAGCCACCGCAGCCCGCCGCGTCGGCGACGAGTCGGGCTCCGGCCACGGAGATCGGGCGGCCGGACGGGCCGATCCTAGAGCACATCGACGCGCAATTAGCCACCGAGAACTATTCCGACGCGATTGCCGCTTTTCGGCAGCGTGACCACCCCAGAGCCATCTCGTTGTTCGAGGAGCTCGCGCGTGATCTGCCGGAAAATGCCCACGTTCTACAATATCTCGGGCTCTCTCACTTCCATAACGGGGACTTTGCGAGCGCCAAACGGACGCTTGCCGACGCGCGCGAGATTCGGCCCGACTCTTTCGAGCTGTTGGATCACTATGTGACCGCGTGCAAGAAGGACGGCGACGACGATAGCGCCTTCGCTGCGCTCAAAGACTTCGTCGATCGTCGGCCAGAGGAGCTCGAAGTGAGGCTCGAGCTCGCGCGGATCGCCCGGGCCACGGGCGACGAAGACGTTGCGATAGAGCAAACGGAGTACCTGGCAACGACCCGATCGACGGATCCCGAGTTCGTGTACGAACACGGCGTCAGTCTCAAAAACGCGGGGAAGCTGGACGAAGCGAAAGTGGTGCTCCGGAGCTCGATCGAGCTCGACCCTAGCTCCGCCGCGGCGCATCACGCCCTCGGTGTCACCGAGCTCATCTCGGGAAACGCCCGTGGGGCCGTCGCATCTCTCGAAAAAGCTGTCGCCGCGGTGCCAGATAACGGCGACTATCAATTTAGCCTCGCTCAGACCTACGAGGAGCTCGACCGCATTCCAGAATCTTTGGCGGCCTACGAAGCATATGTGCGGAATGCGCGACCCGATGACACACGCGTCCCGATCGTGCGCAAACAACTCGAGCTCGCGAAAAAAAAGCCCTCGCCGAGCGCGACAAGGAGCGGACGTAGTGAACTTCGACTTGTGAAGACCCGGCTCGTGCCGTACAATATATGGATCACCAAAATTGAGAATTGCGGGGGGCTTCTTGGAGATTAGTCCTGGCTTCCCGCGATATTCAGCTCCACTGGGCTATGGACCTAGCGGAGGAGGGACGTGATGCGAGGATTTCGAGCACTTGGACTCACCGTTATCGTCTTTGCCATGGGCGTCGGGTTTGCGACCGCTCAATCGCTAGCGGAGCTCGCGAAGAAGGAAAAAGAGCGACGTGATGCGAACCCAACCGAGACGAAGCGAGTCGTTACCGATCGGGAGCTGACTCGAGGCTATGGCGAGTCCCCCAGCGGCCTTCGCCAGGCCGGAGCTCAGGCTCAAGACGGCGCGGGGGCCGCGGCCGCGGCGTCTGACACCGAGGAGCGTGAAGAGCAACAGGACGAGACCCAGCCTAAAGAGCATTGGCAAAATCGTGTGAAAGCCGTGCAAGACAAGATCGCGCGCTTGGAACAGCAGATGACCTCCGACGATTGGGGCGACGGCCAGAGGGTCGGGATCGATCCACGTGGTCAGAACAGTCTGGCCTCTCGTGAAAAAGCGTCGCAGGAGCTTGCCGCGGCGCGCTCGGAGCTCGAGGCTATTCGGGTCGAAGCACGTAAGGCTTCCGTGCCGCCCGGCTGGGTGCGGTAAACGGGCCGCGAGCGGCGAGATTCTACAATGGTAACGGCGGAGGTGGTCATCGAGAAGGGGGCGGATGTGCGCACGAAAGGGGCGGACGTGCTCGTCGTCGAGGATCGAGATTCTCTCCGAACGATGCTGCGCCGCACGCTCACCGCTTCCGGCTATACGGTGCTCGAGGCCGCGAGCACGACGGAGCTGGCGGTAATCGCGGTCGTGCAGCTGAGCTTCTTTCCGTGAGCAAGAAGACCTTGCTTCACAAGATGCGCGATTTCGGTCTTGCCGAAAAAGCGAATTGAAACCAAAGACCGTACCCCCCTGCGGACGGGAGTATAACGATGTGTGACTCACAACAGCCACCGCCCTGCGTCGAGATTGAGATTGTCAACGCGCGCGGCTTTACCCTCATCGAGGTCCTTATCTCGATTTTCATCACGTTGATCGTCATGGCCTCGGTCTTTGCGTTGCTCACCCGCGGACAGCGCTCCTTCCAAAGGGAGCCGGAGATCGCTGACCTGCAGCAAAACGCGCGCAACGTTCTCGATATGGTGTCGCGGGACATCTTGCAGGCGGGCGCCGGGCTGCCGCCCGAGTTCCCGGCTTTCACCCGACAAAACGGCGCCGGTGATGGAGCCCCCACGGATAGCATCGAGATGATCGGGGCCATGCAGCTTCCCGGACAGGCCTATCTCTATCCGGAGCAAGTGTGGAACATCGTCGCTGGCGGCGGGACATGCCCGAACGATTGCGTGGAGGTCTTGAACAACACGACGAACTTCCAGGTTGGGGAAGTTCTCGTGCTGTACAACGATATCCCCAACGACAACGCGACCACGTCACAATGGGCGATGGTGGAGGTGCTCTCCGTCATAGAGAATGCGTTCGACCCCAATTTCTTCGCGATCGTCGAGCTCGATTACACGACCCACGCGGCCTACAGCTTTCACGGGGGGACGGTGGCGAATGCGCAACCGGTCGACCCGGTCGGGTTTGGCGAAAACCCGAAATTGACGCGTATCTCCGTCGTGCGCTACTTCACGCAGCTGGACAATCCGGCCGACTATATCGGCCCTCCGCCGCAGCTCGTCATGCGTAGCATCGACTTTGCGCCAGCGCAACCGGTGGGCTATCTGGAGGATTTCCAGATCGCCTACACGATCGGGATCACGGCCCCCGTGGACCAGGACGAACCTCCCGATCCCATTCAGGATCTCGGGGCCGGCGTCGTGTTGACGGCGGAGAACATGTTGTCGGGTGTGCGTATCACGGTAACAGCGCGATCCATAAAGGCGGGCCTCGAGGGTGCTTCAGAAGGTGCTAGTGCCGGTAGAGAAGACGATTTCATCCGCAAAACGTTCTCGACCAACGTGAATCCTCGGAACCTGAGCGCGGCCCTTGAAGTTCGCGCGATGGCTCTAGCTCCCTAAAGAGCGCGTTCAGTGAGACGAGGCGTGGGGAAAACCCAACGCCGCCTCTTCTGACTCCGCTCGGAGGGGATAGGAACTCCTAATTCATAGTTGGTTACGGGCGCCGATCCTAGCCCCCGGTTTGGCACTCAGCTTGCTTAGATAAGTTTCCACGATGGCTTGTACGCAAATTCCAGACCTGCCGCTCGACCAGTTTGGCAGGGACCAAGTGCAAGAATGGATCGAGCAGCACGTGCCCCTCTGCGGTTCGATGGAGCTCGATCTTCGCTGCAACTTGCGGTGCCTCCACTGCTATCGCGACGGGGAGTGGCCGTCCGGCATCATGGACACGGACGAGGTCAAGCGGGTCCTCGATCAAGTGGCCGAAGCCGGTACCATTTGGATGCTCTTCACCGGCGGTGAGATCTTCCTGCGTCGGGACTTCTTCGAAATCTACGAGCACGCTCAGCGCCTCGGGCTCATCGTGACGCTCTTTACGAACGCGACGATGGTGACCGAGACGATCGCGGATCGCTTGAGCAACAAGTCCCGTACTCCATCGAAGTCAGTCTCTATGGTTACAGCCGTGAGACTTACGAAAAAGTCGCGGGGATAGAAGGTTCGCGAGACAAGTGCTACCGCGGCGTCGAACGTCTTCTCGAGCGCGGGCTGCCGTCTCGCTGAAGACGATCGTGATGCGCACCAACCAGCACGAAGTCGAGGACATGGCGCGCTACGCCCAGAGCCACGGTGTGCCTTTCAAGTACAGCACGATGATCAATCCGAACTTCGACGGCTCACTCACACCGTGAAACGTGCGCTTGAATCCGGAAGAAGCTGCCGCCGTGGACTTCGCGCTTCCGTCGCGACTCGAGGAGTATCGCGAATATTTCGAGTTGCGCAAGGACATGACGAGCAGTCGCGTATTCTCGTGCGGCGCCGGGAGCAGAACGTTTCACATCGATCCTTACGGCAACATGAAGATGTGCATTCTTCTGCGAGATCCCGAATACCGCCTCCGGAGCATGAGCTTCCAGCAAATCTGGAACGAGATGTTTCCGCCGGTCTATACACAAATGAGAAGCGACGACCATCAATGAAATAGCCGCAATTTTTTCTCGCTATCCGACAAGTGTGCGGCGTGGTCTCAAATGGAAAAAGGAGATGTCGCGGCGCGTGTCGAATATACATGCGAAGCAGGACATCGCCGCGCGGCAAAGCTCGGGTTCTATGACGGGCCGCTCGACCAGTCTACGAGAGGGCTCGAGCCCGCGAATGAAGTGCTCTTGCCGATCGTGAATTCAGGAGGATGTTGCTCATTAAGGGGCAAAGGCCTGTAGAGAAGAAGCCGTACGAAAAACCGGTAATCCGTTGCGTGGAGCTTCATCCCGAAGAGAGCTTGGCGGCGGGGTGCAAGACCGCGACCCTCGGCGGGTCTCTCAAGACAAGCTGCACACTTCCCACCAGCTGCTTTGCCGACGGAAGCTAGTAGCGTCGTTGTCGAGCCGGCACGGACCGCGACTTTCGCGATATCTGGTGTCGTGCTCGGCCTCGAATGCCTGCCCGGAGGCGACCCGCTCGTTCTGCCCGCGGCATATCGCTCGTTTCAGCGGGACGGCGCGTGGCCCGACATCCAGATGCGCATCGGGAAAGCAGATAGCCTCGAGGACTCCGAGGGTACCGTGATCTATCGCGCCGCCCATCACTGGCGCCCATTGGCGGAGCGCTCCGGCGTCGCGTTCAAGATTTTCTACCCTCCAACCTCGCGGCTCTATTGTTGGATGGCGGGCCGTCCGCCGCTTGCGCGATTCGAGCTGCTGTTTGGGAGCGACAAGCTGAATTCGACCCGAGGAGTTTACGCGGCAATGCGCCGGGCGCCTGTGGATCCCGCACCCCTTCGAACAGCTGGCTTTCGTCCCCACGCTTGCGCGTCGTGGGGGATGTCTCGTCCACGCATGTGCCGCGGTCGTAGGCGGGAAGGGTTTGGTCTTTGCGGGTCACTCCGGCGATGGGAAGACGACGCTCTCGCCTGCGCTCCGAGCAGAAGGCCTCGAGCTGCTGAGCGATGAGCGGGTCGCCATCAAGAGACAAGAGGACGGCTTCGTCGTTCACGGAACGCCGTGGACGGGCGAGGGCGAGATCGTCTCGAATGCGTCGGCGCCCCTCGGCGGCATCTTCGTGTTGCAGCGAGCGCGCGAGCATCGCGTGCGACTAGAGATGTCGAGTCAGATCGTGGCCGAGCTTCTTTCGCGTTCACTCGTTCCTTATTATCTCGATGATGCCGCTCGCCGCATCGTGACGCTCGTCCACGATGTAGCGGCGGCCGTGCCTCTCGGAACGCTCGAGTGCTCGCTCGAGCCTGGACTTCGAGATATCCTCGAGACTCCGCGAGTCGTTTCGACGGTCCCGGCTTGACAATACTGCCACGCGGTCCATAAACTCTAGCGTACAAGGGTTTAAATCGCTCTCTGGTGTCATCGTTGGACACTGGGTTTAGGACATTAGGTTTCGGATGCCGGGTTCGGCCACCGGTCTACGCGACATGTCCACATTCTAAATCGAACACCCGACCCCATGGAACCCAAACATCTCATCTCGATCCGCGACCTGAGCACGAAAGATGTGTCCGAAGTGTTTCGGCTCACCGTGGATCTCAAAGCCACGCCCGACCGCTTTAGAACCACTCTTCTGGGGAAGACAATCGGATTATTTTTTAATCCCCTTCGACACGGACACGCACAGATTTTCATGTCGCCATGTACCAGCTCGGCGGGCTCGCGATCGATCTCAACGATCGCGACATGCAATCATCTCGGGGCGAGTCGATGGCTGACACAGCCAAGACACTGTCACGATATCTAAACGGGATCGTGGCGCGCATGGGCAGTCACGCCCACCTTGTCGAGCCGACGTGCCCGTCATCAACGTGCTCACCGACCTCTTGCATCCGCGCCAGGTCTTGGGGTACTTTCTCACGCTCATCGAGAAAAAGGGAAGTCTTACGGGCCGGAAATTGGCCTATGTGGGTCCAGGCAATCACATGTGCCATTCGCTCATCTATGGCGCGATCAAGTCCGGAATGAATGTTGCCGTAGCCGCTCCCGCCGGATACGAGCCGAAGTCGCTCATCATGAAGAGCGCGAATCGTGAAGCGAGCGCGGCAGGCGTCACGATCTCCGTGACCGACAACCCGGCTGCGGCCGTACAAAGCGCGGATGTGCTCTATACCGACGCATGGGTCTCGGTTGGCCAGGAAGCGCAAGCCGCGGATCGGGTCGAAGCGTTGGCGCCTTACCAGGTCAACGCGGCGCTCATGAGCCAAGCGAAATCGGACGCGCTCTTCATGCATTGCCTTCCCGCGCATCGCGAAGAGGAAGTGACTGCGGAGGTCATTGACGGGCCGCAGAGTGTCGTTTTCGAGCAAGCCGAGAATTGCCTGCACGTCGCGAAAGCCATCCTCATACGTCTGTTATCCGGCGTCTGATCCGGCCTCGAACTCGTCTTGCCTACGTCGTTGCGCGATGGATGGCGACGATGCCTCCCGTGAGTCTCTGATAGCTCGGATTGTCGAAACCCGAGTCACGCAGCAAATGGACCAGCGTATCGGGATCGGGGAAGCCCATGATCGATTCGGCGAGGTAGCGATAAGCGTCGCCCCTTCGGCTCAACAGGTCTCCGAGCCGCGGCAGCAGAGTCTTCAAATAGAACCGGTAGGGTTTGCGTAGCCACCCCTCGGGATGTGAGAACTCGAGGATGGCGAGGATGCCGCCGGGCACGAGGACGCGATGGATCTCGCGGAGGCCGGCCGGCATATCGGCCAGGTTGCGCACGCCGAAAGCGACGGTCGCGGCATCGAACACGCCATCAGGAAAGGGAAGCGATAGAGCGTCCGCGGCTGCTACCCGGATCGGCATGCCGCGCGCGCGAGATTTGTCGCGGGCACGGGTCAGCATGTTCCACGTGAAGTCACAGGCGAAAGGACGAGCTTGTCGTGCCATCTCGAGGGCGAGGTCGCCGGTGCCGCAACAAAGATCCAAAACACGCTGGTCGCGCTCGAGCTTGAGACTCTCCACGACCGCCCGGCGCCAGGAGCGATCGATGCCGAGGCTGAGCACGTGATTCAAGAAGTCATAGTGCGGCGCCACACCCTCGAACATCCGGCGCACTACGGAAGCTTCTGGCATCAGCGTTTCACACCGAGGCTCGATACGGCCCACGCGATTTCGCTTATCGGAAAATTCTCCACGATCGCAACGCGCCCGAGCCCCACCGGCAAAATGAAACGGAGTCCTTTTTTACCGCGCTTCTTGTCCTTTTGGACGGCAGCGAGAACGCGGCGGCTTCGGAGTCTCCCGAGAGGCGGGAGCCGCCCGACGTTACGAACCGCCGAGCTCAGCCGCCGCGCCAGCGCTTGTGGGATCGCTGCCCGCCGCTCCGCGAGAGCGATGGCTCCGAGCATGCCCCATCCGACAGCTTCGCCGTGACGAAGCCCTTTATAGCCCGATGCCGCTTCGAGTCCGTGGCCGATCGTGTGCCCGAAATTCAATATTCGACGAAGCCCGTGCTCGTGCTCGTCCTCTCGGACGACGTCGAGCTTCGTACGAACACCGTCGCCAATCGAGAGCGCCAGCGCTTCCGAGCCGATGGAGAGCGCCTTCGTCTCCATACGCTTCAGCAATTTGGGCGCGGCGATGAATCCGTATTTGATGAGCTCGTAGAAACCGGATACGAGATCGCGTCGCGGGAGCGTCGCGAGAAGCGTCGGGTCGATCCACACGGCGCTCGGCCGATAGATCGACCCGATGAGATTTTTTCCGAGCCGATGGTTGACGCCCACTTTGCCTCCAATTGAGCTGTCGATCTGCGCGAGGAGCGTCGTTGGAAGTTGTGCGAAGGGGATGCCGCGCATATAGGTCGCCGCGACGAAACCCGCCATATCGCCGACGGTGCCGCCGCCGAAAGCGAGCAGCGCATCGTCGCGCGTGAACTTGTGGCGGAGGAGCCCGTCGTAGAGGCGCTCGACAGTTGCGAGGCTCTTGTTCTCTTCGCCTTCTGGCATCAAAAACGTCACGTGGGCGGTTCGCGCGCGCGCGAGGCTCGCCTCGAGACGAGCACCGTGTAGACGTTGCACCCGCGCCTGAGTCACGACCGCGACGCGTCGACCTGGCCAGAGCCGCTCGAGAGCGGGCCCGACATCGTCTATTTGGTTGTTTGCGAGCACGACCGGATACGGATCACCGGGCCGATGGAGCCGGCGACGTGTCGTTCTGCTCATCCCTTTTGCCCTGATCACCTTGCTTGGCTTGACTAATCGAAGACCATTGAATCGCGAGCTTATCAAAAACGCCACAACGTCAGCGGATCCACCCAGGGAAAGCTCCAGCTTTGCGCGCACGGTCACGAAATTCGAGGTGTAGCTTCTCGCGTTCCTCGCGGAGACTTTCGAGCGATTCCTTGATGAGGGTGATGGTGGGGTCGTCCTGCCGCCATCCCTTCCGCCGCGCAACTAGCTCCCGCTCGGCCAGCCGTGATTGCAGCCTACGAATGCGTGCGTCGATCCGGGCTAAGGCACCATCGTGACGGAGTTTCTGCCGTTGCCAGAAGGCCTCCTCTTTGGCAATATCTCGCTGGGATGGTGGAGGAGTCGCGCGCGCCCCGAGCTTTGCCGGTCGTCTTTCCCAAGCGTAGCTTGCCAAATGCGCGTTGGTGAAGCTCTTTCCTCCCCGCTCGCTTTCCGGAAGCGCGGTGCGCCGAGCGCGCTCCTTATGGGCGATACGCCCCAGGTCGCGAGCAAGGACCGCTGCCGATAACGACACCGCGCTGATATAGATCACACAACCGATACAAACGACGAGAACTAAATTTTTCATCAGGACTCTCCTTTTCGAAAACGTTCTTTAGCTCTCTAGACGACAAACATCGCGCTCAACCTCCCTGCCCATTCTAAATTTGTTGAGTCCCGGGCTGTGCTACCGTCTTTTGCTGTGAAGTCCCATCCTCCGGCAGTCGAACGTGGCCACGGGCCCGACGTCATGGCGGATTGCCGCGCGCGCATGGTCGACGAGCAGCTCGTGCGGCGCGGCATTCAGGACAAGCGTGTTCTCGACGTGATGGGCCGTATCGAAAGGCATCGGTTCGTACCCGAGGCGCGCTCTCATATCGCCTACGGTGACTTTCCCGTGGCACTCGGAGGGGGACAAACGCTTTCGCAGCCCTATATCGTGGCTGTAATGACAGAAGCGCTGGAGCTCGACGGTGGCGAGAGGGTGCTCGAGATCGGCACGGGCTCGGGCTATCAGACGGCCGTGCTTGCCGCACTTGCGAGCACGGTCTGCACGGTGGAGATAAAGCTCGAGCTTGCGCGCTCCGCCCGAGCACGTCTCGAAGCAATGGGCTTCGAGAATCTCAGCTTCAATGTCGGAGACGGCAAAGCGGGCTGGGCCGAGAAAGACGACGCGCCGTTCGACGCCATTCTTTGTGCGGCGGCGCCGCGTCTAGTACCCCACGAGCTGCGGGAGCAGCTGGCGTCTTCTGGACGTCTCGTGATCCCGATCGGAGGAATGGAAGAGCAGCAGCTCGAGCTTCATACCCGTGACGCGGCAGCTGGCTCGGGTTTCCGCATCCGCAGCCTCGGCGCCGTCCGCTTCGTACCGCTGGTCTAGACTCTAACCCGCCCCTTTCTTACCCCACTTCTCCTTGCTTTTGAACGCCCTATAGAAGCAAGGGGATGTGGGGATGACAACGGGGATATGGGGATAAAAGACGCACGAGCGTCTTTTCGAGTCTGGCTGGGGGCCTCAGTTTTTTGGGTGTTCGCGATCGCGTCCGAACAACCACGCGATGCCAATCGATAGCACGTAGAGCGCGATCATCGGAAAGGCGAGGAGCATCTGGGTCACGACGTCCGGGGGGGTGATGATGGCGGCGGTGACGAAGATGACCAAGATGGCGTACTTGAAGTTACGCCACAGAAAGCCCGGGTCGATCAAACCGATACGGGCGAGGAGGAACACCACAGTCGGGATTTGAAACACGAAGCCGGTACCGAGAATTACGCGGCTATAGAAGCCGAACACTTCAGACACGGTCGGTTTGACAGCGATCATCTCTTGGCTGCCGAAGGTCGTCAGAAAATTCACCGCGGTGGGAAAGACGATGTAGTGGCTGAACGAAGCTCCGAGCAGGAAGAAAAAGGTGCCAAAGAAGATGAAGGGAATGGCGTATTTTTTCTCCGACGCGTAGAGGCCTGGGGCGATGAAAAGCCACACTTGGGTCAGCCAAGCGGGCGACGCGAATAAAATGGCGACGAAGAAGGACATCTTCAGATGCAGCAAGAAGATCTCGGGCACCCTGGTCGCAATGAGCTCGCCGCCTTCGGGCAGGGCCATCGTCATGGGCCCCATGAGGAACTCGAAGATCTCGGTCGAGAACGTGAAACAGAGGACGAAGGCAACCGCGAGGCTTATGATGGCGAAAATGATACGGCGACGGAGCTCGTCGAGATGGTCGAGAAAGGACATCTTCTCCGGAGACGTGTCCTCCGGAGGTGGTAGCGCGGCAGTCTGGGCCACTAAACCTTCGTTTCGTGGGTCGTGCTGGCGTCGTCGCTATCCACGGGCTCTACCACTGACTCGAGGTCGATTTCTGTCGCCTTTTTGACGGCTTCTTTCGCTTCCTGCTGAAGCGTCTCGATCGGCTCCATGATTTCTTCGCGGGTCTCCTCGATGCGGATCTCTTGCTCGAGGGTGCTTTTTAGCTCGTTGCTTGCCCGTTTGAACTCGGCGATGCTCCGGCCGAGCGATTTTCCAAGCTGGGGGAGCTTCCTAGGGCCGAAGACGATCAAAGCGATCACGAAGATGATGATGAGCTCTTGCATCCCGATAGGGCCTAGCATGGCAAAATCCTCCTGACGCCTGTTGGCGCTTATTATAGGACGAAGCCCCGCGGACCACCAATCACTGAAAGCCGCAGATTTTACTTGAGATCCGCCGTCTGCTAGGATGGGTCAAGTTGGAGATTGTCGCTAAAGCTACTCATTCGAGGCGGTTGTAAATGAGGAGATCTGCTGTAGCCGTGGTTGTTGCGCTCGTCATTGCGGGCGCTACGATTGGTGGACTGTTCGGAAGCCGGGCACAGGCAAAATCGGACCGTTATCCAGAGTTCCTGAAACGTTACACGCAGGTGCTGCGTATCGTGGAAGAGGAATACGTTACCGAGGTCGACCCCAAAGACCTGGTTCACGCTTCGATCCGCGGCATGCTTCGTACGCTCGATCCGCACTCTAATTTTCTCCCGAAACAAGAATACACCCAGCTTCAGGAGCGCCAGCACGGCAGCTATCATGGGCTCGGGATCTCGGTTCAGATGCGCGACGGAAACCTGACCGTCATCTCGCCGTTCGAAGGAACCCCGGCCTATCGGCTCGGCATCCGTTTCGGTGACATCATCTCTAGAATCGAAGGCGAGCTGACCCACGGCGTCGATCTCGATGTCGCCGTCAAGAAGCTACGCGGGCCCAAAGGCAGCGAGGTCACGATCTCGATCACACGCGCCGGGTACGACCAGCCGCTCGATTTCACCATTGTCCGGGACAAGATCGACCTCCGCAGTGTTCCTTATGCGTTCATGCTCGATGAAGATACGGGTTATCTGCGCATCTCCGATTTTATGGAGACGACCGACGACGAGCTCCACGAAAATCTCGTCAAGCTTCAGATGGAAGGCGCGACGGAGCTCATACTCGACCTGCGCGACAACCCAGGCGGGTTGCTCGATCAAGCCGTTGCCGTCTCGAACAAGTTTCTCAAAAAGGGCTCGCTCATCGTTTACACGCGCGGGCGCACCGACAGCTCGGATTACGACTATCACGCGAATCGCGCGAGCTCCCACAGCAAGATACCCCTCGTCGTGCTTGTTTCGAGGGGGAGCGCCTCGGCGTCCGAAATCGTTTCCGGCGCCATTCAGGACCATGACCGCGGGCTGATCGTCGGCGAGACCACGTTTGGCAAAGGCTTGGTGCAGTCGATTTATCGTATCAGCGAGGGCAACGGGCTCGCGCTCACGACGGCGCAATATTTCACGCCCAGTGGAAGGAACATCCAGCGCGATTATTCGGACTCGTTCGATGACTACTATTACGGTGCCCGTTCTGACGAGTCGGAGCCTCCGAGCGGCGAAGTGAAACACACGGATGCTGGCCGAAAGGTCTATGGTGGTGGCGGGATTAGCCCTGACCTTCAAGTGGCCTACCCGCGGCTTCCCAAGCCGATTTTGGCGCTCAATAGCAGGAACGCTTTCTTCAAGTACAGCACTCACTTTGCCGCTACGGATGACCGGCGGCTTCTAGAGGGCGCGGGCATTCAGCCAAAGGAGATCCGGACGGCGCGTCCGAAGGATATCCGGCTCATCGACAAGCGTTTCCGTGCTGACGATGAAGTTCTCGAAGACTTTCTCGTATTTCTCGATGAAGAGGGCATGAGCTATTCCAAGGAAGAGCTTTTAGAACACCGCGATCGGCTTGCCCTCCGTATCGAGGTCACGATCTTCAGCGCGATTTGGGGAGCGGAAGCGGCCCAACGTGTCGCCGTCCGAAACGATCCCCAGGTCCAAGCGGGCGTCGCCGCGATGCCTCAGGCCGCGGAGCTTCTGCTCGATCCAGTCGCCTACGCGAAACGAATCGGCGAAGCTACCGATGAGCCAAATGATGCGGGCTCCACCGAGAAAAAACGCGTTTTGAATAAGCCCAAACCTCAATAGGAGCCTCGAAGACTCCAGGCTTCGTGAGACGCTCGATATCGCCAGGACCACTAGATCCTGGGGTCGGTTTCTGTTAACATACAACCCGTTGCGATTCCATCCGGACGCATTTTTCAGCCTTGAAGGCCTTGATGGCCTTGATGGCCTTGATTGGAGGTTCATATATGGGACCCGAACGTTTGGTCGTTCTCGCCATGGTGGTATCGGGTTGTCTTTCTAGCTTTCCGCTGCCCCTTGCGGCACAGGACAGCTTTCAGGACGTGATAGCGAATCTAAGAAGCTCCAATGTCGGCACGCGAGTGAATGCCGCGAAAGCGCTCGGCAAGTCAGGGCGCCTCGAGGGGATCCCTGCGCTGACCCAAGCCATGCAGGACCCCGAGCTCAAAGTGCGGCGGGTCACTATCGAGGCTCTGCGCGCTTTCACTTCGTCGGAGACGATAGACGGCCTCCTCATCGGGCTTCGGGATGAGGATCGGAGGATCCGTCGGGAAGCCCTCACGGCTGCGCTCGAAATCTACGTGGGTGCTGGCAACGCGGACATGGGAAACTCGCGGATTTGGATCTTCGGGGACAAGAAGCGCACGCCCGAGATCGAGGGCCTCATCCGCATCGATCTCCGCGTTGTCAAAGCCGTGGAGATCCGGCTTCAAGATGAAGAGCCGCCTTTGCGTCGTCAGGCAGCCTATACGCTTGGAGTCTTCGGCACGGGTAGGTCGGCGCGGCCACTTGAGAGCTCGCTCTATGATGGGGACAAGAATGTCCGTCTCGAAGCGGTCACGTCGCTCGCGAAAATTGGCACGGATGAGGCGGCGGAAGCCGTCCTCGGCGCGCTGAACGGCGCCGACAAGACGCTCGCGGGCGCGATGGTCGACGCTCTTGGCAAGATTCAATACTTGAAAGCGGCGCCAGAGCTGGTCGTGATTTACGACGCGGATGTCAACAAGCTCGGCGATCGCGCCTTGGCTGCGCTGGCCCACATGGGCGCGCCCGAAGCGCGGGGTGTCTTCTACGATCAGATGACGAGCAAGAATTCTGATCGGCGCCGATGGGCTGTCGAGGGGCTCGGCCGCTTGGGCGATAGCGCGATAGCGTCGGGTTTGGTGAAGGACTTCCTGAGGGAGCCCGATCCAACGGTTCAGTTGGCTTATTGTTTCGCGCTCGTCGCGCTCGGCAGGATAGCGTTCATCGATCGCATCGCGCTCGATCTCGGCAACCGAAAGCGGCATGAGCAGGCTTTTGAATACGCGGTCGAGCTTGGCAGTGGTGTTTTGGGCGAGCTCGTACGCTATCTGTCCGATCCTGTTCCGGCGGTAAGGACAGAAATGGCTCGAGTACTGATGGCCATTGGAGACCCGGCGGCGATACCGCACTTGGAGCCTCTGCTTTCTGATCCGAACAGCAAAGTGGCGGATAGCGCAAACCGCGCCATCGCGCGACTCAAACAAGGGAGGCTGTCAGCATCGGCAGCGACTATTCCCTGAATTCGCCATCCAACAGCGGAAGCGAGCCAAGGGCCTACGGACTTTGAGAAGAAGAGGCTTTCACCCATGCGGAGGTTGAAACCGTCGGCAATTACTACGCTGCTCGTGGTCGGGCTTTTGCGGCCAGGGCTGCGATCGTGTCAAGGAGCTCAAGGAACGCCTTCTAGGCGAATCTACCGCGGGAAGCGACGTCAACCCGGCGCGCGCAGAGATCGAGAACCTTTACGCCTCCGGTCAGTACGATCAGACCTTGCGCAAGATCGACGAGGCCACCTCGGCGGACGCAAGCCTGACCGAAGCGTATTGCTACCGCGGCCTTTGCTACTTGGCGCTCGCGGGAGCGCTGGACGTGAACGGGCCGCTGTCGCCGGAAGAAGAAAGTAGCCTCGAGGCCTTCCGGCGCGCCTTGTCCTTGAATCCGCGACACGCGCCCTCCAATATAGGGATCGGAGACCTCTACGTCCGCCGGATGCCCACGCGGCTTCGTCGCTCGGACACCGAAGACCCCGAAGGTCCTTTCGACATGGCTCGTGATGCGTACGAACAGGCGGTGGCTATCGACCCGAGGTACCCGCAGGCTCAATCCCGCTATGGTGAGTTCCTCATGCGGACGGGAGCTCGAGCGGGCCGAGCAGGCGCTCAAAGCTGGCGTTGAGGCCGCTGCGACCGTTCCAGAGATAGCACCCGATTACTACCTGGGCTATGGGCGTTTTCTTGCGGGCCCCGCCGACCGCCAAGACGAAGCTCTCGACCAATTAGAGCTCGCGCAGATGTTTCGTGTTGACGACCAGAGTATCCAACAGGAGATGGCCATGGTGCATACTCGCATCGGTCTGCGCCACTTGAAGAAGCAGGAATACATGTTGGCGGAGGGGGCGCTCACGAAGGCTGTGAACATGTTTCCGGATCAGAGCGTTCCGGAAGCGCAGGAGGTATCCGAAGTGCTGGCCCAGCTCCATGCCATCCGCCGCCGTTGACAACTTGCGCGCGTGTGTGGTGCCGCTCACATCTTCGGTGGTAGAGTGTAGTAGGATGCTCGATCAGCATCGCGGGTTGCGGCTTGGCTTTTGGCCGCCAGATCGGAGCCGACACGATGGAAACGAGAACGCGGGCGATTTTGAAGGCGGTAGGGTTGCTTCTGGGGCTCCTTGTGGCGATTCCCCTTGCGGCGGATACGCCGGATCGTGACGAATCATGGAGTGAGCTCACTTCCGACGGGAAGTCGCTCGTTTTCGGTCGCTTCGTGGGGAAGTTCGACAGCATCGAATTTCGATCGCGGCGCATCCGGCTTCGGGAAGTGTCCACCGGCAAGGACGTGACCCTCGAGATCGACGACGCGCTCGGCTATATTGTCGAGACCGTCAAACCCGGTCTCTACGACGTGCTCGGTTTCGAAGCCGTTTACTACCCCAAAATTCGGCCCGCGAAGCCCGGGAAGTACCGTCCTCTGAGACAGCGCTACGGGCTCAGTCCAAAGAGCGGGGACGCGCAGGCCGCCTTCATCCACATTCCCGAGGATCGTCCGGTCTATATCGGGACGATCAAAGCAAGCAACGAGCTGGACGGCATCGTCTATCGCGGGCATCAATTGCGTGTGCTCGATGAATATGACGAAGCCTTCGAGCGGCTCGAGAGCTTCTTCCCCGCTTTGACCGCGAGCCTCGACCGCGACGGTATCGTTCCCGCCCGCCATTTCATGCTCAAACCGACCCGGCAGCGCGAGCCGCTCGAGCGGGTGGTGGGCCTCGACGACCCCCTCCGCCAGGCACATAACTACATTGCCGACGGCAAGTATCGGCAAGCGGTCAGCTGGCTCGAGACCTTCATGCCCGCATCGGATGGCGAGCGATCTGAGGCGAAGCTTCTCGTCGGCGAAGCGTTGCTCGGTAATGGTGAATATCCGGAAGCGATTGAAGAGCTTGGTGAAGTGCTTCTCCTCGACCCAGAGGAGACCCGCGCCCTGCGTCTTCTGGCACGTGCCCACGCGCTCGACGGGCACCTCGAAGATGCTCGGGATTTATATACGGCCCTCACGGCGGCCATTCCCGACGATGCCGAAGCGCATCTACATCTGGGATATCTCCACGCGTTGAGGGAGAATGCAGCAGGGGCCGAAGAAGAGTTCCACGCGGCGTTCCAGACCGATTTCGATTACTTGCTGAACGACCTAGTACCGTTTTTTGTCGCAATGAAGGCAACGATGGCCGACGACGTCATCAGCTATTTGCCGCCCCGCGTAGTCCGCTACCGGATCCCGCCGCCGAAAGCGATGGATTCGAGGCGCCAGTCCAGATCCGGCGGATTTGCCGTCCTCATCGACCATCGAGGAAAGGTGATGGCTGCTCAAATCGGAGCGCAATCTTCGGGAACGACGCCGCTGATGATGCTCGCGCTCGTCCGGGCCATCTTCGAGCCCGCGAGCTTGAACGGGATCCCGATCCCCGCCATCGTGTCGCTAGGCTCGTCCGCGCAGGCACAGTAGTTCAGCATTCAGTAGTTCAGCATTCAGTCGTCAGCATTCAGTCGTCAGCATTCAGTCGTCAGCATTCAGTCGTCAGCATTCAGTCGTCAGCATTCAGTCGTCAGCATTCAGTCGTCAGCATTCAGTCGTCAGCATTCAGTCG
>CAUZCL010000035.1:0-54032 GCA_963578475.1 Acidobacteria bacterium bin61 | reverse complement strand
TCGGCGGTCGACGGGACGAAAACACCGTATGGGCTCCAGCCAATAGCTCCCTTTGCCATATGTAGAACAGGCTCGGCTGGATTTCTGCCTCGTTACATACCTCCGAGACTGGCTTTTTCTCCGCTACGTGCTGGCGTAACAGCTCTGCTTTCTGCTCTGCGGTGTGACGACGCCGTGGTTTGCTCATGACAGCTCCTTTTTTTTGTGCGTATATTATCTTCAGGACTGTCATCTTCCAGCTGAACCGGAACAAGATAACGGTCCGCCGGATTTCACCATTCACTTCAGGCTCACCAACGTCAAGAAGAAGTAATAAAGGTCGGCCCGATCGAGCGGACACGAAGGAGACATCGTTTCTCCTTCGCGTCCATTCGGCAGGCAGCTTCCAGCACCTGCTACGTTACGCAGGACCCACCTCGGTAGCCGGGATAATCACCCGCTTGCGAGCGAGCGTTTGATGATCTCGTCAACCAAAAATAAATCCGTCAGCAACGCCCTTAGATGGATGTTGGCGTTCATGTTGTCGATGAGCTGAGAGCTGATCGAATCCTGGGCGAGGACGAGCTTGAGACCCGCTCCCGCGGCGCGTGCGTCCTGCTCGATGACGTCGACAAAGCCCAAATACTCCGCTTTCGGCTCGAGCCCGTCGCTCTCCACGAGAGCGCGGAGCTCGGGCGCGAGCTGGTCGACGGCTTCGTCGGCTTTCTTCAGAAAGTCGCGGAGCTGGCCGCCGGTCTTACTGCCCTTGTCGCCTTCGAGCCCTTGGGCGGCATAAGCGAGCATGAACTCGTAGGTTTCTTCGATGACTTCGATACGTGTCTTGATATCGGCTAATGACATGAATGCGCACAAAAATCCCCTCTCCACCAGTTGGGGTGGAGAGGGGAGGAAGAGGTTACTTGGAAGCTTTGTCCGTCACGACCCAGCGCTCCGGGTCGTGATTGGCGAGATAGTCTTTCTTCGTAATCCAGCCCCAAATCATGGACTTGGTTATCCAACGCTTCTCAGGCAAGATCGCGAAATAAATGTGCGTGATGATGAGCCCGACGAGGCCCACAGCCGAAAGGCCATGGATCAGGTAAACCCAGCCCCACGTGTTCTCCGCCAAAAGATAGGAGTTTCGCGGGAAGATCAGGTTCTCGACACGCGACATCATGAGAATGCCTGTCACGATCACGCCCAAGCCCGTAAACATGACCGCGTTGTGATAGAGGCGATGATCGACGGGGTACTTGTCCGTCTTCGGCGGCGGTTCGCCTTTGCCGAGCGCGTATTCCATCTCCTGCTTCCACTCGGCCCAGTCCTTGCCGCTGATCCAGATATTCCTCAGCTTCAGCCAGAAAGAAGCGTGGATGATGTGGAAGATGATCGCGGCCGTGAGCACGACGCCCGCCATCCAGTGAACCGGCACCCAATTGAACTGGATACCCAGGATGGGGAAAAACGCGGTGACTAGGAGGGTTATCATCGACACCGCCATCACCCAGTGGAACAGCCGCGCCGCCAGGGAGTGGCGGACGACTTTCTCCGGGATGTCTTTCCCAGCGTCACCGATGTTAGGCGCTTCTGCGGTCTTGGGCGGATTCTTGGTGCGGTAGACGAAATGGCCGATGACGAAGGCCAGCCCGCCCGCGATCGCGAGATATAGCAAATCCCAGGAGATCCGTACGAGGATCTCCTGCCCCCAGGGATTCTGTGCCCATTGGAAAATACTCATGCTCAAGCTCCTGTTCCGCGGATGGCGCGCTTCACGAGATTCCGTATGAGCGGGATCTTGTAGCCGTTGTGCTGCAGCGGACGGGCGCCGAGAAGGGCGAGCTCGCCCGCGGCCTGACCGACCTCTTCCGTCACGGATTGGCCTTTCAGCTGACGCTCCACATCTGTCAGACGCAGCGGCCGCGGCCCCACGGCGTTCACGACGAGACGAATATCCTCGATCGTATTGCCGGAGATCTTCATCGCCGAGGCGATGTTCACGAGCGGGAAATCCCACGCTTGGCGGTCACGCACTTTCTCGAAGTAAAAACGCGCGCCGGCCCACGTTCCGGGGATGCGGATCGAGGTCAGAAGCTCGCCAGGTTCCAAGATCGTCATGCGCGTGATGTCGGTCGCCGGCGTAATGAAGTAGTCCTCCGCGGCGACGACTTTCTCACCGCCCCCGCCCCTGATGACGAACTTTGCGTCGAGTGCTACGAGCGCCGGCGCCGTGTCCGACGGGTTCACCGCGACGCAGCGGTTCGACTCGAACAGAGCGTGCTCCCGGTTGATGGCCGTCGGCGTATCCGCGTAACAAATGTTGCCGCCGGCGCGATAGCAAGGCCATCCACCCCGGTAGTACCAGCAGCGGGTGTCTTGCGTCACGTTGCCGCCAATGGTGCCCTGGTTGCGGATCTGCGGGGTCGCCACCTTGGACGCCGCGTCGGCGAGAAGGCCGAAGCGAGAGAGGATCCCCGCATGTTCGGCCACCTCGGTGAGCGTCGTCATCGCGCCGATCTCGACGCCGTCGGCATCATCAATGTCGCGGATCCCGCGCATCGACTCGACAGCGCTCAAGTCGATCACGACCTCGGGACGCTTGATGCGATCTTTGAACCAGTCGAGGCTGTCGAGACCACCGGCGAGGGCCCAAGATGTTTTGCCGTAACGGCGTTTGAGTGCCAGGGCGTCGTCGATGCTCGCTGGCTGAAAGAGGTCGAATTCCGCCATCGTGTCACGAATCACGGCCATTTTTTATCTCCTTAAACGTCGGTCGCAAGGACGGTGATGGGCTGCGGTACGCCCTCGAGCTGATTCAGAATCAAATCGGTCGTCATCGGCGAGCGCTTCAAATCGAACTCGCCAATGGCGTCCTGAATAGCGCAGAGAACCGCGGCGACGCCGGCGCCGAAAGGCGCCTCGCCGATGCCTTTGGCACCCACGGGATTCTGCGGATCGGGCAAATCGACCGTCCCGGCTCTCATGTCGAGCGGGACGTCGAGGATAGACGGTGGCTTCGCGGTGTAGAGCCTTTGGGTGAAGGGTACGCCCCATTTCGGGTCGTACACCCACTTCTGGCTCCGCGCGAGCCCAAAGCCCTGTACGCCGCCGCCATGAATTTGCGCGGCGAGGCCTCTCGGGTTCATGACCGCACCGGTATCAGCGACGGCGGTGTAGTGCTGGATCTCGACGGCGCCGGTCTCCCGGTCGACTTCGACTTTGGCGACGCCGATGACGAAGGACCAGAGGTCGCCTTCACCGCCGTAATTGTCCTTGGCGACACCCACCAGCCCTTGTCCAGCCAAGCCGGCCACCGCACCCTTCGTCCAGTCGTTGATGTCCTCGGGTGCTTCGTGCCCGTCGAACGTCCCGCCGAGCTCGATGGCTTTCTCCGCGGCCTGCGCGAAGCTCAGACCGCTTCCGCGATTGCCCCGGCGATAAACGCGCTCGCCAGCGACCACGTAGCTGTCCGCTGACCCGCCGAGCGTGCGCGCAGCCACCTCCTTGAGCTTTTTCTCCATGTCGATGGCGGCCGCAAGGTTTGCCCGCGTATGGGCGTGGGTCGTTTGGCTTCCAGCCTGCACCGCGGAGTGGGGGAGGTGTTTGCTCGTGTTGCCCCAAACCACTTCTGTGTTATCCCAGGAGATGCCCAGATGGTCGCTAGCGACGCGCGCCGTACCGAAAACGGAGTGCGTGCCGAGGTTACCGACGCCTTGATGGACATAGAGCTTTCCGTCCGGCCGGATCACCATGAGCCCGTCAAACCCGCGGCTTCCGGCGACATAGGATGAGAGACCAATGCCGACCCCGGTAACCTTGCTCCCGTTCGTCTGGCCGCTCTGTGCCTTTAGCTCTGCCCAGTTCGAGACCTCGGCGGCCTTGTCGAGCGCTTCGCGAACGTAAGCCGACGTGACATGATGCTCGTTCGAGCCGTAGGTCGTGTCGTTGTCCGGAGCGTTGATTCTGCGGATCTCGAACTGGTCGAGACCGAGCTCTTTCGCTGCCTTGTCCATGACCGGCTCGAGCATGGCCGTGATTTGGACACCGCCGGGCGCTCGTTGCGCGGCCCGCGTTGGCGTGTTCGTGAGCACCGAGATGCCGCGAAAGCGCATGTTGAGCGGCGTGTAGTTGAGCGAGGCACAACGGCTCGCGCTCGTGAAATCACCCGAGCGGCCGTAGCCTCCATTGTCCTGGATGAGGTACATGTCGATGGCCGTGATGCGGCCATCGGCCCGGAAGCCGAGCTTCACTCGGCCCTGAAAGCCAGGCCGTGCGCGTCCATAAGCGTTCTCTTCCTCTCGATTCACGCGGTGCATCACGGGCCGTCCAGTCTTTTTCGAGAGCAGCGCGGCTATGGGCATGTTCACGGTGCCGGCGATCTTGCTCCCGAAACCGCCGCCGCAATATTCGGCGATGAGGACAACTTGAGTGGGGTCGATCCCCACGCCTCTCGCGACCGCTCCCGCCGTGCGTTGCGTGCTTTGGGTAGAGACGTGCATGTAGAGCTTGTCATTTTGCCAGTACGCCATGCAGCTACGCGTCTCGAGCGGGTGATGGGTCTGGGACTGATGGTAGAGCGTTTCGTCGAGGACGAGATCGGCCTCTTCGAGACCTTTCGCGACGTCACCGACTTCCCACTCCACTTCAGCCTCACCCATCGGCATGGAATCGTCGGCTTCCTCGAAGTCTTGGGCGGTCCATTTGATCTCGACCACTTCCTTCCGGTCGACGATGGTGTTGCCGCCGACACGGGCGTTGGGTCCACCAGGGCGAAGACTGTCGAGAGGATCGATCACGAAGGGGAGTGGCTCGTAATCGACTTTGATTGTCTCGATGGCCGCCGCCGCCGTTTCTTCGTCCACTGCCGCGACGGCGAGGATGGGCTCGCCTTGATACATTGGCTCCATGGTCAGCGCGCGATCGCTGCCGACCAAGTTATCGGTCTCGGGAAGGTCATTGGCCGTGATGATGCCCATGACGCCTTCCATCGCGAGCGCTTCGTGGTCGTCGATGCTTCGGATGCGCGCGTGCGGCATCGGGCTCAAGAGGAGCTTCGTGAAAAGCATGCCCTCGGCTCGGAAGTCTTCAGCGTATTTAGCCTGACCTGTCACTTTCGCGACGAGATCGGCCGGGATGTAATTGGTTCCAAACAGTTTTCCATCGGCCACGTTAAACCCCCCGCGTGTAATCGGCGGCGCTCATGGCGCAGTCGAGGATTTTGTTGTAGTCGCAGCAGCGGCAGAGATTGCCTGAAAGGGCTTGCGCTGCCTCCGCCCGCGTCGGACTCTGGTTCGCGTCCACCATGGCGACCATGCTCATGATGAAACCGGGCGCGCAGAACGCGCACTGGAATCCTGCGCCGCCCACGACGGCTTGCTGTACCGGGTGAAGCGTTCCATCGGCGTCGGCCAAACCTTCGATCGTGGTGACGGCGCGGCCGCGCACCGAGTGCGTGAGCACCGAGCACGAATAGTGCGTCGTTCCATCGAGGAGCACCGTACAGCTCCCACATTCGGCTCGGTCGCACCCCATTTTGGTGCCGGTCAGACCCAGCTTGTAGCGGAGCGTCGTAGCGAGCGTCTCTTGTTTCATGACGTCCACACGGCGTTCCTGGCCGTTCACGTTGAGCGTGATCAAGCGCTCGACGGAGCCCGCCGCGCCTGACTGCGCTCGAACCGTCCCGGTCCGGAAGAGGTAACCGGCGGAATACGTCGCTGCGCCTCCGGCGATGACCCCTTTGATGAATTTACGTCTCGATAGACTCTTGTCTGTTTCTTCGAGTATTTCTAACTGATCTGCCATCGGAAGATCACCTCTCCTTCGACAAACGCATAGCGTGTAGGGAATGTGTCAGGGGGCGCGCAACCCCATTAGCCTAGCTTCGTGCACCGATCCCAGGTGGAAATACCACAAAATAGAGTGGTTGTGCAAGTCCGCGATCGTAAGTGTGCTCACTCTTTGTAGAGCCACACTCCCGCCACCGTCGCCAACGTAATTTCAAAAAAGGCCCAAACGGTGCCAATCAAGAGGAGTCTCATCGGGAAGCACTCCATCGCCATGAAAGCCATATTTGGGTAGAGATAGGCCAACGCCCAGACTGTCGAGCCGGCCAGCGCCGAGGCGCGGACGGATCGCGGCGTAGCTACTCGTAGCGTAGCGCCTGGATCGGGTCGAGGGCCGAGGCCCGGCGCGCGGGAAAGACACCGGAGAGCAAGCCGATCACCATCGCGACGGCAAAGCCGAGTGCGATGCCGCCGAGCGACAGTTCCATCGTCCAGCCCAAGCTGCTTTCAAGCGCCCACGACACGAGGACGCCGAGCACGATGCCAAGAAGGCCTCCGGTGAGCGCCAGCGTCAAGGCTTCCGCGAAGAACTGAGCGCCCACGTCGCGCGCGCGCGCGCCGACGGACATGCGTAACCCAATCTCGCGCGTTCGCTCCGTCACGGATAACAGCATGATGTTCGTGATGCCGATCCCTCCGACGACGAGAGACACGGCGGCGATCGCAGCGAGGAGCGCTTTCATCGTGCGCGCCGCGCGCTCGAGCGTCATCGAGAGCTCTTGAAGCGTGGTGCGGTCCAGGTTGGGCAAGTTGCCTACGAGAACGCGCGCGACGTTGGGGTGAAGCCCTTTTGCGAGAACTTCACTGGCCTGGGTCGTGACCGTGAAGTCCTCGGGTGCGGTATCTGGGATCGCGTGACGCACGCGCAGCAGCTTGCTAATGGCTTTGGCGATGTTCGAGACTTCGCCCGCCGATTCCGTGGTCACGGTGATCGTGTTCAAGTTAGTGACGTTCAGCAAACGATGGATGGTCGTAAACGGCACGTAAACGGCATCGAACGCCTTGTCTCCCACGGTGCCCGGTGTCATCCAATTCGTGCTCTCGGTGACGCCCACGATGCGAAACGCTTGGTTCCAGAGCGTCAGCGTTTCGCCGACCGGATCGGCGCCTTCGCCGAACAGCTTGTCGCGCACGACGCTTCCGAGCACAGCGACTTGTTCGGCGCGTCGAAGCTCACGCTGTGAAAAGAAGCGTCCATGGGCTATGCCGTGCGCGCGGCGGATCAAGGGGAGGTCGACATCTGTCCCGTGGAAACGCGTGAACCAGCGGCGCTCGCCCGCATAGGCTCTGATGTTCTCGTGCACGCCCGGGGCGACGTTCGCGACCCCGGGAAGCGTCTCGATCGCGTCGGCATCCGCTTGCGTCAGCGTCGCGGCTCCGCCGAGGCCCGCTTTGCTATCGCCGAGTCGATCCGCTGCGGTGGGATGATCGTGCTTCTCCATCGGATCGTTCTCGGGGTGGGCGTGCGCCGTGGGCGCGAGCCACCCGTCGAGCCAGAGGAGGAAGGCGTGTGGCGCCAACACACCGCCCCCGCCATCTCCCTTCGTCCGATAATTGCCGGCCTTAACTTGAATGATATTCAGTCCTGCTGCGCGCAGCTGATTCCGGATGGCGCTCTGCGCTCCGGTCCCTATCGCGACCGTGACGAGCACGGCCGCGACGCCTATCGCCATGCCGACGAGTGCGAGCGCAGTGCGCAGCGGATAGCGGCGGAGCGACTGAAGCGCGGTCTCTAACGCGTGGGCGTCCAGCATGATTCAGACGCCAGCGAGGGGGGCAGTGGTGGCCTCGATGGGACGATCCTCCGTAATCAACCCGTCGGAAAGCTCGATGATACGCGAGGCATATTCCGCAATGACGCGCTCGTGGGTGATGATGATAATCGTGAGTCCCTGCTTCTCGTTGAGCGCATGGAGTGTCGTCATGATGTCGACGCTCGTCTTGGTGTCGAGATTTCCAGTGGGCTCGTCCGCGAGCAAGAGACTCGGGTCGTTCATCAGAGCGCGCGCGATAGCGACGCGTTGTTGTTGTCCACCGGAGAGCTGGCTCGGGTGATGCGCTGCCCGCTCCGAGAGACCGACCGAGTCGAGCGCCGCCAACGCTCGGTCGCGTCGCTCGCTTCGCGTGAGCTGCTCGGCATTGTAGAGAAGAGGCAGCTCGACGTTCTCGACGGCGGGTGTTCTCGGGAGCAGGTTGAAGCTCTGGAACACGAACCCGATCTGCTTGTTCCGGATGCGGGCTTGCTCGTCGGAGGAGAGCTCGGAGACGTCTTTTCCCGAGAGAAAGTACTTGCCGTTCGTGGGACGGTCCAGGCAACCGAGGATATGCATCAGAGTGGACTTGCCTGACCCCGACGCCCCCACGACAGCGACGAGCTCTCCCGCCTCGATCTCGACCGAGACGCCGCGAAGGGCCTCGACCGAGACTTCACCGAGCGCGTAGGTTTTCGTCAGCTCTTCGGTGCGGATCAATTCCCGATGGTCTCCTCGCTCTCCTCGGGCAGCAGCCCGGCATAAGCATAGAGAAAAGTCGCGACAGATTTTTCCGCGCCCGCCATGCCGTAGACCTTGCCGGCGCCTTCGACCACCCAAAACTCGTTGGCCGCGTGCGAGCCGCCGCCGTGACCGGCGGCGCCACCGACGATCGGCATGCTGATACCGGTCTCTTCATCATTCACGAAGAGATAGGCCGGCCAATAGGGACCGAGGATGGACTTCTCTTGAGGCGGCTCGCCGTAACTGATCCCGAAGATATCGTAGGTTCTCATCAAAGCCCGCGCGGCGTCGGTGTCGTAGCGCATCTTCGACCACGGCACGTCGCCAACGATGGTGACCTCGACATCTTCATAGCCTTGCGCGTCGAGGTGCTCACGCACGCGCTTCACCATCTCGAGCCCGTCCATGTTGGGCACGTAACGGAAATTGTGCTTCGACGTGATTTTGTTGGGAAGGATGGCGCCGGCTCCCGCTGGATACATGTTGCCGCCCCAGATACCGTCGAGGTTGAGCGAGAGCCCGTAGCGGGCCATCTTCATGTACTCGAGGGGATCGTCGCTGATGAAACGTGCCACGCCGATATTCTCGGCGGCGACCTTCAGGTCGAGCTTTTCCGCGGCTGTCTTCAGCTTGGCGAGCTCCGCCTCGGTGAGCGGTATCGCGCCGTCGCCGAAACCCGGAACGAGGATCGTGTTGCCGTTATCGGCGACGAGCGTGCTCAGCATCTCGATGTGCCGCCACGCGGGGCTGTCGGTCGAGCGCTTGTTCGCGCCGTGGATGTTCGAGGCGACGGGGCCCCGTCCCCATTTTTCACCGCTCGTGGTGAGCTCGATATAGACGCAGCCCTCGGAACCTCCCGAGATTCCCCCGCTACCGCTGCGTCCCTGGCGACCGAAGCGATACATCGCGTCAATATCATCGAAAAGCTCGGCATGCTCGCGCACGAACTGACGGAGGCCAATCGACATCCGCTCTTCATCACCCTCGGCGACGATGACGAGGTTGACGGGAAGCTTGCCGACGACCTCGCGGATCGCCCGGAAGGCATTCAGTTGGACCATTTGCGGGCCTTTCGAGTTCGCCGCGCCACGGCCGATAATCACTTTCTTGAAGGGCGGGTACTCCATGATGCGCGCCTCGAAAGGCGGGGAGACCCACGCGTCGGGCTGCGTGACAGGCATCGTGTCGTACATCCAATAAATGAGAAGTGTCTTCTCGGCGCCTTCGTCGCACTTCGCGTAGACGACGGGATTGCCCGGCTGCCCCCATTCGGTCATCGGGACTTCGTAGACGCGCGACTCCTGACACCCAAGCTGCTCGAAGAAGCCTTGAACCATTTGCGCGGATTCGGGAATGCCTTCGCCGGAGTTCGAGATGCTCGGCTGTTGGATCCACCGCTGCAGGTTCCCGACATGCTCATCGACGTTCGCGTCGATGAGGTCGTAGATTTTCTTCAGCTCGTCCGAAACGAGGCTCAAGTCGGGCGAGATTTCTTCATCTGCATGGGCCCGGATACCGAGGGCTTCTGCTGCTTCGCTCGCCGCGGGAGCTTCGTTTTCTGGAGGAGCGCAGCTGAAGAAGAAAATGCTGACGCTCAGAACTGCCCAATGCCATCTCATCGTGGCCTCCTTGCTTATGGGAAGGAATAACGATTCTGACAATAAACGATTGTCGACGGCAATGCTAGTTTGATGGTAGCTTGGCGTCGAGATGACGCGCTTGCTCGTACTGGCTATCGGACTAGGCGGGTGTTTCGGTTGTTCGACGGGCGGGGCACCGATCGAGGCCGTCGCGGGCCGCTACGTCGAGCTCGCGTGGGCCCTCGACGCGCACGACTCTGGTTATGTCGATGCCTCTCTCGCCGCCACGCGTCCCGAGCCTGTACCCCTACGGCTCGAAGAAATCGAGGAGGATGCGATCCGACTGCTGGGCAAGCTCGACGGGATGTCCGCATCGCCGCGCGCGCGATTTTTGAGAGGGCAGCTCACGGCGCTTCATGCGCGCACGCGCCTCTTGAAAGGCGCGTCGCTTTCTTTCTCCTTCGAAGACGAGCTCAAAGCTTTGTACGGCGTCACTTTGCCTCCGCTCGGGGAGCCGGAGGCTCAGGCCATACATGCGCGGTTGGATGAGCTCCTACCAGGAGACATGACTCTTCTCGCGCGCTACACGGCCTATACACGGCAAACGGTTGTGGCCGTTGATGCAGGACAACTCGACGAGCTCGTGACGACGGCTCTCGACACGTGCCGTCAACGCACGCTTCAACACGTGAAGCTCCCCGAGGGTGAGCGCGTAGACGTGGAGTACGTGCGCGGTAAACCCTGGGCGGCCTATCACGTCTACCGCGGTGCGTTGTCGAGCGTGGTGCAGATCAACCGGGACGTGGCGTGGACGCCGCGTGGCGTTTTGGAGTCGGTGTGTCACGAAAGCTATCCGGGGCACCATACGTTGACCGTGCTGGCCGAAACGGAGCTCGTGCGACGACGGGGCTTGAAGGAGTTCTCCGTCCAGACGCTTCATAGTCCGTATGGGTGGCGCCTCGAGGCGCTCGCGAGCCAAGGCGCTGCGCTCGCGCTCGAAGACGACGAGCTCGGTCGATTGGGTCGGTGCCTGCGCAGAATCGCGGCCGACGGCGCACGGCGCTATCTCGAAGGACGCCTAGACCGCGTGGGCACTATACTTTGGCTCGAGAAGCACGCGCTCATGCGCGACGCTTGGGGATTCCTGCGTTTCGTCGATCGCTATCGCGGTTACGTGATGGCCTACGCGACGCGCACATGGAGCGAAGCCGACGATCCATGGAAAAGGTGGGGTGAGCTTGCGAGCGGCGCCGATGAAATTTCTTAGACTTAGAGCCGTCCCTTTCGCGGTGTTGCTGCTTGGCTCCGGTTGCGCGGAAGAGGCTCCCCCTGTGCCCGTCGATGGCGCACCGTCGATGGCCCCGATGGCTCACGGCGACCACAACGCCAAACATGACGGCACGGTGTGGATGAACGGGGACCTTCACTTCGAGGTCGTGCTGAACGCGTCAGGGGAGCACCACGTCTATTTCAGCGACGCCTACCGCATGGAGCTCCCCGCGGCTGTCGCGACAAAGGTTACGATCAAGATCCTGCGGACAGAAGGAGACCCCGAACCGCTCGCGCTTGCCATCGACGAGTTCGGTGAAAGCTGGACGGCGACGGGCCGCGCCGTCGAGGACTCGGATGCTCGTGCGGTCGTTTCGTTCGTTCACGAAGGAGAGCCCTACGAGATTGACCTACCCTTCGTCGCCGAGCCGATGGACCTGAACGCAGCCGACCCACACACGAACCCTTAGGGTTGTTACGTAAATGCATAATTGCAAGCGGACTCGTTATGTCGCTATTCGTAGCGCAGCGCTTCGATCGGGTCGAGACGGGCCGCCCGCATCGCCGGGTAATAGCCGAAGATGACCCCAACGGCGAAGGCGAGGCCGAAGGCCAGCGCCACCGCTTGGGCCGAGATATAGGTCGGCCACCCGAGAAACTGCGTTACCGCTCCCGCGGAGGCGAAGCCGAGTCCAATTCCTATCAAACCTCCCGCGAGGCTCAAAAGAATCGCTTCCAACAGAAACTGCGACAACACATCCCGTCGGCGCGCGCCCACCGACATGCGAAGGCCGACCTCCATCGTGCGCTCGGTCACGGCGAGGAGCATGATGTTCATGATGCCGATCCCGCCGACAACGAGCGACACGCCGGCGATGCCCGCGAGCAGGAGCGTCATCGTTTGGTTCGCGCTCTCGAGGGTATTGACCATCTCCTCGGACGTGACTTCGTCGAGACGCGGCATGCTTGCGAGCGCGAACGCCGCGGCTGTCGTGTAGAGTCCCTGGGTCAATGCTTTCGAAGCTTGGCTGCGCACGGTGAAGTCGTCGGGGGCGCCGTCCGCGAGCGTCATCGCGAAGTCACCCGTGGCTTCCGGGAAGTTCTCCGCCGCGTCGGGGTCGTCGAGGCCGTGGCGCTGCCGCAAGAGAGCGCGCACTTCCTCGGCGATCGCCGAAGTGTCTCCGGCTTGGTCCGCTGCGATCGCGATGCCGTGCAGGTATTCGATCCCGAGCGCGCGTTGCAAGAAGGGATGCGGCACGAACACGCTGTCTCGATGTGCCGCGGCATCGCTCGTGTCGACGACCCCGATCACTCTTGCGCCCTCGCCGCCAATCGTGATCATCTGCCCTAGCGGATCCTTGGTCGTTTCGAAGAGCTCGTCTCTGACGCTGCGGCTCAACACGGCGACGTTGTCCTCACCGCTAAGGTCGTGGGCTTCCAGAAATCGCCCCGCGATAGACTCGAGCTCGTAGACGCTCGCAAGCTCGGGACCGCACCCGATAAGGGGCACGAAGTGACTGCGCTCGCCGAATGTTATGGACGCGAGGTCGTCGACCTCGGGCGTGAGATAGGCCACGCTCGCGAGCTCCGCCAGCGCTGAGTTGTCCTCGAGCGTGAGTGTTGTGGCTTTTCCGTAGCCAGAGTGAATATTGACGGCGTCGCCGCCACGCGTGTAGTTGCCCGCGCGGACGAAAACGAGATTCGTTCCCGCCGAGCTCACATCGTCGGTGACGCTCTCTCTCGCGCCGCCGCCGAGTGCCACCATCGTAAGCACTGCCGCGACGCCGATGATGAGCCCGACCATGGCGAGCGCGCTTCGCAACAAATTGCGACCGAGCGCGACGAGGGATACCCAAAGGCCTATCGACAGTCTCATGCAGCGATCATTCTAATACAACGATGCTAGCGGCTGTGAATCGTTTCGAGATATAGTCCGCGAGTTCGCCGGCAAAACGCGAGGAGGCTTCGTTGAAAAAGTCGTTCTTTATTTGTACCGCTGCTTTCTTGTTCTCGAGCGCTTCCGCGCGGGAGGCTCGGGCCGATAACGAGCTCACCTTCGTTCTCGGTGCAGGGTTCGGCGGAGACTTCAACGTCCTGACGGATCCCAATCTGGACCTCGCGGCGGCGTTCCAGAACCGCCCGATTTACGGCATTCGCGTCGGCAAATATGGTTTTCCGTTTGGATTAGAGGGGAGCCTGACCTTCAACCCCTCTTCGGTCGTGGGCGCCGCCTTCACCCAAGAATTGGCGGTGAACCTTCTGTACGCCGAGGCCAACGTTCTGTTCATCGTTTTGCCGGGCCCGATCTCCCCATTCGTGACGGGTGGCATCGGCTTGCACTACGTCGATATCAATCTTGCGGACTTCCTGTCGTTGAGTAACGCGAAGTTCGGATGGAATTTCGGCGGGGGCATCAAGTTCAACATCAGCCGCCTCGTGCTGCGATTCGATGTGCGCGATCACGTGACGACATTCGGACTCGACGACTTTGGGCTCGGGACCATCGGAAACCTCATCGGTCTCACGAACCCCGAGGCACGGGTGCACAACGTCGAGGCCTCTGTCAGCATCGGCATCCGCTTCTGACGGAGCGGGGAGTTTTACCCTCATTTAGCGTGGTGCTTACGCCCCCGCCAATAGCGCCCTTCGGGCTTCGGCGGGCAGGCCCTCCTTCAGCTTCAATGGCCGGGAACTTCGGCGGGTTGATGGTGAGGGCTTTCGACGTAGTGGTTGGATAGTAGGTCGACGTCGCCGAAGTCCGCTTCCAAGTTGCGCCATACCGTGTGGATGTGGTTTGCGTTGTTCTGGGTATTGTCGTACTCGATGAGAAATGTTGGGCCGTGGATACGGTAGTAGTGGGCGTCTCCTGGCTCGTTGCCGCCGGCCCAGGCGAAGTGAATGTTGTCGACGCCCGCCTCGCGAATCCGCTCGAGCGTTGACTCCGCGATTTCCCGGCGCATCCGCTGCGCGTAATGAGACACGAGCGCGAGCAACGCTTCTCTCTGGGCGGGGTTCATGTCCGCGTGCGAAACGCCCGCGGGGGCTCCAAGTTTGACGCGGCGGTCCGTGGTGGTGGCGATGTCTCTCGGCGCTTCCGCCATGATGACGACGCTGTCCCGGTTCTCGAAAGATTTCAAGAGAGCGCGCCCCAAAACCTCTTCGCTCTCGAGAACGCGCATTCCTTTATTGGGGCCGTCGAGAACATTGGCGGGATTCGCGCCCCAAAAAGCTGGCGCCGCGGAGACGATGCGACCGTCGCGCAGAGTGAAGTTGAGCGACAGGTGGTGGCCTTCGAATCGCCAACCCCAATCTTCTGACTCCCCGGGCGTCCCCAAGATGGTGAAGAAATAGGCATCGGGATCCCGCCGAGGGTGTTTTTCGAGCTCGAACAGTATTTGCTCGAGATACATGATGTCGAGCGCTTGGGACATGCCGCGGCGGCTGAGGCCGCTCGCAAGAAGCGAGAGGCCGACTTTTCGCTGGCCCGGCTCCATGTCTTTGTAGGACATGCCGAGACGCGCGCGCGGGATGTAGTGGAAGTTGTAGCGCTCTTCATCGGCGAACGGGATGGTGGCCGTTTTCTGCTGCTCGGCGTCGAGCGCGCCGAGAAAGCGTTTCTCGCTTGTGGCCATCTCGCTCGCGACGTCTTTGGCCGGCTGCGCCCAAACGACCGCGACAGCGAAGAGTCCGAACAGTGTTGCACGTAAAAAGACTTGCCTCGTCATGGCTTTTCATCCTCCTTTTCGAGAAGCTCACCCTATAGCTTTGAGGCAACTGACGAAAGCTGCTGCATGTGAAGGGGTTACAAGGCCACAAAAATATTTCTGCTATAATCGCAATCGTCATGGAAACGGGAATTCAAGCGATCAACGAAGCGGTCAAGAAAGAAGCCGTCTTCGTCCAGACCTTGTTGACCGAGCTTCGCAAAGTCATCGTGGGCCAGAAGAACATGCTGGACGGCCTGCTAATCGGCCTTCTCAGCCGGGGCCACATTCTGCTCGAAGGCGTTCCCGGGCTTGCGAAAACGCTCGCCGTCCAAAGCCTCGCGGATGCGATCCACGTTCGGTTTCAGCGGATCCAGTTCACGCCCGATTTGTTGCCAGCGGACCTTGTCGGGACGCTCATCTACAACCAGAAGGAGGGCGTGTTCGTTCCGAAGAAGGGACCGATCTTCACGAACTTCCTGCTCGCGGACGAGATCAATCGAGCACCCGCGAAAGTGCAGAGCGCGCTTCTAGAGTCGATGCAGGAGCGTCAAATCACGATCGGCGATACCACCTACCCGCTCGAAGAGCCTTTTCTCGTCCTCGCGACACAAAATCCCATCGAGCAGGAGGGGACCTACCCGCTCCCTGAGGCGCAAGTCGACCGCTTCATGCTCAAGCTCAAGCTCGACTATCCCAACCGCAAAGAAGAGCGCGAGATCCTCGACCGCATGTCGACGGCGGACCAGCCGCGCGCGAGGAAAGTCGTCGACGCCACCGACATCCTCAAAGCGCGCAAGGTCGTTGAGAATGTTTACATGGACGAGCGCGTGAAGGAGTACATCATCGAGATCGTTTTTGCGACCCGCAACCCGGACGAGCTCGGGCTCGATTTGGCGCCGCTCATCGAGTTCGGCGCTTCGCCAAGGGCGACGCTTTTTCTCGCGCAAGCGGCTCGCGCCCACGCGTTCATCCGCGCGCGCGGCTACGTGACGCCCGAGGATGTGAAGTCCGTGGGGCCTGACGTTTTGCGCCATCGCGTGATCCTTTCCTACGAGGCCGAAGCGGAGAACGTGAAGCCCGAGGAGATCATTCAGCGTATTTTCGACACCGTAGAAGTACCTTAGCTGTTTCTCATGCTTGCTCGCGAGGTTATCGAGAAGGTTCGGCATATCGAGATCAAGACTCGGCGTTTGGTTACGGACGCGCTTGCCGGCGAGTATCACAGCATCTTCAAAGGGCGGGGCATGGAGTTCGCCGACGTGCGCGAGTATCAAATAGGGGACGACATCCGGACCATTGACTGGAACGTCACGTCCCGCACGGGAAGTCTTCACGTCAAGAAATTTACGGAAGAGCGGGAGCTCACCGTCTTGCTCATGCTCGATGTGAGCGGCTCCGCCGATTTCGGGACGCGGTCCCGTTTCAAGCGTGAAGTCGCGGCGGAGATTGGCGCGCTGATCGCGTTTTCCGCCATCAAGAACAACGATCGCGTCGGCGCCATCGTGTTTACGGACGAAGTCGAGATGTACATCCCGCCCCGCAAAGGCCGCAGCCACGTGCTCCGCGTCATCCGCGATCTACTCTTCTTCGAGCCAAAGGGGAAAGGGACCAACGTGGCCAAGGCGTGCGAGTACTTGAATCGCATCGCGCGCAAGCGTGCGGTGGTTTTCTTGCTCTCGGATTTTATCGACTCGAAGTTCGAGAAGTCGCTACGCATCGCCGCGCAAAAACACGACGTGGTGTCGATTTTCATCTTCGATCCGGGCGAGAGCAAGATTCCCAGCGTCGGCCTCGTCGAGCTCGAAGACGCCGAGACAGGACGCACACTCTTGATCGATACATCCGATCGCAAAGCCATGAAAGCCTATCGGGCTGGTTTCGAGGTGCGCCGGCGGAAACAACAGGACGAGCTGAAGAAAATGGCGATCGATCGCATCGACGTTGAGACCGATATTCCCTATGACCGCCCGCTCATGCGTTTTTTCGAGATGCGCGCGAGGCGCCTCAGACACTGAGATGGCGACACGATGATGCGAGCGGCGGTTTGGTTCGTCATCGTTATCGGGGCTTCGGCCTGTGCGCGTGAGGAGGCGCCCGAGATCCCCGAAGGCCCCATCGAATGGTCCGTCTCAGCCACGACCGATGTTTCGGAAGTAGAAGTTGGAGATGACGTGACCCTCATGCTCACTGTCACGCACCCCCCAGAAGGTAATTTCGTGCCGCCGCCAGAGACGCAGCTAGACCCGTTCTCGGTGATCGAGTCCTGGCGTGAGGAAGTGTCCCCGGTCGAGACCCGACTGCACTACCGTGTCGCCGCGTATCAGCTTCCTGCGGATCTCGAACTGGGCGTTTTGGAGTTGAGCTACCAAGGCGACGATGGCGAGATAGGGACTCTCGAGACCGATCCGATCCCCATCCGGGTCGTGACATCTTTGACACCGGACGTTACCGACATCCACGACATCAAGCAGCAGGCGGTCCTCAACGTCCCAAGGAACTGGAGCCTCCTGTGGTGGCTTCTAGCGGCGCTCCTTTTGGCGGCCATCGCCTACATTACTTATAGAAAGTTTCGGAAAGAGCCGGACTCTGAGGCGGCTCCGGTCTGGGCTCCGCCTCTGCCGCGTCCGGATGTCGAAGCGGAAGCCGCGCTCGCACGCCTTGCGCAGAGAAAACTCATCGAGAATCACCGGCTCGAGCTCTTTTTCACGGAACTGACGGACATTATGAAGCGTTATGCTGGCAGACGCTTCGACGTGCCTTACTTAGAGCGGACGACCGACGAGATCCTTTCTGAGCTAAGGGACCAGCCGGTCAAAGGCCTCCGCGACATCCTCGAGTCGGCGGATCTCGTGAAGTTCGCGAAAACGATGCCCGAACAGGAGGAAGCGCGAAGCTCGTTCGACCTCGCGCGCGCTCTCGTCCGGACGACGAAGCCGGCGCCGCCCCCCTCGCTGTCTTCACCTTCATCGACAGACGAGCCCATGGAGGCGCCCGCATGACGCGGCTGGCTTACCCATGGCTCGCACTCTTGCTCGCGATCGTGCCGCTTCTCATTTATCTGCGCGTGCGCTTGGGTGCACGGACCCCCGCACTTCGCTTTTCGGATGTTTCGGGCTTGGCGCGGTTGCCGCGTTCGCTCGCGGCGCGCCTCTCGTGGATCCCCTTCGCGCTAAGGATGCTTGCGCTCGCGCTCTTGATCCTCGCGCTCGCTCGGCCTCAGAAAGGCGCGGCCGGCGAAGAGATCCACGCCGAGGGGGTCGACATCATGCTCGTCATCGATGTCTCGAGCAGCATGCTCGCGGAAGACTTCAAACCTAATAACCGTCTTTCGGTGGGCAAGGCCGTCGTCGCCGATTTCATCAAGCGGCGTGACAACGACCGCCTCGGGATGACGATCTTTGCGCGTCACGCGATGACGAAAACGCCGCTCACCCTCGACCACGACATCCTTTTGGCGCAGCTCGAGGACGTTCACATCGGCACGGTTGCCGACGGCACCGCCATCGGGAATGCGATCGCCTCCGCGGTCAACCGGTTGAAAGAATCCGATGCTAAGTCCCGCATCATGATCCTTCTTACCGATGGCGAGAACACCGCGGGCGAAGTCGATCCGGTTACGGCGGCCCAACTCGCCAAGACGTTTGGAATCCGTGTCTACGCGGTGGGTGTCGGCAGGGGCGGCGAGGTGCCCTACCCGTTCCGCGATCCTCTCTATGGCACCGTCTACCGCAACGTCGAGATCCCGATCGATGAGGAAACGCTCACGGAGATCGCTACCATCACGGGCGCGCAGTTTTTCCGGGCGCGCGATGCGGAATCTCTCGAGGCGGTCTATGACGAAATCGACGCGCTCGAGCGGACAGAGATCCAGCAAATCCAATATGTGCTCTACTCGGAGCTCGCGCCCTACTTCATGATGGCAGCGCTCGGCTTTCTGCTCGCCGAAGCGCTCTTGTCGCGCACTCGGCTCGCGAGCTATCCCTGATGCAGTTCGCTACCCCCGACGCGTTCTACTTGTGGCTGCTTCTGCCGGTTTTCGCGTGGTTTCTCGTCTGGAGCAAGAAGAGACGCCGTAAGGCGATCGAAAAACTCGGCGAGCTGGCGCTTCTCGACCGCCTCTCGCTCCGTGTGAGCGCGACGCGCGATCGCGTTAAGCCGGCTCTCGTGGGCGCGGCGGTATTTTTCCTCGTGCTCGCTCTCGCACGTCCCCAATGGGGGCAGGGCGAGCAGGAAGTCTTCGCGCGCGGCGTGGACGTCTTTCTCGTTCTCGATACGTCGTTCAGTATGGACGCGATCGACGTGGCTCCGTCGCGGATGGAGCGCGCGCGCTATATAGCGTCGCAGCTCATGGATCGGCTGCAAGGGAATCGCCTCGGCCTCGTCGTCTTCTCGGGGACCGCGTTTGTCCAATGTCCTTTGACGCTCGACTACGCCGCGGCGCGCATCTTTCTCGACATCGTAGCCACGGGAATTGTCCCCGAGCCCGGGACCAACATCGTACAAGCGATCGAGGCCGCGAAGCGCGGCTTCGTCTCTCGCAACTCCACACATCGCGTGATCGTCCTGCTAACGGACGGGGAGCAGCAAAGCGGAGAGGTGTTGGCCGTCGCCGAAGAGGCGCGCGAAGATGGGATCGTGATCCATGCCGTCGGCGTAGGAACGCCGGGCGGCGAGCCGATTCCCGTGCGGAACGAGCGCGGGGAGGTTTCGGATTACGTGCGTGACGCGGAGGGGCAGCCGGTGTTGAGCCGTCTCGATGAGAAGACGCTTAGTGAGCTCGCACTTGCGACCGGCGGGGAGTATTTTCGTGTATCGGAGAAGGACGACGAGATCGAAGGCATCGCGTCGCTCGTGATGGCTATGGAAGGTGAGGACTTGGAGTCGCAGCTCTTCACGCGCTACCGGGAGCGCTACTATTGGCCGCTCGCTCTAGCGCTGGCCTTCTTGCTTGCGGATACGCTGCTAGCGAGGCAACAACGGGAGGTTGTATGAGACTTTGGAGCTTGAGTTTGTTGGTCGTTGCCCAGCTTCTTGGGCCCGTCGAAGAGGGCAGCAACAAAGAGGGTAACGAGGCCTATGTGGCCGGCGAGCTCGATGACGCGCTCACGAGCTATACCCAGGCGCAGGTCGAGCACCCGGATGCGCGCGAGCTCCACTACAACATCGGAAACGTGCAGTTTCGAAAAGAAGATCTCGACAAAGCGCTCGAGCAGTACAAGATGGCGCTCGACGCAGAGCCTGAGCTGAAGCGGCGCGCGCATTTCAACGTAGGGAATATCCATTACACCCACGAAGAATGGGAAGACGCCGTCGAGTCCTATAGCGACGCGCTACGGGTCGACCCCGATGATGTCGACGCGCGGCAGAATCTCGAGCTCGCGCTGCAGAAACTTTCCCAGCAGCAGCAGCAGCAAGAAGGCGGCGGCGGCGACGCGGACAAGGACAAAGAAGAGGAAGACCAGTCGCAGGACAAGAACCAGGAGCAGGATGGGAGCTCGGAAGAGCAAACCGAGGAGGAAAAATCTCCCGAGCCTTCTCAGCAGGAGCAGGATGCCGGCGAACAGAATGTCGAGCCGCCGCCGATGGAAATGAGCCAAGAAGAGGCAGAGCAAATTCTTCAGGCCCTTGCCCAGATGGAGCTGCAGCAACAAATCGAGCAGCAGCAAAAACAGAAGGCGAAGGCGCGGGGAAAAGGGCGCTATTGGTAAGTCAGGATTCAGGATTCAGGATTCAGGATTCAGGACTTCAATGAAGCGTTTTCTTTTGGTTGGCTTGGTCGTTCTTTCGGCGGAGTTTTCTATTGGGCAGCAGGTCACGGTCGAGGCTACCGTCAACGCTCGGAGGATTGGGATCGACGAGGTATTGGTGCTCACCATTTCGGTGAGCGGTGGTAGAGGGACGCCGCGATTCCGGAGCATCGACGGGTTTCGCGTCAGCGGACCTTTGACGTCCAGCCGGTTCTCGATTGTGAACGGTCGGACGTCCTCGACGAGCTCTTTCACGTATCAACTGGTGCCGCAGTCGGAGGGGACCTTTACTATCCTGGGCATTCCTGTCGACGTGGAGGGGCGGACTTACGAGACCGCGCCCATCCGCGTCGAGGTAGTAGCGGGATCGGTCATGCCGCGCCGTCCTCGAAGTCGAGGGTTCGACCCGTTCGATCGCCAAAGACGGCGCGAGCCCGAGATTTCGGCAGAGGACGTTTTCATCCGGGCCGACGTGTCCAAGCGCTCGGTCTATCAGGGCGAGGGCGTGATCGTCACCTATCGTGTGTACAGCAAGTATATGCCGCACGGCCCAGAGGTCGAGGACGACCCTCCCTTGACCGGGTTCTGGGTCGAGGAGGTCGAACTCGGGAATCCGAGCATAGAGCGACAGGTCGTGAACGGACAAGAATACCTGACCTTCCCGATGAGACAGCGTGTCGTCTTCCCCGCGAGAACGGGGGATCTCACGATCCCGCCTTTGACGTTGTCGATGGCTTTTCGGCTCACCTCCTCGGACCCGTTCGACGCGTTTTTCGCGCGAGCCTCACGGCCTGTCGTGTTGCGCTCGAGCGCGGTGATGCTCGGTGTGAAACCGCTTCCAACGGAGGGGCGCGGCCGCGATTTCACCGGTGCGGTGGGGGTGTACGAGCTCGACGCGGTTTTGAGCCACGAGGATGTCGAAGCGGGGAACCCGGTGACGCTGACACTCGCGCTCCGTGGCCGCGGCAATCTACGCTCGCTCGAGCTTCCCGAGCTTCCGGATACGCCCGGCTTTCGCACTTTCGACCCAAAGATGGACGAGCGGCTGCGCGTAACGGGCGCGGGCTTCGGCGGAGAGAAAACGTGGGAATATGTGCTGGTGCCCGACTCCGCTGGCACAAAAGAAATCGGGCCGTGGAAATTTCAATATTTCGACCCGAGCGTCGGTAAGTATGTCGTTGCCTCCGCGGGGCCGGTGCTGCTGCGCGTGTCCGGCGACGCTCTAGCGACGTCGGCGAACGGGTCGATACCGGCCATGACCACTCGCGGCGAAGTCAAATTGCTACGCGAAGACATTCGCTATCTCAAAGACGCGCCCGCCACCCTGGGGCTTTTGACCACTCCGTTTTACGGAAGCTTTCTCTTCTATGCGAGCCTGGCTTTTCCCGTGTTTTGGAACGTCGGCTTCGTGCTCTACCTCAAAAGGAAAGAGCGAGAGAAAACACACTCGACGCTCTTCCGCAGCCGGCGCGCGCATGGGATGGCTCGAGGACGGCTGAAGAGTGCTTCGGAGCTCGCGTCGAAAGGCTCGAAGGATTTCTACGAAGAAATCGCGGCGGCTCTTTATCGCTATATCGGTGACAAGAAATCGGTGAGTCCTTCGGGGCTCACGACGGAAAGCATCGATGAGCATCTCGAAGCGAGCGGGGTCGATGACCCTCTCCGAACCCGGTTTGCTGCCGTGCTCGGGGCCTGCGAAGAGGCACGCTTCACGCCGGGCGAGCGGACGAGCGAGGAGATGAGGGCACTCCTCAGGCGAACCGAGCAGCTCATCGTTTCCATGGAGCGGCAGTTCTAAGATGCTCTTGCTTTCTGCCCTTTTGTTTCAAGTCGCGATCGAATCTCCGCAAGAGGCTTTTGTGCGCGCAGAGGCGCATTACCAAGAGCAGCGCTTTGAGGACGCCATCGCGGCTTACGAAGCGATGCGTGCACAGTTGCTAGAAGACGGCGTTCTCTACTACAACCTCGGCAACGCCTATTTCAAGGCGGGAAAGATTGGCCTCGCAGTTCTGAATTACGAGCGTGCCCTCGCGCTCATGCCTAGCGACGAAGAAACGAGAACCAACTTGATTTTTGCCAACGAGCTCATCGCGGACGACGTCGAGTCCGCGCCTCTACCGCTCGTGATCCGCTGGCTCGTCCAGCTCTACCAGCGCGTGCGTCCCGACACCCTCGCTCGGGTCTTGAGTTTTTCTTTCCTGTGTACAGGCGCGCTGTTGACGATTTTTCTCTACGATGCGTGGCCGAGCTGGCGCAGCGTGACCATCGCAGCACTCGTCTTCAGTGGTCTGACGGCGCTCGTCTCGGGAGTGACCTTCGCGACAAAGCTGAACCAGGTAGCGAATCGCGTCGAGGCCATCGTGCTTACGGAGAACGCCTATGTGCGCAGTGGTCCGGGCGAAGGCAGTCCGCGCCTCGCGGAAGTTCACGAAGGCCTCAAGGTTTGCGTAATAGGGGAGCGTGAAGATTGGTTCCAAGTCACCCTTGCAAACGGCCTAGCCGGCTGGATCCGCCGCAGCGAGCTGGAAAAAATCTAGCTTCCGCGGAAGCATTTCCGTGAGGAGATAGGAAATGGGCAAGAGTCCAAGTGAGAAGAGCCTGGCGCGCATGGAAAAGCTCGTCGACAACTACACGAAGAAATCGGGTACCATCACGCGTCCCGACAAGAGGATTACCGAGGCGGTCGTGCTCGGTATCGCCCGGCATGTCGACGAGTTGGGAAGGCTGCTATGCCCGTGCCGTTTCTACCCCGACAAGCAAGAAGAGATCAAGCATCGGACATGGCTATGCCCGTGCGACGACATGCAGATCTACAAATACTGTCATGTCCTAGAATCGCCACTCAAAGATATTGGTCCTTGAGTCGATGCGCGAGCCGACCTTGTGCGGCATCGAGCGCCGCGTGAAGCGCTATCGGGATCCATAAGGATCCGCTTCCGACGTAGAACAGGGCTAGCAACAGGCCCAAGAAAACGATCTTGAACGCTTGTCTCTGCCCTTGATAAATGTGGCCCACGCCGAACATGATGCTCGAGAGCGTAACGGCCGCTGCGATCCCGACATGGATCTCGAGATACCAGATCAAATAGCCTCGGAAGAGAATTTCCTCACAGGTGCCCGCGGTGAGCGAAAGCGCCGTGAAGAATCGAAGCTCGGTCGGGCTCGTGGGTAGAATTGGTGCGACGGCGCGAAGCTGCTCGATGAGCCGCGCACGTGCCTTGTCGTGCTCGAGAGCGGCCCGGATCTGTGTGCGCCAGAACTGAGCGAGCCCGGCCGCGAGAACAAGTGCGATGAAGAACGCCGCACCCGCGGGCACGCCGAGGCCGAGCTGGTCGAGGCTCCGGCCAGAGCGAAACCATATCGTCATCGCCAGAATTGTTAGGCCCCATTGCCGAAGGATGGTGCGTCGATATTGGCGGCTTCGGATGCCGGGCTCTCCCGTCTCGAGCGCGCGCTTGAACCTCGGATAGTTGTACCGAGCATAAGCAGGGAGCAGCACGGCGAACGCGAAGACGATGAGATGGTCTGCGGTCGCGATCACGTGAGGGCCGTCTTTTACCACAAAATCACGACCTCCAATCCACCACGTATTCGTGGGGAGGGGGTTCTTCTCCCGGTGGGCGTGGGATTCTGCCCGCACCCCGCGTTCGTATGCGGCGCATAGGGTTTTGCAAACGTCGAACGCACAATCACTTACAAATGTCGGACCACTTCCCGAAGTTGGCACGCCTGTTGCGATCTAGTGGGCGAGATTACGTCCGGTTAGACAACCAGGAGACCCGTCAATGTCCACGATTATCGACAAACTTCTCAATCGAGACACCGAAGCGAAGCCCTCCGCCCAAGAGCTCCGTCAAATTATCAACCTCGCCCACGCTGAAAGCGAGCGTCTCGCAGCTCTTGTCAACCAGGCTCGGAGCGAGCTCGAGCAAGAGGCCGGAATCCAGGCCTCCCTTGTCGAAGTCGAAGCGCGGGTCACGACCGCGGATGGCAGCTTGAGAGCCTTCGAGCAGCGGGTTTCCGCAAGTCAGGACCTCTCCGAAGCCACTGCCGAGCTCGAAGGACGGATCAAAACGCTCGACCAGCTCATGAAGACCGCGGATGCCCGCATCCGACAGTTGTAGGCACGGAACGAAAAGTTGAACGAAGCGCGGGCGAATATCGAGAAGCTCATCTCGTCTGGCGTTGAAGCCGAGGCGAAGCTCGCGAGCTTCAAGAATCAGACTCGAGAGACGGCTGGCCTTCAAGGAGACATGCAGAGGCTAAAGGTGGTCTCGACGAGCTCGACGGGCAGTTCGGTCTGATCCGAGACGACTACGATCGCCTCAAGGATGTCGGATCGTTGTCGTTCGTGCAGGCGACGAGCGCGAGCAACAGAACGAAGAAGACACGCTTCATGTGGCCTCCAGGATATCGATCGTCGTTTTGACGTCGAGGTCTTTTCTCAAGCTGTGAAACACGCTGCAATATTTTTCGAACGATAAGTCAACGGCCCGTTGCGCCTTGTCCCGCGGCACGTCGCCCTGGATCTCGAAGTGCATCCGCACCCGCTGGAAGTAGCGTGGCGGCTCTTCCGCGCGTTCACCTTCGATGGAGATGCGCAATCCGGTGAACCCGGTGCGCATTTTTTCGAGGATCATGACGACGTCGACCCCCATGCAAGCAGAGAGCGATGATAAAAGGCTGTCCATGGGGGAGAACCCGTCTTTCCTGTTACCGTCGAGCGTCGTTTCGAGGCCGTTGTCACTCTTGGCTTCGAACCGCTGACCCGAGATCCATTCGAGCTCGATGCGTCGTTCGGATGTCGTCATGGCGCTCCCAATACGAGGCATGCATTCGTCCCGCCGAATCCAAAAGAGTTCGAGAGAGCAAGGCGGATGTTGGCTTCCATGGGCTCGAGAACAGGCTTATAGTCTTCGAGCTCGGGGTCGAGAGGGGTCGCGTTCACCGATGGCGCGATCCATCCACCGCGGATCATCGCCATGGTGAAAATGGCCTCGATGGCGCCTGCGGCGCTCACCGGGTGCCCCGTATAGCCTTTGGTGGACGAGTAGTAAGGCTTCCGCTCTGCGAATACGCGGCGCATGGCGCGGACCTCGGATAGGTCGCCGAGCGGCGTGGACGTGCCGTGAGTGTTGACGTAGTCGATCTCCGAGGCTTCGACGCCAGCATGGCTAAGCGCTTGCGTCATGGCGGCCTCGGCGCCGTCCGGAGACGGCGCCACCATCTCGCCCATGCCATCAGAGCACATCCCGTAGCCTTTCAGCACGCCAAGGATCAGAGCACCTCGTTTTTCCGCCACGTCCCGCGCCTCGAGCACGACCATGCCGGCGCCTTCCGAGAAGATGAACCCGGCGCGATCCTTCGCGTAGGGACGCGAAGCCCGCTCCGGCTCGTCGTTGTTTTGCCCGTTATAGGCTCGCATCGAATCGAACCCTGCATAGAAATGCGGGTCCGCGACCTCGACACCGCCCGCGAGCGCCGCGTCTACGACGCCGGTCTCGACGAAGCCGGCCGCGAGGAGGATGTTGTAAGCACCTCCGGAACAGGCCGCGCTCGCGGAAAAGGACGGGCCCTTGCTGCGAAGGGTATTCGCGAGGTTCGCCGATACCGTCGAGGCCATGAGCTTCGGGATGACGGTGGCGGAAACCCGTCGCATCCCCGACTTCTCGAGCTTTTCCGCAATCTCGCGGTGGGTGGCGACATCCCCCGCGCCGCTTCCCGCGACGACCGCGAGCCTTTCCGTCTCGACGCCCGACTCCGCGAGGGCGGCGCGCGCCGCTTTGATAGCCAGGCGCGCCGTGCGGCCCATGAAGCGCCCCTGCTGCTTGCTGAGCCCGAGAGACGCCGAGTCGAGCTCGCCAGGATAAAGGCCGATGATTTGGCACCGGCCGCCATATCGCACGGCAGGCTCGTAGACCGGAAACGGAGTGTTCTTGCCGGAGCGAAGATCCGCCGTAATACGCTCGAGATCATCGCCAAAGTGGCAGCAGACGCCAGCACCGGTGATGACGACCTCTCTTCGTTGTCTGCTCATATCCTAGATAGTTTATCGTACGAGCCTCAAAGTAGTTTGAACATGAACCTTGATGCCCTAACGCTGATGCTTCTCACCGTCCTGCAGACCCCTCCGACTAGCGAGTACCGCGAACGGCGAGAGCGGCTCCTGGCGCGCCACGCTGATGGGATCGTTCTCCTCCACGCGCGCTCCACCGCCGCGGGGCTCGGTGACCAAGGTTTCAAACAAGATGCGTCTTTCTTCTATCTTACTGGGCTCGTGTCGCAACCGTCAGCTATCTTCGCGCTTGACGGCCCGAAGCGCAAAGCCGTTCTGTTCGTGCCCGATGCGCCTCGATCGTTCGGCTTTCCCGTGGCAGGAGTTAGTCTCGAGCCGGGCGAGGCTTCGGCCCGCATGTGGGAGCTCGACCGCGTCGTTTCTTGGGACGAGCTGGTCCCGTTCTTGAACGCACGCATCTCGGATGGCTTGGACACACTCTACCTCGACGAGGCTCGCCGTCCCCCTCCGCCCGGCAATCCCGACGCCCTTGCGCCGATGGCGGGCGGAACATGCGCTCTGGCGCCGCGCGCTTCAGGAGAAGTTTCCGAACGTCACGCTGGGCTCTGCGGCGGAAACGATCCGCGCCATGCGTTGGGTGAAGTCGGACAGCGAGGTGGCCGTGCTGCGTGAGGTCGCGAAGCCTTCGGCGTCGGCGCTTCTCGCCGGGCTGCGTGCAGTCGAGCCCGGTGTGCGACAACGGGCGAGCGAGTTGGCCGTCGTCTTCGGGTGCATCGAGGCTGGTGCGGAGGGGCCCTTGTTCTGGCCGTGGACGATGTCGGGGCCGAACGCGCATTCCAGGAATCTCGTGCGGAGCTTTTACGACTATCACCATCTCGATCGGGAGATGAAGGCGGGAGAGCTCGTGCGCATCGATATCGGTTGCGATCTCGGCCATTACGAGGGCGACGTGGGCCGGACGGGTCCCGTGTCGGGTGCGTTCTGGCCTGAGCAAGCGGAAGCGTGGGACCTTCTCATCCGGGCCTACCGCGCTGGGCTTGCGGCGATGAAGGCCGGCGTCACCCACAAGGAGCTTGCCGAGGCGAGCCGGCGCGCGGTGCGCCGCGCGCAGCCCTCGCTCGAGAGCGAGCACGCGCCATGCTCGAAGGCGGTGACAAACCTTTGGCACGTGCACGGCGTCGGCATCGACGCGGGTGAAGAGCGCCTGCCGCGTCTCGAAGAGGGTTCGGTCATCGCTTACGAGCCGGGTTTCAGCGTGGGCGAGGATGCCTATTATTTGGAAGACATGATTCTTATTACCGTGACGGGGCACGAAGTCTTGAGCGCGGGGCTTCCTTATACGGCGGAAGAGATTGAACGGGGGATGAAGGGAAGATGAAGCGGCGAGAGTTCCTTCAGGAGGGCAGCGCTGCGATGGAGGTGGCCGCGCTTGCGTCTTGCCGCTATGTCGTCGATTGGAATCGACTCCGTCTCGTGGCTGGCACGAACGCTAGCGAGCTCGAGCGGACCGTCCTTGTTGACGCGCGCGCTCTCTTCGAGGCCGCGACGGGCTCTCCCATAGCAATCGTGGACGAGACTGCGGAGCCCGGAGCGTTCGACGTGTTCGTAGGCACGCCCGAAAGCTCATCGCAGATTCGGCCCATCGCGAGTGAGGCCTCGGGCGCCTATCACGTTTCGGGGTCGCCGCCGCTCGTCACGATCTCCGGAGCCGACGCTGAAGGCGCGCGCAACGGGCTCTATGTGTTTATGGAGGAGCTCGGCTTTCGCTTTTTCCGCGACGGCGCTGTGGTCCCCGAGCTTCGTGGCTCGGCCGCGCTCGAGCTCGAGCTCGAAGCGTTGCCGGCCTTCCGCTTTCGAGGGGACATGATCTGGGACAACTATCTCGGGCCGCGCCGCTACTGCGCCTCGGTCTGGAACGAAGAGGACTGGGAGCGCGCGCTTTTGTACATGGCGAGAAACCGCCTCAACTTTCTAGAGTTCTACCCGCCACTCGAGCACGTGCTCGACACCGTGTTTCCAGAGGCCAAAGGACTCCACAACGGTAGTGTGCTCAAATCGGACGCGAAGCACGCGCTCGCCAAGAAAGTGCTTGCGCGCGCTCGAGCACTCGGGATCGAGTGCATGTACGTCTTAAGCTACGGCTCGTTTCCCGAGCCCGTGCGTGCGCTTTACCCAACCTCGAATGGCGCAACGGTTTTCTGTATCGCGAAGCTAACGTGGTTGCGGACGCGAGTGCCGAGCCTCGATGCCTATGCGCGAGCGGCACGGAGCGCTCGCGGAGCCTTTTCTCGCCGGCTTCCGGCCGCTCCTCCGCGCAGGGAACGCGCGCTTCATGAACCCGCCGCGAAAGCGGCTGCTCGTGCCTTTCTTTCTAGGGCCGCAAGCTTGGACGTTCTACGAGAAGTGCGGGCGGGGGCGCTTACGATGATGGAGCATCTCGACGCGAGCTCATCTCGTTTCGTGAGGGACTTCGTAGATCTCTACACGTGGCTCGCACTCCGGCAGGCACAGACGTTCGAAGCAGATGCCTATCTGAGTCACGTCGAAGGCGAGGCCGTCACGTTCGAAGCGGCACGCGCGACCTGGAGCGCGCTTCACGCCGTCCTCGAGCAAGTACCCGAGCTCGGGATCGTCGAGGCCGCACGCTCCGTCGCGCGGGAAGGCATTCTAGCCGACGGGGCGGAAGATACGTTCTGGACGCTCGGCTGCAACTTCTATCGCGGCTATCCTCTCGTGATGAGCCCCGAGGCCGTCGAGCTTGTCTATCTCGACCAACTCGACCGATTGGAAACTCTGGTGAAAGACGCGCATGAGCGAGGTGAGGTCGCGGCGCTCGAAGAGCCCGGTTGGTTCTGGCACGACTTTCCCGACGCGTCGTGGGCGGACACGGTGCGAAAGCTACCTTCGGAAGACGCAGCCCGTTTCGAAAGCGTGATGCGCGAGCGCTTGCGTCGAGCGCTCAGTGAGCCCTCGACGCCGCCGACCGCAAGGAAGCTAACGCTCGACCCGACGCTGCTCGAGCTCGCACTACCTGAGCCGCGCGATACGGCGATGCTGCCGTGAGGAGGATTTACGTTTTCTGCGGCTCGAGCGCCGGTTCGAGTTCGGAGCTCGTCGAGATCTAGTACACTCGCAGGTGCATGCAGGAGGGCCGATCAGGTTCCGGCCGACCCAGCGGCTGTCGCTTAACCTCCGAGAGGGAGACACGTATGAGCCCAACGATCGATCGCCGGGCGTGGCTAAAGACGGCCGGCGCGGCCGTGCTCGGGGCGGGCCTCGGCTCGCGGTGCGCTGCACCGGTGACTGAGACGCCCAAGCTGTCCAGAGTGCGCGTCTCGCCGGATCGGGTCATCCGAACGACGGTCGGCTTGCGTCCCTCTCGCCCTTCGGGCTTCGTGCTCAAGTCGGAGCGGCTAGGCGACAAGACGGTCATCCACAACTACGGCCACGGCGGGAGCGGCATGTCGCTTTCCTGGGGCACGGCCCACCTGGCGGTGGACGAAGCGTTGAAGACCGGCGAAACGCGCTACGCGGTGATCGGCGCCGGCGTCGTAGGGCTTTCGACCGCCCGGCTCCTTCAGCGACGAGGCTTCGAGGTGACGATGTACGCGAAGGACCTGCCGCCGCGTACGACATCGAACATGTCGGGGGCGTGGTTCGGACCGACGAGCGCCTCGGAGCCCGGCCACATTACGCCGGAATACACCGAGACCTGGCTCAAAGCGACGCGACTCTCACATCGGTACTTTCAGGATCATCTTGGAGACGAGTACGGCGTGCACTGGTTGCCGCACTACGCGTTTTCCGAGAATCCGCCAGACCCCGAGGCTCCGCGTGGGCTGGAGGGACTGATCCTCGACTTGTTTCCCGAGAGCAGGCAGCTCGAGCCTGGTCAGCATCCCTTCCCATCACCGTACGTCCGCCGGCGCTGGACGATGAGATTTGAGCCCGCGGTGTACCTGGGCGCCCTCATGCGCGACTATCGGCTGGCCGGGGGGCGTGTCGTCGTCCGGGAGTTTGAGAGCTTGGATCAGCTCCTCGGCCTGTCTGAGCCTGTGCTGGTGAACTGCACCGGCTTGGGGGCCAAGGTCCTGTTTGACGACGAAGAGCTCCATCCGATCAACGGCCAGCTCACCGTGCTCCTCCCTCAACCCGACATTAATTACCTGATGGTCAGCGGCGAGCTGTATATGATGCCGCGTCGCGACGGGATCGTGCTCGGCGGCACCCACGAGGAGGACGAGTGGTCGCTCGAACCGAGCGACAGCGCGATGCGGCGTTTGATGGACGGCCACATGGAGTTCTTCGGTGCCATGACGTAGGACCGTCCGGAGATTCGCGTACAGTTCAGTCCTCTTCTACAACATCTCGTTCCACAACGCGTCAGAATCGAGATCCTCGGCTGTCGGCGGCGACGGGCCCGAAATCGGGCGGTGCCTTGCGATGCTTCGTGGCGACTTCATAGGCCGACGCTACCCGCAGGAGTATCGGCTCGTCGCCGGGTCCGGCCCAGAACGAAATGCCTACAGGTAGAGGAGATTCGAGCTCGGTCTCCTCGGTGTTCGTGACACGGTCATAGTTGTCCTTGTCGTCGTTGAGAACGTATTTAGGCTCGTAGATCACTCGATTGAAGCCGGCGGGCACCGTAAGCTCGGGAACGCCCAGGTTCGCGCTGGTGGGGAACCGACCACGCGGGCGGTCTTTAACCGAAGGCTCGCCCGCATATCCGATGCGCGTCGGGGGGATCGTTATCGACGGATTGACGAACAGGTCGATGTCGTTTCGGTGCATGATGTTGAGCACCACGAGCCGCATGACGTCACGCATCTTGACCCGGCGCGTGATGCCCTCTGAGGCGATATTTTGTTTGTACTCCCAATTGCGCATCGCGACGGTGCGAGACTCCGAGTAGTACTTTGAATTGGCGTTCAAGGTCGACCAGTTGTTCACCTTGGCATCCCCGCGGCGCATCAAGTACTGCAACAGGTGGAAGCTGAAGCTCGCTGTTGCCGGCGAGTTGTTGATGCTGCGGAGATTCAAATCTTTCGAGAGCGCTGCCTTGCCTTCGGCGGCTTTGACGAGATAGTCGCGCGTCGTCACGTCGTAGCCAGGTACGGCGAATTTGTACTCGCCATCCTTGTCTCGTTCCTGAATGTATTCCGGCATATGTACCGGAAGAATCTCGGCAATCGCGTGCTGAAAGTTGTACGCCATGTTCGGGATCGCGGGATCGTCCGGGTAGTCCGGATCAAAAGATTCGACGAGCTCCGCGCCTAGCTCATCGCGCAGCACGCGAAGGATCTCCTCGTTCACCAGGTCGCTCATCGCGGCATCGTTATCGGTGTGCTTGACCATATATTCTCGGACGACACCGATGCGGATTCCCGTCAGCGATTTGCGCCCCGCGGCCTCCGCGGCTTCTTTATCAACGACAAAACTCGTGTAAGGCTCGGGGGCGACCAGGACGCGCGGTAGGGCGCTGTAGATATCTCGTGGATCATAGTAGCCACGTTCCGGGTGCTTGAGTGCATCGAGCACGATGGCCGCGTCTTTGACCGTCCGGCAGTTGATGCCTGCCCGATCGAGGTACGGTTCCACGCCGATCGATCCGCCATAGGGCATGAGCCCTTTCGTCGTCACGAAACCGACGACGCCGTTGCGCCATGCCGGCTGCCGGCACGATCCGCCGGTCTCCTCGCAAATAGAACAGCTGACGAGATTCGCGCCGACCGAGACGGCGGAGCCGGAGCTCGAGCCGCCGGTTTCGCGCGCCGTGTCATAGACATTGCACGAGGTGCCGGCCCAGCTGCTGCGGGCGCCCGCGCCGAACGTTCTCGTACCGGCCTTGGCGCCCCCGGGGTTCCCGCCACCCGCGTTGTATTCGGAGAGATTGGCCTTGGCGTAGATAATCGCGCCTTTGGCGCGCAACGCGGCGACGATCGTCGCGTCCTGGGGAGCTGAGTCCATCGCGTAACGCGCGTCGGCGCCACCGGTCGAGCGCATGTCCGCGGTGTCGAAGACGTCTTTGAACGAGAGTACGGCGCAGTAGACCGGCATCGCACCGAGATCGGGATGCGTACCGTACTCGGCGTCGAGCTCGGCAGCTCTTTCGAGCGCGTCGGGCTGTTGCCGAAACGCTTCGCATCCGGCGGGACAGCGTGCTGGAAGACTGCCGTCCGACGGGTGCCTATCGCATTCGGCCTGACAGGTCACCGACCGCTCGCCGCGAAGATTGAGCGTGCTCAGCGCATTGAGCTGCCCCGCCTCCGTCATGCCCACCACCATGCCGTATTGCTGCTCAACGTTCGGGTCCGACAGTGTTGCTTCCATCCGGCCAAACTCGATCGGCAGACCGTCATAGTCGTTGTAATCGGGCAGAGTCTCGCTCACGGCAACAGAGGTCGACGGGAACACGAGCGCGGAGCCGGCTCGAACGGTTCCCTTCCCTGGAGTCATCGGCCCGCCGTCTTCCGTGACGAGCTGAGTGCAGATTCCGTTATACGCTCTCGCGCGATCGACATAGGCCTGCACCACTTGCACACATGTCGTTTCGCCTCGCTGGATCGCGCCGTGAATGTCGTCGATGGTTGCTTCCTCGATCTGAAAACCGCTCTGTGCGAAAACCGAGGTCGAACCGATAAGGACTACAAAACCGAACACTCGCCTGAGCTGTGCCATCACCGAAGCCTATCAGCGGGTCCGTATCGCTGCCAACGCCTCTTTTCAGGGTTGGCTTATGCCCATCAGCCTGTTTGGGAGCCAGGTGGCTAGTTGCGGGAAGATGCAGAGCAGCACGATGCCGAGCACCATGCACAGCATGAAGGGGAGCGCTCCTTTCAGCACTTGAGGCAGTCCGATGTCCGGCACGATGCTGTTGATCACGTAGAGGTTCAAGCCGACGGGTGGCGTGATGAGGCCGATCTCCATGTTCACGGTGAGGACCACAGCGAACCAGTAGGGGTCGAAGCCTGCCTCGGTGATGATCGGCAGCAGAATCGGTGCCGCCATGAGAATGACGGCGACGGGAGGAAGAAAAAAGCCGGAGACGAGCAAGAACATGTTGATGAAGAACATCAACACCCAGCGGCCGGCATCCAGGGACACGATGAGCTCGGCGAGCGATTGGGTCACGTACAAGCTCGAGAGCATGAAGCTGAAGAGCCCGGACGCCGCGATGATGAACAAAATCATCACGGATTCGCGCGTCGAGTCTTTCATTATTTTCCAGAGTGCTGCAGGCTGCCACACGCGATAGATCACCATCACGAGCAAGATCACGAGAAAGGCGCCGACACCGGCCGTCTCGGACGGTGTGGCGACGCCTCCATAGAGTACGCAAACGACGGCGAGAATGATGGCGAGAAAAGGCAGGACCTTGGGGAGCGCTTGGAATTTTTCTTTCCAGGAATAGCTCACGTTGCGCTCCCGGACGGCGGCACTTCCAAAGCGCCAGGTCGCGAAGAGCGCCCAGATCATGAAGAGCGTCGTCAGCATAAGGCCGGGGATGACGCCGGCGAGAAATAGCCGGCCGATAGACGTCTCCGTCGCAATGCCGTAGACGATCATGGTGATGCTCGGTGGGATGAGAATGCCGAGGGTCCCGCCCGCGGCGATGGCGCCCGCGGCGAGGCTGTCGCTGAAGCCGCGCTCGCGCATTGCAGGGATGCCCATCTTGCCGATAGCGGCGCAGGTCGCGGGCGAGGAGCCGGAAAGCGCGGAGAAGAGAGCACAGCCTGCGAGGTTCGAGATGACGAGCCCGCCTGGAATCTTGTAGAGCCAGCGATCGAGCGCGTCGTATAAGTCGGCGCCAGCTTGCGAGGCGGCGATGGCCGCGCCCATCACGATGAACATCGGGATGGCGAGAAGCGTGAAATCGTCGAGCTTGCCGAAAAAAAGCTCAGCCATGAGCGTCAAGCTCGACGGTCCTTCGAAGATGAGAAGAAAGGAAATGGCCACGACGCCGAGCCCTACCGCGACGGGAACGCCGGACAACAAAACGAGGACGGTGACGATGCCGATGAGCACACCCGTGACGAGTGGGCTCACGACGGTTCGGCCTTGCCTCGAAGGAGCGTAGCCAGGTCGGCGAAATATTGAAGCAGCATGAGGCCAAAGCCGAGGGGGAGTGCCGCGTAGGGGATGAAGAGCGGCACCGCCCAAACGGTCTCGGAGAGCCAACCACCGGCCCAGGCTTCGTGCCAAAGATCGATACCCGACCATAGGAGCACGCCGCAAAAGAAAATGCCCGTGAACGAGCCGAGAATCGCGAGCCGCTTCTTGCCAGGGGCGGAAAGGTAGTGAGGCAGCAGGGCGACGCTCACGTGGCCACCTATCTTCAAGACGTAGGGGCTTCCGATCAACGTGGCGCTGACGAGGAGATAGGTCACGAGCTCGGTCTGCCAAACGGTCGGAGAGCGCAAAAAATAGCGCGTGAACACGAGGTGGCAGACGATCAGCACCGAGAACCCGATCATGGCAGCGGCGAGGATGCCAGCAGCTTCGGAAGCTTTCCGAATGCCGGCGATGAAGCGCGAAAGAATCAACGAGCGGCTCTCATTCGACCGCGAGCGCTTGATCGAGAAGCGTCTGGCCGCCCTCGACTTCTTCCGCGAAGAGTTTGTGCGACGTTTCTCGCGCGAGCGCGTACCAGGCTTCGAGATCTTCTTCGCTCAAATGAGCCACTTCGACGCCAGCTCGGCGAAACGCTTCTTCGGCTTTGCGGTCGAGCTCTTTCGCCTGCTCCAAGAAAAAGACCTCCGCCTTCTTCGACGCGCGCATGAGAATGGCCTGTTGGTCCTCGGTCAAGGCGTCGAAGCTTTTCTTGGCCATCAATATCGGCTCGTACATGAACCAAAGCGCTGTATCTCCCGGCGCGGTGAAACATTGCACCTGCTCGTAGAGACGGAAGGAAACGAAGCTGATGCTGCTCGTGATCGTCGCGTCTAAGACGCCGGTCTGCATCGCCGTGTAAATCTCGGAGCTCGGCATCGACGTGATCGAGCCGCCCGCCCCGAGAAGCATCTGCTCGAACGCTTTACCCGCACCGCGGATCGTCTGCCCTCGTACGTCGTCGGGCTCGCGAATGCAGCCGTTCTTCGACGCAAAGCCGCCCGCGAGCCAAGCATCGGCGAGAACGATGATCCCCTGCTCTTCGATGCGCCGCCGGATCTCGTCCATGTAAGGCGATGCATTGACACGTTGGGCGTGCTCGTGGCTCTTCACGAGCCCCGGCATGAGCGTCAAGTTGAACTCGGCGTGCCGACCCGCGGTATAAGCGAGCGGAAAGACCGAAATATCGAGACGGCCGCGGGTCATCGCCGCCCACTGCGCGGTTGCCTCGAAAAGCGACTGCCCCGGGTAAATGCGCATCTCGATCCCCGCGTTCTCTGCCTCGAGCTCGGTACGGATGATCTCGAGAAGCTCCCCGCGTACGTCGCCGGCGGGCCATTGATGAGATGCTCGAAGGATCTGAGCATCGTTGCAGGCGCCGAGCGCTGCAGCTGCAAATAGCAGCGCTGTCCAAACCATGAGTTGATTCGAATGAATACGCATTGGTTCGTGGTTCTAGCAGATCACGCGGCGCCTGGTCAATTCAGAGATGTGCAGTAGCACTTCCATAACGGGATGCTCGGGGTATAGGCTTTGCTGAGGAGCTTCCACCAACACATGTTTGTTCATGCGGTCGACAAGAACACAACGCTCGCGATGGTCGAGTTGCGCGATGCCGACGAGATCTTCGCGCTCGTCGAGGCGTCGCGCATGTATCTGCGAGAGTGGCTTCCTTGGGTCGACGCGGCGGTCTCGGTCGAGGATTCGAGAACGTTCGCCCGCGCCGCGCACAAACAATATGCGGATGGGGACGGCTTTCAATGTTGCATCCGGTACCGGGGAAGGATCGCGGGGACCATTGGCTTCTCCCAGGTCGACTGGCTCAATAGGTGCGTCCAGATCGGCTATTGGCTCGATGAAGAGTTCCAAGGACGCGGCATCATGACGGCCTGTTGCCGTGTGTTCGTCGAGTTCGCGTTCACGCAATACCGGCTTCATCGTGTCGAGATTCGCGTCGCCACCGAGAACCAGAAGAGCCGCGCTATTCCGGAGAGGTTGGGCTTGACCTGCGAGGCCATATTGCACGAAGCCGAGTGGCTGAACGATCACTTCGTCGACAGCGCTGTGTACTCGCTGCTCCACGACGACTGGAAACGACAGCAAAAATGACGTCTCGCGCTTTTCTAAACGCGGAGTGGCGGCATCTCGTGATGCTGAGCTACGAGGTCGACCGGAGATGCTCGAAGCGCTTTTGCCTCACGGGACCGAGCTTGACCTATGGCGGGGCAAGACGTTCGTCTCGATGGTCGGCTTCCGTTTCCTTAAGACGCGGGTGCCGGCGGTTCTGCGCATGACGCGGCGTATTGCGCGTTCCGATACCCCGCATTGTCGGCAAAGCTAGCCGTGCAATCCTTCGTAACCGCTGATTTCGGGTGGGAGAAGCTCGAGCCGTTGATCACGGTCGCGGAGGAGCATCCGTTAAAAACTCCACATCGAGTGGGGTAGGTACGATCTCCGGAGTCCACACGAGGATCTTGATACGGGGGAAATAACGCGTGCATTCGTTGTGTTTCTCGAGGGCCGTGGCTATGAAGTGGAGGCCTTCGAGGTGGCAGATGGCTCGGGTTGGCCGGCGTGGAGGAACCGAAACGACGTTATTCTCGCGAGCTTGTTCCCCCTGACCGGGGCCGAATAATCCCGTTAATCTCCCAAACTCGAAGCAGCGGTGACCGTAGCGCCGTTGTTTCTTGGTGCCGGGGTAGTTTTGGCACCAGTTAGCGCCAACGTGCCGAGTCTGATTTCTGTTAGGCTGGAGGAGCAAAATCACGCTCTCTCGTTCTCGACCTGGACGTGGTGGCGGTCATGGAGATTTGATGCGTCTTTGTCTCGTTCTCGTCAGGGAGCTGCCGAATGGACTCTGGCGAAGATTGGCCGCCGTCGCGCACGCGATTCGGCCGCCATGTGAGGAGCGAGGAGCGATGACGGCAACACGCGCGTTGCTCTGGTTGATGACGGTGCTCGTTTCGAGCGCGCACGGAGCGCAAGATTTTCCGCCCGGCTATCTCGACCCGGAGCCTGTGCTGCGCGCGGCGGAGCGCGCCATCGGTGCGGACCGACTGCGTTGCGTGACGATCGGCGGCACGGCGGAGGCGGCGATCGTCGGCCAGCAACGCTTACACGGATATGAAGTGGACTGGCCGGACGCTCAGCCGCTTCGGAACTATGTCCGCACGATGAATTGGGAAGACGGCACGATGAAAGAAGTGTTCGACCGGGACCCGGGACAAAACCCGGCATCTTGGAAATACGGTCTCGGGTGGCGTGGGGGAGAGCCGCTTCAACGGCACGAACGGCAGAGCTTCATGGTCAAGGACAGCCGCGGCTGGTATCAGGACGGCGCCCTCTCCGAGCCCGTCGCGGCCCGGCCCGAGGACGCGCAACGCTGGCAGCTAGACTTGTGGATCAACCCGCACGGATTTCTTAAAGCGGCTCGGCTGCCCGGAGCCAACCCGAAAGCCGCGTGGCGTTGGGAGCTCGGTGAGATGGGACGGGACGGTGCGACGACGAAGCCCGAGAAAGTGACGATCGTCTCGATCACCGTGCTCGGGAAGTACCGCGTCGACGCCACCATCAACCAAGAGAACCTTCTGCAGCGGATACACACATGGGTGCCGGACCCCGTTCTCGGCGACATGAACTACGAGCACGAGTTCACGAATGCAAGCTATGTCGATTTGGGAAACGGTATTCGCTTTCCGACAGGATGGCACCATCACGAGGGCTGGGACGACAACTACCAGGCACAGAGCGTGAACGCGGGTCACAACGCGTTCGGCGGCACGCTCGACGACATCGAGCCCAACCTCTGCGGCGATCCCGTCGAGATACCGGACACGGTGCGCCGCGCCGAGTTCCCGATGCGGGTCGAGACGGAGGAGTTGGCCGATGGCGTGTGGCTTCTCGGCGGCGCGTCGCATAACAGTGTTGCCGTCGAGTTCGAGGACTACATCGTGGTGATCGAGGCCCCGCTCGACGAAGCACGCAACTTGGCCGTGATCGAAGAGGTCGTGAGGCTCGTGCCGGACAAACCCATCCGCTTTGTCGTCAACACGCATCAACATCATGACCATATCGGTGGCCTCCGCACCTATATGCATCTCGGCGCGACGATCATCACGCACTGGAAGAATTACGACTTCTATACGCGGGATGTGCTCACCTACGCTCCGCGAACCTTGGCGCCCGATATGTTGTCGCTCTGGCCGCCTACCGAGCTCGCCGAGGGCTACCAATATGAGACGGTCCGTGAGAATTACTGGCTCAATGATGGAACGCGGTCGATGCACATCTCTTATGTCCATCCGCTCCGACATGTCGAAGGCATGTTGATCGCTTATCTGCCGGCAGAGAAGATCGTGGTCGAAGCGGATCTTTACGACCCGCCCACCGCGCTCACGAGCGACGACCATCGAAGTTTTTACCGTCACGTCGAGCGGCTCGGCCTGGACGTCGAGACGATCGTTCCCATCCATGGTCGTCCCGTTCCGTGGAGCTCGTTTCTCGCGCTGGTGGAACGTTCCGAATAGAATCGACGTGCTACTGGCATGACGAAACGACTTGCGATTTTCGGAGGAAGTTTCAATCCGCCCGGTCTGCACCACCGCGCGATCGCCGAAGAGCTCAGCCGCCACTTCGACGAGGTTGTCGTCGTTCCGTGCGGGCCGCGGCCCGACAAGCCCACGACCAACGACGTCGGCACTGTGGCGCGCGCGACGATGGTCGACGCGACTTTCCGGAACCTTCCCGGTGTCCGTGTCGATCTCTTCGACCTCGAGCAAGCGACGTTTACCCGCACCCACCGCCTTGAGGAGATCTATCGGGACGAAGGTGAGGTCTGGCATGTCGTCGGAACCGACTTGACCGAGCCAAATGAGGAAGGTCGCTCCTTCATTCAGCGAAGCTGGGTCAAGGGAGAGGAGATTTGGAGCTCGCTCTGTTTCGCGATCTTCGTGCGGCCAGGCTATGAGGCTCCCGAGAGTGAGCTCCCGCCCCATCACGAGCTCTTCCCGATGCAAATGATTGGCGCGAGCGCGAGGATCCGCGAGCGGGTCTTCAAACACGAGCCGATTACAGATTTCGTGACGGAAGAGGTCGCGGCCTTTATCGAGCGCTACGGACTCTACCGGGGCGCGGCGACGCGGCGTCGGGCGCCGCTCGACCTTGAAGCGCCGCGCCCGTTCGTAGTGGCGGATGACCGCAACGCGCGCGCCATGGATATCGCCGCGCGCTTCGGTGGGGTCGGGCTCGATGTCGCGAACCTCATCGTCGTGATAGGTGGCGACGGAACGATGCTGCACGCGATCCGCGAGCACTGGCGAAGCCGCCTCCCGTTTCTAGGCGTCAATGCGGGCCACCTGGGTTTTCTTCTGAACGGGTCCCCCGAGCTCGAAGAAGGGGAGATCCCGAGCACCGATGACAGCCTCACCGTTCAGCATTCTCCGCTTCTCTACGTCGAGACACGTTCCGAAGCGGGTGACAAGAAGAGCGCGCTCGCGTTCAACGATGCGTGGGTCGAGCGAGCTTCCGGCCAGACCGCTTGGCTGGAAGTAAAGGTCGACGACTCGGAGCGGCTGCCGAGACTCGTCGGCGACGGCGCCCTCGTAGCGACCGCCGCCGGCTCGACGGCCTATGCAAGGGCGATGGGTGCCTCACCGCTTCTCGTGGATACACCGTTGCTAGTACTCGTTGGCTCGAACGTGATCGAGCCGCCGGGTTTCAAGTCGGCTCTCTTATCGCTGGATACGCGCGTGAGCGTCCGCACACTCGATGCGTCCAAGCGGCCGATCGTGGCCTTTGCCGATGGCGTGCCGCTAGGACCGGTCGTTTCTTTCGAAGCGAGAGTGAGCCGGATTGCCGCCGTCGAGCTCGTGTTCATCCCCGGCCACGACATGGCGGAAAAAATCGCGCAGATCCAGTTCCCCGACTAGCCTCTAACCCGCCCGAATCGCGAACTCCGTTCACGCTTTCGAACTTCGTCCAGCGCAGCCTGCGGCCGCAACCAGATGGCCACAGAGGCACAGAGAAAGCGAGAGCGAGCGAAGAGCTCTCGGCGGGGTATTTTGTTGCCTCTGTGTTCGACGCGCTAGCAGCGCCATCCCGGCGGACGATGAGTGAGCTCCCTAGAACAGCTCGTTGCGCCCAGCGGAAACGGTAAGTGTTTTCGAAAGTCTGTGTCTTGTGTCTCTGTGGCCGTTCTTGAGCGTCTCATGTGGACGGCCAAGTTTTCAGGTTTTCAGGTTTACCTGGCTAGTATTGGTCGGGTTGTTGGACGCTTTCGACCCAGAGGACGGTTGTGCCGGCGTCGAAGGGTCCGCGACGCTCCTCGTGTCCGCCCGGCCACGTGACGTGAATTTCTTCGATGGAGCCCTCGTCTCCGAGACCGATATGTACTACGTTCTCGCTTTGCGAGAGATAGCTCGTGGCGGCGGCCGACTCGAACCGACGAGACCCGACCTTGATGACCGTACCGATGCCGTCGCGATTGGTTTGTCGGCCCACGAGACGGATTCTCAGTGAGGCTCCGCCTTCCGTGTCGTTTCGCAGAAGCTCCGGCGCCCCGCCTGAGCTCGAGATAACGAGATCGAGATCGAGATCGCCATCCCAGTCCGCGACGGCGAGACCTCGGCTCACACCCACGGCGTCGAGATCGCTGACGGAAAAAATGCCTCCTCCATCGTTGTGGTAGACCTGATTCGGTTGGGCGTAGTCACTGCCTTGGAGAACGTCGGCGTTATCGAGCACGTGGCCGTTGGCGACGATGAGATCGTCTAGTCCGTCATTGTCGAGGTCCGCGAACACAGCGCCGAATCCTAGCCGGCGCAATGATGGACGGCCGATGCCGGAGCGCATAGCGATGTCGGTAAAGAATCCGTTTGCCTCGTTTCGATAAAGCGTGTTCGCTTCGCCTTCGAAGTTCGTAACGAAGAGATCCAAATCACTGTCGCGGTCGTAGTCGCTGCGGTCGACACCCATGCCCGCGAGCGCGTTGCCGTCGGCATCGTAGGAGACACCAGCAATGAGTCCGAGCTCCTCGAACGCGAGGTCGCCGCGATTCCGGAAGAAGAAATTAGGCATCGTATCGTTCGCGATGTAGAGGTCGAGGAGCCCGTCATGGTCGTAGTCGAGGCTCACCACCCCGAGGCCTTTACCGCTCGGCAGCGCGATCCCGGCTCGACTGCCCGCCGATTCGAATGTGCCGTCGCCCCGGTTGCGGTAGAGCTCGTCAGGTACGCCTCGAAACGCGTCCGGAAGGCAGTAGGCGCGAATTACGTTTCCGTCCCGCCTCTGGCTGCAATTCGGGTTGTTCGTGAGGCTGAAATCCAGATAGTTCGTCACGTAGAGGTCGAGATGGCCGTCATTGTCGAAATCGGCCCAGGTCGCGCTCGCGCTCCACTGGGCGTTCCCGACGCCGGCCTCGGTGGTGACGTCGCTGAACGTGCCGTCGCCGTCATTGCGAAACAAGAAATTGGGTCCGTAATGCGTCACGTAGAGATCGGCGTCGCCGTCATTATCGTAGTCGCCGGCGGTCGCGCCCATCCCGTATCCAATATGCTCGAGGCCCGCCGCAAGCGACACGTCGGTGAAGCTCCCGTGCCCGTCGTTGCGATAAAGCGTCGCGGCGGAAGTCGACGAGGCGCGCCTTCCGGTTGGATCGCCTCCATTGACGAAGAGCAAGTCGGCATCGCCGTCCGCGTCGTAATCGAAGAACACGACGCCCGAGCCCATCGTCTCCGTCATGTATTTCTCACCGGTGGCACCGGTCTCATGGCGAAAATAGGCGCCGCTTTGGCTCGTCACGTCGACGAGTTGGATGACTGCCGTGAAGATGGCGGTCGCGATCATTTCTCGAGCTCACGTGCAGCTTCGAGCTGAGCTTGGGAGCTAGGGAGGACTCCAAAAAGAGCCACGATCACAAGCCGCATCGGGGTCCTATGTTAACCCGCACGCCATCGAATCACCGCGTTCGAGGGTGCGAACAGGATGCTGAGTACGATCGTGTGCGATGCTACCAGGGCGAGATTGCTTGCCCAACGTCCGGGTTTCGCGACCGTCAGCTTGCGTCGGGGGACAACAATTTCAGCGAGTGCCATGACGGCAAAGACTAGAAAGAAGACGCCGAGTCGAATCAGCATCTCTTGATCGCGGGCCCACTCATCGAGCGGCATCAATGTCGTTCTCTCTCGCGGTTGCGCCGCAGGTCGTCGGATTCGTTGCTGGCCGCGGAAGAGTTTCCGAGGCCCGCCGTCTTCGTTGCTCCTCTGGGTTTACTCTTCCGGGTATTATTTGAACAGCGCCGTCACGGCTGCGTTGATCTGCTTCTCCGCTTTGTCCGGTGTGTCGATAGGGTAGGTCCCCTTCGCGTGCCACACGAGAAAGTTCGATTCGGGTTCGACGAGCTCGATGCTGACATTGGCAAGCTTCTCGCGGCTGAAATTGATCTGCACCGAAGAGTTGGCGTCGTCCCAAACGGATCGTTTCTGGGAGGCCCGGCCTTGGACGCGCTCAACGAGCTCGACGCGATACTGGACACGCACATCCGGCCTCACGGTGTCCGGTCGATAGCCCAGCTCTTTCAATGACTTCTGCACGGCGTTGATCATGCGCAAGTGGTTGGCCAGGTTCTCGAGCGGCACTTGCTTCTTGTTCCACGCATAGGTCTTGTAGTTCGAGAGGTCGGTAAGGTCCAGCTCGTTGAGATTCGGAAGTTGTGGTAGCTCCGGTTTCTGGGGTGTCTGGACGAACAACATAGCCGCGAGTGCGAGAACGGGACCGATCATCACTTCCTCCTGCCCACAGTCTCTCGAATAAGGCGAATCGGTGTCAACAACTGTCTTCAATGTGGCGACCTTCCTTGACGGATTCTGAAACGCCTCTCTATCTATCGATTGTCAACGCGCTCGCGGAGGACATCACCAGCGGGCGGTTGGAGGAAGGCGTGCGGCTCCCGCCGCAAAAGAGCTTGCTGACGAGCTCCACGTGGCTTTGACGACGGTCACCCGCGCTTATACCGAAGCCGAAAGGCGTGGTCTCGTGAGCGGCGAGGTTGGGCGTGGAACGTTCGTGCGCCAGCAGGAGGCGTTTCATCTGCGGCGAACGGAGCCGGAGCCCACCGCTATCGACTTGACGACCAACAATCTGCTGCCTTATCCGAAAGGCCAAGCGCTCGCCGAGAGCATGGCGCGAATCCTGGCGAAGGGCGACCCGTGGGCGGCGCCCAGCACGTGATGGCGATGGTGTTCTCGGCTTTGACGAATCCCGGCGACACGGTGCTCACGGGCGAGCTCACCTATAGCGGTATGAAATCGCTCGCGAATTTCCTGCACATCCGACTGCGAGGTCTCGCGATGGACGAGGAAGGGATCCGCGCCGACGCGCTCGAAGCGGCTTGCGCGACGACGGACGCGAAGGCGCTCTATTGCATGCCCACGCTCCAAAACCCGACCGCCGTAGTGATGTCCGAGCGGCGCCGCCAGGAGATTGCCGCGATCGCGGAGTCCTACGGCCTCGCGGTCGTCGAGGATGACAGCTACGGGTTTCTACTGCCTGAGGTCAAGCCTCTCGGCGCTTATGTGACGACCAAAAAGAACTTCTACTACCTCACCGGCACATCGAAGAGCCTCGCGCCCGGCCTTCGCATCGGGTATCTTCTGTCGCCGGCAGAGATGGTCGATCGGCTCGCCGCCGCGATTTCGGCTACGACCTTCATCGCCTCTCCGGTAACCGCGGAGATCGTCACGGCGTGGCTCGAGAATGGGACGGCCGATCAGGTGATGGATTGGAAACGCGGCGAGGTGCGCAATCGCCAGAAGCTCGCAAGAACATGGCGGTCTCGGAGGCTCGGCTCTCGGGAGCGCGGTGCTTATGGAGGCCTTCGGGCGCGCTCTTCTCGTCGAACCTTACTTCGCGACGGTCGTTCTCGGCGGAAAGATTCTCGAGGCGACGGGGAGAGACGCTCTTATCCCATCGATCGCAGAGGGAGAACTGCTCATAGAACTCGCGCACACGGAGCCCGAGTCGCGCTTCGATCTCACGGCGGTCGAGACACGGGCTGAGCCCTCGGGCAGTGGGTTTCGTCTGCAAGGCCGCAAGAGTTCGTGCTCCACGCGGCGACCGCGGACAAGCTCATCGTCTCCGCCCGCACCGGCGATGAAGGCGTTTCGCTTTTTCTCTTGGACCGCGAGAGCGAAGGGGTCTCGCTGCGCGCCTATGCGACCGTCGATGGATTGCGGGCCGCGGATATCGTGCTCGACGACGTGCATGTGGAAGAGGACGCGCTTCTCGGCGAGCGCGGCGGGGCGCTCCCCGCGCTCGAGCCCGTGATTGACCGAGCCATAACGCTACTCGCGGCGGAAGCTGTAGGTGCTTTAGGCGCTCTCAATGAGGCGACCTTTGACTATCTCAAAACGCGGCGCCAGTTCGGTGTTCCCATCGGCAATTTTCAAGCGCTGCAGCATCGCGCGGTCGACATGTTTGTGGATTACGAGCTGTCACGGGCCCTCGCCTACCGCGCCGCCGCCGCGATCGAGAAACTCGAGGGCTCTGAGCGCGCCCGAGCGGCGTCCGCCGCCAAAGTGCAGATTGGCCGTGCCGGCAAGCGGATCGGCAAAGAAGCCATCTAGCTTCATGGCGCAATGGGAATGACGAACGCGCTGGCGATCGGCCACTATTTCAAGCGGCTCTCCATGATTGATGTGCTCTTCGGAAATATCGACCACCATCTCGAGCGATTGGCGACGCTCGCTCTCTAGTTAGTTCTCGTCGTTGCGCTGGGCGAGGATCCAAGCGATGAGCTCTTCTTCCGCGTATGCACGGTCCCAGGAATTGTGGGTCATCCCGGGATATTCGGTGTATTTCACGTTGCCCCCGGCTTGCTCGAGCGCCGCGGTCAGCTTGCGTGATTCGGTGACGGGAACGCTGCGATCCGCATCGCCGTGAAAGGCCCAAACAGCCAAGCTTCCGATGCCGCGCGCGGTTTCCGTATAGGGGTCGTTCGGCTCGAGGGCCGCGGGGTGCCAATCAGGGACGGGAAAGGCGCGCCTCGAAGTGACGCCGCCGCATACGGGGACGAGCGCGGCGAACTTCTTCGGATATTTGTAGCCGAAGGCCCACGCGCCGTAGCCGCCCATCGAGAGCCCGGTCAAATACAATCTCGACGGGTCGCCGTTGAACTCTTTCATTGAGGCCTTGAGCGCTGCGAAAGCTTGAGCTTCCATGGCCGGAGCTCCCCACCACGTTCGCCGGCGGCATTGCGGCATGACCACGACCGCGGGAAAGTCCGGCTCTCGGCGAAGGATCTCTGGGAGGCCTTCTTCCGTCTGACGGGCACCGTCGGCGCCCCTCTCTCCCGCACCGTGCAAGAAAAAGATCACGGGCCATTTTTGACTCGGGCTCCATCCTGAGGGGACGAAGACTTGATAGAGGTAGGTGACGCCGTCGAGCTCGACCGAGCGCGAGAGGAATCCGGTTTCCTGAGGAGGTGTTCCACTGAAGACGGCCGTGAAAAGAAAGAGAACGAGATTCGATGGCATATTGACTCCTCGTAGCTATGAGCGATCTAGTCTACAATCCCGGTCATGGATACCGAACTGGAACGGTTGCGAGCGGAGCTCGAGCGCATTGACTCGCAGATCCTCGGGTTCGTCGCGGAGCGCGCGCGACTCGCTTCTGCCATAGGGAAAGTGAAACGCGATGCCGGCCGCCCGACGCGGGATTTCCGGCGCGAGCGCTACGTCATCGAACGGGCTCGGACGACGGCGGTCAAGCTCGAGCTGCCTTCTCGATTGGTCGAGGAGCTAATGCTGCTACTGATCCGCTCGGCGCTCGAAGTGCAGGAGAAGCAAGGGCTCGTGACGTCGAAAAGCGGCTCGGGAAAGCGCGCTCTCGTGATTGGTGGCTCGGGCAAGATGGGACGCTGGTTCGTGCGGTTTCTGACTTCTCAGGGTTTCGAAGTCGAGATCGCGGACCCGGAGCCCTTCGGCGGCGAGCTTCCCCAGATACGCGAATGGCAGTCATCTAATTTGGATCACGACATCATCGTTCTCGCGACCCCGCTCGCGGCAACGGGAGCGATCCTGAGCGAGTTGGCCAAGCGGCCGCCTCGTGGGCTCGTCTTCGATGTCGGCTCGCTCAAGAGCCCGCTTCGTAATGGGCTACTCGCCCTGGCGTCAGCCGGCGCACGCGTGACTTCGATCCACCCCATGTTCGGTCCCGACACGGAGCTCTTGTCGGGGCGCCACGTTATTTTCGTAGATGTGGGCGACGAGGAGGCGACTCGAGAGGCGCGCGAGCTCTTCGCTTCGACGATGGCGGAGCAGGTCACGATGGACCTCGAGAGTCACGACCGTTCGATCGCTTACGTGCTCGGCCTGTCACACGCGCTCAACATCGCTTTTGTCACCGCACTCGTCGAGAGCGGGCAAACCGCGCCCGCGCTCGCGCGGCTTTCGAGCACGACCTTCGATGAGCAGCTCGCGGTAGCGCGGAAGGTTTCGGAAGAGAGCCCCCGTCTCTATTTTGAGATCCAGTCGCTCAACGATTACGGCTCGGAGGCTCTAGCAGCACTTCTCTATGCGGTCGAGCGTTTGCGCTCGGTCGTTCTCGCCGGCGATGAACAGGGCTTCGCGGCGCTGATGGAGAGAGGCCGGGATTATTTCGGCGCGCGTGACAACTAGTTTGGACTTAATCCACGACCGTCTTCGAAGTATCGGCGAAACCTTCCAGCTCTTCAACAGGCACCGCGAGCTCTTCCTCGGCCTCCGGCTCGCTAGCCATTGCGTGCGGCTCCGGCGTGTTCGCGGCTGCTTCTTCTTTAGGCACGTCTTGTTCGGCGTCGGGGGTTTCTTCCTTGGCCGGGGAGAGCTCGCGGCGCGCTTGGCCATTTCCACGGCGCGCTCGTGCGCGCGTCGACGCTCATAGAGAATCGCGAGAGATACGAAATAGACGGGGGCTGTCTCGTCGAGCTCAGCGGCGCGGTCGAGCTCAGCGGCGCGAAGGAGTGACTCTTCGGCTTCCTTGATCCAATTTTGGTTCTTCATGAGCCCGAGCCCGAGGAGGTGGTGATATTCGGCCACATCGCTGTGGAGCTCGATAGCTTGCCTCGAAAGCTGGATGGCTTCCCAGAAATCGGTGACGCCGAAAGCTTCTTTCGCGCGGCCGAAGAGCTTGTCCGCGAATTCGCGCCGCTCCGTGCTTCCGATTGCTGCAGGATCCTCTTTTCGCTTGACGAATACGGGCGCGTGCTCGTGCTTGCCGGAAATTGTGCTGAGCGCTTCGGTCAAGACGGTGCATACGCGCGTGAGCTTCTTGCGGTCCGACGCACTGATTCGGCCTTCTTGGGCATCGGGATGGTAGCGCTGCATGCGCTCTAGGTAGGATTTCTTGACCTCGGCCCCGTGGGTGCTGATGTCGATCCCGAGAAGCTCCGAGTAGCGTTTCTCTTTTCCCAGACGCACCACCCGGGCCACCTCGAGAGCGAACATCTCGTCGAGCTCACGCACGGGCTCGGATGCGGCTTCGTTCTCCACGAAGACAAGAAGGCCTTTTTCGAACAAGTCGACGAGTGTGCCAGCTGCCTCCGCGTCGGGAACGGCACTGACCGTGATGATGTCACGCGCAAGCGAGACGCCATCGACCCTCGAGAGCACGTATCCCTGTGTCGGCGTGAGCTTCAAGTCTTGAAGGTCGTCGGAGAGGGTGGCCGCAAAACGCAAGGGCCGGTTGTCCTCCTTTAGCGACTGAAGCTCGTCCGCGCTCGCCTGTCTCGGCGGAGGCTCGGGCTCGGCTTGCTCGGGGACGGGTATCGCCGCCACCTTGGACGTCTCCGAGGGCCGCACAGGAGCCATCGGCTCTTCCGCGCCGAGCACTTCTTGCGGGATGGAGTCGAGTGCCGAAACGAAGGCGCCGGCCGAAAGAAAGCGCTCGTCGGGATCCTTCGCGAGCGCTCTTTCGAGAACCGCCGTGACCTCCGCTGGAACTGACGTCTCCTTCCACGCTTTCGCTTCGAACGGGTTGGAGTTGACGATGCTCAGGAGCACGCCCGTAAGGCTTCCGCCTCGAAACGGTTTTTCGCCGCAAGCGCATTCGTAGAGCACGCAACCGAGTGAGAAGAGATCGCTGCGTGAATAGACTTCCTCACCCTTGGCCTGCTCGGGCGACATGTAGTCGGGCGTCCCCACGAGGCTTCCAGAATGCGTGAGGTGCGTTGAGCCGTCGGCTTTGGCGATGCCGAAATCTGTGATTCGGGCATCGAACTCGGGGGTGATCATGATGTTGGCCGGCTTGATATCGCGATGGGTGACTTTGTGCTCGTGCGCGTAGGCTAGGGCTTTGGCCTCTTGGGTCACGATGTCGAAGATTCTCGGGAGACCAAGCTTCTGTGATTCCATCACGTCTTGGAGCGTGGAGCCTTCGATGAACTCCATGACGATGAAGCCGGTTTCGGGCGTAAAGATGATGTCGTGTATCGTTACGATGTTCGGGTGATGGAGCTGCGCGGCCACCTGCGCTTCTCGGATGAAGCGTTTGTTGAGCGCTTTTCTCTGGTCGGGATCGAGCGACGTGTCGAGACGGATGCTCTTGATCGCGACCAATCGGTTGAGGAAGGTGTCCCGGGCTTTCAAGACAGAGCCGAAAGCAGCCACGCCCAGTCGCCCTGTACTTTCTCGAGCTCTTCTTGCCCGTCGGAAGCACTCGTTCGGTTTTGCTCGGTCAATGAGGTCACTGGTCCGGTCCTGGGTTGAAGTTAACGAGGAGCACCCTGGTATTCAATAGGCAAGATGCATGCCGAACGCTGTCCTCCGAAAGAGCGCGCAAAGACAAGCACTTAGCTGTACTCCCCTCCGGTGGTGGCGCAGGAAAACCTCTACGTGTTTGGGAGGATAGCCCCACGGTGTGACGGGGAGCTGCGGGCTTCAAAACTGAACGCCATACTGATCGAACTGATCGCTCGAGCTGACTCTGGCTGTGATTCCTTCACCATCGACTCCGACGAGAGCGACGCGGCGCTCGGGCGATGTTCGTCTCCGTCGTGAGTAGACTACGCGTTGAGTAGTGCCTCCACCGCGCGCCGTCCTTCGGCGGCGGCGCCCGTCCAGTTCTGATGGCCGCCGAGCTCCGAATGTCCGATCGCGACGTGGCCGAACGGCTTTCGAATCACGTCGGGGATGGGCTCGGCGCCATCGATCCCGAACATGAAGCCAGGCTCTGGGTTGGTATAGGCGTGGCCCCATCGGTTCAAGATGATGCCCGCGATGTCTCGCGTAGGGTCGAAACTGCTATCGGCGAAAAGGAGCATCATCTGCTCACGAAGACGGGTCTCGATCGCCTCGAACGAGGCCGTGAGCAGCTCGAGCCGTCCAGCTTCACCCTGGCCTTTGGCCGGAAGTCCAGGATAGAAATAAGGCACGTAAAAGGTCAGGACGATGGGTTGGTCCGGATCCATGGACTCCTTCTCGTCGCCCACGATCATCGGCCGCCGGATATTGCACGAGAAACCGAAGCCGCCTTCGTAGATGCAGGCCGCGATGCCGAGCTTCGTCAGAAAGCGCCAGTTCGTTAGCGCGACGTTCGCGATCAAAACGGATGAATGCCGGAAGTTTTCGTAGGCGGCTCGATGTGTGTCTGGGAGGTCGCGCAAGACGCGTCGGTTGACCCAGCCTCTGGAAGCCATGACCGTGTTCGTGCTCCGCACGCGGTAGAGCTTGCCGTTTTTGAATAAGTGACGGAGACTGTTTTGTCGGCCTCGTGCTCCACTCGTACAACCGTGGCATTCAAGCGGATATTGACCTCGTTCTCCTCGCGATCGAGCGCTCTGAACTGAACAGGCGAGAGCAAAACGTCCCGTAGCGAAGTCGAGCCCTCGAGCGCGTCGGGGTTCAAGCCCTTCACGAAATAGCGCGCGAAGCCGGTATTGCCTCCAGGGAAAGAGTGGAACGTCAAATCGCGATAGCGGTCCGCCTGGCGGAAGCCGGGAAGCTCGAAGTGCCAACCCCACCAGGCGGAGATAGCGTCGCATCCGAGACCGATGATGCTCGCGAGGATGGGATCGATATCGGCGGTCATCGAAAAGGGGAGCCCCAGCACGCGCTCGTAATACCTCTTCACCGTCATCCCATCGAGCCATGGGCCGAGCTCCTGGCCGCCGTGATGGTCTTCCGCGGAAGCGACGCGCCATTGGCGCACGACGTCGGAATCCAGATCCGCCTTCCAGGGATCCATCGCCCAGCCTTTTTTCCCGGGACGCGGAGCAGGTGCGACGGCGTGGTAGGGAGATCGGGAAACAGCGCATTGGGCTCGCGAGGCGCATCGTCGAAAAAGTGGCCGGTGGCGAACGCGCTCTGCTTCCAGTGCATGTAAGAGAAATGATCCAAGGGGATCTCGAGCCCCTCGGCCGCGCCCGTGGGCTTTTTGTAGTCGAACGCACGCGGGATGCCGAGCGAAGTGAAATAGTCGTCGGGTTGTCCTGTTACTTCAGGAATGCCGAAATCGTCCGAGCCTTGCGGTCCGACGATGCGGTGGCCGTCGACGAGGGTCTCGTTCCTCTTCGCCTCGCCCCCCATGGGCTATCTGCTTCCGACGACGATCCCCGAAACGGAGCTCACCTCACTCCGGGTGACGCATCGCGGCGGAAGCGCTTGGATATGCACGGGAGCGCGACGTCCGATTGCGGTGAGCGGGAGTTGAACGAAAAGGAAGGCTTGGATCCGGGCATCGAGCTGTTCGAAGTCTCGAAGGAAAGCCCTTATTCTGGACGCCTCCGCGTCGGGCCCATCAAGGCCTCAGCGTCGGCCAAGAACTTAAGTCCGCTGAGCCGGTTGCCGTCAGCCCCACCGCTCGATATGATCCCTCGTTTTGCAAATGCCGTCGAAATCGAATCTTTGGGCCGTCGTCGCGATGGCAATGGCCGCGCTCTGCATCTTCATCGCGATGAAGCTCGCCGACTATGCCGGCGGGCTCGAGCTCGTAAACGCGTGGACGAACGATTTGGGCCTTTTAGGGATGGTCCTCTTTGCGCTATTGAGCGGGATCTCGGTCGTCTTCTTTTTTCCCGGCTCCATCCTCATGACGGCGAGTGGCGCGGCGTTCGGGCTTCGGGACGGCTTCGTCGTGGCGCTCGTTGCGACGAGCGTGGGTGCGGCTCTTGCGTTTCTCGTGTCGCGTTATCTCGCCCGCAAGCGAGTCGAGCAGTGGGTGGCCTCGAAGCCGCGTTTCGCAGCGGTGGATAACGCCATAGGCGAAGAGGGGTGGAAAATCGTCGTCCTTACGCGCTGCTGTCCCTTGTTTCCCTACATCTTTCAGAACTACGCCTATGGGCTCACCCGCGTTGGCTTTGGCCATTACGCGTTGGGCTCGCTGCTGGGGCTAATCCCCGCGACGCTCGTCTTTGTCTACATGGGGTCGCTCGGCGCGGAGGCGGCGGGCGGCGCGACGAGCTCTCTCGAGCTCGCTATGCGCGTGCTTGGCTTCGTAGCGACGGTGGTCGTGAGCATCTACATCACGCGGATCTCGACGCGGGTACTCGAGCGGGCCGGCCTTTGAGTCACGACACCGTCAACCGACTCCTTCTTCACGGTGCGCAGCATCATGACCGTGACGGCGTCTTCTTGCAGGCCGAAGGTGGCCGCTCGGCGGCGGTGTCCGATTGGCGTGCGGACCGCCACTCGATTTGCATAGCGCTCGCGCTTCGTGAGCGTTTGGGCGTCGGGCCCGGAGATGTGGTCGCGATATCGATGCCGCTTCGCCTCGAATGGCCGCTCATCGAGCGCGCGATCTGGGGTCTTGGCGCGACGAGCCTTCCAGTGCGCGATAGCGGGGGCCTTGTGGGTACGGCGCCGGGTGTTTTCGTTGGCGAGCGCGGGACACTCGACACCCCTGACTCGGTGCGCGCTGTCGTTTCGTTTTCCGACGGCTCTTTCGAGAAACTCTCGGGATTTCTATCCGCTCGGCTCGCTCGGCGCCTTCACATGGCTCGCGGATCATATTCGCGGACCGGACGTACAGTTTGGCGGGATGAACTGCTCCTGCCACCCGAATTGCGGGGCGAGCCTCATCCTCGTCGTGAACTGGCAGACGAAGGAATGGTAGCCGCTCACGGCGTTTTTCGACATCGAGAATTTCGTCCGCGACATCGACATCATTACTGATACCGCGCGCGGGGTGGGCTTGAGCAAGATGCAGGCCCTTCTTGCTTTCGTCAAAAACCTCGACCAGCGCAACATGCCGCCGGGTATGACCATCCCCAAATTCCTCAAGCTGCTCAATCGCAAGATGGGCGCGACCATGAGCTCGAACATGGAAGAAGACGAGTGGAACATCATGTGGGTCGGCGGGATGTGGTTCCAGGACCTCTGGACCTACGATTTCCGCCGTACCGAGATGTGCGTCATCCCCTATGCGACGCAGGAGGGGGAGATCTCCTTTTGCGCCTATAACACGGGGGTTGGCTGGCGTAAGAACGTCGAGAACATGCACATGGTCGCCGAGACCGCGATTGGTTCCGCGACAAAGGCCGCCACCAGATTTATGCCGGTGATCGCCCCATGGCGCTCGGACCAAGGAGATCACGCTCCGCGTGATCCAACCGGCGCCCCATCCCGGAACGGTCCAACTAGGAAGCGGCTGCGGGCACTAGCCGGCTTTGCGCGGGAATATCGCGCAACTGAGCGCGGTTGAAACGTCGCGCAAGTGAGCGCGGTTTGCTATCCTATTTTCAATCAGTCCGAATAACCGCATGACTCCTTACCCCGCGCGAGGCCAGAAATGGGCGCACCATCTGTCGACCAGCTTCGGCTCTTATATATCGTCGACCGCTTTACCCATTCCCGGAACAACAACAAGCGACGCTGGTTGAAGGGGTTGCCTCTGTCGGTCCTGGTCTACCGCAGCATCGAGAGTAAATGTTTCGACGACTACGACTGGGCGCCGAGCCTCGTCGAGTTCCCACGGCGTCAAAATGTACGGAAAAGTCAGCCAGGAGGCCGCCGCGGTGGACCGTGTCTAGGTACATCGCGAAGAGCGATAAATCCTCGAGACTGCGCTCCTGGAACTGCTTCAGCTGCTTAGCCGTCGCCTCGACCAGATGGCGGGATACCGAGCTCGGCGTCACACTGAAAGCCTCGCCTGCTTTCGTCACCGTCTCTTCGTACTTGCGAGCAGACATCCCCCGAAGCACTTCCGTCAGGAGTTCCTCTGAGAAGCCCCCGCGATTCTTGAGCTGCTCGTAGCTTCTCCCCAACCTCACCGTCCGGGCTGCGCAGCCGACGGTGCTCGACGAAGAGCTTCTGGTCACCGATA
>CAUZCL010000034.1:0-54452 GCA_963578475.1 Acidobacteria bacterium bin61 | reverse complement strand
GCGCGAGGCGCGAGGACATTGGCTTGTCGGAGGCGCTGCGAAGGGGCTTGGACGAGTGGGCTTCGTCGACCTCTCCACGCGAATCGCAGCTCCGCGCACAACCTCCCACGAAAGAAGAACGCGAGACCTTGTCTTCGCTGGAGCCAAACGCAAGCGACCAAAACGGCGTGACCGTAAGTGCCGCGAGCACATGGACATATAGGGTGTCTGCCCGACGCGTCATGACGCCCCAACTCTCCGGCGCCATGGGGCAGCCCCGTGTCCCGTAGATGGTCTCGCCAAACTCGGAGGTCCATTTACCCATTGCCTCGAGCCGCTCGATGACCTCGGACTGGAACGTACCTTTGAGTGTGGGCCCGACGTTGAGAAGGAGGTTGGTGTCGTAGCCCGCCGCCCTGGCCAGGTAGTGGACGAGCTCCGTAACGCTCTTGAAATCCTGGTCGGACGCGCTGAACCCCCACGAGCCGTTCATCGTGTCACAGGTTTCCAGAGGTAGCGTGCCGATGTCGGTCGTGTTGTAGCCGGCCGTGTTCTTTCCCGGCAGATCCCGTTCGAACATTTGAAAGCCTTCGCCCTCGAATGGAAGGACGTGGTGATTGTTACCGATGACAACTTCAGCCCTCACGAAGCGCGGCCGCCACCGGCATGCGCGCGGCGCGAATCGCTGGAAAAAGACCGCCCAAGAGACCAATCATCGCGGCGTAGAAAATGCCCCGGCCGAGCAAGCCTGGCGTCACGTCGAACGCGAAGGCAACTTGCGAGAAGCTCTGCCAGTTCATCGTCGCGGCGCGGAAGCCGTCGAAAGCGACGTAAGCCAGGCCCGCCCCGATTGCACCACCGATGAGCGCGAGCACGAGAGCTTCGACCATTACTGAGATCACTATCGGGCCGTTACCGAACCCAAGCGCGTGAAGCGTCGCGATCTCGCGCGTTCGCGACGACACCGCGCTATACATCGTGTTGAGTGCGCCGAAGACAGCGCCGATTCCCATCAATCCGGCGATCAAGGTGCCGAGCCCGGTAATGAGGCCGGTGATCGCGGTCGACTGGTCGGCATAGTAGTCGTCTTGCCGTATGACCTTGACGTTGAGCCGCGGGTCCGTCGTCAACCGGTCTTTGAAGTCTTGAAAACTCTCCGGGGTCTCGATTTTTACATAGACGGCTTGAAACGAATTGCCGCGGCGAAAGGCCGGCTGCAGAACGCTCGCGTCCGTCCAAATCTCGGATTCGGAGATTCCACCATTGGCTTCAAAGATACCCACGACGGTCCACTCTTCTTTGCCGACGGGAATCCGCCGACCGAGCTCGAGACCCTCGAACTCGCGCACGGCGCCCGAGCCAACGATGACCTCGTTTCGGCCCCATTCGAAGGGGCGACCTTGGATGATATTGACATCGCTTCTTACGCTAAAGGCCATGGGCTCGACGCCCCGCAACGGCACGTTCGCATCCGTGCCTGTCGATCGCTTCGGAAGATCAATGATCACGAAGAGCTCAGCAGAAGCGAGCGCGCCTTCGGTGCTGCGTGCGATGCCTTCGGTATCCGCAATGATGCGCGTCGTCTCGCGCGAAAGGCCGCTCATCATTTCGGTGTCGGCGCCGCTTCTCAAAATGAGCGCGGTGTCGGGCTTGCCGGAAGCATTCATCACCGCACTAAAACCTTGTGCTATCGACAAGACACCGACGAGCACGGCAACGACACCCGCTATCCCGAAAAGCGCCGCTGCCGAAGAGCCCTTACGCTGCCAAATCGTCCGGAGGTTGAATTGGACCAAGGCGAAGATCTGAGAAACCCAGTTGAACATCAGTAGGCCTCTAGAGCTCCCTCAAGGCGTCCGCGATGCGAAGACGCCCGGCCTGAAGCGCGGGCAAGAACCCAGTGACTAGCCCGAGTGCGATCACGCAGATAACGCCCATGATGATATCTTTCGTCGGCAAAAAGAAAATGGGCAGCAGCCCTCCGGTGGGATCGCCGCGTGAGATCATCAGCCACCCCACGCCGAGCCCGAGAAAACCGCCGACCCCCGCGATAGCCATCGCCTCGAGCAGCACCATTACCAGCACGTGACTACCGGTGAAGCCCACCGCCTTGAGAACGGCCAGCTCGCCGGTACGCTCCCGCACGGATTGCGCCATCGTGTTGCCGGCCACGAGAAGGATCGTGAAGAAGACCATGACGAGGATCGCCTGGATGATGGCGCCGATATTACCGATCTGATCAGCAAAGCCTTGAACAAAGGCACCCTCGGTCTCCGCTTTCGTCTCGGCGGGCGAGTTGGCAAACGTGTCATCGATGGCGGTGGCGATACGGACGGCGTCGTCCGGGTCGTCGACGCGCACAATGTACCAGCCCACGAGCCCGCGGCCGAAACTGCGCGCCTCGTCGAAATAGGCGTACTGGAACAGGAACTGTGTCGTATCCGTGCCTTGCTCCGCGCCGTCGTAGATGCCGACGATGTCGAAATCCCAAGTGCGCTGGCCGCCCTTACGCGTCCAGGCCGTCCCTTGGATAGGCACTTTGTCGCCCACCTCCCAGCCGAATCGCTCCGCCGTGTTCCGCCCGATGACCGCGCCAGTGCGCGTCGAGAACCACGCCTCCTTCTCCTCGTCGGACAAGAGAAACTCCGGATACATCGCGAGGTACTCTTCCGGGTTCACCGCGAATTGCGGGAAGAAGTTTTTGGGCTCCTGGTAGATGCCGCCGAACCAGTTCGAGAACGTGGCGTCGGCGACGCCCGGGATTTGCTCGATATCCGCTTCGTAGCTTCCGGGAAGCATTTGGATGATGGAGACTTTGTGCCTCACCACGAGCCGGTCCGCCCCGGCGACGTCGATGCCTTGGCTCAAGGATTGCCGGATGGCCGCGAGATAGGCGAACAAGATAAAGGCTACGAGAATCGACAGGATCGTGAGTACGGTGCGTATGATCTTGCGTCTGAAATTACTGATGACGAGTTTCAAGAATTTCATTCGGTCGGCTCCGTGCTGAGCTTGCCTTCGTTCAGGTAGAGCGTGCGCGTCGAGCGCAGCGCGGCGTGAGGATCGTGCGTTACCATGATAATGGTCTTGTTGTGGTCTTTGTTGAGCGCTTTCAGAAGATCGAGAACCTCGTCCCCCGACTTGCGATCGAGGTCGCCGGTCGGCTCGTCAGCGAGAAGAAGCGTAGGGTCGCTGACGATGCCGCGGGCGATGCCGACGCGTTGCTGCTCGCCACCCGACAAAGTTTTCGGGTAATGGGTCTTCCGATGCGATAGACCCACCGCGTCGAGTGCAGCATCGACGTGTGTCTTCCGCTCTGCGCGGGAGAGATGCGTGAGGAGCAACGGAAGCTCGACGTTACGCTCAGCGGTCAAAACCGGCAGCAAGTTGTAGAACTGAAAGACGAGCCCAACATGGCGCGCCCGCCAGGCCGCGAGCTTTTTTCGCGAAAGGCGGTCGATGCGCTCACCCGCCACCGTCACCGATCCGGTGGTGGGCCTATCCAAGCCACCGATCAAATTCAGGAGCGTGCTCTTCCCCGAGCCGGAGGGTCCCATGAGCGCCAGAAACTCGCCCTCCGGCACCTGCATGTCGAGCTGCTCGAGAACATGGATCTCCTCGGAGCCTCTCTTGAAATATTTGGTCGCTGCATCGACTTTGACGAGCGTCCCGTTGTCATTCACACTCATGGACTCGATACCTCCACTTGGTCTCCATCGGCGAGATCGGGCGGGCCTTGCACGACGACGCTCTCCCCGCCTTCGATCCCCGCGGTGACGATGGCGTCCTTGCCTTCGCTCACGCTCAACGTGACCACGCGACGTTCGACCTTGTCGCCTACAATCACGAAAATCACATCCCGGCCGTCATCTTTGTGCACCGCTTCTTTAGGAATGAGCACCACGCGCCGGACGGCCTGCTCCACCTCTGTCTCACGAAAAGCCACCTTGACGCCCATGTCGGGCAAAATGCGCGGATCGAGCTCATCGAAGCCGATCCGCACGCGTACCGTCGCCCGGTCACGATCCGCGGTCGGCACGATCGCGATCACGCGGCACGGGATTTTCCAATCCGGGTAAGCGTCGAGAACAGCCTCGACTTCTTGGTCCGCCCGTACGCGGTTGATATAGCTCTCGTTGACGTCGACTTCGATCTCGAGTGAGGCCATGTCGACGACCGTACCAATCCCCGTGCGCGTGAACCCGCCGCCAGCGCTCACGGGCGAGATCATCTCGCCCGGCTGTGCATCCTTGGTCGTTACGACGCCGCCGAACGGCGCGCGAATCACGGTGTCCTCGAGCTGCTGTTGCCATACGTCGAGCCGGCGCTCGGCGACGGCTTCGTCTTCGCCCTGGCGCGCGAGCCGCCCTTCGAGAGAGCCCGACTCCGCCTGCACCGCGTCGAGCTGAGCTTGGCTCAAAACGTCGTCCTCCACGAGTGCTTTCGTACGATCGAGACGCAGCTTCGCTTCCACGAGCAACGCCTTCGTCTCCGCGAGCGCACTCTTCGCCGAGCCGAGCTGCGCTTCCGCGAGGCTCAAACTCCGCTCGACGTTCGAGGCATCCAGACGAGCGAGAACTTGCCCCTCACGAACCTCCATCCCTTCGTCGATCAGAACTTCCAGAACTTTCCCCGTTACCTTGGATGAGACGACCGCTTTCCGCCGCGCGATGACATATCCGGAGGCGTTCAGTACCGTTTGGCCGCCTTCGAGAGAAGTTTCACGAGCCACGACCACGACAACCGTCTTGCCCTCTGGCTGCAGGAGCCAATAGACGAGACCAGAAATCACGGCCAGCGGCAGCAAGAGTAAAACCCACGTCCACGAGCCGGACGGCGAGTCGCCTACCCCACTTCGGTCGATCTTCAGTTCGTCGAGACTACTCTTCTCTGCCATATAGTTAATCGCCCGACACCTTATAGATATGTCTCGTCTGAGGTCAAGCTGACGAACGTGTCAGGTACGGAACTCGGTTGCCGATGTCGCCCAAGCGACGATGGACTTAGGGCCCACGAAAGAATAACTTCATATTTTAGGACGCCGATGCATCCCGCCTGGCTGCGTTGCTCGTCGGACTTCGAGGAGGGTCGCAGCGTCGCAAGGGACAATGCGCGCGATCGGCGTATCGCGGTCGAGCACGGTCAGTGTCTGGCCTCCGCGCACTTTCCGCAAATGATGGCTGAGGTGCGCCTTTAGATCAGCAATACCGACCTTACTCATGACCTGATTATGGTCATAAGTGGTCATCTTGTTAAGCAAAGATATTGCAAATAGCTATTCACAAGATGCTGGCGTGTCTGTGGGCATCGCAAGAAAGACGAGGCGGTCACTGATTACAAAGTTCAAGATCGTGCAGGACGCAATCGACGCGATGTTCCCGACGAGGTAATGCAGCCCGAGCTGTCCGACATAGATGCTCATGAAGACGACATTCCCGAGAATCGAGAGCGTGCCCGATGTCGCGTTGAAGCGCAGAAACCGTTGCCATCTCCCCGGTGCCCCCAGGAGCCCCCGGTCGCCCCACGTCCAGCGTTCATGCCAAAAGAAGTTATTCAGGAGAGCGCACTGCACCGCGAGCGCGGTCGCGACGAGATAGTGCATCTCGAGGCGACCGGCGAGGAGCGTGAGCATCGTGAGCTGGACGCTCACTCCGAGCCAGCCAACGGCGCTGAACTTGATCCACCGGAAGAAAAGAGGCCTCCATCGCTTGGGCATTATGGAAGCGGCACCCGAAGGTAGAGGGTGCGCGTGTTGCGCGCCACGGTCACGAGGAGCGTGACCAAAAGGCCGAGAATGGCGCAGGCGCCGCCGACATCGAAAAGCAAGTACTCAGTTTCCATCACCACCACGTACGGGTTGTGCAACAAATAGAATGTTCCACCCGCGAAAAGGATCCGAAGCTCGGTCGGACCGAGCCGCATGAAATGGATCCGAAAGGTCCCCACGGCGTAAGCCGCGAGATAAATCTCCGAGGCGACCATCAAGTACACGACCATAAGCGCCGCCGCAATGGAGAGACTCATATAGCCGGACAGGCCGAGGCCGCCGATCAAGAAGAACGCGCCGAACATATCGACGACGTGATCTACATAATAGCCAAATTTGGGGCGCTGTGCGTCACGAACTCGCGCGAGGGTTCCGTCGAGGCTGTCGCCAAACCAGTTCAGAAAGAGACAAATGACCACCCCGACGAGCCAAAGCGGCTGGTCATACTCGGTGGCGGCCCAGAACGAAAGCCCGGCGCCGAGCATGCCCACTAAGCCAAGTGCCGTCAGGTGATCCGAGTTGACCGGCTGGGGCAGGCGTTGCGCAAGCCACACGAGACACCATTTTTCTAGGCCAGAAAGAATGCTCCCAAGGTCTCGCGTCATGTCATCCGGGGTTACTGTCATGGTGGTCGTCGTCGCCATTTGCCTGCCTCCTTGTGTGCTGCTCCCCTAGCCGGTGCAAGGGACATTCCACACCGACCATCCACCTAAACTAAAGAAAACAAATAACATCGACTATTCTTGGGATGGGCTCGTCCTATCCCTTCGGATAGACCTGCAAGCGAGCAGATAGAATGGGCCGGACGATGCCGAAACCAGCGCTCGTGCTCTGCCGTGGTTGGCGCGGCGTGAGTGCCTTCGCCCGCCGCGCGGTCGAGGAACAAGCGGAGCGAGACCCTCTCGCCCTCAGCCGTACCGTTGTGCTCGTCCCAACGGCCGCTGCCGCGCATCTCTATAGAACCCAGCTCGAGCGCGACCTCTCGACAGGTCGCGACGTCGTGTTTCTCCCCGTCATCACGACGCCGGGCCCCTTGTTCCAAGACCTCGCAGAGCGCAGCCAACTCAGAGTACGCTTCGCGGATCCACTCCTTCGAGAGGCCCTTCTCGAAGAAGGCTTCCAAAAGGCCGCGGCTTCTGGGAGCCCGCCGCCGTTCAAAGTGCGCGCTGGGCTTGCGCCGCGCGTGCTGGCGTTCTATGACGAGCTCCTTCAAAACCGTGCCGAGCTCAAAGACTTCACCAAGCGTGCGCTCGAAGAGCTGGAGGCGCCCGACGACCGGGGCGCGGAAAGGATGGCCGCGCAGACGCGCTTTCTCGAAGCGTCGCTCGACGCTTATCGCGAAGCGCTCGAGCGCCTCGAGCTCCATGATCCGCCTTCGGTCCGCCAGGCTCTTTCGAGAGAGCCGTTTCCCTACGAGCGCGCCCTCGTCCTCGGCTCGGAGACACTCACGCCTACCGACCTCTATTTTCTGACAGAAGCCCGAGGCCTCGAATCACTGAGCGTCGTGGTCGTGGACAAAGTTTCCGCCATCCCCGCCTCACTCGCTGAAGCGGCACCGGACCTCCACGTGGACGACAAGCCACGCGCAACGCCTCCGAAGCCCTTGAACCCCGCAGTCCACGTCGCCCGCGATCGGGAAGAGTCGCTCGTCGACGCCGTGCGGTTCATGAAGCAGCTCGAAGACAACAAAGACCTGCCGCCTCTCGATCGCGTCGCGATCGTGGTGCCGTCACCGCTCCCCTATCTGTACTTAGCCAAGAAAGTTCTCGGTGAAGCCGGTATTCCGTTCGAGCTCCAGGACAGCTTTCCGCTCGCCACCGAGCCCTACGTGGCCGCGGTCGATCTCGCTATCGAGCTCGTCGCGACCGACGCGCGGCGCAACGAAGCACTCGCGCTCTTACGCAGTCCGTTCTTCGTCTTCAAAGGCGTCGGTCCATCCGAGGTGGCCGCGCTCGACGCACTCACGCTGCGCTATCGTGAGCCAGGCGGGCTCGAGCGTTGGCGGAAACTTTTCGAAAGGAAGAGTCGGCCGCCGACACAACCGAGCCTGCCCGGGATGGAAACGGGCGATGCGGCCGGGCGCGTGCTGGCGCCACTCGCCTCCATCTTGGAGACAGGAACGGCACTCTCCGAGCTTCAGACCGAGAGCTCACTCAGCATCAAGATTCGCTGCCTACGCGATTTTCTCGCGACCTTCACCCGCACGCTCCCGGACGAACGTCACCATAGAGCCCGAGCCGCGCTCGACGCGATACTCGAACGCTTGGGAGAGGCGGCTTTACATGTGGGCGACCCTTCCGTCGACTTCCACACCTTCCGCGCGAAATTTCGCCGTGCCGTCGAAGCGCACACCTTCGCTCTCCGGACAGGCTCTGGTGGCGTGACGGTGGTCGACGCTCGCTCGGCGGGGTTTGGCGCTTTCGATCTCGTGATTCTGCTCGGCATCAACGAAGGCGAGTGGCCCGCGCGCGGCGAGCGAAACATTTTCTTTCCGCAATGGATCCTGCACGATTTCGGCTGGCCGTCGGATCGCAAGCTACTGACGCGAGAGCGAGCTCGGTTCCAAGAGCTTCTTGATTTGGGCCAAGAGCATCTCGTGCTCATCCGCCACCAGCTCGAAGACGAGGTCCCAACGGTGGCGTCCCCGTTTCTCGAAGAAGTCGAAACCTGGCTCGAAGAGAGCCCCCACGCACTAGTGCCGATGCCTGATCACGACGACGACGAGCCCGAACCGGAGCTCGTCGTCACGAAGAGCGAAGCGCTCCGCCGAGGTCTGATAGAACCGTTCTCCCCGCTTTCGAGCGAGCGCCATCCGGGAATCGTCGGGTCCCCTCTGTCAGTCCCGGACCCCGTTTCCCCGACGGCCCTAGAGCTCTACCTCCAGTGCCCTTTCAAATATTTCTCTCGCTATCTCCTCGGACTCGAGGAAGAAGAAGACGTCGAATCGATGCTAACGCCGCTCGAGCGCGGCCGTATCTTGCACGACCTCCTGCACGAAGGCTTCAAGGAATGGGACGCGGGCCAGAGCGAGCCCCGCCCCATCGAGCCCGAGACCTATGAGGACGCGCTCATTCTGTTTCGAAGCATCGCTGTCAAAAAGATCCCGCCCGAGCATCGAAGCGTGGAGCTCCGACGTTTGTTCGGTGGTCCTGGTGAGGCTGGCGCTATCGAGTGGCTGTTACGACGAGAGATGGCGCGCGGCCCGCTGAAACAGCGGCTGCTCGAGCATCCTTTTCAAACCCCGCTGCGTTTGACCAAAGGCCCCGGCGGTGAAAAGCCCTGGTTCGTGCAAATCAAAGGACGGGTGGATCGCGCCGACGTGGATGTCGACGGCCGGTTGCACGTCTACGACTACAAGAGCGGCCGCGCGCCGGAAGCATCGGTGACGCTCCAAGTGCCTCTCTACTCGATGTGCCTGTCGCAAGATCTAGGCACACCGATCGAAGAATCCGCCTATCTCAGCTTCCGCGACCGCCGGTCGACGCCGCGCGCGGATTACCAAAAAGCGAGTGCACTTCTCGTCGAGACCTTCGCCTCGATCGGAAAGGGCCGCTTCCCGCCGAAGCCGCACCGGGACACACTTTGCTACTACTGCGGCTTCGTCGGCGTTTGTCGTAAAGAAATTCAGGAGAACGCGTGAAGGGCGACGTCACTTTCGTCGACCGGCGCGCCCGCGAGCTCGCCTCGGATCCGACCCTGAACATAGCACTCGAAGCTTCCGCTGGCACGGGCAAGACCCGCGTGCTCGTGGAGCGCTACATCCATCTCATCGAGGAGGGTGCGAGCCCGAGACACGTCCTCGCGATCACGTTCACCCGCAAAGCCGCGGGCGAGATGCGCAGCCGAATCATCGACGAGCTCAAGAAACGCAAAGAGCTCTGGAAGGACATCCGAACGCATCTTTTCGAGCTCCACATCACGACCATCGACGCGTTTTGTCTCGGGCTCTTGCGCGAATTTCCTCTCGAAGCGGGGCTCGACCCCGACGTAGTACTCATCGACGAAGTCGATAATCAACGGTTGCTCGAAGAGTCCATCGACCAAATCATGACCGAGGCGCGCCGTGGCTCGAAAGCCGATCTGCGCTTTCTCATCGCGCGCTTCGACGAGGGCACGCTCCGACGAGGAATGCGGGATTTTCTGACGAGCCGTCTTCTGAAAGAGGAGATACTCGCGCGCTACGTGCACCGCTTTGTCCCGAAATCGATCAACCTCACCGCGAGCTTGAAACGTGTCTCGAAGAGCCTCGAGAGTGCTTTTCGCGGAGCCGAAGGTGTCGAACAGTTCCTGGGTACGGGCCCGCCAGACGCACCTGCGATGAAAGCACTCGGGTTCGCGCTTCGGCGCGCCATCAAGGCGGACACCCTCGCGAGCGCGGATGTCGAGGAGATCGCCGGCTATTTCCTCACGCAGAACAAAGAGCCGCGGCGCCGTCTATCCAAGCTCGTTCCCAAAGACGGCTTCGCGCGGGCGGAAGACTACGAAATACACCGCGACCGTGTTCTCGGCCTCGCGCCTTTGGTTGCGCGCGCTTACAAAACTTGGATGCGCGAGAAAGACTTCTACGCGATCCGAGAGCTCTTCGAGCTCTACGATACGGCGTCGAAGCGTTTCGCCAAACTCAAAGCCGCGCGGGCCGTCCTAGATTTCAGCGACGTGCTCACCCACGCGGTCGCTCTTCTCGAGAACCGCGGGGAGTTCGCGCAGAGCCGCTTCCGTCTCGAATCGCGTTACCACCACCTTCTCATAGACGAGTTCCAAGATACGAACGACGTGCAGTGGCGGCTCGTGAAAGCGCTCATCGAGAGCTGGGGCGAAGGTCAGGGTCTCGTGCAAGATGCCATTTTGTCGGAGCAAGCCGAGGGAGACGGCACCGGACGCATATGTGAGCCGAGTCTGTTCATCGTGGGCGACCAAAAACAATCCATCTATGGCTGGCGCGACGCGCGGGTGGAAGTCCTGGAAAAAGCTTCGCGCCATCTGCTCAAGATCCGCCACGGGGGCGGACAGCGGCTGACCCTTCGAACGAGCTTCCGCGCGAGCGGAGAGCTCCTGTCTTTTCTGAACGATCTGTTCGACGAGGTCCCCAAAGTGCGCGGCGATCTCGACTGGTCGTTTCAATATCGGGAGGGCGACCACTTCCCAGTTTCGGATGTCGACAGCGCGAAGCGGCCCATAGCGCTTGCCGTCGCGACGGATCTTCCGAACGTGGCGAGCGCCGTCGCCGATGAAATCGTACGCGTCATCACCGAGGAAGGCCGGCGGCCGAAAGACATCGCCATTTTATTTCGAAGCCGCTCTTCGTACCGCATCTATCAACAAGCGCTCGTCGCGAGAGGCGTCCCGGCCTATGTTTATCGTGGGCTCGGCTTTTTCGATTCCGCCGAAGTGCGCGATATTGGCGCCCTCGTCCGCTACCTAGCGGAGCCCGCTTCGGAGCTCCGCGCGGCGGAGCTTGCTCGCTCGCGCTTTATCTGGATCTCCGACGACGGCCTGATGCGCGTCGCCACGGGTCGGAAGGCTTCTATCGCGCGGTGGCTCGCGGGCGCGGCGCTCGACACGTCGCTTCTGCTAACCGAGGACGATCGCAACGCGGTCCTCCGCGCCGGTGCCTGCGTGCCGCGATGGGTTGCGCTCGTGGACCGCATGCCGCCCGCGGACCTTCTCACCCACATCCTGGACGACGCCGACTACGCCGCGTGGTTCCGGGATGACGAGCAGAGCTTCCAGAACCTCAAGAAAGTGTTGGGAATGATCCGGCGCGCGGAGAACCGCGGCTATCTCACGCTATCGCGTCTCGCGGACTACCTCGCGAGCGCGTCGACCGAAGAGGAATCCCCCGCCGTGCTCGACGCCGTCGACGCGGTGAACCTCATGACGGTGCACGCGGCCAAAGGGCTCGAGTTCGATACCGTTTTTCTCGTCAACATGCATCAGCGCACACGCCAAGACACATCGCTGCCGCGCATCCGCGAGCTTCCCGACGGACGAGTCGAAGTGAGCGCACTCGCCGCGATGGAGCCCGCCGAAGACCTCCCCAACCGTGTCGAGGAAGAAGAGAAGCGGCTCCTATATGTGGCCCTGACGCGCGCGCGCCGCAACTTGGTGCTATCGACGGTTCAGAGCGACGAAGCGCAAACGGACCGGAGCTTCGTGCGTCTGCTGCCTTCGAGCTTTCGCGAGGCACTGCAACAAGCCCTCGATACCGAAGACCGCACAGTCCCTTGGGGAGCGCACACCCTCCGGGTGCTGCGACCGAGCGAGCGGACGTATCACGAAGAGCGTCCCGAACCCGCCCGTGAGCTCCGCTTGGGGCCGTTAAAAACTACCGAAGCGGCAGCGGTTGTGCAACTGGCCGACGAAGATACTGCGTCCTACCGTAAGCTGCTCGAGCGAGAGGATGTCGCGGCGCTATTGGCGACGGGAAGCGTGCACTACGGCGTACCGTTCTCGATCGTTCACGAGCGTCATATTAGCCGCGGTAGGATCGGCTGCTTGATCGTGAGCCGCCATCAGGTGACGGTGCTGGCTCGCTCCGGACGCGACATCGAGCCAAAGCTGCGCGCGGCGGCCACCGTTTTCCCGGAGCGAGTCGTCGAGGGGTGGGTGATTCGCGAAGGCCGCGAGCCCGAGACAGTTCGCCTCGACGGAGGCAAGACAGACTCGCAACTGCCATTGTTCTAGTGCTTGAACCCGCTAATCCTGTCGGTAAATTGCGAGGTTATTTTTGATGCTGGCAAGGCGCTCCGACGATTTCATATCTAGATATTCCGAGCCGCCTTCCGCAGCGAGCTTGACGAGCGGAGGGCTAGGCCATAGGTCGAGCTGCTTACTGGAGGAGGTCATCGAGAAGACGCGCGAGCCGATAGCCCGCAAGCGCAACCTGCTTCGAAGCGATTTCCGAGACCTCGCCCTCATAACGGGCCGGCGGCGCGGCGTCCCGACTCAGATATTCAGGATAGGCGCGCGTCATCGCAATCTCGGCGGAGGCGTTCGACCACGCCTCGAAGTCCTCGACGGCGATCGCGTCGCGGAGCGATTGCGGTGGATGTAACGCCATCAGCTCCTCCGCCACCCGCGACACCCACGCGGCGGAGCCCTCGCTGTGCCTCTTGCGATGGGTGCGTTTCAAGATGGTGTCCCAATAGGCGTGAAGGTTCCAGACCTCGGGGTCATCGAGCTCAAAGTCGTTGCCACCCCGATCGCCTTTTGGCTCCCGAGCCGTCACGCGCCCGCTCGAATGTAGAGGTTGATGAACATCGCCCACAAGATGAAGAAGCCATGCGACCGCGACCCCGTTCTCGACCCCGCGCCCAAGCAATTCCAGGCGCTCGAGAAGCTCGCCCAGCGTCCCTTTCTCAGGAAGCGTCTCACCGTCATCACGCCAAAAGTGATTGACGTAGTGCCAGATCGGCCGGTCGTACGCTTCTTTGCGCGCTGGCCACGCTTCGTCGCGGACCACATCAGGCCAGTACCCAGCTTGCAGGAACAATTCCCGCGGCGAGAGCGCGCGTAGCGCGAGCCCCGCATCCGACGGCGCGCTCTCCAAAAGCTCGACCGCCGCCGACCGCGTCTTGTCTTCCATTTGCTCCCAAGTCACCGCACACACGAGCATATGCCCAAACCGATCCCAAGCCGACAACGAGGAAGCGCAGAAGACGCTAAGTAGGAGGACGCCAATGACCCGCATGGCCGCGAATCATAGCATGCCCAATAGGAGCCAGCTGCAAACACTATTCCATCTCAAAACGATGTTCTCGGGCACGGCGGTCGTCATCAATACGCCCCGAAACGTCACCATCACGGCAGACGCGATCTACGATGCGGAGTGAAGCCAGAGCTCGAGAGCGACGCCTCGAGTTCTGCCGCGCGGCCGCCCGTCCATCCACCCAGTATTTTCAGATCGGTCTCGGCGACCAGAACGTATGGAGCCGGGCTTGCGCACGCAGGTCGCGCTTTCTCCGGACGGAAGCCTTCTCGCGCACACCGCGGTCCGCGGCGGGACGAGCTGGCTCTATTTGCGTATCGTGCAGTCGTTGTCGCGTGGCCCTCGGGATATAAACGGCTATCTGTTGCGATTTTAGGCCGAGCTCATCTGCAATCTCATTCAGTGCAGGCTTTCCGGGGCGTGTTCCCGAGGTCTTCCCTCCACGCAAACAGCCCAGAGCAGCCGGCGCTCCACAGGGGGGAAAAATTCTGCTAATATTCTCTTCTTTAGTCCATTAGGCCAATGACGAACGCATGACACTCGCCCCCGGCACCAAGCTCGGCCGCTACGTCGTCGTCGAGGCCCTAGAGGCTGGTGACATGGACGAGGTCTACAAAGTCAAAGCGATCTCCCAACTGAACACCCTCACATCTTGATCTCACGATGGCATTAAAAGAGGAGTTTGCCGACCAGGGGACCTGGCTCTTCCGTTGGAGGAGCTACCTTCCGCTCCCGCTTTTTCCGTTTGCTGTCGTTGGCCTAATCGTTGACGACGGGATCGGCGCCCGATTTGGCGAACGCGCCGAGTACGCTTTTATTGCGCTCTGCATGGTTGTATCTTTTTCGGGGTTTCTCATCCGTTGTCTAACGATTGGATATGTTCCCAAAGGAACGTCGCGACGAAGTACCGACGAACAGATCGCGGACACCTTGAACACAACCGGAATGTATTCGATTGTACGCCATCCCCTTTATCTCGGAAACTTCTTGATGTTTTTGGGCGTGTTTTTCTTCATTCAGACCTGGTGGTTTGTTCTCTCGGCCACTCTGGTTTTCTTTATCTATTACGAACGTATCATGTACGCTGAGGAGGTATTCCTCGAACGAAAACATGGGAATGCGTTCATACAATGGGCAAAGCAGACACCCGCGATTGTGCTCAGGTTTCGCCGATGGGTTCCTGCGTCGCTCCCGTTCTCACTCAAAAATGTCCTTCAACGGGAGTATGCAGGGTTTTTTGGTCTCGTCGCGGCCTTTACATTTTTCGCGGCTGTCCAAGGCCTCTTTCGTTCCGGTAGCTTCGTTCCTGGTCCATTTTGGGTTGTGTTTTTCTCCATCGGAGTGCTGCTCTACCTGGTCCTCCGGGTCTTGAGAAAGAAGACAAACCTCTTACACGTGGAAGGAAGATGACCGAGGATGTCAAGGAATTAGTTGAAACCGGCTCGTCGGTGAACGTTTCGTCCAGCGTCCGAAGCTCGAGTACCCGATCGAGCCGAAAGTTGCGAAAGTCGTTTCGGAGCTCGCACCACGCGGCAAGCGTCCAGCTTCGCCCCCAAAAAAACGCGCCCAAGGGAAGGATCGTGCGGTCGGATTCTTCTTCATCTTCTCTTGGTATCGAAGCTTCAGCTTGCGCTTCTCCGTCAAGGCCGCACGCACGGTGCCGAGCGCCTGAGCACGCATCTCGGCTCCGTACGTGCGCGGCGCATAGAGGGCGGGGCGAAGCACGCCGACTTTCAGACGCTGCGGCAACACCGCTTCGACTTTCGAGATGGCGGAGCGCGCAGGGCCCACGAGAGATTCGTCGCCAAAGGCGCCCACGAGCCGAGCACCTAGAATGAGGGCTTCGAGCTCCTCGGCGTCGAACACGAGGGGAGGAAGATCGTAGTCCCGGCGTATCGTGTAGCCGACGCCGGCTTCGCCCGCGATGGGTGTACCCGCGACCATGAGGTCCCGGATATCGCGGTAGACCGTACGCTCGGAAACGGAAAGCTGCTCCGCGAGCCAGGAAGCGGTGACGGCCCGCCTCCGGCCGCGAAGCAGTTGGATGATCTAGAAGAGTCGATCGGCGCGTCTCACAACACCGGCTATGGTACGGCAGAAGCACCGAGAAAGGCAGAGCTTCGAAGCTTCGACTCTCTAGGCGCTCTCCTCCACGAGACCGATGGCGTTGCCCTCGACATCCGTAAAAATTCCGATAACCGGGCCGTCCGGCAATGCGGTGCGCTGCGTCAAAACTTTGCCTCCGAGCTTTTCGGCTTGCTCGAGCGACGCATTCACAGACTCCGTCGACACGTAGAAGGTGACTTTGGGCCAGGGCTGGTCGCCGAGCTGGCCGACGCCACCGGGAATGCCTTGGCCGTTCACGGTCTCGACCATCCCGTACTTCATCGGGTTCGAAGCATCGATCTTCCACCCGAAAAGCTTGCTGTAGAACGACTGCAAGCGCTCACCTTTCTCGCCCATAATCTCGACCCAAACAACTGGATGCTGCATTAGATGTCTCCTTGTCATCAAACGCGGCGCGCCCATCGCGTCGCGTCGGACTCGAAGGGCAGCATGCACCGAGGCTCCTGACAGCCTTGTGTCAGGAGAGTGCGATGCTTGCACGTTTGCTGACACCGTTATGGCAGGAGGGCCTGAGATCTATTCGTCGCTACAGGCGACGGTGGAGGGCGCGCTACCACCGCACAAGATGTTCTCCGTGCGGCCGCTCACGACCTGAGCGCAAGCATTGTTGAGCGCGGTCTGAATGGCTTCTTCGCTCGTCGGTCCGCGCGCGGTGCGGCAGGATTTTCGTCCTTTGAAATCGATGCACACTTCGCAGCTGAGCTTGGAGGTCGCTATCGACGACGTCACTATATAGCCCATAACGCCGAGAACGAGAAGCACGATTACGATTTTCACAGATTTGGACATATCTCAGGGGCCTCAGCCTCGCCAAATGGGACGCGTCAGGCAAGTCGGTCCACCCGAGCCGTTCGCGCTGATTTCCGAAGCTTCATAGGTCAGCACTTCGAAGCCTTCCTTCTCGAGGCGCGCATTCGTTTTTCCGTTCTTCACAATCGTGAGAAGCTTTTCATCACCGAGCGCGAGAACGTTACAGGCCAGTGAGTCGCGCTCGTAGTCCTGAAGGTCGCGAACCCTCCAGATCTCCGTGAACTCCCCGGCAACGCCCACGAGGGTCTTGGAAATCCAGACCGCTTCGAAGCCATGCCTTTGGATCACGGGGTAGAACTCTTCGGCGTAGAAGGTCTCGAACCGCTCGACGTCCTGCACGTCGAGATGAAACGTTACGTGCAGATAGACCATAGGCCGCTATTGTAGCTGGGAGAGCCAGCAGCCGTACGCTTCTAGCCCGTTTTGAAGAGTAGGTGGCCCATTGGGGTGCTACTGGTGTAGAGTGCCCGCCTCAGGAGGGCATGTCATGAGAAACACTTTGTGGGTACTCCTTGTATGCGGACTTCTGGCCGCGGCTTGCGCGACCGTAGAAACGGTCACCCCCGATGGAAGCAAAGCCTTCGTCGGAGCAACGCTTTTCGACGGTACGGGCTCGGACCCTATCTCGAACGCGGTCATCGTCGTCCGGGACGGACGTATCGTCGCTGCGGGCGCGGCCGATGCGGTCGAGATCCCCGCGGGCGCGGAGCGCGTCGACATCGCTGGCAAAACCGCCATCCCCGGCCTCATCAATACGCACGGCCACGTTAGCGACGTTCTCGGGCTCGAGGGTGGCCATTACAACGAAGAGAACCTGCTCCGGCAGCTCGGACTTTATGCGCGCTACGGCATCACCGCCGTGAACTCGCTAGGAGGCGACGGCGAAGAGGCGGTCCGTCTCCGGGACGCCGAAGATGCGAGCCTCGATCGCGCACGGATTACGGTCGCAGGCGCGGTCGTGACGGGCGAGAGTGTGGAAGAGGTCCTGGCCGCCGTGGAGGCGAACGCCTCCATGGGCGTCGACTTCATCAAGATTCGTGTCGACGATAATCTCGGCGCGAGCACGAAGATGTCCCCCGAGATCTATGCCGCCGTCATCGAGGCCGCCCACGCAAAGGGACTCAAAGTCGCTTCGCACCTTTTCTACCTCGAGGATGCCAAGGGCCTTCTCGAAGCTGGGACCGATTTCGTCGCTCACAGCATCCGAGATCTCGACGTCGATGACGAAGTCATCTCGATGATGAAAGACAAGAACGTCTGCTACTGCCCGACCTTGACGCGCGAAGTTTCGACTTACGTCTATGAGGATGTGCCGGAGTTCTTCGAGGACCCGTTCTTTCTCACCGACGCCGACCCCGCCGTGCTCGAGCTGCTAAAGGATCCGGAACGCATGCAGGGCGTGAAGGATAGTCCCGCTCCCGCCGCGTACAAGAAGGCTCTCGAAGTCGCGATGGCGAACCTCAAGAAAGTCGCGGATGGCGGCACCACGGTCGCGTTCGGAACCGACACGGGCCCTGCCGGCCGTTTCCAAGGCTACTTCGAGCACATGGAGTTCGACATGATGGCGGAAGCGGGATTGACGCCGAAACAAATTATCATGTCGGCGACGGGGGACGCGGCGCAGTGTTTGGGCTTCACCGATATCGGCACGCTCGAAGCCGGCAAGTGGGCCGACTTTATCGTGCTCGACGACGATCCGCTGGCCGATATCAAGAATTTGCACAGCATCGATTCCGTGTGGATCGCGGGCAATCGCGTCCCGAACGATACTTAGCGCGGTGGGGCATCGGCGACCCTGAGCTCGTTCGCATTATTGAATCTTGGTTGATCGATCGGTCTGACGAAGTGCGCCAGTGGTGAAAGAGCAGCATCGTGCAAAGATGCCGTCTAGCTGGGCGACGCTCTATTCCTGCTCTAGCTTGAAGCAGGCTAGCGTTCGTTCGTTGCGGACGTATAGGTGACCGTTCGCTAGGGCGGGATAGGCTCGGACGACACCCGGCAGAAGCTCGGCGCGTCCGAGCACGCGGAACGCCTCGGGGCTCGCTTCTGCAATGACGAGCTCACCTGACTCGCGTAGGATGACGAGACGATTACCGCTCAGGGTGACCGTCCCGGCCATGAACCGGTCGACACTCCAATGAACTTTGCCGGATGTCAAATCGATGGCGCGAAAGGCTTGACCGTATTCCTGCCGGCCGTGAAAGCCGTAGAGGACACCATCGCGATGGACCGCCGTTGCATAGTGGTTGGAGAGCGCGTCGTCGGAAGACCACAGCTCTTCGAGACCTTCGGTACTCATCTTCAAAGCACTCGCGCCAGTGCCGTAGCTGGCCGAAATAAAAACGACGTCGATGTCGATGTCACCAATGACGAGAGGCGTGGCCCCGTTTACGGAAGCATTCGAGCGCGCGCGCCAGCGCTTCTCGTAGCGGACGGCACCGGAGTCGATGTCGAGAACCACGAGACCGCTCCTGGTGAAAAACACGCTGTCCGAGCCCGTGCGGGTTGGCGATGAGTAGCTCACTTCGTCATTCGTGGCCTGCCACAAGATCTTTCCAGACGCGGTGTCGAACGCCACGATGCCTGCTCCGTCGCGGCCTCCCACGTTATGGAGCAGCTTGTCCTCGACGACGAGAGAGGACGACGCGGCCCCAAACCAGCCTTTGCGCACGCCGAAACGCGCACGCGTATCGACACTCCAAATCTTCTTACCCGTCTCGAAATTGAGCGCTTGCAGGATGCCCTGAGCACCAAAGGTGAACACTCTGCCTCCGGCAATAGTGGGCGTCGCCCGCGGTCCCTCATCGAAGCCGAAATCGTCGCGATAGGCAGTGGCATAGTCGGAAGACCAGAGAAGCTCACCTGTTTCCGCATCGAGAGCATCAACGCGCTCTCCGTTGTCGACACGGTGAAAGAGGATGAGCCACCCACCTTTGACCACGGGCGCACTGAAACCCTGGCCTACATCCATTTTCCACACGAGATGGGGCGCGGCTTTTGAAACTAGCCCGCCGGCGTACACGCCGTCGCGAGTGGGGCCCAAATGTTGGGGCCAATCTTGGGACGCAACAAGCAGTGAAAGCAGCCAAACAGCGCTTCGGAGCATCAGCCTATTCTACTGGGATCTCGGCGAGCGGATCGTTTGCCAGCTCAAAGAGGTGCTTTTTTCTTCGATGGATCCGCGACTCGAGGGGACGTCGCCTTTTTTACGGTTGCGGCAATGCGCTGGTCACGCAGGCCGACTTCCTTGCGCGCTTTATCGAGCTCCCGAGACAGCCCCTCGAGCCTAGCCTTCAGCTCGGTGAGCTCCCGGGCGGCGTCACTTCACGTAGACCGTCTTGATGTTCACGAATTCCCGGATGCCGAAGTCGGCGAGCTCACGTCCATATCCGGATTCTTTGATCCCACCACACGGATGGCGCGAATCGGACTTGACGAAGTTATTCACGAAACAAGCACCCGCATGAAGTCGCTTCGTGGCGATCTCTTCGCCTCGTTCGACGTCCTCGGTGAAGACCGCGGCTCCGAGGCCGAAGACGGTGTCGTTGGCGACCCGAATCGCTTCGTCCTCGCCTTCCACGGGAATGATGGCCGCCACCGGACCAAAGAGCTCCTCATCGTAGGCGGGCATGCCCTTTCGAACGTCGCTCAACACCGTGGGAGGGTAGAACTCTCCGGAACCTCTCCTCCGAGCAGCAGGCGAGCGCCTTGCTCTAGACTCCCCTTCACTTGTTCGTGAAGCTCGTCGCGGAGACCTTCGCGTGCCTGCGGACCGACGTCGGTATCCTCTTCCATCGGATCGCCCATCTTCTTTGCTTTCATGAGTTCGACAAAGCGTTTTTAGAAATCGTTTTTTTGCTTCTCGAGGACGATGAAACGCTTGGCAGCGATACAGCTCTGGCCGCTATTGATGAGCCGGCTAGTGACGCACATGTCTACCGCTTTGTCGAGATCCGCGTCTGCGAGAATGACGTAAGGATCGCTCCCGCCGAGCTCGAGAACCGTCTTCTTCAGCATCGCGCCCGCCTTGGAGGCGACCGCTTGACCCGCCGGCGTGCTGCCCGTGAGCGTCACGGCCATCACCTTCGCGCTCTCGATCACAGCAGCGACCTTGCGCCCGCCTATAACGAGCGTTCGGAAGAGATGTTCCGGAAACCCGGCTTTTCGAAAAACGTCTTCGATCGCTAGAGCACACCCCATGACGTTGGAAGAATGCTTCAAAAGGCCGGCGTTGCCGGCCATCAGGGCCGGGGCGGCAAAGCGCAGGACTTGCCAGAAAGGAAAGTTCCAGGGCATGACGGCCAGCACCGCCCCGATGGGCTCGAACGCAACGAAGCTCTTCGAGGCATCGGTTTTCACAGCCTGTGACGCGAGGAAGGTCTCGGCGTTATCGGCGTAGTAGTCGCACACCCAGCCGCATTTCTCCGCCTCCGCTCGGCGAAGGGGACATCACGCCAGTCGAGAAACGCCTGGTGACACTGGTCGATAATGGCATCGACCTGCTCCGTCGACATCTCTTCGTATTGCTCGATGGTCTCGCCATTGGCGGGGTTGATACTCACGATCGGCATGGTGCTCCCGGAAAGCACTTTCTCCGCGATAACCTCGGTCACTTCCACGGATAGAGCAGATAAAGATGTGAGAGGCGACCGGATTCGCCAATGAAGATGGTTCCATCCATACCCGTTACCATCGCGTCAGCTTCGAAAGCGAGCCAGGCGTAAAAAGGAGACCGGTTGACGTCCAGAAGGCCCAGGTTCTCGAACCCGCCTTCGGCGGTTCGATAGACGAATAATCGCGCCGCGCCGCCTTCGGCTCCGCCGATGCCGTAGAGGTCGCCATCCTTGCTGAACGCCAGACCGCGCACGCGATACTGCGACATGGGTTTGCCAAGGTTCGTGACCTTCGATGACGAGGGATCGAAGCTAAACACGAAACCATCCGATGTCCCGCCATACAGAACGTCCTCAGGACCAGGCACCATCGCATCGAGAATGGTCTTGAACTCCCGGCCCAGCTCGCTCGGAAGACGAAGACCCGGATGATGCACGATCTCCCGAGACTCGGGGTCGTAGTGAAAGAGGGCCCCGTAATCCCCCGCACCCCAAACGCGACCAGCCTCGTCGATAACGAGTGCGCGCGGTATGCTGCGGAACGGCTCTTCGTTCAATGGGGGGCCCGCAATCGGTCCCTTGTCCTCGGCCTCGCCAGTTGTGGGATCGGCGACGAAGAAGTTCCCTCCTGGGAACGTCACCCCGTAGAGCTCGTCGCCGTTCATCACCAGACAGACGATGGCTTGTCCGGGAACGGGGATTCCGAGATCTTGGTAAAAACCGAGTGCCTGGTCGGGCTGCGGATGCTGCATGCGTTGGCGACTGGCGAGCTCCGCTGCCGGATCGAATCGATAGATGTGGCCGCCTGCGTAGCCCTCGTATCGGGCGAGCACGTCCTGTCCGCGGTCTTCGACACGACCGATATTCACGAGAGACGTGCCGATATAGATCGAGCCGTCGGACCGAGCGGCCAGGCTGTGGAAGATGCTCTCCTCACCGGGCAGGTGGCCGAGGGGAAAAACGTGGCCCCACTCGGGGTCGAGTCGGAACAAATGCGCCTTTTTTCCGGACGTGCCGCCATAGAGCGCACCATCGGCGCCAATGACGAGCGAGGTAATCGCACTCTCTCCTGGCGGGATCACATCCTCTGGAGGATGGCCTATGAAACGCAGGTCGAGCCGCAGCTGGTTTGCCGTGACCGTGCTCGTCTGCTGGGCGGCAGACACACCGCCACCGCTGAAAACCAACATGGCGAAAACGCCCATAGGTGCGAGAGGCTTCATCGGCCTTGCGTTCGCGGGCGATAAATCAGAAGCCGCATCGTGTAGCTCCGCTGGTAGAGTTTCTTCTTGTGCTCCGGTTCCTTCTCGAGGACGAGGTCCGCGGGCAGGTTGGATATGTCCCTAGCCTCTGCCTCGGGCTCGAGCACGTGGGCGACGAAGTAGATCGTGCCGTCCGGTGCCGCGCTCGCGGCGTTAGGATGCACCACCACGCGCTCGTCCTCGGTACGGATGAGACCGCGGTCTTGACGCTCCCCCGTGTTCAAATCATAGGTCACCAGACCGGCCGACATCCCGCCTCCCCAATAGGGGTTTCCTTCTTCATCACCTACGGCCGAGTTGGCGGCATAGTAGATCACATTATCCGCTCCCCGTGTAAACGAGATCATCGCGTACGGCACGTCGCGCTTGCCGAGATAGCGGTCCGCGCTCAGCTGGGCAAGAAACCGCATGCTGCCTTCCGGGCCGTCATGGGGATCGTATTCGACAAGATTGGAGCTGCCCGTCTCGAGAAAGTAGATGAGTTTGCGATCGTCGGAATGGGCGACAGCCGTGAACGTCTGTTCTGTCTCCCAATAAGCGCGATGGATGGGCACGCCGACTTCGCGCCCCGGCAGCTGCACGAGGAGATTCTCGATGGTGTCGGTCTCGGGGTCGTAGCGCCACAGCCGTCCGCGACCCCACGGTCCGTAAACGCGCCCCAGGTCATCCACGGCAAGAGTGCGGCCGATAGCGTCCCAGTTCTGAACCTGCCCCATATCCGTCGTCCTGCGCGTGTCGATGTCGTAACGGAGGAAGTGCCCTTGCGGGTACGTTACGGCGTAGAGCCGGTTTCGCTCAGGATCCATCGTCATCGTCAATAGGCCATTGCCGTTTCTGGCGATCCCGAGATCCCGCACGCGGTCCGCGCGCGGGTCATAGAGCATCCAGTGTCCGCCCGGATAAGCCTCTTCGCTGGTAAATTTCGCGAACTTGAAGAAGGCAGACAGATGAGTCCCGAAATAGATGCTCCCATCGGCTCCTTCGACGATCTGCGTATGCACTTTCGCTTGAGGCTCGACCCGGACGTTGGGCTGGCCCGCGATCAAGTTCATATCGCCTAGGGTCTTCATCGTGTCGGTGACCGGGTCATAGACGGCGACCGTCGCCCCCTTGCCGTGCTGGTTCAATCCGACATAAACCCGTCCGTCCGACGCGGCCAAAAGGGCCGTGTAGTTCGAGTCCCAAACGAGGGCGTCCGGAAACGTTCGCGACTCCATGCGGACCGTCGAAGGCTCCGCCGACAAAGCGGCAGACCACAGAAAGATCAAAGGGGCCAGGCCCGCATTTTTGATTCTCGTCACAAGAGCCATTTGTACCACACACTCCGCGATAGCGCGGAGCCCATCGCGCTTCTTCCAGGAGAACAACATTATTAGATTGTCGCGCTGGAGCTGCTGGCCGGCATGTTCAGGTTCAGGTGCGCCATTCCCTGGTGTCATCGATGGAGCGATCGTCGGTGCCGTGGTGCAGTTCGGTGTGGACGACCTCGAACTCCTCTATCTTCCGAGCCCACGGGCCGCCCGCGTCCTCTCCCCTGGCCTCGACGACCGCCCACCTCACGAGGCCATGCCCACCGCCGGTCTCTGACGGTTCAGGGAGCGTTCCGGTGCTCTTCTTGACAAGCGCGAGCGCCGTCCCGAGCGTTGCTGGCGCCGACAAGCCCGCGAGCAAGCGTCTGGGGTCGAATGGCGTTGATGCCGCCCTTGAGGGCCAACGAGTTCGGGGAGGATGCGAGGAGCCTCGAAAAGAGGTTTCTCCGAGAGGCGCCAGCAAGGTGTCGGTCGCCGCGAAATCGCTGCGGGTGATGGCGACGTCCACACCGTCGACGATCTTCTTGAGCTTGCGCCGATCCACGAAGATCCCGCTCGCCTGCGAGATCTTGAACTCAAGCTTGACGTAGCTCTTCAGCTTGTCTTTTTGTTTCGCCAAAACACGGGCGATGGCATCGGCTGGGCACGCACGCCTTGCACCGTCAGCCGCGTCGATACGTCCTCGACGTTCGGGTCCGCTCCTGTTGGAGCAGCAGGTCCACGACATCCTCGTGCCCGTTAGTTCCCACAAAAAGCGTGAGCTCATATGGGCGCATTGGGCCGGCGAACAGCTGCTGGAAGATGTCCCTCACCGCCAAGTGGTTTTCACGATCCCCAAACGATTGAGAATCTTCTTCCGCTACGATCGAAAACTACTGGGCGAGTTGGCCGGCTGTGAACGTCACCGGTTTATTTGACACCAGCGTTCTAGCACTATTCTCACCTGACCCTCGCCTGAAAACCACCACCCTCATGCGTCCTACACTCTTTGCACCGAAATTCGCGTTCGAAATCGCCCCGCAGCGCTCCATCAACAGCTTTGTGCGCGGCCAACGGAAAAGCAATGGGCTATAGGGCCTCTCTCCCCGCCAACCTCCGAAGCCGCCTTTGGCCGTTGAGACTCCTCGGCAATCGGGAAGCGGAAGACATCGGAGTGAGCGCGATGAAGATTCCTTGGCTCCGGCGCTCAAGAGAATCCAGTCGCCTGACCGCGCGAAGCCCTCAGCTGCAGCGCTTCCGACGTCTGCGATGCGTCTGCAGTCGGCAGTACACGGAAGTCAAGTGCACGCAACGAGTGCCTCGAGCGTGCGCACTTCGGCGATCGGAAGATTCGGGTCGCGCGCTGCTACTTCCGAGCGTATGGCAGACGCCCAGTCTTCGGGATGGCCGCTGACTTTCACAGCGAAGGACATGGAGCGCGGCACGTGGACGCTCTCGTCGCGTCCGATCATGGGCTCGTAGACGATTTCTTCCCGCTTGCCGGTGAGACGATTGGTGGGCACGTCCGCTACCACCCCCACGATGCGGTACCACGGAGGCGGGTCTTCGATGCCCGGGTAGATGCCTTTGCCGAGCGCACTCTCGCCAGGCCACCACGCCTCCGCCAAAGCCTTGCTCACAACGACGACGCCCTCACGTCCTCGTGATCGCGCCGTTCGATGAAGCGTCCCTCGATGAGCCGCATGCCCATCGCTTCGAAGTAGCCGTCTGTCACGCCGCGCGTATGGGCTGGCGGCGGGAGCTCGTCGGGCGAGCGCTCCATTCCCTCTGTCGCACGTGAGCGAGGCTACGGCACCCGGAGAGCGGAAGACAATTCGTCGCGCCCACGGCGAGAACGCCTGCGACGGAGGACAATCGCTCGATGAGCTGCTGCTGGAAACGCGCAGTGTGGCCGCGGCTGGGATAGTCTCGATCCGGAAGCGATATGCGGAAGTTTAAGACACCTCGCTCGTCGAAGCCGGGATCGACGCTCTTGAGATACAAGAAGCTCCGCACTATTAGGCCCGCGCAGACGAGCAGCATGAGGGCGAGTGCGACTTGGAAGATCGCGAGAAGGGAGCGGTAGCGTTCACGGCCAACCGTCGAGCCGCGGCTGCCATCTTTCAACGACGTCGCGAGATTCACGCAACTAAAACGCGCCACCGCGATGGCGCCAAAGGCGAGGCCCACTAGAACGGACGCGATCGCGGCGAAGCCGAAGGCCGTGGAGTTTACCGCGATTTCGTGAAGCCGCGGGATGTTGCGCAGCCCGAGCGCGACCAAGCCATCAACCGCAATATGTGCGAGCCCCACGCCGAAAGCGCCTCCGGCGCCGGCGAGCAGCAGGCTCTCGGTCAGGAACTGGCGTACGACCCGGGAGCGCCCGGCTCCGAGCACGGTGTGGATCGCCACTTCACGCCGTCGCCCTTCGGCGCGCACGATGAAGAGGTTCGCGACATTGGCGCAAGCGAGTAGGAGCACGAGCCCCACCGTCCCGAGAAGAATGAAGCGCATGCTCTCCACATCGCCCACGACCTCTTCCTTCAACAAGGTCAGCCTCGGCGTCATACCTGCTTGTCCGACGATGACGCTGAAAGACCGCCCCGGGAAACGTTCCTCGAAGCGCGGCACGAGACCTTTCTAGGTCGGCTTGCGCCTCGGCAACCGAGATTCCAGGCTTGAGCAAACCCAGCCCGAGCGGAGAGAACCCGCCTAGAGTCACCCGTTCGGGGTCAACCTTTCGCGGCAACCACAAGTCTGTCAGTGGCGTCGGAGCATCGAAACCAGGGCGCATGACGCCCACGACGCGAAACGAAGCGCCGTCGAGCACGATCTTCTGACCGAGAACACTGTCCTGGGCGCCGAAGCGTTGCTGCCAGAGACGGTGGCTAGTGACGAGCACGTCCTCCGCACCGGGCTGGTCGTCTTCTTCAGTGATGGCACGGCCGTGAACGGGGGGCTGAAACAAGTCGAAGAAGCTCGCGGTCACATAAGCCGCGTTCGTACGCTCAGGGTCGCCATCACCCGTCATGTTCAGCGCAGCCAGCTCATAGGCCGCAATCGCGTCGAAGGTCCGGTTGAGCTCTCGATAGTGCACGTAGCTTCCGAGCGAGAACCCGAGCCGCGGGATGCTGGCTCCCGGCGCCGCATGCCACATGGACACCAAGCGGTCTGAGTCGGGATAGGGGAGCGGGCTGATGATGACGGCATGCACCACGCTGAAGATCTCGGTGCTCGCGACGATGCCGAGCGCGAGCGTCACCAACGCGGCGAGCGCAAAGCCTTTTGCGTGGAGCAGTCGACGGACGGCGTAGCGAATGTCTCGGCCCATGGTGAGCTCTCCTTTTTGCTTTGGGGAAGAAGTCTTTCGGGCACGGAATCGAAGCAGCAACGCGCTCCACGCCACATCCAAAACCACATCCCACCAGAAGCGGAGGGTCCCGACGCCACCACGGTATCTCGGGTCGCGGCGTTGATCCTCGAAAAACGCGTAGAGCTCGTCCTTGTGCCGGTCCCGAAACGTTCTCGGATAGGCGTTCAAGAGAACCTGGAAGACTTTTTTCATAGCGATTTCAAGGACTTGGCGTGCCGCAGGAGCCCGTCGAGATGGGAGAGCTCGTGTTTCAACGCCCTGCGGCCATCGGCGGACAGCTTGAAGTGGCGCCGGCGGAGCTTTTCGGTGCCGGGCCCGGGCTTGCGCGTCTTCGATTTTTGGGCTTTCAGGGCTTTCAGGGCTGTCAGCCCCTTCAGAAGGCCGGCCTTCTCGAGGCGCTGCAGCGCAACATAGAGCGTTCCCGAGCCGAGTCTCACGCGGCCATTGGTACGCTCTTCGACTGCGAGCTTGATACCGTAACCGTGACGCGCCTCTTCAACGAGGCTCAGCAGAATCTCGGTCTCGACGGGTGTGAGTTTTATATCGATCATCGACATATCGACCATCGACAGTACAACTCAACTCTCGGCACCGTCAAGAGATCTCGACGGGAGTCGCGAGCCTACTCGCGCTCGTAGATGCTTCGGATGATCAGAGGCTCGTTGAGCTGCTTGTTCTCGAGGCGAACGGTGAGCTCGAGCCGCTCGCCATCGCTCGAAAAGACGTAGGTCTCGAGGACCTTGGTGTCGTCGGCTTTTTGGTCGATCGTGATGTTCAAGCCCACGCGGGTCGCCACTGTCTCGATACGCACACCATTCGAAAGCTGCCGCTCGTGCTTCTCTGCGTCGAGATAGTAAATACGGATGCGGCCGTCGCCGTCATCCACAACGAGCTCGTCCGAGTCCAGCTCGATATAGAGCTCGTCGGCATACTGCATGAACGTGTCGATCGTTCGAGCGACCATTCCGGGAAGTTGGGGCGATTCGGCAATGGCTATCCTGGCGCCCCGGCGTTGGCCCGCCTTCGCCATATAGCCTCTGACCGCGTGCTGGATCTTCTCTTCGGGATCATCTCCCTCGATGGTGCTCCGAAACCACGTTCCATTGACATCGACATCTTGTGTCCGCGCCGCAGGGGCTAGCGCCAACAACGTCAGAGTCAACGAGGCGAGCGACAACGCTCTTCGCATGAAGGCCTCCGAGATCGGATTATAGTCGGTCACGTCGAAGCGAGCGCGAAACCCGCCTCGCTGCGAACGACTTTGCCTTCCTCTTCGAGCTTGATGAGGCCCGAGAGTAGCGAGCGTTCGGCAAGCCCGTGAACGCTCGTAGGCACATCCGCATAGATCTTCCCGACGAGCTCACGCGAGCTCTGCGGAGCTTCACCGAGCTCCGCCATGAGCTGAGCTTCACGCTCGGCTCGATGCTCGAGTGTTTTACGAATGACTTTCTTGCCGTCTGCCACCGGCGGACCGTGGCCGGGGTAGAGCGTTCCCTCCGTTACCGACTCGAGAAGCTCGAGCGAGCGCAAGTAGGTTTTCAGGTGCCCATCGCGAGGATCGATAAGGATCGACGAAAGCGTCGAGACGAGGTCTCCTACAACAATTGCGCCGTATCGCGAGTCTTGAAAGGCCAGATGTCCGCGAGCGTGTCCGGGCACGTGATAGACCGTGAGCTTCCAATCCGAGCTCCCGTCGGGCCCCGTTTTTAGATCGATCACGTCGCCATGCGCGAGAGGCGCTCCGAAGCGCGCCCCCGGAAGCTCCTTTATGCAATCCGCGTGGGCGTAGGCCGGGACGTCGAAGCGGTGTTGCATTTCGCGAAGCGCGCCAACGTGGTCGGGGTGGTAGTGCGTGAGAAGGATACCCTCGAGCACGCGGTCTTCCTTTAGCAATTCATCCAAGAATTCCCAAAGACGCCCTTGCTCGCGGACGTCGACGGGAGACGGGTCGACGACATAGAGGCACTCTTCGCCCACCACGCAGGTATTCGTGTGGGTCGCCGGGGGCCGCGTCTGGGTTTGGAGCGGCAGGAGAAGAATCCCCGGTGAGAAATAGACACGGTGTGGCGCCCCGCGCTCGTAGGATTCAGTGAGACGCCGGACACGCTCGAGGAGCCCTTTCTGTCCCTTCGACCACTGCTCGAGCATCATCACCATGGGAGGAGCCACTTGGATCTCTCCCTTCCGCCACCGCTCGTGGGCGGCAGTTGGGTCCACGAACGCGCCATCGACGAGCTCTCCTTCCCATATATCGACTTCGGCGTCTTCAGGCACGAGCACACGCAAGAACCACGTGTCGAAACGGACCGGTGAGAACGGCGGCGTCATGATCTTGCACAAAGGCGTCAAGTCGGACGCGTCGATATGCTGTCCGTTCTCCTCGAGAAGAGCAGCCAATGTTACGTCCTCGTCAAGAAGCCGTTTGCGATCCTCGCGCAATTGAGCCGAGGACGGCGGCGCGCCACCCCGTCCTAGCCAAAACCCCGTCTCTTCAAAGAGCTCTCGCGCACCCGCGGCCACGAAGGGCACGAGCGAGCCGTCTTGCACCCCGCGAATCGGGACGCTCTTGTCCTCGGCGTCGAGGGTCCCACCGGGAAAAGCCAGGAATCCAGCAAAGGAGCGGAGCTCTTGGCTGCGCTCGACGAGAAGAAGCTCTTCGGGACGGTCGCGGCGAGAGACCGCGAGACTGACGGCGAGGCGCTTCATCGGCTTGATTATAGCTGTAGCGTTAAAATAGCATGAGTGCATGCAAAACGCCGCTCTGGCAACGCTCGCCCTCACCCGCGGCCTTCAAACGGCGGACGATCTGGCGCATCGCTTTCTCATTGCGGACGCGAATATCCTCACGTCCTATCGCCTCACTCTCGACGCCGCCGATGTGCTCGTCAGGAGCGATACCGGTGAGTTCGACGTGCCTCGGGCGCGAGAGGCGGTCTCGATCTCGTCTTCGCGGAGCTGCTCGTCCCCACGCGCCACCAGGAAGCCGGGGACGCGAAAGAAGTCGCCGACCGCCGCGTCGACGAGATGCTCGCGATCATCAAGAGCAGTGATGCCTTGACGCTCGTCACGTCACCCGAACAGCTTCGAGGCGCGTTCGCTGAAGGCTCGATCGCCATAGCACTCGCGATCGAGAACGGAGCTCCGATTGGAAGTGACCTCGAAAACCTGCATTACTTCTACAAGCGGGGAGTGCGGATGGTGACGCTCGTGCACTCGCGCCCCAATCGAATCGGAGATTCTTCCTACGCGCAACACCGTCCTTGGAAAGGCCTGAGCCCTTTTGGCCGAGGCGTCGTGGCGGAGATGAACCGCATGGGGATGATCATCGACGTCTCCCACATTTCCGACGATGCGTTTTACCAGGTGCTCGAGCGGTCCAAAGCGCCCGTCATCGCCTCTCATTCGTCGTGTCGCCATTCACACCGGGCTGGGAGAGAAATATGGACGATGCGATGATCCGAACGCTCGCTGAAGGGGGAGGGATTATCCATATTACTTTCGGTGGATCGTTCCTCAGCACCGAGCTTCAACGACGAGAGCAGCCCGTTTGGGCCCATGTCGAGGATCCGGGCTTCAGCATCAACTCGGTAACGGGCCGAAGCATGGCACGGAAATTTCGTCGGGAGAAAGGTATCCGCTATGCGACGATCGGCGCCGTCGTGAATCATATCGACCACGTTGTGGACCTCGTCAGCATCGACCATGTCGGGATCGGCTCCGGATTCGACGGATCCGGCGATTCGATACCGGATGGGCTGAAAGACGTCTCCGACTATTCAAGCCTCATCGAGGAGCTCCTGAAGCGCGGCTACACGGAGGACGACGTGGAGAAAATCCTTTCGGAGAATCTTCTCCGCGTGTGGACGGCAGTCGAGCGGATCGCAAAGCTACAATGTCCAGAACCTAGAAAGCCCAGCGGGACGACATAATGATCACGTTGAAGAGCTATGCCACGGGAAAGTGGCAGGACAGCAGTGGACGCCCACGGATTCTCCGGCATGCCGTGACCGGCGAGGAGATCGCCCATCTCTCGAGCGAGGGTGTCGATTTCGCAGCGATGCTCGCCTTTGGGCGCGAAAAAGGCGGGCCGGCGCTCCGGCAACTGACCTTCCCCGAAAGAGCGGCCATCCTCAAGAAAATGGCGGGCGTTTTGAATGATCATAGGGACGAGCTCAACGAAATTGCGGCGAGCTACGGCGCCACGAAGAAGGATGCAGCCCTAGACGTGGATGGCGGTGTAGGCACGTTGGTGTTCTATGCGAGCCTCGGCACGAAAAAACTTCCAGCGTCCGGTTTTCTCGTCGACGGCGAGACGGCGCGACTGTCGAAAGAGGGCAACTTCGTCGGCCGTCACATTTACGTACCGCTCGAAGGCGTCGCTGTCCAGATAAACGCCTACAACTTTCCGTGTTGGGGCATGCTCGAGAAGCTAGCGCCGTCTTTTCTCGCTGGCATGCCCAGCATCGTGAAGCCTGCATCGCCTTCCGCGTGGCTGACCTTTCGCATCGTCGAGATCCTCACCGACTCCAGCATAGTTCCCGACGGTGCGCTTCAACTCATAAGCGGCTCGGTCGGTGACTTGTTCAATCACTTGACGTGTCAAGATGTCGTCGCTTTCACGGGGTCGGCTTCGACAGCACAGAAGATCCGCTCCCATCCGACGATCGTCCGCGAAGCGGTGCGCGTGAACATCGAAGCGGACTCGCTCAATTGCATCATTCTCGGACCGGACGTCGCACCCGGGTCGGAGACTTTCTACTATTTCGCAAAAGAAGTCGTCCGAGAAATGACGGTAAAGGCAGGGCAGAAATGCACCGCCATACGGCGCGTTATCGTGGCCGAGGGACAAGCCGAAGTGGTGGTCGACGCTCTGAAAGAGCGTCTCGCTAAAATCCAGGTCGGCGATCCGAAAACGGAAGGTGTGCGCATGGGGCCGCTCGTCGACGAGGAGGCGCTCCGCGCTGCGCGCGAAGGCGTGGCGAAGCTAACCGGAGAAGCTGCGATCGTCTACGGCGATCCGAACCGCAAGGAATTCGAGCCGCGTCAAGGTGTTTTTATGGAGCCGGTGCTTCTGCTGTGCCAAAAACCGCTAGAAGCCACGGCCATCCATGAAGTCGAAATCTTCGGCCCAGCCGCGACCGTCATGACCTACAGCGATGTCGACGAAGCCGTAGCACTCGCACGTAAAGGCGGCGGCAGCCTCGTCGGCTCGATCTTCAGCGAAGACGAGGATTTCATCGCGAAGACGATGTTTGGGCTTGCCCCCTATCACGGCCGTCTGATGGTAATGAACGCAAAGTCGGCGCCCGAATCGACGGGGCACGGCGTGGTCATGCCGCATCTCGTCCACGGTGGCCCAGGCCGCGCAGGCGGAGGGGAAGAGCTCGGCGGCGTGCGGAGCGTGCACCATTACATGCAGCGCTTAGCACTCCAGGGCGACCCGGAGCACTTGGACAAACTTCTCGCTGACGCGATCCCTCAATCCTGAAATCGAGGGACCCTCTCGACGAGCGCGTCATCGGCGAGCTCGCGGGAAAGCACTTCTATCTCCCTGCGCGAGGCACCGCGCCATTCGAGATCTTCGAGGCTCTCTTCGAGCGGGACATCTTCACGAAGTGTCGCAAGCTTCCTGTATAGAAGTGCCTCCTCTTTCTCGTGACGGAGATTCGCCGCGAGATCGTAGGCGCGACGCGGCTTGACCTCCCAATCGGCGGCGTTCGCCGGGATCGATTCGATGCTCCCGTAGCGCGCCAAAACTTGCGCGGTCGATTTCTTGCCCCAACCGAAAATCCCCGGGAGTCCGTCCGCGGCATCCCCGACGAGCGCGAGATAGTCGGGGATGCTGGCAGGCGAAACGCCGAATTTCTCTTGCACGCCTTTTTCATCGAGAACGATGTGACGGCGGCGATCCCAGCACACCACGTGGTTTTCCCTGACGCATTGCGTGAGGTCTTTGTCCGGTGACGCGATAACGACTTGCTCGACGCCGTCGTGCTCGGCCCAGCGCGCTGCGGCGGTAGCCATGGCGTCGTCCGCTTCGAATTCGACCATCGGCCACGTCACGAGTCCGAGAGCCCGCGTCACCTCTTCGGCGAGCTCGAACTGGCCGGCAAGCTCGGGCTCGATGCCGGCGCCCGTTTTATATCCGGCGAAGAGATCGTTCCGAAACGATTCGATGACGTGGTCGAAGGCGCATCCGACATGGGTGACCTCTTCGCCCCGAAGCATCAGGAGGAGAGTTCGGAGGAGTCCGAGCGCGGCGCCGATTTCTCGGCCGGCGACGTTCGTCTTCTTGGGAGCGCCATAATAGGCGCGGAAGAGCTCGTAGGTAGCGTCGACGAGGTGAACCTTCACGAAACTAGATCAGCACGACACACAACGGTTGTTGTTCTTCGCGCCGAGCTTCGTAAGCAATGCAATGGTCTCAGGGAACGGGACAACGCGCTCGATCGGACCATTGGCCATATCGGCGGTGGTCTGTCCCTTCCGGCTCTTCGCTGTCACATCGGCGCCCTGTTCCACGAGATACAGGACGAGCTCGTTGTCGCCCCGCGACGCCGCGTGGTGAAGCGCCGTGTAGCCGTTTTGGTCTCTGATGTCGACTTCCCCGCCGCATTCCTCAATCAGGAACTTCACCGCTGGCACCCAATTCCGCGGCACATATCTGTGGGCGTTTCCGGCAAAGGACTGCCCGTAGCCAACATCGGCGGCGGCATGTAGGGGATAGATGCTCGGCCCACCCACGGGAACTTCGGGGTTGCCCATGTGGAAGAAATGCACAACTCTCTTGAATGTCTTTGAAAGACTCTTCGAGAAACCTCCGCTATCGCCGCCACGCCGACGTCTCCGAGGAGGCTTGATCGTCGGGATATTGGGATCCGCTCCATGCTTTTTCAAAAGGCGCATGGCATCGACATCGAGCGCATAGGCCGCACGCCAAAACGGAGTCGCGCCCTTGAAGTTGACCCCGGCCGCGCGAAAACTCCGAACGTGTACTCGGTATACCAGAGGTGTTTCTTCAGGCGAACGTTCGGGTCGGCTCCCGCGTCGAGCAGCGCTTCCATGAGAGAGAGGTGGGTGCTTCCTGCTGCTGGTGCTCTTGGGGGTGAGCATAGGATGCTCGAGCCGCCCAATTGCGTTCGAGGGCGGCAAACAGAGGCGTCGTTCCATCGCTCACCTCCTGTTCACAGCAAAGAGTATATCCTTTCGGCGGTGCCACCAGCATGCGCCGACCGCCCCGGTCGCCAGAACCCAGAACGGCCAAACTGGCTGGACGAAGATGCCGACTGCAGCTAGGACCGCCACGGCGCCCAGCATTGCGAGCCGAGCTTTCGCGTAGCTCGTCGACGCGCTTCGCCTAAGGAGCCAGAGATCCGCTGGAAACAAAATCAGCGCGAGCTCGTTGAAGCGGAGCTCGGGCCATGGCGAGACGACGGCACCGGCCCAAATCAATGTCCCCAATACCGCGACGAGGACTACGGCGAGCGCGGCGCCCTTGCGGGAGAGCCAAGCCGCAAGCGACAGCACTAGGACGACGAGCCAGAAGCGCGTCAAGATACTCGACACGCTTGCAGTCTCGAGAGGCGCCGCGCGCTCGTAGACGACTTCCGGACGCGCGGCGAAACGTTCTTCGACCGCAGCACGGAGCACCCGCGGGATGAACATCGCCTCGAAGGCGTCGAGCTCTTGATCGACCCAGCGGCCCAGGACTAAATCCCCAGCGGGCACGAGCGCCCAATGCGCACCGGCTAAACCTTCCCGCGCGTAGTCACGATAGGTGAGCGGACTATCGATACGCGTTTGCCGGAGCTCGCCCCCCGTGGCCTCGTCGATCAAATCTCGCGGCCGCGTCGAGCAGTTGTCGAGGAAGTGGTTGTAGATATATTCCCGATTCTCGGGATGGGCGTCGAGGGCGAGCGTTGCCCTCAGGTCGGCGACTTGCTCGTCCGAAAGCGGCAACTCTTGTCGATAGACGGTGCGATCCTGCTCCTGGAACCAAAACATCATCGAGAGCACATCGGAAACGGACACCCAGAACTTGGCCTGTCCTCGGACGACGTCCCAGCCGAGGCCTATCGGGCGAGAGAAATCTGAGGTGCCATAGTTGTAGCAGAGACCCCCCGCAGGAAGATCGTCCGCCATCACACAAATCGCAGCATGCCCGAACTTGGTGAAGAGCTCGTCGCCGGCGCCTACCGTATAGAGCTCGACGCGATCACGGGCGTTCGCATATGCAGCGGGCGCGAAAAGGAGGAGGCCAAAAATTAGAACGACACGCACGCGCGCATCATAATGCAAACTCATCGGCCCCCGGAGATGCCGGGAGATGTATGATGCGCACCCATGGAAGGCCAGAAGCTCGAGCGCAGCATCGGTCTCGGGGGCGCGGCGGCCACGCTCGTCGGCTACGTCGTAGGCGCTTCTATTTTCATCCTTCCTGGAGAGCTTGCCGCTTCGACGGGGCCCGCGATCTTCCTCTCCTTCCTGCTCGCTTCCATTCCCGCGCTGTTGTCGTGCTTCGTCATCGCGCAGATCGGCTGCGTCTATCCGGTGAGTGGCGGACCGTATATCGCGGCGAGCCGCAACTTGTCACCGTTCGAGGGCTTCATCTGGTCTGGTCGCTCATGCTCGGCGCCACGATAGGGATCGCACTCATCGCCTATGGATTCGCCGACTATTTGGCGTTCTTCATTCCCGGTGTTCCTAAATGGCGGTGGCGCTAGGCCTCGTCGTACTCTTTGCGGTCATCAATTTGCTCGGCGCACGTCTCAGCGTTCTCGCGCAGTCGTTCATGGTGGCGGGATTTCTCCTCGCTTTGTCCGTCTTCGGCGTTTTTGGATTGCCGCATGTCCAAATGGCCCATCTCGAGCCGTTATTTCCGAACGGTTATAGCCCTGTGGTCGGCGCCGCCATCCCCGCTTATTTCTCCTATGTGGGTTTTTCCATGATCGCGGACTTCGCGGGCGACGTGAAAGACCCGGGCAACACGATTCCCAAAGCACTGCTCATCGCGTTCTTGTGTATCGTTTTCTTCTACACGCTCGTGCCGTTCACGCTCGTGGGAACCGTCGCTTGGGCCGAGCTCGCCGAGACCACCGCACCCGTCGCTACCGCGGCCTCGACGTTTCTACCCGGCATCGTCGCCAGCCTCATCTCCTTCAGCGCGCTCTTCGCGGCGGCGACCTCGGTCAACGGCATTCTTCTCGCCATCTCGCGCGATATCTACGCGCTCGCGCGCGACCAAATATTTCCCGAGGCCCTGGGCCGGCTCGGCGGACAGAAGCACATGCCGCGCGCCGCCATCCTCACCGTCGCTTTGTTGGGTTTGATTGGCATCTCGTGGGGTGCTTCGATCACGCAATATGCGCTGAGCGCGGTCATGGCGATCATGCTCGTTCAGATTCTCTCCGCGGCAGCGGTATTCGCGCTCCCGCGGAAAAGCCCGGAGCGATTCGCGGCGGCCGGCTTTCGCTTGAGTCCCTTTTGGCGCGTCTTTTGTTGCGTGGGCCTCATTCTTTTTTCGCTCGGCTTCATCGGGCTCGGCGTCGCTCAGAGCGGCGCCTCCGTAGGGGTGTTTGCGTCTATCATCACCTTGGGCGCGCTCTACTACGCGTTACGCAAAAGAGCGCTTTTGTCGAAAGGGCTTCGCATCGAGGATGTTTTGCGCAAAGATCAAATGCTCGCTTCCACAGGTGAATGATCATGGAAATCGTTGCCCTGAGTCACGAAGACGTCGAAAAACTCATGCCCATGCGCGACTGCATCGACGTCATGGCCGAAATTCTGGAAACGCTCGAGCGTGGCGACGCTTATAACCCGCTGCGCTCCGTCGTCAAGCCACCCGCCACGGGTCACTTTCTCGGCCTGATGCCCGCCTATCGCGGCGGCGACCACCCGGCCTATTGCTTGAAGGAGGTCTGTATTTTTCCCGAAAACCCGAAGCGCGGCCTCGACGCGCATCAAGGCTCCGTGCTCCTCCACAGCGGGGAGACGGGCGAGCTCATCGCCGTCATGAACGGGTCGGCCATTACCGCGATTCGGACGGCGGCGGTCTCGGCAGTCGCTACGAAGTTGTTGGCCCGGACGGACGCGAAGGAGCTCGCGATTGTGGGAACGGGCGTCCAAGGGCGGTCGCATCTCGAAGCCATGGCGGCGCTCGACCGGTTTGAGCGCGTGCGCGTCGCTTCTCGGCGTCCCGACAGCGCACGCGCTTTCGCCGATGAGCTCGGGCCAAAATATTCGCTCTCGATCGAGCCCACCGACGACGTACAGAGGGCGGTCGAAGGCGCAGACGTGATCGTGACCGCGACGAACTCGAGCGAGCCCATATTGAAGCGCGAGTGGATCGCGCCGGGAGCGCATATCAACGCCGTGGGCTCGAGCATCCGTTCCGCACGCGAGCTCGACACCGACACCATGGCGGCGACAACACTCTTCGTCGATCGCCGTGAATCGACACTCAACGAGTCGGGCGACTATTTGTTCGCGGCCAAAGACGGTGCGATCGGCCCCGACCACATTCGTGCGGAGATCGGGGAGCTCCTCGTCGGAAAGCCTCTCGGTCGCCGCTCCGCGGAAGAAATCACGCTCTTCAAGTCCCTCGGGATCGCCGTCGAGGACCTCGCCTCTGCGCAATTTCTCTGCCAGCGAGCACTCGACACCGGCGCGGGCACGCGCGTAACATTCTAGATCGGGCTCGATTGGCGCTAAGCTAGAGACATGACGGACGCATGGATTGTAGATGCGGCCCGCACACCGCGGGGCCGTGGCAAAAAAGACAAAGGTGCTCTGAGCGGCATCCACCCCCAGGAGCTCCTCGCTCAGACGCTGAACGCCATCGCCGAGCGCACTGGCCTCGAGAAAAAGGACGTCGAAGACGTCGTCATGGGCTGTGTGAGCCAGGCGGGGGATCAAGGCGCCAATATCACACGCAACGCGCTCATGCTCGCGGACTGGCCGGAGGTGGTCACGGGCGTGACGCTCAACCGTTTTTGTGGCTCGGGTCTCCAAGCGGTGAACTTTGCCGCGATGGGGGTGATGTCCGGACAGCAAGAGCTCGCGATGGGCGGCGGCGTCGAAAGCATGTCGCGTGCTCCCATGGGCTCGGATGGCGGAGGCGCGGACGGTAATAACGAGCTCTTGCGGAACAAGGTGTTCCAGGTGCCTCAGGGTATCAGTGCTGACCTCATCGCAACCATCGAACGTTTCTCGCGCGAAGACGTGGACCGCTTTGCTCTACAGTCCCAGCAGCGTGCGCAAGCGGCGCAAGAAGCGTGCTATTTCTCGAAGAGCCTCGTGCCCGTGAAAGACCCGCGCACGGGTGACGTCGTCTTAGAAAAGGACGAGCACCCGCGCGCCGGCACGACGCTCGAAGGCTTGGCGCAGCTCGATGCTGTCTTCGCGAAGTTTGGCGCTTCACCCGCCGTCGACGGCGAGACTTGGGACCAGGTGGCGCTCCGCCGCTACCCAGAGGTCGAAGCCATCAACCACGTGCACACCGCCGGCAATGCGAGCGGCATCGTCGATGGCGCCGCGGCCGTGCTCCTGGCCTCCGACGACTATGTGAAAGCGCATGGGCTCAAAGGTCGCGCTCGCATCCGTGCGACCGCGACTTACGGATCCGAGCCCGTCATCATGTTGACCGCTCCCGCGCCCGCCTCGAAGCGCGCGCTCGAGAAAGCCGGCATGTCCGCGTCTGATATCGACCTCTGGGAGATCAACGAAGCTTTCACTGCAATTCCGCTCCAGACGATGAAAAAACTCGGGATCAGTGAAGAGATCGTGAACGTCAATGGCGGCGCCATCGCGCTCGGCCACCCGCTCGGAGCGACAGGTGCGGCGCTTCTCGGCACCGCGCTCGACGAGCTCGAGCGGCGCGATCAAACGACGGCGCTCATCACGCTTTGCATTGGCGGCGGCATGGGCATCGCGACCATCATCGAGCGCGTTTGAACATCGTGTACGCGAAAAAGCGCATCCCTGGAACATTGTCGAAATCTCGGGCGCGTTCGATTAGACTTCACCGCGCGATGGACAGACGGACACTGCTAAAAACCGGCGGCCTCGCCTTCGGCGGAATGGGTCTCGGTGCTTGTGGTCCGAAGACCCCCAAAGCGCCCCCAATGATAGGACAATAGGCCGTGGCGTACGCCCATCCCTCGATCTCGTGCCTGTCAAGGCGTCGTGGGGTCGCATCATTCATACGACCGGAGGTCTTCGGCCCTACCGCGCTTCGGGTTTCGTAGTGAAACCAGAAAAGCTCGACGAGAAAACTCTCATTCACAATTACGGCCATGGGGGAGGCGGCATCTCCCTCTCCTGGGGTAGGAGCTACCTCGCCGCCGAGATGGCGTCTCTCGCATCGCGAGCGGCGGGCCGCGGTCCTCGGCTGCGGCGCCTCGGGTTTGACGGCGGCACGCCAGCTCCAACGCAGGGGCTTCGACGTCACCATCTACGCGAAATCCATCCCTCCCCATACGACGTCGAACATGGCTCTCGCCAGCTTCACGCCCACCTCACGGGTGGTCTCGACAACACGGCGCACCCCGGAATGGGACGAGCAGTTTCGCTTTGCCGCTGAATATGCCTATCGCGAGCTTCAGCTATTGGCGGGCCAGGACTACGGCGTGTCGTGGATCGACAGCTACGGCACCATTGACGAGCCTCCGCCCGAGCGGATCCAAAGCACGCGCTCACTCCTTCCCGCGCATCTTCGGATTGGCCGCGAGATTCTCGCCCGGGACAACATCCTTTCCCGCTCCGCTACGCCACCCGTCAACGGTCCATGCGTATCGAGCCCGCTATTTATCTCGACGCTCTCGTGCGTGACGTTCTCCTGCACGGTGGTCGCATCAAGATCCGCACCTTCGACACCCGGCGCGATTTGATGGCCTTGACCGAGAACGTCATCGTCAATTGCACTGGTCTCGGCTCGCGCGACCTGCTAGGCGACAACGAGCTCATCCCCATCAAGGGACAGCTGACGCTCTTGGTACCGCAATCGGACGTGAACTACAAAACTTCGGGCGGCCTCGACTCCACGAGCGGCCAGTTCGGGATCGGACTGCACATGACGCCACGGTCCGACGGCATCGCTCTTGGCGGCACCGCCGAACGTGGCGTCTGGACGATGGAGCCCAACGCGGAAGCCCGCAAAGGCATCGTCGACGGCCACATCGCGCTGTACCAGTCGATGCGCCCCCCACGCCGTGTCTAGCTAAAGCGCGCTGATTCCCTGTCGGCTAGAAAATCGCTGAAAGGTCCAGCTCGGATGGGATCGGTTTGCGGGCGATGAGCTCACCGCGGCCACGAAGGGCCTCGACGTCGCCGTGGATCTGACCGTTCTCCGACAGGATCAGCCCTCGGCTTACCGTCAGGACCGGAACGCCCGTCACGTCCATGCCTTCGTACGGTGTGTAGTCGACATCGTGGTGCAGCTCGTCGTGCCGCAACGAGACCGTCCGGCCGGGATCCATGACGACGATATCCGCGTCGGCCCCCACCGCGAGCGAGCCTTTGCGCGGGTAGAGCCCGAACATCTTGGCCGGGTTGGTTGCCACGAGCTGGACGAAACGATTCGGCGACAGCCGTCCCTCCGAAACACCCTTGGAGTACAAGAGCGCAAGCCGGGTCTCTATACCAGGCACTCCGTTCGGGATTTTCGTAAAATCGGAGGGGCCGAGCTTCTGGTCCTCGAAACGAAACGGTGCGTGATCCGACGCTACTTGTTGGATGCTTCCCCGCCGAAGGCCCTGCCACAAGGCGCGCTGGTTTTCCTCGCTGCGGATAGGCGGGGTGCACACATATTTGGCCGCTTCGTCGGCGTTGCGGTAGCAAGCATCCGTGAGCAATAGGTATTGCGGGCAGGTTTCGGAGACGACTTGAGCACCCTCGTAGCGCGCTTTTTCTATGTTCCCGAGCGCGCGCTCCGAGGTCACGTGGGCAATGCAGATGGGAGCTCGAGTAATCTCCGCAAGGGCAATCGCACGATAGGTCGCTTCGGCTTCGACGATTGGCGGCCGGCTCGGCGCGTGAAAACGGGCCTCCGTCTCACCGCGACTCAAGTGCGAGCCGATCAGATGAGTGACGGCGCAATCGTTCTCGCAGTGCAGATAAGTCAACCCGCCGCAAGCCGCGTTCGTTTCCAAAATACGGAGAAGGCTCGCGTCGTCGACATACTTGTCCGCGTAGGTCATGTATATCTTGAACGACGTGAAGCCCTGCTCGACGGCCCGCCTCATCTGAGAAGGCGTCTCCTCTCGGATGTCCGTCAAAATGATGTGGAGTCCAAAATCCACAATCGACTTGCTGCCCGCGAGCTCGGCCCGCTCCGTCGAGACTTTCTCGAGGTCGCCCCCTTTGCGCTGGAGCGCGAAATCCACAAGGGTCGTCGTCCCGCCGCACGCCGCCGCTACCGAGCCGGAGAAAAAATCGTCCGCGGTCTCGATCCCGATACGGTCGACCGGGTGCTCGAGGTGAACATGGGTGTCGATGCCGCCAGGCATGACCAAAAGACCTGAGACGTCGCGGACCTCGCCCGTCGTCGAAAGTGATTGTCCTACGGACGCGATTCGGCCATCCCGAACAAGAAGGTCCGCTTCGAACATGTCCGAAGCGGTGACGATCGTCCCGCCCTGAAGCAGCAATTCTTCTCCCATAAGAAGGGATTGTAGCAGAGCCCTCGACGCCTCTTGACGCCTCTACCGCAATCGTGAATAACTGCAGCCTGCCACCTCCTTGAAAGGACATCGAATGATGGAATTTCGTCTCACGACGCTCGCCGCGCTCCTCTGGGCCGTTCTCGCAGCACCCCTCTACGGCCAGGTGCCGGCGCCGCTTCAAGATCAATTGAAACGGATCTTCGGCAGTGAAGACTTCGAGTCCGAAGATTTTGGCCCAGCGAAGTGGCTGGATGACGGCAATGCCTATACGACCGTAGAGTCGTCGGAATCCGTGGAGGACGCGCAAGACATCGTCCGTTACGACACCAAAACCGGCGCAAGAGAAGTGCTCGTTTCGGCGAAAGCACTCCGGCCGCCGGACGCGACGCGGCCACTCGAGATCGACAATTACGAGTGGTCTTCCGACCGAGCACGTCTGCTCGTGTTTACGAACACCGTCCGTGTTTGGCGGCGGAACACGCGCGGCGATTACTGGGTCCTGGACGTCGCGAGCGGCGCTCTGCGAAAGCTCGGCGGCGTCGCTCCGACCTCGTCGCTCATGTTCGCCAAGTTCTCGCCCGACGGAGCGCGCGTCGCCTATGTCGTGGCCAACAACTTGTACGTCGAGACGTTGACGACCGGCTCGGTCACACCGCTAACCGAAAGCGGCTCGACGACAACGATCTTTGGCACTTCGGACTGGGTTTATGAAGAAGAGTTCGGGCTTCGCGACGGCTTTCGGTGGAGCCCCGACGGCAAGCGCATCGCTTTCTGGAACTTTGACTCGGAAGGTATCGGCGAGTTCACCATCATTAACAACACCGACGAGCTCTACCCAACCTTGCTGCGCGTTCCCTATCCGAAAGCGGGGACGACGAACTCGGCCGTGAAGATTGGGGTCGTGAGTGCTTCGGGAGGAGAGATGGCGTGGATGAAAGTACCCGGCGACCCCCGCAACACTTACATCGCTCGGATGGAGTGGGCCGATGACAACCATCTCGTCCTTCAGCATTTGAACCGACTCCAGAACACGAACGACGTGCTGCTTTCGAACGCGACGACCGGCGACGTCGTCACGATCCACCAAGATCGCAACGACGCTTGGGTCGAAGTCGTTCGCCGCATGGACTTTACCGCGAATGGCGAAGAGCTCATATGGCTGAGTGAAAAAGACGGCTACCGTCATGCTTATGCTGTTGCCCGGGACGGCGGTCACGAGCGGCTCCTTACGCGCTTCGAGGACGACGTCATAGAACCACTAGGACTCGACTCAGCCGGAGAGTGGTTCTACTTCATCGCGTCGCCCGAGAGCGCAACCGAGCGCTATTTGTTTCGCTCGAGCCTCGAAGGCGACGCTCATCCTGAGCGGCTGACACCGCGCAACGCGACGGGTACCCACGCGTACGATTTGTCGCCCAACGGTCGATGGGCGTTTCACACTTTCTCGAGCTTCGACGCGCCACCACAGGTGGAACTCGTGCAGCTTCCCGATCACACGGTCATGAGAACCCTCGAAGACAATGCGGCTTTACAAGCGGCGCTCAACGGTGTTCTCGACCCTCCCGTTTCTATGTTCGAGCTCGAGATCGAACCAGGCGTCACCCTCGATTCTTGGATGCTCAAGCCGGCCAATTTCGACGCGAAGAAGAAATACCCTCTCCTCGTCTATGTCTACGGCGAGCCGGCTGGGCAAACCGTCCTCAATCGATGGTTCGGCACGCGTTCTTTGTTCCATCGCGCACTCGCCAATGCCGGCTTCATCGTGGCGAGCTTCGACAATCGCGGGACGCCAGCGCCCAAAGGCTCGGCGTGGCGCAAGATCGTCTACGGGACCGTCGGCGACCTGTCATCAAAAGACCAAGCCGCCGCGGTCAGAGCACTCGTGAAAGAGCGTTCATATATCGACGCGGACCGTGTCGCCATCTGGGGTTGGAGCGGCGGCGGGTCGAACACATTGAACGCCATGTTCCGCTTTCCCGATATCTTTCGTGTGGGCGTCTCGGTTGCCCCGGTGCCCGATCAAACGCTCTACGATACGATCTATCAGGAACGCTATATGGGCTTGCCGCAAGACAACGCGGAAGGTTACCGTGTCGGCTCACCGATCAACTTCGCGGAAGGCCTCGAAGGAAAGCTCCTCCTCATCCACGGCACCGGGGACGACAACGTGCACTATCAAGGAACGGAACGCCTCGTGAACCGACTCGTCGAACTCGGAAAGCCGTTCGACTTGATGGTCTACCCCAACCGATCGCACGCCATTAAGGAGGGCGAAGGCACGACGCTCCACATCTACAATCTCATCACGCGTTATTTGTTCCAAACGGGATGGGTGGCTTCGAGCAACTGACGCCGGCGGCTCAGTCATAAACCGTTGGACGGCGTACCCACGCAAAACAGCTCGTCGTCACTGCGGAGAAAGATCTGTCCGTTGGACACGGCCGGAGAGGCGAGGAAGCGCGCGTCAAACTTGTTACGCGCGAGAATCTCGAAGTCGCGCGACGCCCGCAGCACGATGGTCTCCCCCGTCTCGCTCACGAAATAGACTTTGCCGTCGCCGCGATAGGGGCTGCCGAGAAAATACCTCCCGTACGTCCTTGAAATAACCGCTTGCCGGTCTTGGCCTCGGCAGCCTGAAGAACACCTGCGTCGCTCGCAAAGTAGACCACGTCGTTATAGTGCACGACGGAGGAGACATAAGGCGCACCAATAGGGACGTGCCAAACGAGATGATCCGTGCCCGCGATGTCGCCGCGTCCGCCGGGGCGGATCGCCATATACGGACCGCTTCGGTAACCGCGGCTCGTATAGATGATGCCATCGGAGGAGGAGTAAGTAGGAGCGGAGTCCTTCACCTCGGCTCGCTTTCCAAAGCTCCTTTCCCGTACGTTTGTCGAGCGCGAGGAGGTAGGAGGCGGGAGTGTGGTCGCACAGTAGAATGAGCGAATCACCATAAATCGTCGGCGAGCTCGAATGGCCCCACGTAATCTCGAAAGGGCCGTAATCCTCCCCGAGGTGTCTTTCCCAGGCGAGCTTCCCGTCCATGTCGAGGGCCGCGATTTGGCCGGTGCCGAACCACGCATAGATGTACTCTCCGTCCGTGACCGGGCTCGGGTTGGCGAGGTTTGTTTTGCGATGCACGGAAGGAAGCTCGCTGGTCGCGCGAATGCGATGCTGCCAGAGCCGCCGTCCATCGGAGCGCTGATAGGCCTCTACGAGAAAAAGCACTTCATCGCCGATTGGATCGCTCCTCGATCGCGCCGCCGCGGCCCCCCAAAGTCGGGTGGTTGCCTTCACGGACGACCCCGCGACCGGCCTGCGACGTCACCACGATCGTATTGCTGTAGACGATCGGAGAGGAGAGGCCCATCCCGCAGAGCCGAGCCTTCCAGGCGATGTTCTCGTCTTCACTCCAGGCAAGCGGCAAGCCTCGCTCGAGGCTTACGCCGTTGCTGTCGGGGCCGCGCCAATTCGGCCAATCCTCCGCCATGGCAAGCCCGGATAGTCCAAAGATCGCGAGCGCGCAAACAGCCCGATTCCACATAGCCTTCCTCCACTCGCACTGTATTGTAGCCAGGTCACGCCGCTCGCGCGTCGCTAACTTGAGGCATCGCAAGAGGCACGACAGATAGAGAAGCATGAGGCGATCTGTGCGTCGAGTAAGAGCGTCCAAGATGATATCCTTACGCCATCGAAAAGAGGAGTGCCAATTCGGAGTCATTCTAGCATTGCTCTCTATCGACACGGCTTGGTCTGTATCGGGGACTCATGACAAAACATAAAAGGGAAAAACTTTCGGACGAAGAACTCGACAATGCGCTTACAAAGCTCGAACATTGGGAGCTCGTCGATGGCAAGCTTCACCGCAAGTTCCGGTTCGAGAATTTCATCGAGGCTTTTGGGTTCATGACCCAGCTCGCGCTCGTCGCCGAGCGCATCAACCATCACCCGGAATGGACCAACGTTTACAACTCCGTCACCATCTCGTTGTCGACGCACGACGTCGATGGCATCTCCAATTTGGACTTCGATTTCGCCCGCGCGGCGGATTTTCACTTCGGCGACTAAAGAGGACCATGAGCGAACCGCAAACCGGCATCCTGGCGCATAGCCCTGCGCTGGGACGCTATCTCTTCCTCAACCTCGCCCCGGACGAAGACCCGCGCGACGCCCGCGATGCGCTCGCGGAGCTCGATCTCGATGACGACATCGTTGTGGGGATCGGTAATTCGCTCCTGCTCGCGTGGGATAGCACTATTGGAGGCCTCAAAGCGTTTCCGAGCTTGACGGGCCCCGGAGTCGAGATACCCTCGACCCAGACCGCGCTGTGGATTTGGTTGCGCAGCGATACCGACCGCGGTGAGCTCATCCACCGTTCTCTCGAGCTCGAGCAGCTCCTGGATCCCGCGCTTGAAATGGCCCAAATTGTCGATAGCTTCAAACACGACCCAACGCCGGAGGGACGCGGCCGTGATCTTTCAGGCTACGAGGACGGCACGGAGAACCCAACGGGCGAGGATGCCGTAGCAGCGGCCATCGTCTCAGGTTTGAGCGCCGAGCTCGACGGGTCGAGCTTTGTGGCCGTCCAGAAGTGGCAGCACGAGCTCGTCGGCCTTCAATCGTTAACGGATTCCGAGCGGGACGACATGATCGGCCGGCGCCTCGAGGACAACGAGGAGCTCGAGGATGCGCCCGAGTCCGCCCACGTCAAGCGCACCGCGCAAGAAAGCTTCGAGCCTGAGGCCTTTGTCCTCCGCCAGTCCATGCCGTGGTTCGATCGCGACGGCGAAGTTTTGATGTTCGTCGCGTTCGGCCGTACGCTCGACGCCTTCGAGACTCAGCTCATCCGGATGACCGGGCGCGAAGACGGCATCGTGGACGGCTTGTTTCGCTTCTCGAAGCCCGTTTCCGGCGGCTATTACTGGTGCCCGGGCGCCGAAGACGACAAACTCGACCTCCGCGCACTAGGCACCTAGCCAAAGGCGTGAGTGAGGCCCGCCGCTTGGCGAGCCTCACCCTTTGTAGCCCATTCACTTATTTGGTAAGCGCTTCGTGGACCTTGCCGACCAGGTTGGGACCAGGTGTGAGCGTCTTGTCGCCCTCGTCCTTCCACTGTGCCGGGCAGGCCTCGGCCGTTTTTCTTGCAACGTAGAGGTTCGCTTTGAATTTCCGCATGACCTCGTCAATGTTACGGCCCACGTTGAAGAAGCTGACCTCCGAGCTCAAGAGTGTGCCCTCGGGGTTGATGATGAACGTGCCTCGGAGCGCCAGGCCCGCACCCTCGACATAGACCCCGAAAAGACGCGAGACTTTTCCGGTGGGATCCGCGCCCATCAAGTACTCGACATTCTCGAGGCTTTTTTCATGCTGTTTCCAAGCAAGGTGTACGAACTGCGTATCGGTGCTGACAGTGATGAGCTCGGCACCTAACTTTTTGAAGCGATCTTGCTGCTCTGCCAGAGCAGCGAATTCGGTCGCTCAGACGAAGGTGAAATCGGCAGGATAGAAGAACAATATGGTCCACTTCCCGTCTTTCTTGTTTTGCTCGAGGCTCACCGTCCCGAAATCGTTCTTAGTGGGGTCGTAAGTTGCGAGCTCGAAATCGGGAACGCTGGCACCAAGTTGGAGCCCGCCCCCGTTGGTCGAGTCTGTCATTCAGTTTTCCTCCTTTGATTTGTCCGAACCGCGAATTCTTGCGCTTTCGTGCCATTTATGCAAGAGGAACCTCTCCGGTGTAGGGTTTGGGGAAGGAGGGCGATATGACGGAGCAAAAGACGCGCGTCGAGTCCGATTCACTCGGGCCCATCGAAGTGCCAACGGACCGCTTGTGGGGTGCCCAAACGGAGCGCTCCCGCCGGAATTTCCGCATCTCCGGTGAGCGGATGCCGGAGGAGATCATTCCGCGCTTGCGCTCGTCAAGAAGTCGACCGCGGCCGTCAACCAGGAGCTCGACCTCTTGGACGCCGATAAGGCCGCAGCAATCGTCGAGGCCGCCGACGAAGTGCTCGCGGGAAAACATGCGGACGAGTTCCCTTTGGTCGTTTGGCAGACCGGCAGCGGAACCCAATCGAATATGAACATGAACGAGGTCCTCGCGAATCGGGCGAGCGAGCTTCTCGGCGGTGAACGGGGCGCGGCGCGGCGCGGCTCGTCCATCCGAACGACGACGTCAATAAAGGTCAGTCGTCGAACGACGTCATCCCGACCGCGATGCACGTCGCCGCAGTCCAAGCACTGCGCGATCGCCTCCTTCCCGCGGTCGAGAAGCTCAGGGACGCGCTCGCACAAAAAGCCGAAGCCTTCGACGACATCGTCAGGATCGGAAGGACGCATCTCCAGGACGCGACACCGCTGACCCTCGGCCAAGAGTTCTCGGGCTACGTTGCCCAGCTCGACCATAACGTCCAGCGCTCGAGCAGCACGCTCCTCCACTTGGAAGAGCTCGCACTCGGCGGTACGGCTGTTGGCACTGGCTTGAACGCTCATCCAGAGCTCGGCGACCGCGTGGCCGCCCGTCTTTCCGAGCTCACCGGTTATCCCTTCGTCTCAGCGCCGAACAAGTTCGAAGCGCTCGCGTCAAAAGATGCTATCGTCTTCGCGCACGGGGCGCTCAAGAGGCTCGCCGCATCGCTGACGAAGATCGCGAACGACCTCCGCTGGCTCGCTTCTGGGCCACGAAGTGGCATCGGCGAGATCACGATCCCCGCGAACGAGCCTGGAAGCTCCATCATGCCCGGCAAAGTGAACCCGACGCAGTGCGAAGCCATAACGATGCTCTGTGCCCAAGTCTTCGGAAACGACGTCACGATCGGAATCGGCGGCGCCTCGGGAAACTTCGAGCTGAACGTTTTCAAGCCTGTGATCATCTATAACTTTCTCCAGAGCGCGCGCCTGCTCGCGGATGGTTGCGACAGCTTCCGGGAAAAGCTCGTCACCGGCATCGAGCCGAATCACGAAAGGCTGAAGGAGAATTTGGAGCGATCGCTCATGCTCATGACCGCGCTCAACCCGCATATCGGCTACGACAAAGCGGCCGCGATCGCGAAAAAAGCTCACGCGGAGGGAACGACACTCCGGGAGGCAGCACTCGCGCTCGGCCACCTCACGGGGGAGCAGTTCGACCAATGGGTGCGACCTCTGAACATGGTCGGGAAGGAGTCCAAGTAATGGAGCTCGGAATGGTGGGACTCGGAAAGATGGGCGCGAACATGACGATGCGTCTGCTCACGGCCGGTCATGGCGTCGTCGTCACGGACGGCAATCCGGAAGCGGTGCGGTAAATGGGCCAAAAGACCTCCGCGTCGTCTTCGCTAAACGCCATGGATTCAGTGAGGACCGCCACTTTTTCCGTGCGAAGGTCGGAGCGCATGAGCTCGATGAGAGGCTCCTGAGCGCCGGCGAAGCCGGGCGAAGCGAGCATGCAAAACGCCAAGAATGAGGCCTTTTAAACTCTCAATATATCTACCCCCATTTGTCACCCGACGGCACTATCCAAACTGCCGAAGCGGCCTTATTCTAACCCCAACCGTGCGTCCCCGCATTGCGCGGGCGATCATCGATTGAGCGGTGGAAGCTCATCATGCTCGGTTGCAGCTGGAGCGCGTCGTTTGCGAGCCGCCGCTACGCGGCGGTAGAGGGCTTTGCTGGACCAGGCGACCCCGTCGGCCGGCTTCGCGTATAACGTCGCGCCGAGCGCGCGCCTCTCGGTGGAGCTTTGGATCGGAGACGTCAAAGCCTATCTCAGACGCGAGATCTCTAGTGCTCGAGCTCGCGTGCCTTTTGGAGCTCGGCCTCGGCTTCCTCAAACCTTCCGGCATGGTGAAAGGCAAGTGCCAAATTCTTGCGAAGAATAGGATCGCCTGAGCGTAGCGCCACACTGTCTCGGAAGAGCTCGATCGCTGTGAGGGCTTCACCCCGGTCCAGAAGAAGGCTACCCAACCCCTGCTGCGCAGGGATCCGCGAAGGTTTTGTCTCGAGCGCCTCGCGATAGTGGGCTTCCGCCGAGGCGGAGCGGCCGAGGCTCACGAGCGCCAGTCCGAGATCCGCATGGACCTGGGCAAGGCGAGGTTCGGCGGGGAGAGCTTTCTTGAAGTGGATGATGGCTTCCTCCAGGCGGCCATTCACCGCGTAAGTCGTACCGATTTCGTGATGCACCCGCGCAGGCGGGTCGGGCCAGAGCCTCAACAGCGTTTTGTAATCCGCAAGCGCTTCGACTTTGCGCTGCTCTCGCACATTGAGCTTGGTGGAGAGCCACACTGCGTCTCGATTTGCCGAGGCCGTCGAGCTATTCGACATCACCAAATCGAGCGCTCGGCGCGCTTCAGTCACACGCCCGGACAGCATGAACCATCGCGCGCGGGGCACCTCGAAGGACGCCTCCTCCTGGAAGTCGGTCAAAGATCGATCGAGGACGCGTCGCGCTTGGTCGATTTCACCGCCATCGAGAAAAAGCCTCAGCAAGGCGAGCGTCTTTTGCTGGCCGTCCGTGGGAGTGAGTTTATCGGACGCGAGCATAGCCTCGAGCAGACGCACCTGGTGGTCCCAGAGCCGGAACGGCTCATAGCCTCGCAGGAAACGCTCGGCATCCTCGGCCCTCCCGGCGCGCAGCAAGAGGGTTCCGAGCCGATAGCGAGCGCCCCGATGATTAGAATTAAGCTCGAGCACCGCACGATAGGCGACGAGCGCGCGTGCGAGCTCGTCGAGCGCTTCGAGCGATCGCGCGTAGTCGTAGCGGGCGGCAACCGCGGTCGGAGCGAGAGCAACAGCCTTCTCGAAGGCCAAAACCGCACCGCGATCATCCGCGAGAGCCGATAATGCAAGTCCCCTACCGTGATGGCCAGAAGCGTTTTCGGGCTGCGACGCGAGGAGCGCATCGAAAATCTCCAGGGCTTCGCGATAGCGTTCATCCTGAAGCGCGATGTGTCCGTCGCCGTCGTTCTGAGGCACGAGGGTTAGTAAAAGCGCCAGCGCTCCCGCCTCGAACATAGGTCGACCATTATACGAGACATCGTCGCAACCCTCGCGAGCCGGATAGAGATAGCCTTTGGCGCCGGCGACCGACGATCTGAGGCGCAAAGGAGAATCCGTCTCGGAGGTATGCTCACGGCGGCAAAACACGGCGTCCATGCTAGACTCTGCGGTCTCGATGGCGCGAAACGTCTTTCTGGAAGCACTCGCGCAAATTCCGAAAGGGCAAACGCGATCCTTCATGGAGCTTGCCGCAATGGCCGGTCGTCCGGGCGCGGCCCGCGCAGCAGGACGAGCTGTCGCGGCCTGTCCCTCGGAATTGCCCCGACACCGCGTCGTCAGCGCTAGCGGAAAACCGCGAGACGGCGAACAGCGCAGCCAGTTGCGCCGTGAAGGCGCACGAGCGAAAGCCGGAGAATCGATCGACCTCTGGACGAGACGTATGGGCGCCCGTCTCGTCGGTCGCTACGGTACGCGAGAGCTCGCACGCCCGGTCGAGGCCGAAAAATTGAAATGGTGCTCCGAGGAGCTCGAGGCTTTCGCCGATGAGGCCGCTGCCCGCGCGCGCGGCTTCCAGCGGGCTGGGACGCCGCCGTTTTCAGGTGAGCCGCTTCCACCAAGGTCGAGCGTTAGCGCTGCGGCGGGCCTCGATCCGTTAGAGAAACGGCTCGACCAGGTCGACTGGGACCGGGCACGAACGGCCCTTCGTAGAAGCGGTATACACCGATTGCCCAAGCTGATAGCACCTTCGGAGTGCCAATCCATTCTCGACGCCTCGGCCACAATCGAGCGATTCGAGCGCACGATTCAAATGCTGCCCAAGGGCTACGGTGTCGGAACCTATCATTATTACAGAGAGCCCTTGCCCGTACCAGCGGGAGCACTACGAGAGCGTCTTTATCGCGAGTTCGCCCCGTCCGACTATCCCAAGAATCTCGCTGCCTTCTGGAAGCGCTGCCGCAGCGCCAAGCAGGAACGAGCCTCTTCAATTCTCATCTGCTCTGGCAAAGGAGGCGTCAACCACCCGCATCGAGACGTCTACGGCAAGGTTTGGTTCCCGTTCCAAGCGGTCTTGATGCTCTCGCGGCGTGGGCGCGACTTTACCGGTGGCGAATTCTTCGTCGAGGATGAAGCAATGGGCCACCGCCGGCTCGCTAAGGTGAGTGAAGGCGACGTGGTCTTGTTTGCCACGCGAGAGCGCGTACAGAACGGAAGCCGCGTAGCCGTCCGACACGGCATGCAGCCCGTAACCCAAGGCAAACGCTACGCGCTGGGGATAGTCTTCCACCTAGCTGAATAAGCCCCGGTTCTCGAATCGGGGGCACTCATCAATGTTGAACACTGATCAAACTTCAAGCTGTTCGGCAAGTTCTACGAATTTCTCGATCAATCGGGTGGTCTTGTCGCGGGTTTCCGTCTCGGCGTTCAAAAACTCCAGGCCGAAGCCGCCAGGCAGCTCCGGAGGCGAGTTTTCGGCGTCCTGCGGGCGCCAGCGCACGATCATATCCGCATCGACCTGACCCAATTGAAACGGAAGGAAGAATTGTACACGGACCGTATCCCCCATTTCGAAGGGATCACTGGCATTGAGAAAAACACCCGCGCGGTTGAGGTTCAGAACATATCCCTGCCCGACCTTGTCTCGCTTCTTGTAAACCGTGCTAATCGTCAGCGGACTTACGCGCACCATTCGCGCGAGCTGCTCCCGTCCTGGCAGCCTGCCGGGTCAATCGAAAGTGTTTAACTCATAAGCCGTCATCAAGCTCACCAGGCTTACGTACCTGGTCCCAAGTGCTCCACCATCTCCATCTGCTCCACCTTCACGCTGCGCAACAGCTTGTTCTCGAGCGCCATCCCCGCCTGGGCCATGAACAGCTCGAGGCCTCCAAGATCACCGAGCTCTTTTCCACTCATCCCGTTATCTCCGTAGAGAAGGAGCAAAGTGGCTCTGTTGTAAAGCACCGGGATCAGTACGGCCACCGAGGACTCGCCTGGCTCCATGACGGGTACGAGAGCACGACTGAGACCATCCTCTGCTCTTGCTATTTGTGTCGTGCCGGTACTGATGGCTTCAGCGAAAGCTGGCGTCACACCAATGTCGAGAAGGAGATTCCTCGCTTTCTCGGCGCATTCAGCAGCGTTCGCGCTGAACCCGAACCCGGCAAGCCCGCGCGCACCGTCGCTCTTGACGACGAATAACAGCCCGCGCTCGAGAAACTGAGCCGCGACTCGGGGAACGAGCCGCGAGACGTCCGCAGTGCCGCCCGGCGCGACGAGCTGCCGGGTCATGGTCGCGAGGAAGTCGATACGGCCCGCATCGCTGTGCGTGCCAAATGCGGCGGTTTGGCCTTGATCCTCGACGAGTTTAGAAAGCTGGCCGTGAACCGTTCCAGCGAGAGCGCGAAGATCCGCTGCATAGAGAACCGGGTCCGGCTTTGTCAGCGTCGGCTTATAGACAATCCGGCGAACGCCAAGTGCTCGAGCTCGGGTGCGGGTTTGTCGCTCAGGCTCTCCACCATCAGCAAGACGGGTAGATCGATGTCATGGCATTTGAGGCGGCGAATGAGCTCGAAGCCGCCGTAGAAACTCCTTCCGGACGAAGTCGGCATTTCGAGATCAACGACCGCGAGCACGTTCTCGCCGTTAGCCACCCGCATGCGCACGATCTCGGCTCCCGCAGCCGGTGCCATCGCAACGTAAACGCAGAAGCCCTTGGCCTCGAGCTCCTTCTTCAATCCGCTGACACGAGTGGCTCATCGTCAACGATGACAATCGTGAAGCCTTGCTTGTTGTCGGTCGTGGCCTCGCCCCGCCGCTCGGGTTCAGGAGCGGCATCTGTTGTCTCCGGCTCGGCCGGTGCTTCTTGCGCGGGGACGACCTCGATGAGCTCCGCAGCTACCGGCTCCACCATGGGCTCCACCATGGGCTCTCCCGGCAGCTCCACGGCAAACTCATCTTCGGCCTCGGGCTCATCAGGCAATTTTTCCAGGTCCGCGGGGATGTCCCCCTGAAAGGCGAGCTCCAAAAGCGATGTCGCCTCACGCCTTTCGTTGTCGATCTCGACCGCGAGGTCGAGCAATAGTTCCTGCGGATCGATTCCCTCCGGAATCATAAACGGTTTTATTTCCACGCCGCCGAGCTTTTCGGACACTTCGTCTGTGAGCTCGAATTGAAAACTTCCCTCGCGCAGACCAACGAGGTCGCTGCTCAGACCGGCTGAGCCTGTTGAAGCGCGTTCGCTAGTTTTGCGGGTTCGGGTGGTCCCTAGCCGCGGATCTTGATCTTGTCCCGCCCCTCGTCCACATCTGGCGTACCGAGCTGCCCTTCCGAGGCCGCGACGATGATCGCCACGGTCGCGTCCCCCGTAACGTTCGTTGCGGTTCTCAGCATGTCGAGGATACGGTCCACACCGAAGATGAGGGCGATCCCCGCGGTTGGTACGTTGATCTGCTGAAGGATGATGACCAGCATGATGATGCCCGCTCCCGGAACGGCAGCGGTTCCGATGGAGGCCAAGACCGCTGTGAGAACGATCGTGATTTGCCCATACAAGCCGATCTCCATACCTAGAGATTGGGCGATGAACACAGCGGCGACAGCTTGGTAAAGAGCCGTACCGTCCATATTCACCGTCGCCCCGAGCGGTAGCACGAACGACGAGACTTCCTCCGAAACACCGAGCTTTTCCTCGCAACGCTCCATCGTGAGTGGCAACGTCGCACCGCTCGAGCTCGTGGAAAAGGCGACGAGCTGCACCGGAGCAATGCCTTTGATAAAAGTCTTCAACTTCATCGGAGTAAAGAGCTTCAACAAGCCGAAATAGGTCAAGCTCATATGCGTAACCAGCCCGAGGACTACGACGAGACTGTAATAGCCGAGCGCTCCTAGAAGGTCCAA
>CAUZCL010000033.1:0-55052 GCA_963578475.1 Acidobacteria bacterium bin61 | reverse complement strand
GCATAGGGTACCGACTTGCTCGTCACCCCGGAAAAGAGCTCAACACCGCAGGGGCGGAGACCGGGCTCCTCTGCGTATTGCAGCCATCGTGAACGCTGATTCCGGAGCAAGCCGGACAGCGATTACGGTGAAGCTGAACGCTCATCGAAGCAATTATATTCAAGGCGCGGCGCGCGTGTGCTCTTCGACGAGCCTCGCGCTCACCCGATCGCTCTCGAGCCGGTACTCATAGTCTCCTACAACACACGTTGGTCCGTTCGAAAAATTTAGCTTTCGGCCGTCGCGGCTCATCCACCCCACGATCCGTCCGGGATTCCCGACCACAAGAGCGTGATCCGGGACGTCGCGAGTCACGACGGCACCGGCACCGATGAAGGCGTAGCGTCCGATGGTGTGACCGCAGAGGATGGTCGCGTTCGCACCGATAGACGCGCCGTGTCGAACGAGCGTCCGTAGATAATGCTCGTTCCCCCGCTGAGGGTACTCACAGCGGGGGTTGAGAACATTCGTGAAAACCATCGAGGGACCGCAGAACACGTAGTCCTCCAGCTCGACGCCCTCGTAGATCGAAACGTTGTTTTGAATCTTGCAATGGTCGCGGATCCGAACATTCGTTCCCACGTTGACATTCTGGCCAAGATTACAATGAGAGCCGATCGTCGAGCCCGATTGGAGGTGCGCAAAGTGCCAAACCTTCGTGCCGATACCGAGTGATACTCCCTCGTCTACGACGGCCGTCGGATGCACGAAAGCACCTTCGTGTCGTTCCGGCCGCGGCGTGGAGCCGAGGTCGAGACAACGTTGCGCTTTCTCAAGCGTCTCGAGCACGGAGATTGCGCTCGCGATATCGGCCCGTGGCTCCGCGCCCGTGGCTGCGCACTCTAGGAAGTGCTGCTGCTCTGCAGCAAGGGGCTCTTCGGGTTCGAAGTCGATAGCGCTGGCCCCTTCGTCGCGCGAGATGGGCTCTCCGTGGATCCGATCGATGCCTTTGGTGTACAGAAGGAGCTTGTCGTCCATCTGGGTGTCCTCGAAGACGAGCATGTTCTTGTCTCCGATGACCACGAGACGGTGCTCCTTGAAGGGATGTAGCCAGGAGACGTGGATGTGCGCATGAACGTTCCCTGGATACCTCAAGTGAGTGAGGGTGACGTCGTGGGTGCCCGGTTGCAGAAAAACAGCGCCGTGGGCTTGTACGTGGATTGGGTCGGCGCCGATGAGATAGCGAAGGACGGAGACGTCGTGAGGCGCAAAAGACCAGAGGATATTTTCGTCTTTTCTGACGGAACCCAGATTGAGACGGTTGCTGTAGAGGTATTGGAGGCTCCCCAAGGTGCCTTCTTCGATCATTTGCCGGATCTTCACGATGGCCGGATGAAACAAAAGGAGGTGCCCCGGCATCAGCACCCGCCCCATTTTTGTCGACAAGTGGGCCAGCTCTCTCGCCTGCTCCGAGAAAAGCGCCAGTGGTTTTTCGACGAGGACGTGTTTCCCGGCCTCTAGGGCCTTGCGCGCGAGCGCGTAGTGCGTTTCAGCCGGTGTGGCGATGATAACCGCGGAAACGGTCGCGTCGTCGAGCACGTCCGCGATGTTGGTGGTGAATCGTGAAGCCAGCGCATCTGGAAGCGCCTTCGCACGTCCTTCATCGGTGTCACAAATCCAGCGTAGACGCTCACCGTACCGTTCGGATGCCACCCGAACGTGGTTCTTCCCCCAGCGGCCGCAGCCGATCACGGCAAGGTTCAACTCGAACCCTTCGCGCTTCTTGTTCATTGAGCGCCAAGGATAGAATATCGCGGCCAGACGAGCAAGCCGCTGTGAAGGAGAGCAGGTCGCGAGCGACCGGCCTCATGGAGGGACTCGAGGAAAATGACTAGTTTTCTATCTGCAAGCTGTCCTGCTGGATGGCACGCTCTGGGGAAAGCTCTACCTTACAGCAGCGCTGGCATACAGGAAACAGTGTGTTCTCGAGAAGACTTCGCCTGAGTTCGACGTAGCGCTCGTTGTTCCAAATCTCCTCCATTGAGTTTTTGGTGAGGTCACCTACTTCAAGTCTGATCATTGGGCAAAAGTACATCTTGCCACTGAAGGAAACGCGCGCGTTGAGGAACGGATAAAGGCAGCGTCCCTCGACGCGCCCGCCAGGTTCATAATATTGATCGAGGACTTCATCAGATATTTGCGGGCGAGTTCCGAACCGAATGTTTTTGTGTCGACATTTATCCGCAAGCGATGACACCTTCTGTCGCACAGACTCTGGGCGCAGACCGGGGTCTGGTGTTACATAGGTTTGGATCAACGCGGGGTCGTCCTCACCGAGAAGACGTAGTGTTTCGTTGACCTCTTCGGGTGTGCTGTACATCAGGTGATTGAGCCCAATTGCGTCGACACCTAGCTCTTCGGCTACGTCGACCATCTCATCGAGTGCGTCAAGTCCTTCCTTTGTGACCGTGGTGTTGATGCTAATTGGCAGACGCGTACCACCGTTACGTTTAACCGCTTCTTGGAGCCGGCGGAGTCCGGCTGCGGTTCGCTCGAATGTACCTTTGGCGCCGCGCGCCTCGTCGTGAATGTCCTTCGGGCCATCGACGGAGACGCTGATGTGTTTGAGGAATCCCGACTGCGCAAGTGCTGCAAGCGCATCCGCTTTCTCGTCATCGATGATCGTGCCGTTTGTTGTGAGGTAGCCGCAGGAATAACCCTTACTTTTAAAGACATCGAGGACTTCAAAAATGTCCTTCCGCATGAAGAGTTCTCCACCCGTCAGGTTTATCTGAAATCCTACCTTGTCTGGGAACGCGGAGCGAAGTGCATCGAGCGGCAATTCCTCGCGCCACTCACCTTCCAAGTTGAGGAGGTCTCCGACCCAGCAAAAGCCACAATGCAGATTGCATCGCATGGTGCCTTCGTACACGGCGCCGTGAGGAAGTCGGTCGGCGATACCGGTGCGCTCACGCAGGAATCGAGCAATCTTGCTTTCGTACTTCTGGCGGCGATACTTGGCCAAAAAGCGGCGCGCGACCGCACCCGCTGGGCTACGAGATAAGAAGTGGCGGATTGAGGACAGCATGGCTTGAGATTCCAATTTTCACACTCGCTTCTAGCGACTAGAGGGTAACGTCTCGACTTTCCCTGGTCAAGCGTAACACCCCTAAAGCCAACGTCTCGACCTTTTCTTGGTTAAGCGTAACACCCTCATTTACTATTATTTACGAATTAACTAGTCCGTCTTCAACTAGATTCAGGATATCCTCACCATCATGGCATTCATCAGACGTGGTGATCCTGAGAGGGCCGAACGGGTTGTTGGTGTCATCGAAAGGATCACCGCAAAACCGGACGGCAGTGCGCGTCCAAGCGGATGCCAGTGACTTGACGGTGCGGATTCGCTATTTCTCGGACATCCGATTTCCACTCGAGCGAGCCAATGGCGTACAAACGATGGAAACGTGTCACGCTCTCGCCGCGCGCGGGCACCAAGTCTTTTTGAGCGTGCGTTCGGATACTGCACGACCCTCACGGGATCCGCTCAACTTTTACGGGTTAAAAGCTCTTTCAACACTGACCATTGACCGTCTACGTGTTGTCGGTCCACCGGTAGTCCGCCGGGCCCTCTATTTCGCGTTCGCTGTCGAACGTTCGCTATGCCATCGGTCCGACGTAATTTTGACTCGTGATCTTGGCGTCGCTTCCTTGCTTTTAAACCTGCCGCGGTGGCTACGTCCACCAATTGTGTTCGAGTCTCACGGGTTTGCTCCGGTTTTTGCCGAGACGATGGACAAGCTTGTGTCTGGCGGGCGCCGTGCAAGGCCGACCCAAAAGGACCGTCTTTTTTTGCGTGAAGAGCGAGTATGGAAGCTTGCGGATGGTTATGTGACCACGACACGAACTCTCGCAAGTGAGCTCGAGACGCGTTTTGGTCGGAGAGATGACGCTATTACTATCCCGAACGGTGTTCGACTTTCGTCAAATAGGCGATTTGCACCACCGAGTTGGCTCGCGTCGCCGGTCGTTCTGTATGCCGGACATCTGTATCCATGGAAGGGCGTCGAGGTACTACTCCGTGCCGTTGTCCGTTTACCAAAGGTTCGAACAGTTATTGTCGGTGGCCATCCTGGAGAGGGGGACCTTCTTCGACTACAGGATTTAGCGCGGTCTCTTGGCATTAGTGATCGGGTGGACTTTGTTGGGATGATTGCGGTGGCTGATGTACAGACCAGGTTAGGGACTGCTGATGTGCTGGTCCTTCCGACCACGTCGACTGCATCGGCAGATCGCTATACTTCGCCTCTCAAACTATTTGAGTATCTGGCTGCAGGAAAGCCAATTGTTGCGTCTGACTTGCAGGCCACGCGTGAAGTTCTCGAGGATGGGCGTAATGCAGTTCTTGTGACTCCGTCAGATGCAGACGCGCTCGCCGACGGCATCAATCGTGTTGTAGATGACCTTCCATTGGCAACTCGAATTGCTGAGAAATCTTTCCAGGACGCCAATGGCTTTGCGTGGGAGCGCCGAGCCGAACAGTTAGAGCATCTATTGAAAGCCGTTCAACGATCCAACTGATTGAAACAGTGCTGCTCACACAGACATCATGCAAATTTACGAGCAGGTTTTCGACGAGCCCGGCGTCTGGCGACATTCCGCACGTCAGGACCGGCGCGTGACAATTCGCTGCTCGATTTGCAGCGCTTCTGTACGCCAGTGCTTTCCTCCGTTGCTCGGAGAGCCGCTCTAGCAGATTCTCCTCCCGGCCGAAGTACACCTCGTCTGGTGTACGACCGCCGAGAAGAGCGCGCTGGATCTTTTCATTGTACTCGCTGTCGTAGTTTGTCGACCTGCTCCAACGGGATGGTCTATCAACCCTGGATAGCTCATGCGCTCGGCACTTTTTCGGCCGCCTTGTTCATCTGGTTCTGGGACCGGAGCCGGCTGCAGCGCGGTCTCAAGGATGCTCTCGTGCGCGGGCTCCTCGGCGGCTTGATGGTCTGCGTCCGATGGCAAAACGGGCTCGTGCTCTTCTTGCCCTTGTTCGATTGGTTGTGGGGCCTATGGAAGCGGGATCGAAAAGTCTTAGTCTCCGGGCTCATTTTGTTCGCGGGCTTCGTCGTCGGGATTTCACCTCAGCTCGTAGCATGGAAGGCCTTATACGATCAGTTCTTCCTCTTGGAGCGCGGCGGTGCGAGCTTCGTACGATATTCCAAGCCCTTCTTCTGGGAAACGCTTTTTTCTTCATGACACGAGCTCCTGACGTGGACTCCGGTACTGTGGCTCGGATATCTCGGCCTGATACCGCTGCTCAAGCGGCGTCCGGTGACGGTATAGATGATGACGTTCTGCGTCGTCGCGATCACCTATCTCAATATGAGCGTTACGGAGTGGTGGTCCTTCAATTCTTTCTCCAATCGACGATTCGACGGCGCGCTGCCGATACTGGCTTTCGGGGTGGCGGCATCCTTCAAGCACATGCGAGCTGTCGTGGATCGCTGGCCGGCGATAGCGACCGCAGCCATGCTCGCCGTACTTCCCCTCTGGACCCTGCTCTTCATGGAACAGTACCACCGTCACCACATCCCCATCGACAACACCGTCTCGTTCACCGAGGTGGCTTCGAACAGTGTGGAAATACTATTCGCGAAAGTAGGCTATCCCTTCGCCTGGCCGGTGAATTGGTGGTTTGCCTGGGCACACGACACGACACCGGACGAGTACGACACCGTCTTCGGTCGCTATTTCTTCTTCTTGCGGCGTGTGCCGAGTCAGGTCATGGAGATTGGAGACGATGATGGAGGGTTGGTCGGCGAAGGGTGGAACCGGCCAGAGCTTCGTGCTGGTCGGTGGGTCCGAACGACGAGGCGCAACAAAGCTCGGCTGTACGTTCCACTGGAGCGGAACGAGATGCTTCGCGTCATTCTCGAGCTGTCGGTTCGTCCTCGCCCTGTCGAGATCGTAGTGACGGTCAATGGGAACGAAAAGGGTCGATTTCTAGCAGAACCGGGTTACGCCGAGTACCAGCTTTCGGCTCCCGTTCAGTTTCGGCAGGGCGCCAACATCCTCACCATCGAGCCCAAGTTCGAGGAGCGAGGTCAGATCCTTCTCCTGGATCGCATAACTTTCGAGTTGGCCGAGCCCTGAGACTCCACAGTTTCATGAGGGTGCGTCGACGATTTCGTAGACCGCGTCGTCTCCAATGCGGGACAGCAATGGCATTCTTTCTCGATATCGATCCATCTCGGCTTCGAGTCGCCGCCGCCGCGGTTCAGGAATCCTATCGTAGTGGATGACGACATAGCGCACGGGCGCACGCTCGAGCAGAAAGCGCAGGATTCTCGATGTGGGAAAGTGGCGGAGCCGGCCCACGAGCTCCCAATAGTCGTTCGGCCACCAGCCGCTATAGCCGTTCACGAGTGGCTTGAAGTGGGCCGTCGAGTAATACATGTAAAGCGACTCTCGAGTGATCTCTTCACCTTCGTGGATGGGAAGCTCGAGTACGGCGCCCGGGGGCGCTTTGTCGAGCACGTCATAGATGACCGGGATCGTGGGCGCTTCGGGCAGCACGCGATCGAGCGCATAGGTCTGATAATCCAAGAGCAATAGCCCGACGAGAGCCGCGCCAACTCGCCGGCGACCCTCGAGCAGGCCGGCGGCTCCCCAGGCGACGAGGACCGAGCCTCCGAGCAGCGCGAGCACCGAGATTCGCGCCGGCGCCCGCATCCCACTGAAGCCCGGAACATGGCGGTACAAGAACTGGTAAGGAAGGGTCACGACACGCTCACCAAGGCGAAGCTCCGGTCCCAAAGACAAAATGACCGCTATTGCCGAGAGCCCCACGAAGAAAATCCACATCGTGCGCGACAACGGATCGCCTCGGGTCGCTTTTCGTCCGTAATAGAGCCCCAGTCCCGCGAGAACGAGCGCCACGAATCCGGGAAAGAGTGCTTTTTCGGATCGCTCCTGGCGCGGAAGCCACCTCCAATGAGGCGCTTTGTTGAAGGCGCTCGGGCGCAAATAGTCGGAAGGCTTGGCCGAGAACTGCACGACGTCTTCGTAGCGCCGATAAAAGCCGCGGTCACGGTTTCTTTGATAGGGCAGAAGAAACGGGAGTACGAAGGTGGAGACGAGAAGCGCGCCACCCGCGAGCCCGAGCATGCGCTTTCGGTTCAAAAGCGAGCGGCCGAAGGTGGCAAGCACCGCTCCAAAGACAACGATCGCAAAAGCCAGATAGACGGCGTAGTAGTTGCTGGACAATATTTGCAGCAGTGAGAACCCGACGACACCCGCGAGCCAAGGCTTCTGACCATCGCGCAAATAACGCAAGAGACACCAGAACACGAAAGGAAACCACTGGAGCGTCACGAGCTGGATGTGGACGACGTGCAAAAAACGATAAGGTGCCGCGAGAAAGACGAGTCCGGCGACGAGGGCGGCCAAACGATTTCCCGTGAGGTCACGGGCAAGCAGATACATCCCGAGCCCGGAGAGCACGAACGACAGGAACATGGCTGCGTTATAGGCGAGGACGACGCTCCCCGTGGCCACGTAAAACGGCCACGCGAAGACTGCTATGCCGAACAAATGCTCGGAATAAGCGAGAGTGTCGGGACGCGGCGCGAAAATATTCGCGTCAAAATAGGCGAGAGGCGCTTGAGGCAGGATGTGGAAATTCCAGGCGAGCGCCCAATAATTAAGGAGTGCGTCTGGGCTCGGGCTGAGACCTGTTGTAAGCCGCGAGGCCAACGGCCAGGTCAACCACGATGTCACACCAACGAAAAACAAAAGCGCCGCGATATCGCGAGTTCGGGAGCCCATGCTGCGCCATCATACCGCCATCATAATGAAGCCGCGCCGGAAGCGGATCTATGGCGCGATCGCGACAACCGTGACTTCGAAGCCCGTCTCGGCGGCGTCCTCCGACGCGGTGACGCGCGTCTCTGAGATCCCGCGTTCCAATATGGACCGTCGACGCGTTTGCATCGCCTCTCTCCACCCACGAGATAGGTGACGACCATTGGCTCGTTTGTTTCCTGCCTCTCGAGGACGAGCTTCGACTGCGGAACGGGCTCGATCTGAGGACGGCCGTCTGTCAGCAACGTCATCAGAACCCAAGCGATGTGCGTGATCCCCATCCTGGTCTCGCCTCAAGAATGCGTCCAACCGCGTCCACGACCAGACATTGCTGGTTGCCATCCAACGGGAAGAGCACATGAAATCCATTTGAAAACACCCCGACGGGTGGCGTAACATGAAACGCTTGCGGAGTGCTGCCTGACATGCGAACTATCATAACGATGCCTACAAAGCCGCCCGGACCCTCGAGCGGACCTATCGGGACATCCCGAAAGACTGCTACGACGCGGTGCTAGTCGTGGACGACGCGAGCCCCGACGACACCGTCGAGGTCGCGCAACGGCTCGGCTTCCGACCCGCCGGCACCCCGAAAATCGCCGCTCTGACGGCAATCAGAAGACGTGCTACGACTGGGCGCTCTCGGAAGGCGCCGACATCGTGGTGCTCCTTCACCCCGATTACCAATATTCGCCTCAATGCGTGCCGGCGCTCACGGAGCCAATCGCTTCCGGTCGGGCGGATTTCGTATTCGGGTCGCGATTCAAGGATGGCGGTCGCCCCATGGATGGCGGCATGCCGCTCTATCGTTATGTCGGCAACCGCCTCACTACCGTCGGGGAGAACTTCTTCCTGGGAACCAACTTCAGCGAGCTTCACAGCGGCATGAAGGCCTATTCTCGAAGATTTCTCCAGTTGGTCAGCTACGAGGATTTCTCCGACGCTTTCGTATTCGATTCACAGCTTCTGATCCCCGCTGTGCTCCTGGACTTCCGCATCGAAGAAGTGGCCATCCCGACGCGCTATACGGACGAGTCGTCTTCGGTGAGCGTCCGTCACTCGATAAAATACATCCTCGAAACCTTCGGCGCTCTCTTTCGTGCCCGTCGAGACCGGACACGGGTCGAGCGGGAATTCGAGGAACGTTCGAATGCCCTCAGCTCCTGAAGCGTCGTGCCTCTCATGCGACCGGCGCCCCGTGCTCGGCGTCCTCCATTCCACGAACGTGCCGAAGGCCGCGTGAAGCTCTCGGTCTTCACGCCGCTGCCGCCGGCGCCGACCGGCATTGCGGATTACAGCGAGCTCTTGCTGCGTGAGCTCGACAAAGCGAGTAACTGGGAAGTCGAAGCTTACTGCGAGGGTGAAGCGCGCAAGCAGCCGTTCCCGGTTCACGATGCCGCGGCCGCAACTGCAGGTGCTACCGGGCTCGCGATGTACCACGTCGGCAATAGCGACCATCACGATTTTCTCTACCCCCAGATGCTCGCGCGCCCCGGCGTGCTCGTTCTCCACGACCTCGTGCTCCACCATGCGCGCTTGAGGGGCTATCTCGAAAGCCCAGTGATGCGCGCCTACCGCGCCGATTTAGGGAATCGCGACAAACGCGACGAAGCTCTCGCCACGCTCGACGCCTATCGCGAGGAAGTCATGGAGGCGTATCCCGACAAAGGCGACACGATCGCGGAGATCGCGATCCGCATGGGCGGTGGGCGGCTTCTCTATGCTTACCCTCTTTACGAGCACCTCGTTCGCCGGAGTCAGCTGACGCTCGTGCACAGCTCGACCGCGCGCGACGAAATCCTAGAGCACTGCCCGGACGTAAATGCCGCAAAGGTCGCGCGCGTGCGGATGGGGATGCCCCTCCCGACCCCGATGAGCCGCGAGGAGGCGCGCAAGAAGCTCGGGCTCGGTGACGGGCTGCTCTTGGCGTCCTTTGGACTCGTGACGCCCGAAAAGCGCATCGGGATGGCGCTCAAAGCACTCGCGCGTCTCCGCGCGAGAGGGGTCGATGCGCGTTACATGCTCGTCGGCGACAAAGTGGACCACTACGACGCGGCCGGGGAAGCGGAAGCGCTCGGCGTGAAGGACGCCGTTCATATCGCCGGCCGCGTCTCGGACGACGATTTTTGGCCCCATGTCTTCGCCGCCGATATCTGCTTGAATCTCCGCTTTCCTTCCGCCGGCGAAACTTCGGCCACGCTCCTCCGCCTTCTCGCCTGCGGCCGCCCCGTCATGGTCACGGACCAAATCCACGCTGCCGATTTCCCATGCTCGGTCGTCGCGCGCACGAGCCTCGAAGGCGACGAAGACGGCCTCTATTGCGACTTGATGGATCTAATCCGTTCCACAAACCGCCGCCGCGATCTCGCCATCGAATCGCGTGCCTTCGTCGAGCGCGAGCACAGCCCAGAAGCTATGGTGGCCGACTACCTCGAAGCGCTTCGAGCCGTCGTCAGGATTCGACGTGAGTAATCAGCTGCCTACTATCAGCTATCCGGACTGAAATGAGGCACTCCGTCACTGGACCCAGACCGCGTTACGCGCACAAGATAGGCTTTCGGCCTTTCCTTGTGGCGGTAGAGGCTGCGCCGGTATAATCTAGGGGAAGCGTGAGCCCATGAATACGAGAAAACTCAAATTCGTCGCTGGAACCGGTGTCATTCTTGGCGCCGTCCTCGCCCTCGCAATTACCGGTATGGAAGAGAGCAAGGCCTATTACCAAACCGTTCCGGAGCTCAAGGCCATGGGCCAAAGGGTCGAAGGACGCCGGGTGCGTGTCGCGGGCAATGTGGTCGAAGGCTCGATCGAGCACCAAGGCGAGGGCGTCGTAACCTTCGTGATCGACTTCGAAGGTGAGACGCTCCCAGTGAAGTATATCGGGCGAGGCCCACTTCCGGACACGCTCGTTGATCGTGCGCAAGCGGTCGCCGAAGGGACGCTCACGCCGGAGGGAACGTTCGAGGCCACACTCGTACAAGCGAAATGCGCCTCGAAATACGAGGTCGCCTTCGAAGAAGGCTCGACCGTGGCCGAATAACCGGTCTCGGCTGGCGCTATTCATAAACGAACTCGATGCAGCATCTCGGCAATTTTTCACTCATGGCGATCGTCGTGCTCGCCTCTTACGCGGTGGTCGCCTCCCTCCTCGGCGTGCGCCGCGAAAGCTCGCGCCTCGTCAAAAGCGGAGAGCGCGCCCTTCTGACATGCTCGGCGCTTTCGACCATGGCGTGTTTCGCGCTCGTAACGCTTCTTCTCAGGAGCGACTTTCGCTTCGAATATGTCGCGAGCTACTCGAACCGAGACCTTCCTTTCTTCTACAAGATCTCCGCGCTTTGGGCAGGCAATAACGGCTCGCTTCTGTTCTGGAGCTGGCTCATTTTTATTTTCACCGCCATCACGATCCTGACGAACCAGAAGAAAAACCGCGAGCTCATGCCTTATGTCGTCGCGACGCTCGGCATGATCACGCTCTTTTTCACCTATTTGAACTATTGGCTCTGCAACCCGTTCGTCGAGCTCGGCGTCGTCACCGCGGCCGGCGCGGAATCTTGGGCTCCAGTCGATGGCCGCGGCCTCAACCCGCTCTTGCAGCATCCCCTCATGGCGATCCATCCGCCGATTCTCTATATCGGCTATGTCGGCTTCGTCATCCCCTTCGCTTTTTGCGTCGCCGCACTCGCCTCGGGCCGCCTCGGCGCCGAATGGATCACGTCAACCCGCCGTTGGACGCTGGTCGCTTGGTTCTTCCTCGGCACCGGCCTCATCCTCGGTGGGCGCTGGGCTTATGTCGAGCTCGGCTGGGGCGGCTATTGGGCATGGGACCCGGTCGAGAACGCCGCGCTCTTGCCCTGGCTCACAGGCACGGCTTACTTGCACTCCGTCGTCATCCAGGAGCGCAAGGGGATGCTCAAGATTTGGAACGTTACGCTCGTTGTGATCACCTATCTTCTCTGCGTCTTTGGAACTTTTCTCACGCGCAGCGGCGTGGTCGCATCGGTGCACGCCTTCGCCGAATCTGATTTCGCGCAAACCTTCCTCGGCTTCATCTTCGTGGCCGCGGCGGTCTGTACCGCCCTCATCCTGTACCGGCTCCCACAGCTCAAGTCCGAGAACGAGCTCGACTCCGTCATCTCCCGGGAATCAAGTTTTTTGTTCAACAACTTGCTCTTCCTGATCGCGTCCTTCGCGGTGCTTTGGGGAACGATGTATCCCGTCTTGTCAGAATGGCTCCACGACGAAAAAGCGACGGTGGGCCCAGCCTATTTCGACAAGGTCAACATCCCTATCGGACTCGCGCTTCTTGCCCTCACCGGCATCGGGCCACTCCTCGCTTGGCGGAAATCATCGTTCGAGAGCCTCAGAAAAAATTTCACCTGGCCGTGCCTTGTCGGTGTCGCGACGTTCGTCGGCCTCCTCGCACTCGGCATGAGACATCCTGCGGCGCTCATGACCTTTTCTCTCTCCACCTTCGTAACCACGACAATCGTGCTGGAGTTTCACAAAGGGGCGCGGGTGCGACAGACGCATCGAGGCGGAAGCTACACGAGCGCGCTCGTCGATCTCACACTCGTGAACACGCGTCGCTACGGCGGCTATATCGTCCATTTCGGGATAGTACTGATCTTCATCGGCATTGCCGGCCTGGCCTTCGACACGGACATGAAGGCCGATCTCGCCACGGGCGAGTCGATCCAAATCAAGAGCTACGACGTGAAGCTCACGGCTTTGAATGAGGGCCGCACGCCGAACTACGAGTGGCTCTCCGCGGAGCTCGAGCTCCGCAAGAATGGCAAGCTCGTCGGCACCTATGAGCCGCAAAAACATTTTTACTTCGCGAGCCAGCAACCGACCTCCGAAGTGCGGCGGCACGCGACCTTCGTGGAGGACGTCTATCTCATTTTCGCGAGCGTCACCGACGACAACAAGGCCACGGTGCAAGTCTACGTCAAGCCGCTCGTGCGCTGGGTTTGGATCGGCGGCATCGTGATGTTCCTGGGAACCGTGGTGACTCTCGTGCCGGACAAACGCGAGCTGAAGCTCGCAAGAAAAGCCGAGTCCGAGAAAAAAGTGGCCACCCGGGTCAAGAAGAGATATGAAGTCGCTTAGCGCCATCGCCTTCATCCTGTTCCTGACCCCGAGCGCCTTCGCCCAAGTAGAACGCGCTCACGGACCGGAGTTTCGTGCCGCGGGCGCCGCGCTCATGTGCCAATGCGGCTGCAATCAAACGATCTCTTCCTGTTCCATGGAACACTGCCATTCGGCCAAGCCTATTCGTGAAGAGATCTGGGACCGGATCGGCGACGGCGAGAGCGTCGAAGACATCGTCGAGGGATTCCAAGAGCGCTACGGCCTCGTGATCCTGTCGGCGCCGCCCACGACAGGCTTTCACTTGACGGCCTGGATCATGCCGATCATCGCGTTTGTCTTCGGCGCCTTCGTCATCACCCGCGTGCTCCACGCGTGGAGACAGCAGACGGTCGCCGCCGCGGTGGTCACGCCTATAAGCGACGCCGACCGGGCCCGCATCGAGAAAGAGCTCCAGGATCTGAGTTGATACTCGCCTTTCTGGCTACTCTCGGCGCCGTCGTCGTCGCTTTCGTTCTCTACCCCGTCTTCGCAAGCAAAGCCCCCGAGCCGATCGGGCTCGACGAGACCCAGAGCGAGCTCCTCGACCTCGAAGAGGAAAAAAATCAGATTTTGAGCAACATCAAAGACCTCGACTTCGAGAAAGCTTCCGGCAAGCTGACCGATGCGGATTACGAATCCTCGCGCAACAACTACATGGCTCAAGTGTCGGCAGTGATCACCCGGATGGGCGAGCTCGCGCCACAACAACAGCAAGAGCGCAAGAAGAAAGGATCGGCTGAGTCCAAAAGGACGGCGGCGGAGACGATCGCCTGCGCGAGCTGCGGCGAAGCCAACCCGAAGGGCTCGAAGTTCTGCCCCGATTGCGGCCACCCGCTAGAGGCCCGCTGCGGCGCTTGCCGTGAAACACTGCCAAAAAAGGCCAAGTTCTGTAACGCTTGCGGCGAAAAGGTGAGCGCATGAAGCTTCCCGTGCTCACGTTCGCCATGGTGCTCGCGGCGGCCGCGGCAACGACTCAGCCGCGAGGCGGCATTCTGACCGTGAATCTCGTGAACGGCACCAGCCGCGGCCCGGGGTCGGGCGAGAAAGTGACGCTCTATCGCCTCGCCACCGAGATGACACCCGTCAAGGAGCTCGGCGCCGTCTCGGGCCGCTTCGAGATCACCGATATCGAACTGGAAGGCCAGCGTCCGATGCTTCTGCAAGTGACGTCATCGGGCGTGAATTACAACCAGACGATCGACTTCGGTCGTGGCTACGAAGCACAAGCCGAGATTACCGTCTACGATACGTTCCGCGAGTGGGACCACAGCGTTCTCGAGATCACGACGTCGCGATTTCTCTACCGCCGCGAAGGCGACAAGCTCCTCGTCGACAAAGTTTTCGTCGTCGAGAATCGGAGCTCTCCGCCTCGCACTTATCACAACCCGGACGGCACGTTTCGTTTCAACTTGCCGACGAACGATCTGCTGTCTCTCCATTCGGTCTCGGCGTCAGGCGCGAGCGGGATGCCCGTGCCCCAGCCCGCCTCACCCATCGCGACAGGCCCCGGCTACGTGACGAAGACCGCGTTCAAGCCGGGTGAGACGCAAATGGCGATCTCGTACGAAGTGAGCTATTCCGGCGGCCGCTACGCCGTGGACGCGCAAAGCTTCCACAGGCTCCCAGAGCTTCTTGTCTTCCTAGCGCCCCCCGACGTGAACGTTCAAGCCGAGGGCTGGGAGATTCTCGGCGTCGAGCCGGAGGGCCGCTTCTCCGCCATTCGAAAGAGCGACGTCGCCCCAGGCGACCCCATCCGCTTCGAGCTCTCGGGCGGCAGCTCCGTGGCGGGAGATCTCGTGCCTTCTGGAAGCGGGAGCAGCGAGGGCGCTGCACCGCCCGCCGCGACCACGGGTAGCACCGTGACGCGCCTCACCGATCCTACCCTTGCGTCGAAATGGGTCTTGGTCATCTTGATGGCGGCGGCCTTGGGCTACGGCCTTCTAGCCGCGCTCTATCCGTCTTCGACGCGACGCGCCGACTGAGGTTTCTTTGGGGTCGAGACAAACTGACACGGCCTCGGACATGGCCGTTTTCGCGGCCAGGCGTCTGACTAAACAGTTCGGACGCATCCCCGTCCTGAAGGAAATCGATCTCGAGCTCGCGCGCGGCTGTTGCCACGTGCTCTTCGGTAGAAACGGCGCTGGGAAGTCGACGCTTCTGCGCGTGGCGGCGACCCTCATGAGCCCGACTTCCGGTGAGCTCTTTTACGACGGCAAGCCGCTCGACGAGCTCACGAGCTCCATGCGGGCCAAGATCGGGCTCGTGGGCCATCAGAGCTTCGTCTATGCCGATCTGACCGTGCGCGAGAACCTCGAGTTCTACGCGTCGCTCTATGGCGCCACGTGCGACGTCGACGAGCTTCTCGAATGGGCCGACCTCGCGCTACGGGCAGGCTCTCCCTCGAGAAGCCTCTCGCGCGGCATGCAGCAGCGGCTCGCCATTGCGCGCGCGCTCGTGCACGAGCCAAAGCTTCTCTTGCTCGACGAGCCTTTCACCGGCCTCGATGCGGTCGCTTCCGAGCGGCTCGACCATCTCCTGAACGACATCAAAGGCCGGAACGTCACCGTGCTCCTTGCTACCCACGACATCGAGCGCGGCGTCGCCCTCGCCGATCGCGTTTTGCTCATAGACGGCGGGCGTATCGTCTTCGACGCCACCCATACGGACGACAATGACGATACCGCCCATATGGTTGACGAGCTCCGCCGTCTCCTTCTCGAGACGAGCTCGCGGGAGCTAAAGTGAGCTCTTATCTTCGCGTCGTGCTCGCCATCCTCCAGAAAGACGTGCGCAAAGAGCTACGCACGAAAGAGATCGTTTCCTCGATGTTCGTCTTCGCGGTGCTCGTGCTCGTCGTCTTCAACTTCACGCTCGCGCTCGACGAGACGCGCGCACTAGAGCTCGGCCCCGGTATTCTGTGGACCGCGTTCATCTTCGCCTCAACGCTCGGGCTCAACCGGAGCTTTGCGGCGGAGCGCGAGGATCAGAGCCTCTCCGGTCTCATGCTCGCACCGGTCGACAGGAGCGCGATTTATTTCGGGAAGCTTCTCTCGAACCTTCTCTTCATACTCGTGATGGAGATCTTTGTTCTCCCGCTTTTCGTCGTCTTTTTCAATTTGAACGTCTGGGAAGTCCTTCCAGGCTCGGACCTGGCCTGGTTCGGCCTCGTTCTTGTTCTCGGAACGTTGGGCTATACCGCGCTTGGCACCATCCTCGCGGCGGTCGCCGCCAATACAACGATGCGCGACGTGCTCCTGCCGATGCTTCTGTTCAGCTTCGCTATTCCCATCGTCATCGCGGCAGCCGAGGCCACGCGGCTTCTCTTCGATGTCGATGCTTTGTCAGACCCGGGCACATGGGTCACGCTTCTCGCCGGCTGCACAACCTCTTATCTCGCGGTGTCTTGGATGGTCTTTGAATACGTGCTCGAAGAGTAGCTCCGCTTGCTGATATCCGTCGCTCTTGTCATTGTCATTGTCCCCGCCGCACTCGCGGCACAGACCCCCGACGGTCGAGAGCTCACGGTGAACGCGCGTGTGGTCGAGGAGTTCCCACGCATCGACGGTGTGTTGAGCGAGCCGCTTTGGCAAAGTGCGACCGTCCTCACCGGCTTCGTTCAATCGGAGCCGCGCGCCGGAGAGCCCGCCACGGAGCGCACTGAAGTCCGCGTCGTCTACACGCGTGACGTCCTTTTGATCGGGGCTCGTCTCTGGGACACCGAGCCCAACCGGATCGTTGGGACGGAGTATCGCCGCGACGCGCTTCTCGTGGCCGAGGATAACTTCGAGATTTTTCTCGATACGTTCCGAGACGGACGGAACGCTTTCTTTTTCGCGACCAACCCCGTGGGCGCAAGGCGCGACGGCGTCGCGCGCAACGAGGGCGCGGTCCAGAACTTCGAGTGGGACGGCGTCTGGCAAGCCGCCTCCACGATCGACGAGGGCGGCTGGACGGCGGAGATCGCCATCCCTTTCAACACGCTGCGCTTCGATCCCGGGAGCGCTGAAGGATGGGGCATCAATTTCGGCCGTCTCGTGGCGCGCACGCGCGAGCAGTCCTATTGGGCGTTCATCTCTCCGGACTGGGGGTTCAACGCGAGGTTTCGCGCTTCGCGCTACGCGCTACGGTCGGCTCGCCGGGATCGAGCAGGCGCGGCCCGGCGGCCGGCTCAAGCTCAAGCCCTACGCGCTCAGCGGAGCCAAGCAGGCAATCGAGACGTCGAGCGATACCGATCTCTCGATTACGGGCGGGCTCGATGCGAAGATTGCGTTGAGCGGCTCGATGAACCTCGACTTGACCGTCAACACGGACTTCGCCCAAGTCGAGTCGGATCAACAACAGGTCAACCTCACCCGCTTCCCGCTCTTTTTTCCCGAGAAACGCGAGTTCTTCCTCGAGAATGCAGGTCTGTTTCAAATCGGAGAGACCACCTTGCCCTACGAGCCTCCGGGAACGCTGCTGTTCTTCAGCCGCAATATCGGGCTCTCTGAAGACGGGGACGAGATCGGAATCATCGGTGGCGCTCGGTTGACGGGAAAGCTGAACGGCACCGAGCTCGGCGTGTTTCACATCGCGACCGCGGAAACAGCGCTCGAAGACGAGACGATCCCGCAAACGAGTTTTTCCGCAGTGAGGGTGAAACAGAACATCTTCGCGCGCAGCTCCGTGGGCCCAACGGAGTTGGCGGACCGTTCCGCGGCCATCGGGTCCTGGAAGCGCACCATCGAGCTCGATCCGCAACACTTCGACGCCCTCTACAACCTGTCCATGGCACTTTTCGAGCTCGCCCCGCGGGAGGCGCTTCCCTATCTCGAGCGTTTCGTACGCGAAGCTCCCCGCGAGCGCTATCAGGCCGACGTTCAAACCGCCGAGGCGCTGGTGCGCGAGATTCGGAGGGCGGCTCGGCAGTGAACTTCGAACGACCTTAGGGTCCGCAGCAAGAATAACTATCTAGTCTTCGTCGTCATCCATCTGCTGCGGGGGTAACGATCCGGGCCGACAAGACGCGTACCGCCTGGTTAGAAGCGCGTCAAGTTCCGAAAGCATCGCGTTACAATAGGTTTCTGATCATGGTGAGCTCGCTCCTGCTTCCCTCCATTGCGGCTGCCGTCGCGCTGAGCCAGTCCCCGAGTTTCGATGAGCACCTCGAGCGCGCTCGTCAGCTGCTCGAAGCGGATGCCGTCGCCGAGGCGATCGAGCCCTTGAAGCAAGCCTACGCTCTTCGGCCCGACGCCCGGGAAGCGCTCTGGATGCTGGCGGTCGCACATCTGCACCTCGGGCGCGAGAGGCAGGGCATCGCGTACTCGGAGGCTTTGGTGACGCTTGCACCGGAGGCGGCCCGGAGCCACTTTCTGTTCGCCGCCTATCTCGTGGCTCTCGGCGACGACGAGGCAGCCATCGATGCGTACCGTGCCGGGCTCGAAAGAGAGCCCAACAACCCCCAGGCGCTTCACGATCTTGCGATGATTCACATTGGCCGGAACGAGGACCTACGGGCCATCGAGGCTCTCGAGCGCGTCGTGGAGAACTACGCGGCGGCGCCGCGCGCTCTCGTACCTCTGGGCGTTCTGTACTTCCGGCAGGAGCGGACGCGGGAGGCCCTCGACACTCTCAGGCGTGCGGCCTCCACCGCTCCGGACTCTTACGAGGCTCACCATTATCTGGGCGCTCTCTATTCGAAGCTGGGTCGTTACGAGCTGGCGCATCGACACCTCGACCGCGCCATCGAGCTCAGCGAGAACGACCCGCGCAGCCTTGTCGAGAAAGGGCTCCTCCATGTGAGGAAGGAGGAGCTTTCTCGCGCCCGAAGCTACTTCGAGCGGGCGCAGGAGGCGAGGCCCGACGACGCCCAGACTTACTTTCGCCTCGGCGGCATCTACCAGTACGAGAGCGAGCCCGAGAAGGCCGACCACGCTTACCGAAAGGCCATCGATCTCGCTCCTGACCTCGCGCTGGCTTACTTTCAGCTGGGGCGACTCCACGCGGACCAGGGTCGTACGGAACAAGCGGAGCCTCTACTTCGTCGCGCCATCGAGCTCGCTCCCGATCTCGGCAACGGACACCACCAGCTGGCGCGGGTCTACGACACGCTGGGTCGGGCAGAGAAGGCCCGGCTCCACTTCGAACGAGCCCTCTCGCTCGCGCCCTTCGCGTCCGATCCCAGATTGAACTTCGGCAACTTCCTCCTGCGTCACGGCGAGCCCGATCGGGGCCGCGAGATTCTCGAGCAATTTCGGGAGCTCAGGGCCGCGGAAGACCGAACGAAGGAGCTGCAAGCGGCTATCAACTTCGATCCCACGCATCGCGGGGCGAAGGAGCTGCTGCTCGAGCACCTCACCGACACCGGCCGCACCGACGAAGCCCTGAAGGAAGCCCAGCGTTTTCTCGCGCTCGCAACTATGGAGCCGGTCCACCATGTTCTCGTCGCGCGCGTTCATCAAGCCCGTGGCGAGGAGGACCAGGCGCTAGCCGTCCTCAAACAGGGGCGGCACTCGTTACCCGACGCGCCCCTCATCGAGAGCGCCTACGCGAGAGCCCTGGTCCGCTCCGGCGAGTTGGACCGGGCGAGAGACGTCCTGAATCGGGCCGACGACGAGGACCCCGACGTCCAGAAGGCGTGGGCCCTCCTCCACGACGCCGAGGACGAAGATGCTGGCGAGGCGAGCTATCGAAAGTGTCTCGAGCTTGACCCCGGGAATCCGTCTTGCTATCTCACCTACGCCTCCTGGCTCGAGAAGACAGAGCAGGCGCAGGCGGCGGCGAATGCGCTGAACGAGGCGGCCGAACGGTTTCCCGAATCGTCTGAAATCCACCAGCGCCTCGGGCAACTATATGAACGGCTGGGTATGGACGTGGAGGCGAGTCGCGAGCTCGCACTCGCCCGGGAGCTGGCACTTTCCCCACGCTCGAAACGATGAGCGCGAGGAAAACCCCGAGCTTCCCGATGTCCTGGGCTAATACCAGGTCTTGAACGTGCTGAGGGTCGAGCGCCAGGGTGACGGTGCTGAACTTCTATCTTTGCTGCCGCTCCAGGAACTCCATCGTCTGGTCGCCTCGGAGGGTTCTCACTTCTCCCAGATCGTCCCCAACGGCAAGGACCAGCACGTTCTCCAGAATCGTCGTCACGAACGTCCTTTGATCGGAAGCGCCCAGCCCGCTTCCCAGCTTCACGGTGGCGAGAACGTCCACGTAGTTGTTCGGCCGGATGAGACTGGAGACTCCGGTGAGGTCCGTGACCGCCATGGAAACAGCGCGGCGGCCGCGTGGGATCTTGGTCGCCAGGCTCCGCCCCACGCCTGTCATGGAAGTGCCGGTGAGCTGGCTTCCTCCCTGGATGGGAACCGCCGGGATCTGCCCGACGACGTCGCGCGTCGTGCTGAAGGCGCTCGGCTGCAGGATTTTCTGCGGCACCTGGGTCTCGGTAATCATGTTCTCCTCGATGGCGGTGCCGGGGAGAATGTCGGTCGCGGCCACCACCACCGGTCTCATGTCCGAGATCTGCAGAAGCTCCGACTCTTTGGTGTTCAGATAAAGCCAGACGAATACCCAGGCCAGGACTCCAAACAAGACCGAGATGATGATTACCGGCGTGCCCTTCATGAATTCTCCTTTTTGACTCTTACTCCCAAGGCCGATTGTTCTTGCAATCGGGATGGTTGTTTCCGTTAACCGTCTCGCAGAAGTCGTTGTACCCGTCGTGGTCGAAGTCCCCGTGATTCACGTCCCACAGGTCCTGTCCACTTTCGGCGCCGTCAGGAACCTGTTCGTTGAGATCGTCGTTGGCGTCGTCGTAATCGTCGGAGAGACCATCGAGATCGTCCGCCGAATAACCGTCGGTGTATTGGGTGTAGTTTTGCCCGAGCTCGGTCGACATTTGGGCGAGAGCACTGATCATGTTGGCAAAAGCCGAGAAGCCGCCCTCGGTGCCCATGGCCATTCGGAGAAACTTCGTATCGAGGAAATTCTGCCCTTGACAGGCGGTGCCGACCTTGAGCCGCACCCCTTCTCGAGTGATGCCGTAGTTTCTGAGTTGATCCAAGATAGGCTGTTCGAAAAAAGGCATCATAGGAACCGCCGCTCGATCGTCATCGGACCAATTAACAGCTTGGCTGGCGAGCACGTGCACTTTTCCCCCAGCCTGCTGGAGCGCTGTGACGGCACGAAGGGGTTTTTTCTGCGCGTAGTTGGGATATCCCTGGAACGCCTGATCGTGTTTGTTGTCACGCCCATACGCCTTATCCTTGAAGAGACTGTAATAGGCATTAATTGCCATTTGATAGACGTAGTTGTGGACGAGAAAGACTTGAATGATGGCGGAGAGCAGGAGCGTGAGAAGCCAGATCATCAACACGGTCTCGATGAAGGCCTGACCCGACTGTCCATTTCTGCTCAGGCGACGGCTTCCAAAGCTCTCAATCAATGCAACACCTCTGACAAACTCTGAAGTCCCCCGGAAAGTCCTGCGAAAGAAGCGTTGATGGTCGAGAGCGGTATCAGCTTGGCGACGTATTCCGCCCCCTCGTCGTCAGGCGCGATGTCCCCGCCCACGGGCTTCGCCAGAGCCACCGCCGTCATCCCGGGGACTTGAGGAAATCCAAAGGGCGTCGTCGCCGTCCTGGGGAATACCAGGGCATCCACGGGGTCCGCGGTCACCCACCAGTAGAAACGGGTGACCTGATTCTCATCTTCCTTCTCCCAGGGGAGATTGAAATCCTTCGGTCCGCCGTTCCTGACCACGAAGGGCGGCTGGTAACAAATCCAGGTTTTGGTGACGCTGTCCTGTTTGAGCTTTACCAGGGCGACTTTCGAACAAGGCCGGCCAGGCCTCGCGCATATTATTGTCGTGGATTCCGCTCCCCGAGCCGGTCAAGATGCTAGAAAAGGACCCCAGGGGGGAATGGACGGAGCCGTCGGGGAACAGATCGCGAATGTTCTCTCGGGTCACCATCTCCGTTTCCATCAGGGCCCAGGGGCCGCTGGCGTGGTTAGTGACCCGAATCATGATCGACATGACGCGCTCGATTGCCTTGTAGACCTCGGTAATGACCTCGTCCACTCCGCAGATCTGAAAGGTGAAACCGAGCATGAGCACCTGGGTGATATCCCAAGCAGTGTCGATGATCTGGTTGAACTCGGAGATGGTGTTCAAGCCCACGGCCCGGACGCTACTCGGAGGACATCGATCTCGTTCAACGGGACGCCGGGCCAATCGGCAAGCTGATCGACGCCATCCGCGAAGCCCTAGACCCATGGCTTCGTGCCCCGCGATGGAAACGAGGCAAGGGACGCTTCACACTCTACTACCGCTTCGAGACGACGTTTGCCCCAGTAACAACCATGCGGCTGAAGATCGAAATCAACACACGGGAGCACTTTTCCGTGTTGGGTACGACTCGGCAGTCGTTCACCGTCGACAACCCATGGTTCAAGGGGACGACCGAGCTTCCCATTTATCACCTCGACGAGCTACTCGGCACCAAGATGCGTGCACTCTACCAACGCAAGAAAGGTCGCGATCTCTACGACCTCTGGCTCGGGTTGCGGTCCGATGACGCGGACAGCAATCGGATTGTGGAGTGCTTTTCAGCGCTACATGGATCACGATGGCGCGACCGTCTCTCGCGCCGAGCTCGAGGCGAATCTGGCCGCGAAGCTTCGTAGTGATGTTTTCATCGAGGACATCCGGCTGCTCATTCCTGTTGATGTCGCGTACGACCCCGTGGCCGCCTCGGAAATCGTGCAGGACGAGCTGATCGCGAAGCTTCCTGGCAAGCCATGGAAGGGGACGGGAACATGACCCAGGCGCCCTGTCCCAAGTCAGCCCTGAACGGCTTCGCGGATCTAACCCAGCTTAGGGTCCGCGAAAGAATAAGTTCGTATTTTCGGGCCCCGTCTAATCAAGGGCGCCCGGCTGGCAAGGCGCGAGGAGCGAGTAATATCCAGATCTATGCCAGACCCATGAACGACGAGCAACGCAGCCAAGCGGGATGCATCGGCGTCCTAAAATGTGAAGTTATTCTTTCGCGGACCCTTAGACGCGGAGCCGTTGAGAGGATGGAAGCCGCCGGTCACCCCGTCGACGAGCAGCGTGTAAGCTTCGGCGCAATCGACGATCCAAAACGGCTTGTAGACGAGTCGCTGCTCCAGGACTTCCCTCTTGGGCGTGACGAGCGCCTTGCGGCGGCTCTTCACGACGTAGGACGCGTAGCGCTCGGCGAGCCGTAGCGCTTCGGCAACTTCTAGACGCGGCAGAGCGACCTCAGCTTCGTCCGCTTCGAACGGATCGAGCTCGAACGGATCGGAGGTCGAGCTCACCCGGGTGCGCGCATCGACGAGACACTCGACCCGAAGAGCACTTTTCCCGAGCAAAGTGCCCACCTCGTAACGCAGATGGAACCAGAAGTAAGGGTAGAACAGACGACGGCGAGCTCGGGGGCTCGACGACGGCGACGCCGCCCGGACGACGCCTTCACACGCCTCCGCCGTAAAATCTCCCCGTATCGCCAGAAGCTCGGTCTTCACGGCAGGTCGCTGTCTTCGAGGAGCGATGCGATCTCCTCCGCTTCCGGCCGGAGGGCGGAGTCCGACCTCGCCATCATCTCTCTCGGGACGGGGCCGAGACGCGTCGTCTCCTCCATCGCTCTGAGCACGTGGGCGGGAACGGGAGAGGAGCTCTGGGTGGCGAGGCTCACGACCACGATCGCGATGCTCGAGACGAAGAGGCCGACGGTCACGGGCGCCAGAGTCGTCGGCTCCGCGAGCCCGGCCAGCTCCCACGTGACGGAGACGACGGTGCCGCTCACCATCGACGCGACAGCGCCGGGCGTATTGGCTTTTCTCCACCACACGGCGCAGAAGAAAGCCGGTGCAAAGGCGCTTCCGAGAATAGAGGTCGCAAAGATGACAACGAAAGCGACAGCGGGCGGCTCCAGAAGCGCCACGACGTAGCCGATAACGCCGATGGCGAGCACGAAGCTACGCGACACCCAGACCATCTGCTGCTCCGACGCCTTCGGGTTGATGAAGCGCTCATAGATATCCCGCGACGCGATTGAGCCGGTCTGCAAGAGCAAAGAATCCGCCGTGGACATGATCGCCGCCATGATCGCGGCCATCACGACCCCCGTCACAGCCGCTGGGAGCAGGGTCTCCGCCACTCGAAAAATGGCGAGCTCGGGGTCGTCCAGGTTCGGCAGGATCAGAATTGCCAAAAGGCCCACGATGTAAGGCGCCGAGACGAATAGCAGGTTCCAGAGCGTGGCATAGGCGCCTGCCAGTCGCGCGGTCTCCGGCCGCTTCATCGCCATATGCCGGGTCACGACATGCGGCCAACCCATATAACCGGCGGAGAAGACGAGCACTGCGCCCGCGACAACGCCCCACTGGCCTTGGAACGCCAGATCGCGGCCCCAAATCGAGAGCAGCGTAGGGTCGATCTCCGCGAGCGCGAGATTGGCGGCGGTAAAGCCGCCCACATGGATGAGCGCCGCGGCAAGAATCCAGGCGACGCCGACCAGCATCACGATGCTTTGAAAAAAATCCGAGTAAGCGACCGCCAGATAACCGCCCAGAAACGTGTAGACAATAATGATGGCGAGAGCGATGAAAAGCGCCCAAGAATAGGGAAGCCCGGTTACGAGCTCCATCCCTTTCCCGCCCGCTATGAACTGCGCGAGCACATAAAACGCCAGCACGAAAACAGACACACTCGCCGCGATGAGGCGCGTCGCGGGCGATGGGTAGCGGGCCTCGAGATATTCGATCGCGGTAAGCGAGCCCATGATCTGCGACAGCTTGCGCATCCGGCGTCCGATGATGGAGAGGTTGAGAACTCCTCCGCCAATATCCCCGGCCGCGAACCAAAGCGACCAATAGCCGGTGGTATAAGCTAGCGAGCCGGCGCCCAAGAACATGTAGCCGCTCATCGACGTGCTCTGAAGCGTGAGCGCCGTGACGAGCGGTCCGACGTCACGGCCGCCCAAGAGGTAGCCCTCGAGCCCCCCGCCCGCCCCGCGCCTCATGGCCCAAAACCCGATGCCGAGAACGACGAGGTAGTAGAGAACGAGAAACGCAAGAACCGTCGCGTTCACCGAGACCTCTCTTTACGCCGCGGGGCCCCACCCCCACGGCTCTCGCTTTCCTCGCGGCCCCAATCTCGGGTCACGATTAGAAAGCCCACGGTGTAGAGAATCCAAATGAGAGGAAATCCGAAGACGAGAAGCGTGGTGCTCCAAGGTAAACCGAACATCTTTGTCCCTCGTGGCGCGACATTATAAGGGGAAACCTCCGGAAGCGTCCGTCTATTCAAAGCAGGGGAGCCCAAGACGTGCTTTCGCGCACGCAAGACCTCTTTCAAGGGGTCACGATGAGCCTATTGCTGCATGTCAAACCGGGCGCCCAGCCGCCCTTTGACCACCGCTGCGCACGAGAAACCGTCATCGGCCGCCGACGACCTCGCCGCCGCCATCGCCGCGGACCTGAACGCCTTCGCGTGCGGCACCCCATTCGAGGACGACCGCACCCTCGTCATTGCCCGCAGGCTCGCGTAGAATCGGCGGCATCATGCCGCACTTTTTTCGATCGTTTGCTTTTCTTTGGCTTGCAGGGCTCGCGGCCTGCCAAACGCCGCCCTCTATTGCACAGCTCACCGCTTCTCTCGAAGTCGTCATCGAGCGCGAGATCGAGCGAAAGGCGATTCCCGCACTGTCGATTGCGCTCGTCGACGACCAGAAGATTGTTTGGGCGCGCGGGTTCGGGTTCCAAGACCCGGTAGCTCGCGTCCCGGCGAGCCCCGAGACCGTCTATCGGGTGGGGTCGGTGTCGAAGCTCTTCACCGATATCGCCGTCATGCAGCTCGTCGAGCGCGGAGCTATCGATCTCGATCGCGACGTCACCGACTATCTGCCCGAGCTCGAGCTCGATAATCGCTTCGGGAAGGCGGTCACTTTGCGTCAGCTCATGGCGCACCGCGCGGGACTCATCCGCGAGCCACCTGTCGGAAACTACTTCGAGCCGAGCGAGCCATCTCTTGCAGCCACGATCGCGAGCTTGAACGGGCAGAAGCTCGTCTACGAGCCGACGACGCGGGTGAAATATTCGAACGCCGGAATCGCGATGGTGGGCTACGTGCTCGAGCGCGTCACGGGCACGCCTTTCACCGAATACGTTCGCAGTGAAGTTCTCGACGCGTTCGCGATGATGCATTCGGACTTCGAGCCGAGCGCGCGCGTGCGCGGCGCTTTGGCCAAAGGCGAGATGTGGGCCTATGACGGCCGGCGCTTCGAAGCGCCCACCTTCCAGCTGGGGATGGCCCCCGCAGGAAGTTTGTACTCGACGGTGCTCGACCTGGGCGGCTTCATGAGCGCTCTTTTCCGTGGCGGCGGCGGCGTCCTCGAAACGGAAACGCTGGAGTCGATGTACGCGCCGCAGTTTCGAGACGTCGACGAGAACGCAAGCTACGGACTCGGATTCCGCGTCACGGAGCTCGACGGGCGACGCCGCGTGGGGCATGGCGGCGCCATTTACGGTTTTTCGACGCAGCTAGTCTTTCTTCCGGACGAGAAGCTCGGTGTCGTCGCCGTGGCTTCGAAAGATTTCACCAATGTTGTCGTCGGCCGGATCGCGGACCATGCGCTCCGCGGCATGCTGGCCGTAAAAAGCGGCGAGGCGCCCCCGGAGCTCGAGACCACCGAACCGCTCTCTCCAGGGCTCGCGGGAGAAATCGCGGCAGCTCATGATGTCGCGGCGAGAGGTGATCGGTTGTTCGTCGAGCGCGGCGCGCGACGCGTCGAGCTGCGCGCCCGCGGCGACGAGCTCGTTGTCGATTCCCCTCTCGCTTTTGGCGAGGTGGTGAGCGTTTCTGATCTTGCGGCGCGTCGCGACACAATTCCCCCCGAGCCTCCCGAGAACTTTCGAGGTCTCATCGGCGAATATGGCTGGGATCACAACATTCTCTACATTCTCGAAAAGAACGAAAAGCTCGAAGCACTCATAGAGTGGTTCGAGAGCTACCCGCTCGAAGAAATTGCGACGGATCGTTTCGCGTTCCCGGATTACGGGCTCTATCACGGCGAAGAGCTCGTATTCGAACGCGACGCCGGCGGGCATGCGCAATCGGTCGTGGTGTCGAGCATACGCTTCGACCGTCGGGAGCTCGGCGCGGTGGACGGCGAAACGTTTCGCATCGAGCCGCTCAAAAACACCGAGAATCTACGAGAGGCGGCGCTTGCGGCATCACCGCCCATCGAAGAGGGCGCGTTTCAAAAGCCAGAGCTCGTCGAGCCCGTGCTGCTCGATGCAACAATCCGGCTCGATATCCGTTACGCAAGCACCAATAACTTCATGGGGGCCGTGTTCTACGACGAGCCACGTGCATTTCTACAGCGTCCCGCGGCCGAAGCGCTCGTGCGCGCCCATCAGTCCCTTCGCGAGAAGGGCTACGGTATCCTGATCCACGACGCCTACCGCCCCTGGTACGTGACAAAGATGTTCTACGACGCAACTCCGGAAGAACAGAAAATCTTCGTCGCCAATCCCAAGAGCGGCTCGCGCCACAACCGCGGCGCGGCCGCAGACATCACGCTTTACGACACGAAAACGGGAGAGGTCTCGACCTTCGTGAGCGGCTATGACGAGTTCTCGCCACGCGCCTTCCCCGACTATCCCGGAGGAACGTCGCGACAAAGATGGCTCCGCAATCTCCTGAGGCGTGAAATGGAAGCCCAAAGCTTCGACGTCTACGAGTTCGAGTGGTGGCACTTCGACCACCGCGATTGGCAAGAATACCCAATCCTCAACCAATCCTTCGACGCACTGGGCATCAAAAGCGATCAATATTAAGAAAAGGGAAATGCAAAGGCCTTAGAAGAACAGCGCTATTTTTTTCGGCCTTGGCGTGACCGGCTGTGGTGTGGGCGATGACGACGGCGCCTACAGTCAGGGTGGCGAAGGTCGAGATGGCCTCGACGGCGGCGCTTGCGTCGTCCCAGAGAACGAGGCCGTCTCTTGCCATTGCGATCGCGACGCCGGCCATTAACAAGTAGACCGTCGCTACAGCGAGGATCAGGACGCAGCCACTAACGAGATCTTCATCTTTCACGGTATCACCTTCGATGCGTGTGCAGACTTCCCGTGCCCAAGTTTTTGGGCTCGAGTCGTGTCGAGGGTTCTGTGAGCTATTGTGGAAACCGCTTTTGTAGGGTGTTAATCCATGTTAGGAAGCGGAGCGGGATCTGTCAAGGGGTGGCGGAAAGCTTGTTCTCGCGGGGCAGGAACATCGCGAACAGAAAGGTGGCGAGGCCCACGAACGCGAGCAACACGTAGATGAGCGACGGCTCCCCGGTTCGTCTCGTCGTGTAGGCGACGAGCCCCACTGCAAGGGGTGCGGCGCCGAAGCTGAGCGCAAATTTCAAACCGAAAGCCACGCCGTGATGCTTCTCCGGCGTGTAGCGCGCGAGAAGAAGGTTCTCGGCGGGTAGCGCGCTCGCGCCGCCCATCACCATCGTCGTCGCGACGAGCAAGAGCGGGAGGCCTCCGAGCTCGGAAGCGAGCCACAGGGTCGGGATCTGAATCGCAATCGATCCGACATAGACCGGCTTCAACGGAAGCCGATCGGCGAGGTGACCGCCAAGCACCTGCATGAGCCCTGAAACCCCATAGACGATCGCGACGAGAAGCCCGACGCCTAGAGCGCCCTCTCCCGCGAGTCCGCCGCTTTGGAGCTCGAAGAGCTTTGGAAGCGACGTCTGCGTGCTGTGGAAGATGAGCCCGCCCGTGAACATCGTGACGAGAAGAATGGCAAAAGCTCGGCGCGAGCCGGAAACAGAGACAGGGGTGGCGGCGCTCGAGCGAGGCGCGCTTTCTCCAAGGCGACCCGTGGCCCAAAAAGCGAAGAGGACCACGCCCGTCGAGGCACATAGGATCCCGGGCACGATGAACGCGGCTCGCCATCCGGAGAGCTCGATGAGCGCCCCCGCCGAGAGCCCTGCAAGGGCGGAGCCGAGCGCGCCAAAGACCCCGTTGATGCCGAGCAATTTTCCGCGGCTCGTCGAAGCGCTCCTAACGAGCCACGGGATGCCGACGGGATGATAGATCGCCGCGAAGAGCCCGACACACCCAAGGGCGACGAACAGGCTAGGCGGCGCCGGCGCGAAGCCCGCGGCGATGGAGGCGCCACCCATGCCAACAAAGAACAAGACCATCATAGGAGTTGGGCCTATCCGGTCGCTCAAGAGTCCCGCCGGGAGCGCCGCCACGCCGACAAGAAGCGAGCCGAGCGTCCACAGCTCGAGGAGCTCGGGATATGGAAGTCGCCAGTCCTCCTCGACCGACAACACGATGACAAAATAGAATGCCGTGCAAAGATGGATGTAAAGATGTCCGAGGCATGAAAACACAATCGGGAGGAGGTTTGACCGCGTGGCCTCGGAGGCATTGGATCCCTTGAGGGAAAGACTCACCATTGGACGCATAGTATAATCGGCACCGTGCTCAAGGCCGTTTCGAAGTCTCTCGCCGCCGCCTGTTTTGTGACGATGTGCGCCTCGCTCTATGCCATATTCATCTATGCGCCTACCGAACGCACGATGGGTGACGTGCAACGCATCTTCTATTTCCACATCTCGGCCTGGTGGGTCGCGGGCATCGCGCTCACTGTTACGTTCTTCAGCGCCGTTTTCTATCTCTGGAGAAAGGACCGACGCTTCGACGCTGTCAGCCTCGCCTCGACGGAGATCGGCGTATTGTTCATGACGATAGGGATCACGACCGGACCGATCTGGGCGAAGCCGATCTGGGGGATCTATTGGACGTGGGATCCGCGGCTCACCTCGGCGCTCATTTGCTGGCTGATGTATTTCGCAATCCTCATGCTCCGCCGCTACGTTCCCGAAGAGACGAAGCGCGCCAATCTGGCTTCCGTGACCAGCATCATCGCCTTCGTGAACGTGCCGTTCGTCTTCATGGCGATCCGCCTCTTCCGCACCCAACACCCGCAGCCTGTCATCGGAGGAGGCGACGATTCGGGGCTCGCGCCCGCCATGACGCACGCTTTTCTCGTGACGCTTCTGGCCTTCACCTTTCTCTATCTCTGGCTCATGGAAAAGCGCCTCGCCGTCGAGGCAACATCCGGCGAGGTAGACCATCTGCACAAGGAGCTCGAGCTCGCATGAGTTATCTATTCGCGGCCTATACCGTCACCTGGGTCCTGCTCTTCGCCTACATCCATGCTCTCGGCGGCAAGCAAAAGAAGCTCGACGAAGAGCTGACGACGCTCAGGAAGTTGATCGAACACAGGAAATAGCCGCGCTTTGACGATAGAATGACCACATCGTGACCGGAAGACTCGAAGGGAAAGCAGCCCTCATTACCGGATCGAGCAAAGGGATTGGAAAAGGCATCGCCGAGGCCTATCTCCAGCAAGGTGCTTCGGTATTTCTATGCGCACGCGGGGAGGAGCGGCTCGCAGAAACGGCGGAAGAGCTCGCCTCACGGGGTGAGGTCGCACATCTTGCCGCAGATGTGGCCGACCCGGACGACGCCGAACGCCTCATAGCGCGTGCCATCGAAAAATTCGAGCACCTTTCGATCCTCGTCAACAATGCGAGCATTCTCGGCAAGCGCGCCAAACTGATCGAGCTCGACGTCGCTACCTGGGACGAAGTGCTCAAAGTGAATACATCGAGCTTGTTCTACGTCACGAAACCTCTACTGCCTCACCTGATAGCCCGCGGAGAAGGCTCCATCATTAACGTCAGCAGCACCGTGGGACGCCGGGGGAAGGCCAACTGGAACGCCTATGCAGTATCGAAGTTCGGCCTCGAAGGCTTCACCCAGGTGCTCGCGGCCGAGCTCGAAGAAGAGGGCATCCGCGTCAACAGCGTGAATCCCGGTGCGACCCGCACGGAAATGCGAGCCGGTGCCTATCCGGACGAAGATCCCAACTCTTTGCCCACCCCTAGAGACATCGCGGAAGTCTTCGTCTTCCTCGCGTCGAACGCGTCCGAGACGACGACGGGGCAAGCTTTCGAAGCCCGCGACTACTTGAACACGACTTGGACCTGAAGATCTTCCATGGACATCCGCACGATACTCGACGCTTGTCATTTTTCGCGCGAAAAAATACAGAAGATCAATCTTTTCGCAACCAACGAGCTATTTCTCGACCTTTATTGTCTCGAGCCAGGACAAAAGCAGAAAGTCCACACCCACGACACCTCGTCCAAGATCTATATCGTTCTCGAGGGCCAGGCGCGCTTTCATATCGCCGGCGAGACCGAAAATGCCGAACCGGGCCAAGCCGTGGTCGCTCGCGCGGGAGAACCGCATGGGGTCGAGAACGAGACGACGGAACGCGTTGTCCTTCTTGTAGGGATGGCCCCGCCGCCGACACACACCTAGAGGCGTCGTCATAATGGCTCGCGAACGAGAAACGTTCGGCTCGCAATTCGGCTCCGTCATGGCGCTCATGGGCGTCGCTGTCGGGCTGGCGAATGTCTGGCGCTTTCCATATATGGCGGGAAGCTATGGCGGCGCCGCTTTCGTCCTGTTGTACATCTTCTTCGGGATTGTGCTCGGGATTCCCGCGGTCATGGCCGAGTGAACACTCGGCCGCTTCACGCGTCAAGGACCCGCAGGAGCTTTCGTGACCGCCGGCATGCCGGGAGGCCGCTTCCGCCCGTTCAAGAGTTCTGGGTAATCTCCTACACTATTCCATAGAAACCCCACACCAAGGCGGTGCGCGTGATAGCATCGCCTGTCCGGCAGAAGCCGGAACCAGCGTCATGACCGAGACCTTATACGTCCGCCACGGACGCTTACACTATTTCGTTCGAGAGACTCTCAAGAGGTTGCGCCTCCCCGCGACGCATGCGTCGAAAGTCGGCGACGCTCTCGTGGCGGCCGACCTCGCGGGTGTCGAAGGCGAGGGCGTGGCTCGCCTTCCCGTATTCGCTTCCCGCCTCAGCGCCGGGCTAATCAATCCGAACCCCGATGTGCAAGTGAGTCACCAAGAGGAAGCCACCGCTACCATCGATGGGGATAACGGCATGGGCCACATCGTGGCAAGTCGCTCTATGGAGCTGGCGATGTCGCTCGCCAAAACCTTCGGCGTCGCGGCCGTCGCGGCAAAAAACAGCAACGATTTCGGGATGGCAGGCTATTACGCGCGCATGGCCCTCGAAGAGCAAATGCTCGCCATCGTCGTCTCGAACGATGCACCCGTCATGGTGCCGACCTACGGCAAAGTACCGATGCTCGGGTCGAACCCGTTGGCGATCGCCATCCCTGGCGCCGAAGACGCGACGCCGTTCGTCCTGGACATGGCGACGACCGCTACATCTCGGCACCGACTCGAGGACGCTGTTCGGAGCGGCGAGACGATCCCGCCAGGGCTCGCGCTCGACAAGTCGGGTAATCGCACAGAAGATCCAAAAGCGGCTCTCGAAGCGATGGCCCTCCTGCCTCTCGGAGCGAGCTCGGAGGCGGGCTCGCACAAGGGATACGGGCTCGCAATCGCGATCGACATTCTTTCAGGCGTCCTCTCGGGCGGAGCTTTCGGGCGCCATCTCGCCGTGTCGGCGAGCGGCCATGGGACGGTCGCGGACATCGGGCACTTCTTCATCGTCATCAGGCTTCGGGCATTCGGCCCGTGGGTGCGCTTCCGCAACGGCATCAAGGATATGATGCGCGAGTTGACCGGCACGAAAGCGGAAGGAGCTCCCCGGGTCTACTACCCGGGAGAGGCCGAGTTCGCCATCGACCAAGAGCGCCGCGCGAGCGGCATCCCCATCCACCCTGACGTGGCCGCGGAGATCGAGGGCCTGGCGCGCCGTCTCGACATCTTCGACGCATGGGAGCACGTGATGGAGGGTCGGAAGTGATGTCCGTTGTTTGTGGAGCTGCCGGCTATCTGCTTTCTGCTACCGGGGCTCTTGACTTGGGGCTCGCGCTCTAATGGTGAACGAAACTGGCTTTCTTGCGGGGGCCGTTTTTTTGAAAGTTGTCGACGCCGATGCGCATGTCTTCCAGGGCGCAGATTTCGCCGAAGCATTTGGCTTCGAAACGGAGTCCCTCATCGAGGAACATCTGGGTTCCTTCGCGAATCGCTTTTTGGAGCACCGCGTCAACGGCTTGGGACAAGTGGCCGATATCGACATCGGGGAGCTCGTCGGGCACGTCGATTGGGTCTTTTCGTATCGGCTGGAGCTTTGTTTTGCCATTGGCGGCGTCGCGTGCGAGTGCGGCGGCGGCAGCGACCAGGTCGCACTCGACCTCTTCGCGGATCAAGCCGAGCTTCAGGGCTTCGGCACTCGAGATAGCGCGGCCGGTGCGCAATACGGTCCACGCGTTGTCGAGCCCTATCAGCCTCGGAAGCCTCTGAGTCGCACCGGCGCCTGGAATGATGCCGAGATTCGGCTCGGGTTTCGCGGCAAGCGGGGCAAGACCTTTGCGAGCGAGGCGGGCGTGACCAGCCATGCCGAGCTCGTTGCCGCCGCCGAAAGCAAGTCCGTTATAGGCGCAGACGACCGGCTTCGGGAAGTTCTCGATCGCCAAGAGAATGAATTGTGATCCGAGAGAGGTGCGATCGCTCCTCCGCCGAGGTGATGCGCGCGAGCATGGACACATCCGCACCCGAAACGAAAGCCTTTCGTCCAAAGCCTGTCAAGACGACGCCTCGTATGGCTTGGTCTCCCGCGACATCTTCGAGGTGGCGGCCAATTTGATCGAAGACATCCTGGTTCAACGCGTTCAGGACGGCGGGGCGACGGATGGTCAGAACGGCGATCCCGTCTTCGTCACGTCGCAAAACGTAGGGGATGTCCCAGGGCGCGCCCGAGCTTTGCTGCGTGACGAGCGCAGCACCGATGGGGAAGTTTGGATGCACATCGCGATAGGCACGCACTTTGTCGAGTGCGGTCTCAAGCCCGAGCTCGTTCATGAAGGCGAAGGGCGGCCGCACGACGAGGCTGATTTGGACGCCCATCTCGAGGTCGGCGACGTTCGTGATGCCGCTCGAGAGGACTTCGTTCACGAGTCCAAAGTAAGCCCCGATCATCCGCTCCTCGATCACCCCGGAACGCTCGAGAGGAACGTCCACTTTTTCTCCGCGCGCTGGAACTTCCCACGGTTTACCCGAGACCATCGCTTCTTTCATGAGCGCGGGCGTTTTGAACCATGCATCCACGCGTTCGTGTGCCACGTCTAGGCCGTGAGCTGTGATGGGGTTTCCGCCCATCAAGTTCATCGCGGTAAAAGGACCGACGCCGAGCCCGAGACACTTACGCGCGACCCCGTCGACTTCCTTGACGGAGCCGAGACCTTCTTCCACGGCAAGCGCGGCAGCTTGAAAGAGGCCTTCGAAAATAGGATCGATCGCATAGCCGTAGCGGCTCGCGACGCGGATGGGAACTTCGCCGATGGCTTCATAAAACGCGAGGAGCCACTCGACGATCGCGCCATGCGTTTTCTCCGAGGGTACGACTTCCACGAGAGGGTTGCGCTCCGCGGGAAAAAATAGTGAGTGACCAGGGCGCGCTCGGCGGCGCGCGAGCTCTCGAAGATCCGCTCCGGCTCCAGGTGCGACGAGTTCGAGGCGAGGACGGCGCCCTGAGCCGCCAAGTTCTCGACCTGGGCAAAGATACGCTTCTTGAGATCCAGGTCTTCGGTCGCAGCCTCGATGACCAAGTCCGCATCCCGCAGCGCCTCGTAATCTTCGGTGAAGACGACGTTCGACTTCATCGCAGCACCCTGCTCGGGCGAAAACGCCTTCGTCTCGACACCTTTGTCGAGCTTGGCCCGGCCCGCGTCGAGGGCCTGGGGCGCGACATCGACCACCATGACCGCGACGCCGTCCGGTTCGAGCACTTTCGTCATGTGGAGCGCAATATCGGGTCCGAACTGACCCGAGCCGACGATGCCGACCTTCCTGAGAGAACGAGAACCTAATACGAAAGCCAATATCTACCTCCGATCCTCAACGTACGAGAAGCTCGGCTTGCTCGTCGAGGGCCTTCATCAAGGCATCGACGTCTTCTTGCACGTTGTAATAATGAAAGCTGACGCGGATGCCCGAGTCCCGCGCCGACACGACGATATCGCGAGCGGCGAGTGCTTCAACCACAGCTTCTGCCCCTTCGGCGTCGGTGGACTCGAGCACTACGAGCGGCCCGCGCGCCGAAGGCTCGTCGGGAGTCAGCAAAGACCATCCTCGCTCGCGCGCTTCGGACATCACTTGGGACACCAGCATCTCGACATGGGCGGAGACCGCAACGGGGCCGACCTCGGCGGCGAGCCGAATTCCGGCGAGACCCGCATAGAGATTTGGCACAGGAGGTGTGCCCGTCTCGAATCGGCGCGCCGAGGCATGATAGGTGGCGCGCTCGATGTCGAAGTCGAACGGCTTCTCCTGGCCGAACCATCCGGTCATGAGGGGCTTGAGCTTTTCGATGAGAGACTTTCGGACATAGAGAAAGCCGAGCCCGGAGGAGCCGAGCATGTATTTGAGAAGCCCGGTCACGAGAAAGTCGCACCCGAGCTCGTTCACGTCGAGCGGGAACGTGGCCGAGGATTGGTAATCGTCTACGAGGGTATAGGCGCCGACGCCACGCGCCGCCTCGATGACCCGCGGCAAGTCTTGGCGATAGCCGTTTCGGTAGCAGACATGCGTGACGCAAACGAGACGCGTTCGCTCGTCGAGAGCGCGCGCGTAAGCTTCAGCAGGGAGACGATGGTCAGCAGCGCGTACGTGGACGATCTCGGCGCCACGCCGCTCCTGAACGATTGCGTTTTGGGCGATCGTCGGAAACTCGAAGTCGCCAATGGCGATACGGTTGCGCGCGCCGTCGAACGAGAGTGCGCTCAAGAGACTCGCGGTTGCGGTCGAGGCGCTGTAGCTAACGGCGATCTCGTCGGCGGCCGCCCCAATATAGTCCGCAAAGGCCCCGCGGGCCTCTTCTAGCTTGTCGACCCAGTCCCCCCATGCGGAACCCTCGTGTCGCCAAGAGTCGAGATAGTCGCGGTAGGCGTTCTCGACGTCGTGCGAGAGTGCGCCTTTCGAGCAGCTGTTCAAGAAGACTTTGCGCTCGAAGATGGGGAAGCGCTGGCGGAAGGCGTCGGGCGTCATTTCTTGCGCGTGCTCGGCTCGCGCAAGACGAGGGTATTCAGACGCGTCACGAGCTCTTGGGGAACGGGGGTCAGGCGAAAAGTCCCGCGCGCCACCGTCGCGATCGTCACGTAGCCGTCCGCGAGACGTGTTCTCTCCGGCAGTCGGAAGGCATCGTAGCCGAAAGTGTAGCTCGTCCGTCCGAGACGCTCGAGATGGAGCTCGATGGACAAAAGATCGGCGAGACGCGCGGGTGCGTGATAATTGCAGTGCGCCGCCACACGAGGCATCCAAATCCCGAGCCCTTCGAGCATGTCCTCATAAGACCACCCCTCGCTCCGATGCCACTCCATCTCCGCCATCTCGAAATAGCTGCAGTAGCGTGGAAAATAGACAATCTTAGCAAGGTCAACATCCGCCCAAGGTACGCGGTGTTGGATTTTGAACGGTGTCATTTCAGCATTGCAGTGCGCCCCGCGGGAGGCGGGGCGCACTCATTCTAACTCTTTAGACCTTCGCGCCACTCCTCGATCTGTTTCGCCGCGACGTCACGGCCGCCGAGGCCGAAGGCAATGGCCGCCGCGACCGCGAACGAGCCGAGCAGGAGTCCGAAAGCGAGCTCGATGATGTCGTTGGCGATGCCCATCTGACTCAAAGCGATAGCTGTAGAGAGCACGAGAATGGCGACGCGTGCCGCCGTCGCGAAGAGCCCGGCTTGCGGATTCCCGCTCGCACGGATCGTACTCGCTGCGAAGTTCGCAAGAAACAAACCGACGGCGAAGACGATGAGACCAAGAGCGAGCTGCCCGGTGAACTTGAGCAGGTTCGCTAGAAGCACCGCCAAGTTCGCGAAACCGAGCAGGCCAGCGGCCTCGATCGACGCAAAGAGCATGATGATAGTGAGAAGCACCGTGCCCGCGAGATCCGAGGGCCGTTTGCCCGAGCTCGTCGTCGAGCTCATCGCGAGACCGAGCTTATCCAGGACCGAATCGAAGCCGGCTCCGGCAAGAACGCCCACGAGGAGCTGCGCGACGAGCCGGCCGACATAGAACGCGAGCGCAAGCAGCACGCTGGCAGCAAAGAGCCTCGGGATCGCCTCGAGCACTTGTCCCAGCATCTCGCTCGCGGGACGCGTCACCGCCTCGAGCGCGAGCGCGTTCAGAGACGAGAGAATCACATTGAACAAAATGAACACATAGACGACGAGGCCGACCAGCCCAGACAGCTTGCGCGTACCGAGCGCCGTACCGAGGCCGACTTTTTCCCCCAGCGCATCGACTCCGACGGCCGCGAGCAAGTTCGTCACAATCCGCTGCACGATACGGGCGATGAGCCAGCCGGCAGCCAGGATGAGTCCGGCTGCGAGAATATTTGGAACGAAAGTCAGCAGGCGATCCATCATCGCTTGCACCGGCGCGAGCAGGCCGCCAAGCTGTAGCGTTCCGAGAACGATGGGAAGGAAAAGTAAAAACACGAGCCAATAGATACCGTCTCCGAGCGTTCTCCCCAATTCGGGCGCGGCATCTTTTTCCAGACCCGCCTCCCCCACGACCTTCTCGTCGAGGCGCCAGCGATCCGCAGCGATCGAGACGGTCTTTCGCGCCACGGTCGCGACGACCCAAGCGAGGGCGATGAGGAGCGCCGCTCCGAGAAGCTGCGGCAGATAGCCAAAAACTTTGTTCAAGAGCGTGAGCAAGGGCTCGCTTACGACGGTGAGCTGTAGCGTGTTGAAAAAGAGAACGAGCGTGAAGAGCAAAAAAATGTAATAGACGACCTTGCCGGCCCAGGCCTCGACCTCGAAGCCTTCCCCTTTCTGGTCACCGAGAACCCACTTCGCTATGCGGTTGTCGATCGTCGTTTTCTCGAGGCTCTTCTTCACGGCCCAAGCGCCGATCCTTGCAACGAGCCAACCGCCGAATAGAACGATGATCGCAACCAGAATACGTAGGACATCAGGCCCGAAGAGCGTGGCCAGATGCGGCGCCATCTCCTGTAGCGAACCCATACACACCTCCTTGTAAACGAAAAAGAACAGAATTTGAACTTGATTTGAGAACGCGAGTTGCGACTTTGGGCGAGTATAGCATTGGCATTGTTTCGGTGAGCTAACGTGCAATACACTCACGCACGCTAGCTATCACCCGTCTCGTTCTCATCGCTCTCTTTCTCGCTCCCGCGAGCCTTTTCGCCTCGTCCTTCGAGCTCAGCGGCACGATTCTCGATGAATCAGGAATCGGGCTCCCCGGCGCCGAACTCACGCTCTTCAGCGAATCGAGCACCCTCGTGCGTGTCACCCGCACGAACGATTCGGGGCGCTACGCGTTCGTCGCAATGGCGCCGGGCGAGTACACGCTCGAAGCACGACTCGACCGCTTCGCCACGTCCCGTTTCGCGGGCTTGAGATATTTCGCCGATACCAAGCCGATCTTCAACATCACCTTGAGACTGCGATCGGTACAGGAGTCGATGACGTTCACGGGAGAAGCGCCTCTCATCAACGTGAGCCAGGCCCAAATCGGGCTCTCGGTGGAACAACGCCAGCTCGACGAGCTTCCTCTCGAAGGCCGCGACTACTTGAATCTCGTCGACCTCGAAGGGGCTGCTCACGAGCTTCGCGAATCGCCGCCCGGAGGCGACGTTTTCGGCGCGCCGTTACAAACGCTCAGCGGCGCCGGAGCGCATTACGCGTCCTACCAACTCGACGGCTTTGCCAATACGCGCGATCAACACGGTGTGGTGCATGTCGACGTGGACGTCGACGCGGTCGAAGAGTTTCGCGTGATAAGCGGCCAATCCTCAGCGGAATATGGCGAGAGCCTGGGCGGGATCGTCAGCGCGACGACGCGCGCGGGCGAGCAGGACTTCCACGGAAGCCTCTTTTTCTATCTCAGGCCGGGGAGCTGGGACGGGCGCGACCCCCTCACGGGTACTGCGACCTCGCTCGACCGCCAGGAGCTCGGGTTCACATTGTCCGGCCCGTTGCCTTTGTTGAATGACGGGCGAACGCAGTTTTTTGCGAGCTTTTCGTATCAAGGGCAAGACGAAGACGTCGTCGTGACCGCTCCTTATGACAACGACCGGTTCGCGGGGCTCTTTACCTTGCCGAGCGAACGCGTTCGTCTGCTCGCCAAGCTCTCGCATTTTTTCAACCCGAACCACGACCTATCCATCAAAGCGGTTTTTTCGAATCTCGACACCACTGACGGGGTCGGCGGCTTCGACATTTTCGACAATAGGAGGGAGACGCGCAACGACGATCTCGCCATTCAAGGCAAGCTCGTATCCGTTCTTGGAGGAGCCGTGAGCGAGCTTCGCCTCGGCTTCAGCTCGGAGCGCTTCCGCGCGAACGGCGTCGCGCCGCCGCTCGGCACGGTACGGATTTATCCGACGGAGGGGAATATCGGCAACCCGACGCTTCTCGACCGCGTCGACGAGAACCACTTCGTTGTCTCGGAGACGTTGAGCTTGTCCGCCGGCAATCACTGGATCAAAACAGGCTTCAGCTTTCTTCGGATCGAAAGCGATTCGGAGCTCGTGCGCTTCAGCGACGGCCTCTTGCACTTCGCTCCGGGAGAAACCGAAGCCCCGATCCTTTCTTGGCAAAGTGTTGTAGCAACGGGGGCCGAGACGCGGCTCGAGAGAAGCGAGAATCACCTCCAGCTCTTCTTTCAGGACGATTGGCAGCTCACTCCTTTTTTCACCGTGAATCTCGGTCTGAGGTGGCAAAGAGAGAGCTCGGTTCCCGGCAACAAAAATTTCGCACCGAGGTTCGGATTTCACTGGGACGCGACTCGAGACGGACGTATGTCGGTGCGGGCAGGATACGGTGTTTTTCACAGCTTCGTCTTCTCGATCGTCGATTCCCTGGAGAGCCTCTACGGTCCTTTTGGCCGCCGCGTTCTCGCTACGTCGCCCGGTGCCGCCCTAGCGAACGATGCGGTCCATTTCTACTTGGACGCACCCGTCTTCGCCGAGAGCGCGCGCCGAGCACCTTATGCTCAGGACGTCACGATGGGCGTCGAACGCGAGATCGCGCCCACGTGGACGGCCGCGCTCGATGTTAGCTACATCCGCGGGAGCAACCTCATCCTGCCCGTGGACGTCAACGCGCCGAGCTTTTTCGACTACACGCGCGGGGCCACACGCTCCGCTAGCGCCGCTGACGCGACGCGCCCCTTTGGCGTCCCCGGATCGCCCATCCCGCCCGGTGTGGTGCCGGAGCTCCGAGGCGGCTACCCCATCGGCGGTTATCGCGATCTCTACTTGCTCGCGTCGCGTGGCTCGAGCCGTTTTTGGGGAGTGAAGCTCAACGTGACGAAACGCTACGCAACCGACTTCACCATCCAGGCCGTGTATCACTGGTCGCGCAGCGAGAACGACGGGGACGATTTCCGCATCGCCGAATCACTCCCGTTGGACCCCGCCAACCGAGCCCTCGAATGGGGGCGGAGCGCCGTGGATATCCCACATTCGCTCGTTGTCCACGGCGTGTGGGACGCCCCCTTGGGCTTCCGGCTGACGGGCATCGCTCGGTTCCGATCCGGTCGGACCGTCGACCCTCGCGTCGATGACGACCTCGACGGCGATCTCAAGCTCCGAGAACGGGCGTCGAGCAACGGTCAGGTGCTCGAGCGCAACAGTTTTCGAGCCCGCTCGGTCGCGGGGCTGGATCTTTCTATTGGCAAGTCGTGGGAGGTGGGCGAAGGAGGCCGTATCGCCCTTGGCCTCGATATTTTCAATCTCACCAACCGTCTCAACCCGAAACAATTTTTGCGCTCCTTTGGAGCGAACGCCGCCGACCCGCTTCCGAGCTTTCTCGAGGTCGTCCAAGCAGGTCCTCCCCGGCAGTTTCAGCTTTCGGTTCGGTTCGCCTTTTAGTTACAATACTCGCCTCAAGAGGGCTGCCTGGGTGCCCCATACGAAGGGACGTAGAGGTGTCGGCCGCGACGAGCTGCGAACGGTGTCACCGGGTCTTCAAGACCAAGGGTGGGAGCACGGCCCCCCCCTGCCCGCATTGCGGTTTCTCGCCCCCTCAGGCGCTCCCGAAAAGCCGCCTTCTTGCGCTTCGCTCCGATATCGTGATGGAGCCCGTCGAAGAAGAAGGGACGCTCTACTACGTCATCAAAGATCCTCGAGCGAACCGTTTTTTCCGCATCAAGCCGCTCGAGCACTACCTCGTCTCTCAATTCGATGGTACGACGCCCCTCGAAGAGATCCGAAAACGCGCTTCGGAAGAGAAGAAGGTCCTCATCTCTCAAGAGGTGCTCGCGCGTTTCGCCGCGAAATTTTGTGAGATCGGGCTTCTCGTAAGCAACGAGGGCGAGATCCCTACCTCGCCGTCGGTCCGCTCAGGAAGCGCGGCGAGCATCTTGACGTGGAAGTTTCCGCTCGCGAATCCTGAGCGGCTCGTAGGCTGGCTCTATCCGAAGCTGAAGTGGTGCTTTACACCCTTGTTTGTCAGCTTCGCTGGCGTCGTCATCCTCATCGCCTCGGTTGTACTGATCGCGAACCGCACCGACCTGGTCTTCGGCCTCGTGAACGTTGTGAGCCTCGAGGGTCTCGGTTTCGTGATGGCCACGATCGCCGCGGTCACGGTCCTGCACGAGCTCGCCCATGCGCTGACCTGCCGCCACTTCGGCGGACGCGTGACAGATATGGGCTTTCTCGTGCTCTATCTCGTTCCTTGCTTTTATTGCAACGTGAGCAACACCTATCTCATGCGCGAGAAACGCCAGCGCCTGTGGGTTCTCTTTGCGGGCGGCTTTTTCGAGCTCTTCATCTGGGCGGGGAGCGTGCTCGCGTGGCACGTCGTCGCGCCGGAGACTTTCGTCTCACGCGCGCTCTTCGTGATCGTGGCGGTTTGCGGCATCCGGAGCTTGTTCAATTTCAATCCACTCATTAAGATGGACGGCTACTTCTTGCTGTCGGACTATCTCGCCATCGCGAACTTGAGAAAGGAAGCGCTCGTCGGCTTGTCGAACCTATTGCGGCGCGGCGCGGCGCTCGAAACGCGTCCCAGGGCAGCAGAGCTAAAGGCTCGACGCATCTTGTCGATGCGCGGCGACCGGTTCATGACGCTCTTCAGCGGTGCCGCGCTCCTGTACACGGTCGCTCTCATCGGCTATCTCGTCTTCCACTCGGGCGGCTGGGTCTTCGATCAATTCGGCGCCAATGCGCTGGCGCTTTTTTTCACTGGCGCTCGTGGGCCTTCTGCACAAACCGGCGCTGACCGCCGCTTCCGCCGCGAAGGATGTGAGCAAAAAGAAATGGAAGAGTCTCGGCGAGAAGAAGCGACGGCCGCGCTTCGTCTTCATCTGGGGCGGAGTGTTTCTCGTGACCGCGGCCTTCCCCTGGCAGCTGCGGGTGCCGTCAGAGCTTACCGTGCTTCCGATGAACAGGCAGATCGTGCGGGCCCCCGCGGATGGGCGCATCGAGATAATCCATATTCGTGAGGGCGAGCGGGTGAGGAAGGGCGACCTGCTTCTCGAATATGACGCGACCGAGCTGCGGCTTCGGAGACGGACCAAACTAGCGGAGCTCACACAGGCGCGTGAGGAGCTTCGTTTGCTAGCCAAGCCGAACCCGAGTTCCAGGGAGGAGATTTGGCGGGAGGAGCGTGCACTCGAGACCGCTCTTACCGTCGAGCGAGCGGCACAACAAGACCTCGAGCGTGACCAAGAGCTCTGGACGAGTGGCCTCATTTCGCAGGAAGCGTTCGACAGAACGAAAAACTACTTCAACGAAGCCGAAGCAAGGCGCCGCGAGGCTGAAGCGCAGATTGCTATCGTGCGCAAACAAAGCCCCGATAGTCGCAACGAACAGATGGAGGTTTTGCACTTGCGCGACGCCGGCGCGCAGCACGCGATCATCGAAAAGCTCGGAGCCGAGCTTGCGCAGCTCGACGACTTGCTCGTGCGTACGAAGATCTACGCGTCGATATCCGGCACGCTGACGACCTATCGCTTCGAGGAAAAAGTCGGCGACTATCTCGAAGAAGGCGCCGAGGTTTGCGAGATAGCAGATGACGACCAGATCGTCGTGGAAATGCCGGTGTCGGAAAAAGACATCGACGTCGTCGAGCTGGGCCAACGCGTGAAATTAAAAGTGCGCGGCTATCCCACGCGAAGCTTCGAGGCGACCGTCGACGAGATCGCGCCGGTGGCGATACCAGGAGGCCACGCATCGACGATCCTCTTGCGCGCCCATGTTACCAATGACGATCACGTCCTCAAGCCAGGATGACGGGCGTCGCCAAGATCTATTGCGGCTCGAGCTTCGTCGCCAGCATATGGACGCGCGACATCATACGCTTCATAAGGACCGAATTTTGGCTGTAGAAGGCTGATGAAAAGAAAAGGGATGTGGGGAGAGGAGGGGATAAGGGGATAAAAGAAGACGCAATGGCTTTTATCTCCTCATCTCGTTCTAACTCCACCCCTCATTGTCTATACCAACAACCTGGGAGGTAGGAATGGAACGACGTAGTTTTTTGAGGACCCTTGGCGCGGGGATGGGCGCTTACAGTGTTAGCTCGCTTTTCAACTCCGCGACGCTAGGCCGTGTCGAGGCGGCTACGCGAAGCGTGGCGACGCAGAGTGCCGTCGATGTAGGGCAGAACGAGACCTATTGGCGTGAGATCCAACAGGCTTTCAGCGTGTCGCGTCGCATGATCAATCTCAATAACGGCTATTGCTGCCCTTCGCCACGTATCGTCACCGAAGCTGTCGTCGACTATGTCTGGCAGCAGGAAGAAGCTCCTTCCTACACCTTGGCGCGCTTGCTCCCTCCGTTCCGCGAGTCGGTCCGCCAGGGCCTCGGGCGCCTCTTCGGCTGCGATCCGGAGGAGATTGCCCTCGTCCGCAATGCGTCCGAGGCGCTCGAGATCCTACTCTTCGGCATCGATCTAAAGTCGGGCGACGAGGTCATTACCACGACGCAGGATTATGGCCGGATGCGCACGACGCTCGATCAACGCAGCCGCCGTGAAGGTATCGACGTTACGCTGTTCAAAATCCCGACGCCCGCGGAGAGCGATGAGGCGCTCATCGAAGGCTTCAAGAACGCCATCACGCCGCGAACGAAAATGATCCTCATGTCGCACCAGATCAACCTCACGGGGCAGATACTGCCCGTGAAGGAGATTTGCGCCCTCGCACGCGAGCACGAGATCGAGGTCATGGTGGACGGCGCCCATTCCTTTTGTCAGTTCGAGTTCAAGCACGAAGATGTCGGCTGCGATTATTTCGGGACGAGCCTTCACAAGTGGCTCATGGCGCCAAAGGGAACAGGACTGCTCTATGTGAAGCGGGACAAAATCGAGAAACTCTGGCCACTCATGGCGGCGCCCAGACGCATGGATGACAACATTCGTAAGTTCGAAGAGATTGGAACGCACTCGGAAGCGCCCTATCTCGCGACCGGCGAAGCGATCACGTTCCACAACACGATTGGGGCCGCACCTAAAGAAGCACGCCTTCGCTATTTGAAGGACTACTGGGCCAAGAAGTTGATGGAGATCCCAAGAGTTCGCCTTCATACCTCGATGAATCCCAAGATGAGCTGCGCCATCGCGAATGTCGAACTCGAAGGAACGGAGCCGAGCGCCATGGCGAGCTATTTCTGGGACAAACATAAGATCATCGTGGTCGCGATCAATCACGACGAGTTTCGCGGCCTGCGCATCACGCCGAACATCTACACGACGCTCGACGAGCTCGACTATTTCTGCGAAATTTTCGAGCACATCGCGAAAAGAGGTTTGCCAAAGTCCGCGTAATTCTGCTTTCGGCTACCGGCTAGCGGTGCAGAGGCTCGAGGGCGGAGCCATTGCACACAGGTAGTGCAGGTAGCGGGTTTTTCTTGTGGCATAAGATGCTACGATTTTCGTAGCATCTTATGCCACAAGACAAGCCCAAAATCGAAGTCAGCATGTTGAAGGACGCGAACGTCGCGATTGTGGACGCACACTTTCCGGACCGATCCCAGCACGCTTTCAGACACGGTTCTCAGGAGCACGCGGCCGCGCTTGCACGGCGCTTCCCGAAGACGTTCGTTTTGGCGGGACATCACGGGCCGACCGCGTCTGATGCTGCCATCCGACAGGCTCATCGACAACACGGCAAGTCGGTGCGAAATTTTGCCATCGCTGCGGAAGGCATGCGACTCCGATGGAACGTGCGCCGAGGCCTCTCCGTATCCCACAGCTAGCTCGGGCGGTCCTGTTTGAGGCGCGCGTGTTATACTTCGCCGTTTTTCCGGGATTGCTATGGCCGTTATCAGTTATTTGGATGCGATTAGTCACGCACTGCGGGACGAAATGCGACGTGACCCTTCCGTGTTCCTGATGGGCGAGGATATAGGGGTTTTCGGCGGCGCGTTCAAAGTCACGCGCGGCTTTATCGAAGAGTTTGGTGAGGAGCGGGTTATCGATACACCGATCTCGGAATCGGGCTTCACCGGTGCGGCCTGCGGCGCCGCGATCATGGGGTTCCGGCCCGTTGTCGAATTTCAATTCGCCGACTTCATCGCCTGCGCCTTCGATCAGATCGTCAACTTCGCGGCCAAGTGCTATTACCGGTGGGGCATTCCCGTTCCCGTCGTGTTTCGCGGACCGTCAGGAGGAGGTTTCCGGGGCGGGCCCTATCACTCGCAAAATCCGGAAGCCTGGTTCACTCACGTCGCTGGGCTCAAAGTCGTTCAGCCTTCGACGCCGTACGAAGCCAAAGGACTCCTGATAGCGGCGATCCGCGAGAACAACCCGGTGATTTATTTGGAGCATAAACATCTCTACCGTCGGATTCGCGAAGAGGTTCCGGACGAGGATTTCGAGATCCCGATCGGCGTGGCCGATGTGAAGCGCGACGGAACGGATCTCACGATCGTGACTTACGGCGCGATGGTGCATACTTGCCTCGGCGTGGCGGAGCGGCTCGCCGCTGAAGGCGCTGAGATCGAAGTCGTGGACCTCAGGAGTCTCGCGCCGCTTGACAAAGACATGATTCTTGCGAGCGTTTCGAAGACAGGCAAAGCGCTCGTGGTCCACGAGGCACAGCTCACATCCGGCATTGGCGGCGAAGTCGCCTCCATCATCGTCGAGAGCTGTTGGGACGCGCTCGACGCGCCCGTCAAACGGATCGGCGCGCTCGACGTACCCATCCCTTTCAGCCCTACACTCGAAGACGCCGTTTTACCGTCGGAAGGGAAAATCGAAGCGACAGCACGCGAGCTATTGGAGTATTGAGACCATGTCAACAGAAGTCGTGATGCCGCAGATGGGCGAGAGCATCACGGAAGGCACGATCGTCAAATGGCACAAGAAGCTCGGTGAGCGCATCGATCGGGACGAGCCACTATTCGAGATTACGACGGACAAGGTCGACACGGAAGTGCCGGCACCTGCGGCCGGCGTCTTGGAGCAGATTCTCGTCCAGGAAGGCGAGACCGTGGCTGTCGGGACCGTTGTCGCAACGCTCAGGAACGGCGCGGCCGAGACATCAACCGAGGCTTCGGCGCAACCAAAAGCAAGTGCAGCACATTTTCGTTCGTCGCACGAACCCAAGACGTTTCAGCGCAAGGCGAAGGCCACGACCCCGCCTCCTCAGCCGCCACAAGCTTCACCGCCACCACCCGGGACGACGAAGCAGGCCTCTACGCACGAGGAAAGGGGGCAGAGACTCTCCCCTGCCATGATCTCGCTCGCGAATCGGCATCGGCTGCCGATGGGGGAGCTCTTGTCGATTTCAGGCTCCGGAGCCGGCGGACGGATTACCAAGAAGGACGTGCAGGCCTATATTGAGCGTCGGCCGCCGAGTCCGCCCTCCGCGACTCCCCCACAGGCCTTACAGGCACCGGCGCCGCCTCCAGTGGCAGCGTCTGCAACCGCGCCGCTTCCCCCGCCACAATATCTCTATCGCCCCGAGCCGGACGACAAGCTCATCCCGATGAGCGGCATGCGACAGCAAGTCGCCGACCACATGATCTGGAGCCAGCAGATCTCGGCGCAGGTGACGTCCTTCACCGAATGCGACATGCATCGCATCGTGCGTCATCGCGACGAGCATGGGGCACATTTCGAAGAGGCTGAAGGCATGCCGCTTTCGTTCACACCTTTCGTCGCCGAAGCAACGGTGCGCGCTCTCAAAGAATTCCCGATCTTCAACGCCTCCGTCGTGGGCGACCAAATCGCACTCAAGAAACACGTGCACCTCGGCATCGCCGTGGCCCTAGACCAAGGCTTGATCGTGCCCGTAATCCGCGCCGCTGACGAAGCCAACTTCGTCGGGCTAGCAAGAAGCATTCACACTGTTGCAGAGAAGGCGCGGCATCATGGCCTCGTCCCCGAGGATGTGCAAGGCGCAACGTTCACGATCACCAACCCCGGTATGTTCGGCGGACTTACCGGAACGCCGATGATCGCGCAACCTCAAGTCGCTATTCTCGGCCTCGGCGCCATTCAGAAAAAACCCGTCGTCGTCGACGACGCCATCGCGATCCGGCCGATCATGGTCCTCGCCCTCACGTTCGATCACCGCATCATTGACGGCGCGACCGGCTTTCAGTTCCTGGAGCGCATCCGAATCCATCTCGAGCAATTCGACATGCCCTAAGGGTCCGTTACTGCGCGTCCACCTTGCAAATATTGGATGCCGAACGCTGATTCCTGGTAAAGTGCAGCCATGATGGAAGAGCCGAAGCTCGCCCTGTTCATCGATCTCGAAAATGTTGCGCTAGGCGCTACGGAAGCGAAGTTCGATCAGTTCAACATTAGCTGTGTTTTGACGCGGATCGTCGAGAAAGGCAAAATCGTCGTCAAGAAGGCCTACGCGGATTTCGGCGTACACAAGAAATACAAGAAACCGCTCCACGAAGCCGGGATCGAGCTCATCGACATCCCGCAGCGCCGTTTTACGGGGAAGAACAGCGCCGACATCAAGATGGTCGTCGACGCCATGGATCTTTGCTATTCCAAAGACCACATCAACTACTTCGTGCTCGTCTCAGGCGATAGCGACTTCGCTCCGCTCGTCTCCAAGCTCAAGGAGAACGACAAGACGGTGATCGGCCTCGGGCTTCGAAAATCGACATCGGACTTGCTCGCGGCCGCGTGTGACGAGTTCATTTTCTATGACGATCTCATCGACAAGTCCAAGTCCCGGCGAGTGTCTCGAGGCCTCGAGAGCCTCCCGAAAAAGAAACAGACGCCGTTCGTGATGCTCCTCGACGCCATGGAAGCTTTGCGGCGCGAAGACAAGCAAATTCTGTGGAGCTCGATGGTCAAACAGACAGCCAAAAGGAAAGAGCCGTCGTTCAACGAGGCGACTTACGGCTATTCGAACTTCAGCGAGCTCGTCGAAGATGGCGCGCGGCTCGGGCTTTTCAAGATCACGAAGGACGAGAAGAGTGGTTCCTACGTAATGTCCGAGATCGCAGCCGGCACGCGGCACTAACGCGTCGTGTCCCGCTTACGCGGGACTCAAGCCTTCTTCGCGGTTTTCTTCGTCGCTTTGGAAGCTTTGGTGGTCTTCTTCTTGGTAGTTGTCTTCTTGGTAGCTGTCTTCTTGGTAGCTGTCTTCTTGGTAGCTGTCTTCTTGGTAGTTGTCTTCTTGGTAGTTGTCTTCTTGGTAGTTGTCTTCTTGGTAGTTGTCTTCTTGGAAGTCTTCTTCGCCACCGCCTTCTTGGTGGTCTGCTTCTTTTCGGTGGTGGTCGTGGCCTTCTTTCGAGCGCGTCGCCGCTTCGGAGGCGGCTCCTCGCTAGACTGCAACGAAACGAGACGGGTCAGAAACTTCTTGCTACCATGCTCGTCAAACTCGATGATCGTATATTGAGGATCGGCTTCGGAGATGACCCCGAGGCCGTACTTTTCGTGAACAACGCGCTGGGACACCGACAATTTCATAGGGTACATTCTATCGCAATCGACGCACGCGCCGCATAAAAGGCCACGAGAACACAAAGCGTGGACAGTCAAGCATTTAAAGCGCCAACCCACGGGCGATCAAGCTCGCGAGAGCTTTTTCTCCATGACATGAAGGGGGAATTTCGTTGAGCACTTTGCCGAGAACGGGACACGACACCAAAGTCGCGAGCTTGAGCCAGCTCGAGGATCGCCAACCGGTCTATGCACTTGTCGGGGGCGTTGATCTCGTGGTCATTCGATTTGATGACGAGGTTTCAGTTTTATATGGCCGTTGCCAGCACCGCGACGCGCTCATGGCCGACGGCCACATCGATGGGCACAACCTGATCTGCGGCGTCCACGGTTGGGACTACCGGTACGACACGGGCGTGAGCGAGTACAACAACGCGGAGCGCCTCGAGAAGTTCAGCACATTCATCGACCGCGATGCAGACGCGGTGCTCGTGGACGCTTCGGAAATCGCTGCGTTCGAGTCCGTCCATCCACAATATTTCAAACGCGACGAATATCTCGGGCTCTATCAGGACATGCATGGCGGCGCTGAAGAGCCAAAGAATGCCTACATCCAGTCGCTCGCCCGCGACGGCCTATCGAAAACGGGGCATCACGGAGCGGTCACCGCCATGGGCGTTCGCCTCGACACGCTCCCGGGCTGGGACGACATCCAAATCCTGACGGCGCAGCTCGCACGCTTGCCGCTTCTCGACGACGCTCCCGTCGGCACCGAGCTCGTCATCGGTTCGAGCGCCCAAAAGCCCCTCGTCTTGGACATCCCGCTCTTCGTGAGCGACATGAGCTTCGGCGCTCTGAGCCAAGAAGCCAAAGTCGCGCTCGCGACGGGTGCGGAGATGGCGGGGACGGGTATCTGCTCGGGTGAAGGCGGGATGCTTCCCGAGGAGCAAGAGGCCGCAAGCCGCTATTTCTATGAGCTCGCCTCGGCGAGATTCGGCTACAGCCTCGAGACAGTCAAAAAGTGCCAGGCATTTCATTTCAAAGGGGGCCAAGGTGCAAAAACGGGAACCGGCGGACACTTGCCGGGTAAGAAAGTCTCCGAGAAAATCGCCGCCGTGCGCGGGCTGAAACCAGGAGAGCCCGCCATCAGCCCGTCCCGTTTTCCCGACCTCGGCACCGTCGAGGATTTTCGCAAAGTGGCCGAGGAGGTCCGCGACGCGACAGGGGGTATCCCAATAGGATTCAAATTATCGGCACAACACATCGAGGACGACATCGACTTCGCATTAGACGCTGGCGCGGATTACATCATTCTCGATGGACGCGGCGGGGCTACCGGCGCTGCGCCCACGATCTTCAAGGAGAATATCTCGGTGCCGACCGTCGTCGCAGTCGCGCGCGCCAGGCGGCATCTCGACCAGCGCGATGCGAGCCACGTAACGCTCATCGCCACCGGTGGCCTTCGAACCGAGGCGGATTTCGTCAAAGCCATGGCCCTTGGCGCTGACGGTATCGCCGTATCGAACGCGGCGATTCAAGCGATCGGCTGTCTCGGGATGCGCGCCTGTCATACCAATAATTGCCCCGTCGGGATCGCGACCCAAAAGGAGCATTTGCGCGCGCGGCTCGTGATCGAGCAATCGGCCAAACGGCTCGCGAATTACTTCACGGCAAGTGTCACGCTCATGCAAATCCTCGCGCGTGCCTGCGGCCACTCGCATCTCCGTAATTTCGAGCTCCGCGATCTCACGGCGTGGAAACCCGACATCGCCAAACTCACCGGCATTCGTTACGCAGGAGTCGAAGCTCCATGAGGGCAAAGCAATGACCGAGTCAACAAAAATTTGGTACAAAGCGCTCGAGCCGGACGAGCTTCCTGAAGGACGCGTGCAGGCGGTGACCTGCGGGCTGGCCACCGTTTGCATGACGCATTACGAAGGACAATACGGGGCGCTCGACAACGAGTGCCCCCACCAAAGAGGACCGCTGGGAGAAGGCTCGATCGAGAAGGGCTTTCTGCGCTGCCCGTGGCACGGGTGGGACTTTCATCCCCTTACAGGCAAGCCGCCTGGAGGCTATGACGACGGCATCGCCGTCTATTCCGTGGAAAATCGCGCAGACGGCATCTATGTCGCCATTGAAGAGCCGGTCGCCGAAACGCGCACCGTGTCGGACTTGATGGCGGAAACGATGACGCGCTGGGGCGTGCGCGCCGTGTTCGGCATCGTCCGCCATTCGAACCTCGGGCTCGCCGAAGCCATTCGGCGCCAGGAAGAAGCCGGAGCGCTTCGCTATTTCGGCGTGCGCCACGAAGGTGCCGCGTCCTTCGCCGCCTCGGCCTACGGCAAGCTGACGGGAAGACCCGCCGCGTGTTTTGCGATCGCGGGGCCCGGCGCCACCAACCTGCTCACAGGGCTCTGGGACGCCAACGTGGACCGGGCGCCCGTGCTCGCGCTGACCGGCCAAGTCGATACAAGTGCTTGGCCCCGGTACGTTCCAAGAGGTGGACCTTCAGGCGGCGTTTGGCAAGGTCGCTCAGTGGAGCCAGCCCGTGCTGCACGGGAGCCCCCATGCGGAGCTCGTGAACCTCGCGCTCAAGAGCGCCCTATTGAACCGCGGCGTCTCGCATCTCATCTTTCCCGACGAAGTCCAGGTTCAGCCCGCGCCGGAGGGCGCCGAAGCGGGCGGCTCCGAAGGCCGCGTGACCGCTCGCGAGATCACGCCGCCTCGAGAATCGCTCGACAGAGCCCTCGGGCTTCTCCGGGGCTCGAAGCGTCCCGTGATCATTGTCGGCCACGGCGCGCGATTTCAGATGGAGCCTGTTCTCGAGCCCGCCGAGGCCATGAACGCCCCGGTATTGACGACCTTCAAAGGCAAAGGTTTGATCGCCGACACCCATCCGCTCGGCTGCGGCGTCCTCGGCCGCAGCGGCACGCCCATCGCTAGCTGGTTCATGAACGAGTCGGACGTGCTCGTCGTTTCCGGAGCGAGCTTCAGCGACCATACCGGCATCACCCCAAAGAAGCCTACGATCCAAGTCGACCTCGATCCGATGATGCTCGGAAAGTTTCACAGCGTGGAGGTCCCCGTTTGGGGCGAGATCGGAGTGACGGCATCACTTTTACGGGAAGGACTCGGAGACGAAACGGGCTTCATTGATCGGCGGAGCGAGGTCGCCGAGCGTTGGGCCATCTGGCGGGAAGAGAACAAGCGTCGCGAAGCCGACACCTCGGAAGTGGGCCTGGGCTCGGTGGCTGTATTCGCGGCCTTGAACCGACACGTCCCCAAAGACGCCATCATTACGGTCGATGTCGGCAACAACACCTATAGCTTCGGCCGCTATTTCGAGTGCGAGAGCCAAGCCGTGCTCATGTCCGGCTATCTCGGCTCGATCGGTTTCGCGCTACCCGCGGCCATGGGTGCGTGGGCAGCGACACAGGAAAGCGGGTCACCCTTTCACGGCCGACCCGTGGTCTCGATCTCCGGCGACGGAGGCTTCGGCCAATACATGGCCGAGCTCACAACAGCCGTGAAATACGACATGAACATCACGCACATGCTCCTCAATAATAACGAGCTCGGGAAAATCAGCAAGGAGCAGCGCGCGGGCGAGTGGAAAGTGTGGGAGACCTCTCTCGTCAACCCGAATTTCGCTGAATATGCCAAGCTCTGCGGCGCCAAGGGCATACGGGTCGAAAGCTGATACGATGGATGAGGCGCTAAAAGACGCGCTCGCGCATGAGGGCCCCGCGCTCGTGGAGATCGTGACGGACGCACTTCTCATTTGATGTTCTCGAGTCGCATCCGCTGGGGGCTCGACGAGAACGCGCTGTGGCGCGAGCTCGAAGCGAAGCGCTCGGCGGGCAAGACGATCTGGGACTTGACGGTATCTAATCCGACACGGGTCGGGATCTCTTATCCAGATGCCGAGATCCTGGCGAGCTTGGCGGTGCCCGAAGCACTCGTTTACACGCCGGATCCCAAAGGGATCGGAAGCGCTCGCGAAGCCGTCTCCAGCTATTACTCGGGCCACGACATCGACATCTCGAAGGACGCGCTCGTACTCACCGCCAGCACGAGCGAGGCCTACGGCTTTCTCTTCAAGCTCTTGTGCGACCCAGGCGAGCGTGTCCTCGTGCCACGGCCGAGCTACCCGCTCTTCGATTTTCTCACGTCCCTCGAAGGTGTGACGGCCGTTCCCTACACACTTGCTTTCGACGGCGCTTGGCAGATCGACTTCGACGAGCTCCACGCGCTCGGTCGCGACGCGCGCGCGCTCGTGGCCGTCCATCCTGGAAATCCCACTGGCTCCTATCACTCGGACGCCGATCGCGAGAGACTTCTCGATCTTTCGGAGGCGGGAAGCCTCGCTTTGATCGTGGATGAAGTTTTTCTCGATTATCCGTTCTCCGGGACGCCGCGAAGCTTTGCCGACGCCGACCGGGGTCTCGTTTTCGTTTTGAGCGGTCTTTCCAAGCTCGCGGGGCTTCCGCAGATGAAGCTCGCCTGGATCGCGGTCGCGGGTGCTTTCGAAAAGCGCCGGGAAGCGCTCGCGCGCCTCGAGCACATCGCCGACACTTATCTGTCCGTCGGAACGGCGGTGCAGCTGGCCGCGCCCCCGCTTTTAGAGCTTGCACCCGATTTGCGTCGAGCCATCCGGTCGCGCACGGAGAGCAATCTCGAAATGCTGTCTCGCGAAGCTCGAGCGGTGCCGTCAATCTCGGTGCTGCCGATCGATGGCGGCTGGTACCAACCGGTGCGACTTCCCGCTATCGCGAGCTCCGAGGCCTGGGCGCTTGACGTCTTGAAGCAAGCCTCTGTATATCTTCATCCGGGGCTTTTCTTCGGCTTTTCGCAGGAGGCCCACGTCGTCGTGAGCTTGCTCACGGAGCCTGCGGTGCTCGAGGAGGGGCTCACCAGGCTTTTCCGCATCGTGGTAAATCGAGTGGGCTCTCCGCACGACTGAGCGCCCTTTTCTCGAGACGGAGCAAGAGCATCAATGCCGGATGACTTCGAGTACGTTGCTATAGTCGTCCGTCCATAGTGATCCGAGCTCTTCCTCCGGAAGCCAGGGGTCCACCTGCGTCTCGATGCCTTCGAGAAACGCCTCGCTCGAAGTGATGGGCTCCCGCCGCCGAGCGGTGTTCATGAACTGAGCGCCGTGTATCGTCGTCCCGTGAACGAGCCCCCGCTTGTGGTCTTTCGTTCCCACGTCTTCATCGTAAACGCGAAGGGCGAAGAAGCTGCGGCGCGCATCGATCACCTCATCGAAAAATTCTCTGATGTCCGCTTGGACAAACACAACCAGAATCGCCAGGCCCGCGCCCCACGAAAGCGCACGCATCCGCGTCACTCGCATGTCATGATCGTAGACTGTGCAGATTCCAAGAAAGAACCCACGTGCCGATTAGAGCGAGATGAAATTCTCAGAAGCCGTCGAGCCAAAAAGGGGCGAGCACATTGACGATGAGACCGCCACAAGCACCCCCGATAGCAAGGGCCAAGTAGAACGCCGTCAAGTGGTACGTTCGAGGCCGGAGACGGACCAGCTCGCCATGACAGATCATGCAGCCGCCGCGGCGTATAAAAGGAGCTGAGGCGCGAGCCGTGCATCGTCCCACTCGATGCTTTCGAGCGCCGCGAGGGACACTAGAAACGCCGCTGCCCATGGCGGTCGTTGGTACCAGCTCGGTTTGGCGAAGACGATAATGAACGAGATGAGGTACACACTCAAGGGGACGATCCAGAGAAGAGGGATCACCGCGACGTCCTGACTAAGGGCCCGCGAACAAATAAATCCAGTCGAATAGGCGTAACCGTGCCTCGGTCAGGCTGCGAGGTTGCCAGTGCAGATGAGCGCCTTACCCAGTAATTAGCGCCATATCCATCGATCTCGAGTGGTTGTCAAGGTGCGCGAGTTATGGCCGCATTACGCATATATAAGCGCAAAGGTGCCATTATGAGACCGACCTATTTCTCTGCAGGCGAACCGAGGTACCGTCTTCGTCGGCACCACCTACGACACCCCCTACTTCGCTGTGGATGCGGTTGAAAAATGGTGGCGCACCGAGGGCCAACATCGTTATCGCAACGCCGGGCACCTAACGATCCTGGCCGACG
>CAUZCL010000032.1:0-55920 GCA_963578475.1 Acidobacteria bacterium bin61 | reverse complement strand
GCCTCTTCAGCGAAATCAGCAAGAACTGGGCTGCCCGCCCGTTGGAACAGCTACGAGACCATCCTCAAGTACCTCCGCACCACGACCACAACCACTGGGCTACGGGTTCGCGCACACCTCATCCGCAAGGCCTACAAAAAGGGCGTAAAGATCACGCGCGAACAGATGGACGAGTTGGACCTGACCAACGACGAGGCCATGCCCAAGTGGAACTACACCCTACAGCCTGCAGAAAAGTCGGGAGTTATTCTTTCGCCGCCGCTTAGACGCGGTCGCCGCTCTGCGTGAGTCCCGCAAAGCCAAGTATCCCGACCCGGTCTTCGCAGCGTTCACCGCCGAACAAGCGGGCGCGGCCGCGATCAACGTCCGGCTCAGAGGCGATAGGGTAGGGATTCAGGAGCGCGACGTCGACCTCCTTCGGGAAACCGTCAGCGTCGAGCTCAACCTCACCATAACACCGCGCCAGGAGATGGCTCGCTTCGCGTTCACCGCCAAGCCGACGCGCGTGACGTTCATTCCAGAGCGGCTCGAGAATGCAGGCGGCGGCCTCGACGTTTTGCTCAACAGCTCGCAGCTGAAGGAACGTTGCCGGGATATGTGCGACAGCTCCATTTTTCCGTCGATTTATCTCGACCCTTCCATCGATCAAGTCAAAGCTGCTCACGGCGTGGGCACTCTCGGCGTCGAGATCTCGACCGTGGCTTATGTGGTGGCGAGCAAAGGCCTCGGTATGGCGCGCGACGAGGACGCGATCGGCCGCGAGCTCAACGCATCGCCGACTGCGCCAAGCTCGGCGCCAAGCTCGGCCTTCACGTCGGGGTCAGTCACAGGCTGACACTTCGCAATATTCCCGCGCTCGTCCGGCTCGGTAGCATCCATCGCGTCAATGTGGGCCACGAGCTCGTGGCGCGCGCCATAATGGTTGGGCTAGATGGCGCCGTGCGGGAGTGGATGTCGCTGCTTTCGGGCGCGGGTCCTTGAGTCCCACTTGTTGTTGACTTCAAGTTATCATAAAGACGGTTCTAAACTTGGCTTGGAGGGGCCTATCTGTGATTAAGAAACATGGGAGCAAGAAAGACAAACCGAAAGAAGAGACCGCGACTCGAGGGCCGGCAAAATCCACCCTTCGCGAATATTTCGAGTCTATCTGTGTCGCTGTCATCTTGGCCTTGTTCATCCGCACTTTTGTGTTTCAAGCCTTCAAGATCCCTACCGGCTCGATGGAAGAAAACCTGCTAATCGGCGACCACCTCATCGTCAACAAGATGCTCTACACGAATGCGCCTTCCGCTCTCGAGGAAGAGCTCGCGCCGGTTCGGAACGTGCGTCGCCGCGACATTGTCGTATTCAAGTTCCCACAAGAGCCCGAGAGGGACTTCATCAAACGCGTGATCGGGCTTCCCGGCGAGCGACTCCACCTCGAGAACAAGAAGGTCTATATCGACGGCGAGCCGCTCGACGAGCCTTACGTCCACTTCAGCGAGCCGCCAGGCGTATCCTCGCTTGGGATCCTCTCCGACGCGCGTCGCGATGACATGCCGGAGATCGTGGTTCCCGAAGGCCATTATTTCGTGATGGGGGACAATCGAGATAACAGCCACGACAGCCGGTTCTGGGGAACGCTTTCGGGAGACCTTCTCAAAGGGCGGGCGCTGATGATTTATTGGTCCTACGAATCTCCAGATGGACGAGACGCCTATTTCAAGAAAGGTTTGGACTGGGTAAGGGAATTAGGTTCCGTCTTCATCAACTTTCTTCCCAACACCCGATGGAAGCGTTTCTTCCACCTCGTACGGTAAGGCAAGCGCGCGACGCCCCTCTAGGAGACAAGGCGATGAAAAGATTCAGAAGTGAGCGAGGCGGCGGCGCCGCCGGGTTGGCGATCTCCCTCTTGGTGGCCCTGTTCGTGGGCTACGAGGTCAAACAGTTTGGCCCCCCTCTGTTCGCCCAATTTCAGTTTCTGGATGCGGTAATCGACACGACGAAGTTCTCCCGCGCGAAGACCGCCGGCGTCGTGATGCAAGAGGTGCTGAAGAAATCGGCGGAATATCACCTGCCGATTAGCCGCGACATGATCAAAATCACGCGACAGCCAACACGCACACGCATCGAAATTCGCTACGAGTTCGAGGCCGAGTGGCTCCCGGGCCGCCCTTACAAATGGACGGTCGAGATCGACGAAGAGAGCATGCTCTTTTAGGGTCCGCGATCCGGGTTGCTATCAGCTTTTGGGCTACCTGCTTCCTGGTCCATTAGGGTTCGGTTTTGCGCTTCAGGAAACTCAGCTTGTCTTGCTGGGCCTCGCTTTCGCTCATCAGCTGAATCAAGTTTCTGAGATTCGCGATGGCGGCGAGGATCGAGTTCAAAACCTGCCGCTTCTGCATCTTCAGCTCGACAATGTCTTTTTCGATCTCGTGAGCCCGCGCTTGCGCGGCTTCAACGAGTCGATCGGCAGCGCGCTCGGCTTCTTTCAAGAGCAACTGGGATTGCTTTCGTGCATTTCCCTTCAGCTCTTCCGACGTGCGCTGCGCGGCCACGAGCGTGTTCTTCAGAATCTCCTCGCGCTGATTGTGCTCTGACAAGAGCATGTTCACGCGGCGAATTTCCTCCGACTGCTTCTCGTGCTCGGATCGGAGCTGCTTCCATCTCCTCGGACACATCGTTCAAGAACATTCTGACCTCGTCCGAATCGAGTCCTCGGAACGAGCACTGCTGAAACTCGTGTCGCTGGATGTCCAGGGGGGGTAGTTTCATCCTCGACTCCTTTTTATCAGCATTCAGCTATTTAGCATTAAGCATTTGGCTAAACGCGTTTGAGTGTTTGTCATCGGTGTATACGAGTTGTTTGGTGATCTCGGTCTTTTTCGGACGTGGGCCGAAGATTGCCGTTCCTACTCGGATGAGGGTTGCGCCTTCCTCGATGGCGATCTCGAAGTCGTGGCTCATCCCCATCGAGAGATCTTTTCCCGTGAGCACTCCGCGCTCACGCGCTGTCTCCGAGAGCTCTCGCAAGCGACGGAAAAAGGGCCTGACTTCGTTCTCGTCATCGAAATAGGGCGGCAGTACCATCAGGCCGTCCATCCGTAGACGAGCGCACCGCCCGAGCGTTTCCAGTGCTTGGAAGAGCTTTTCTTCCGGGAGGCCGGACTTCGTCTCTTCGCCGGCAAGGTCGACCTGCACCAAAATGGGCTGAACCTTGTCGAGCTCGCGGGCGAGGCAGTCTATCCGCTCACCGAGCGCGACGCTGTCCACCGAGTGGATGACGTCGAAAAGCTGGATGGCCCTTTTGGCCTTGTTCTTCTGCAAGTGGCCGATGAGGTGCCAGCGCGGAGATGCCTCGAGACCGGGCTTCTTTGTCTCCGCTTCCTTGACTTTGTTTTCTCCGACATCGGTCACGCCGGCCCGGACAGCTTGGGCGATCTCCTCGACGGTTCTTGTCTTGCTGACGGCGATGAGCCGGACCGAGTCGGGTTCGCGCCCCGAACGCGTTACCGCCTTTTCCATACGGTCACGTATATCCTCGAAACGCGCCGAAATATCCATGGGTTGTCGACTCAGGAATTCAGAAGCACTTATTATAGCGTCTTTTCCGCCCTATGTGGGAATTAACACCCAGAATTCAGGGTTCGGGGACGCACGCCGGGGGCCTTCCGGCTCTTAGGGTCGTTCGCGCTTCGGGTAACGCCGAGATTGGGGCTCAGGGGGGTGTAGATGGCCCTTTTAGCGCCTGCTGAAGCTGGCGCTATAGGTCGGGGCCTCCCAGACGCGGATGCAGGCCAGAGAAGCTCCCTCGGGGAGTTTGTTCTCGAGCTCCAGATAGAAGAAACGGGCCATGTTCTCCGTGGTGGGGTTGATGGTGTCGAAGGGGGTGATGTCGTTCATGTGGCGGTGGTCGTACGGCGCAACCACTTCCTGGAGCGTCGTTTCAAGCTCCAGAAAGTCGATGACGTAGCCCGCATCAGGCAGCGTCTCGGCCTCGACGAAGGCCTCGACGCGAAAGTTGTGCCCGTGCAGCGGTTCGAGATCCGCCTTGTAGCCCCGCAGCTGATGCGACGCGGCGAAGCTAACTTCAACGGTTACTTCGAACCGGTCTCTAGGCACCGGGAGCTCGAGGCGCCTCGAAAAAGCTCGTGACGTCGCGCCGATCATAGGTCAGACGATAGGGCGGAAGACTGGACAAAAAGCGCTTGCCGTAGCCCTTGTTTGCGACACGGCTGTCCAGGATGGCCACGACACCGCGGTCGGTCTTCGAACGGATGAGTCGGCCGAGCCCTTGCTTCAGAGACAAAATCGTCATGGGCACTTGATAGTCCGCGAATCCATTGCCTCCGGTGCTGGCCACGAGGTCGATCCGTGCCGAGACGAGCGGGTCTCCCGGCACGGCAAATGGAAGCTTGTCCACGATGACGCAGGACAGCTGTTCACCCATGACGTCGACCCCTTCCCAAAAACTGGACGTTCCAAGCAGCACGGCTCCGGGCGTCTCGCGAAAACGCTCGAGCAGCTCGCTACGAGGCGCGTCTCCGTGGACGAGCAATGGATAAGGCAAGTTGCCCTCGAAGGCGCGCTTCGTCGCGCGTAGATTCTGAAAGCTCGTAAAGAGTACGAAAGCGCGGCCCCGGCTCGCGTCGAGAAGTAATCGGATCTCCGCGATGGCTTCATCCATGAACGCCTTCTCGCGCGGCGGGGGGAGATGTCGCGCGACATATAAGAGCGCTTGTTCGCCATAGTCAAATGGGGATGCGAGAGTCGTGCAGCGATCCGTGGCAACCCCGAGCCGCGAGCCCATATATTCGAACGAGTCGTCGACAGCGAGTGTCGCCGAGGTCATCACGACGGCGTGCTTGCGATCGAAAAGACTCGCCTGCAGGAAGGGTGCGACATGGATGGGCGACGAGTGCAAAGCAACGGAGCGCTCTCTCTGCTCGCACCACGAGACGGCCTCCGGGTCGGTAGCCGCGAGAATCGACAAAAGGTCCATCTCGATCTCACTCGCGCGGCGAGAGAGAGCGACGGTAGCCTCGTCCGGCGTCGGGATGCCAGAAAGCTCGCTTCGAACTTTGGCGAGCTCTTTGACGAAGCCGTCGCGCAGACGCTCCTGAGCAGGCGTCATCGCTTTGGGCTTGATACGGTAGCGCTCGTCACGACCCCGGAAGGACTCGAAGAGCTCTAGCCCCGAGTTTCTGAGCCGTCTGAGCTGAAGCTGGGCTTGGGACACGCGCTTACCGTGAGCGCGCGTTTTCCACGCCTCCTCACAATCGCGCACGAGCTCCTCGACACGGACATTACTAACGACGAGTCCAAAATATTGTGTCGCGACATCTTCGATCTGATGGGACTCGTCTAGAATGAGGTAGTCATAGTCGGGGAGGACTTCCCCATAGCTTCCCGCACGCACCATCAGGTCCGCGAAGAGCAAGTGATGGTTGACGATGATGATGTCGCTTTCCATGGCGCGCTGCCGAATCTTGGTCACGTAGCATCGCTCGAATTCCGAGCAGTCTCTGCCGGTGCAGTTCTCACTTCTCGCGGAAATGCCTTTCCAAAAATCCAGTCGGTCGGGAACGCCGGGGATCTCCGCCCGATCGCCGGTCTTCGTGATTCCCGCCCAGCGCTCGACCGCGTCGAAATGACTGGCCTCTTGAAATTGACGAAAGATGGGCTGCATCGCGAATTGGGCGTGGCGCGTGAGGCAGAGATAGTTGCCGCGTCCTTTCATCAAACACGCGGTGAAAGGCACTTTCATCGCCTTTCTCAATAACGGGATATCTTTGTAGAAGAGCTGTTCTTGCAGATTCTTCGTGCCGGTGGAGACCACGACCCTCTGGCCGGAGAGCACAGCCGGGATCAAGTAAGCGAGCGTCTTGCCGGTGCCCGTCCCGGCCTCGACGAGAAGCTCACCTCCGTCTCGGAAGGTTTCAGCCACCGTGGCCGCCATGTCTTGCTGCGAGCGTCGATACTCGAAGGCGGGGAGCACCGTACTGAGCGGGCTGCTTTCTCCGAGAAGCTCCCGCACATGGTCGACGTCCAACCTATCGACGTCGCGCTTCGGTGGGCTGAGGCTCGAACTTTCGATCATTTTTGATTCTAGGATTGGGGATGCGGACCCCCCCCCGGGCTTGCCTCGCCGAAGCCTTGGCGAGGGCGGGATAAGTGCGGGTAGAGTGGAAAGCGGTCAGAAAGCTCCTCGACGAGCGCGCGTATGCGCTCGATCTCCGTCGCGTCCTCACGGCCCCGCAACGCGCGTGCGATGAGGCCTCCGACGAGCTTCATCTCGTCTTGCTTCATCCCGCGCGTGGTCAATGCCGCGGTACCGAGCCGGACCCCGCTCGCGACGAGCGGCGGTCGCGTGTCGAACGGGATCACGTTCTTGTTCACGGTGATAAACGCCGAGCCCAAAGCCTCCTCGGCCTCTTTGCCCGTTATCGCGCTCGCCCCGACATCGACGAGGAGCAAGTGGTTGTCCGTTCCGCCTGAGACGAGTCGAAACCCTTCGTCCACAATGGCGTCGGCCAAAGCCTTGGCGTTCGCCACGACCTGATGCGCGTAGTCCTTGAACGTGTCTCGAAGCGCTTCTTTGAAGCACACGGCCTTCCCGGCTATGACATGCACGAGCGGCCCGCCTTGAATGCCGGGAAAGGTCAGCCGATTGATGTCTTTCTTGTACTCCTCTTTCGAGAGGATCAAACCTCCTCGCGGGCCTCGAAGGGTCTTGTGCGTTGTCAAGGTCACCACGTCCGAATGGGGCACGGGGCTCGGATGTGCTCCGCCGGCGACGAGGCCGGCGATGTGCGCCATGTCCGTCACGAATTTGGCGCCCACCTCGTTCGCGATCGCGCCTATTCGGGCGAAGTCGATGAAACGTGGATAGGCGCTCGCTCCCGCGACGATCATCTTGGGACGATGCTCGCGCGCAAGCTCCGCCATCGCGTCGTAGTCAATCTGCTCGTCGTCGCGCCTCACGCCGTAAGGGACGACGCGATAGAGACGGCCGGAGAAGTTCAGCGGGTGCCCGTGGGAGAGATGGCCGCCATGGGCTAGATCCATTCCCATGAACGTGTCACCCGGCTCGAGTAATGCCATGAACACAGCCATATTCGCCTGAGTGCCACTGTGAGGCTGGACGTTGACGTGCTCGGCGGAAAATAGCTCCTGAGCGCGCGCGATCGCGAGGCGCTCGACGTCGTCCACGACGTGGCAGCCGCCGTAATAACGCCGCCCGGGATAGCCCTCCGCGTATTTGTTAGTGAACACGGAGCCCGTGGCGGCCAAAACGGCCTCGCTCGTGAAGTTCTCCGACGCGATCAGCTCGAGCTCCGAGGCCTGGCGCTCCGCCTCACGGTCACAAGCATCGGCAATTTCTGGGTCCGTCGCGCGGAGAAACGCCAGCGGGTCGTTCATGGGGCTCCATCTTAGCGGTTTTCAGCCCCTGTCGCCGAGGCTTTCATGGGCTACCCTAACTCGCTTTTATTGTGTGAGATTATTAGTGTTCTCTCAGTTAAAGGACACAATCCGTTTTGACCCTGAAACCAGGGGATACTTGAGCTTTGGAAGAACAGAGGGATAAGACCCAAGCTCCGGGATCCGCCGTAGACCCCGAGTCCGCATCCACGCCGTTGGAGTCTATGGTGGGTATACCCGAAGAGGCGGGTGAAATCATCGAGATCGTGGACGACCCGGCGCCCGCGGCGCCGATTGTCCCACGATCCGAGCCTGATGATTTCCCGGAAGAAGCGATTCAGCAGATTCGCAGCCTCAAAGCCCAGCTCGAACGCAAAGATAAGCAAATCGAGCAGGTCATGGAGGCCTACCGCTCGAAGAAGACGGAAACCCAAAAACAGCGCGGGCGCATCGAAAAGACGGAGAAGCGACGCTTCGAGCAATCCAAGGACGATTTCATCGCGCGTTTTGTCGAAGTGCTCGACAACCTGGATCGCGCTATCGATTCTATTGAAGGCAACTTCGATCCGGATGCGGTCCTACAAGGGATCATGCTCACGCGCTCACGCTTGGTGCAGCTCTTGAAAACAGAAGGTCTCGAGAAGATTTTCGTCCGTGGCCAGACCCTCGATTCCATGCACAGCGAAGCGGCTAGAAATGGTGGAAGTTTCCGCCGAAACGCAAGACGGCGTGGTGATCAAAGAGCTGCAGCCGGGTTATATGCTGAAAGGCTCGCTCCTCCGGCCTGCGCGCGTAGTCGTGGGCCAATACGGAAGCTCCCCCGAACCCGCTGCACCCACTGAATCACAGAGCCCGCCCGCGGCGGAATCCGCTTCTCAAAACGAAAAGGACCAAAAGTGGGAGACGGACGAAGTCGGCGGCGAGCTCGAATTCGGTGAGGAAGGGCTCGACTTCAGTGGGGAGTGACGGGCTTCGGCGAGGCGAGGTCAGGGAACTTTCGAGAGGGCCACGCTGTACAGTCTTATCGCCGTATCGCGGCGGCGGCGATTCCTTCGAGTCAACCTCTCGTAGCGTAGCTCCAACCGATTCAGGCCTCCGTTCAGCTTCTCGTTCGGAAAGCTCACCGGGTATTGGCCTCGCTCACCCTCGATGCTCAACGTGGCAAGCCGATGCTCGTTCAGGAAGACGTTCACCCGAGTCGGCTCGCGGGACACGGCGCCCACGGATAGCTCGGCGGTCAAATCGAACGCGAAGCCTTTGGGAAGCTTGAAGTAGATCTCGGAGCGTTGTCCTTGCGACCACCGCGAGGTCTCGTAGGCGCCGGCTTCTGACGCGTACCAGCCGTCTCCAAAGAACGGGTTCTCCCCCGCCCCGAACCTGACGTCGGGTGTGGGCGTGCTTACCGGCATCAGGCTCGCACGATCCGGAACCTGGTAGACCGTGACGCCGCTTCCGATCGCGTCTTCGTTTCTGAAGCGCGCGACTTCTCGAAGCCCCACTGTGCTCAATCCAGGCGGGTAGCCGGAACGAAACACGTAGTCGTAGTTGCCGACGAAACGTTTCTCTTCGATCCGCAGACGATAGACGCGAAATCGCTCCGGATCCAAGCTGGGTGTGAATTGATCCTGGAGCACGCGGCTTCCCGCTTCCAGATTCTGCACTGCCCAGGAAGCCGCATTCTCCGCCGGGGTCGGGCGGCGTGCGCGCGCCGCGACGTCGAGCGTCGCGAAAACAGGCGCCGCGAGAAGTACGGCGGCGACAACGATTCCAGATTTGCGGCTCTTGAACGCGATGCGCTCGGTCGCGTCCGCCGCGAGAAGCGCCGCGAATGGCAGCAGCACGAGCGCGTGGCGCGGAAACGCTCGGTCGAAGAACGAAAAGACGACCCAATAGGTGAGAGGGTAGGCGAGCAGTACGAGAAGTCTCTTGTCAGACGCGACGAGCGCTCGCACGGAAGCGACAAAAGCCGCCACCGAAGCAAGCACGCCGACGCCTCGCGTTGCGAGCTGTCGCGACAGCGCGAGCGGGGCATTGAGCTCGGCTGCGCGGTAGTAGCCGACATGCATCGTGAGCCCGCGGTAGAACAAGGGGAAATTCAAAAGCGTGTACGGGCTCGCGGCCGCGAAGGCGACGCCGGCCGCGAGAAGGCCTAAGAAAACTCTCCCCGCATCGGATCGCCTCTCCGGACCGAGCCACCAAGCCACTAGATAAGGTGCAACCGCGAAGCCCCCCGTATATTTGATCGCGCATGCGAGTCCGACCGAGATCCCCGCGAGCACGAAAGCCGGTGCGCTCCGCTGCTCGAGCAGCCGCAGCGACAGCCAAAGGGAGATCGAGACAAACAACATCAGCATCAGGTCCGGGTTGACGACGGCCGATTCTCGAAACGCGAGCGGTGAGACGAGCACGAGGCTCGCACCGAAAGCCGCGCTCCATGAAGATAGCCACATGCGGCCGACCCGAAACACGACGACCGCTGCCAAGAGTCCCGCGACCAGAGTCAGCCGCCGCGCCGCGAGATAGAACCCAGAACGCGGCAGCTCGGGGATGGTTCGTCCCGACGCTTTTAAGTGGACCCTCGCCGGAATCATCTGGAGATAAAAGTGAAGCCCGGGATAGCCCGGATGCCGGTGATCGAAATCGCCGGTCTTTACCATCTCCAGAACGTTCTCGACGACCTCGCCTTCGTCGGGCCCGACATAGTGCTCGACATCGTGGTTCGCGATGGGCCATCGCGCAACGAGCGCGAGAACGAGCACCCCGCCGAGAGCGAGCGCGGCCCAAAGACTGTGGTGTCGAGGCGACACGGTATGAGGAGACGGGCTCGTCCTGAGGCCGGCGACGAAAAGAGCGCCAGCCGTCAAAAATGTACCGTAGATTCCGAACGGGAACAGAAGAACGGAGAGGAGAAAAAGAGTGGCGAGAAGGGCGACGACGCGGGTCAAGACGTCTCCTTTGGCTCCTCCATCTCCTTTTTTTCCGCGGCGAGCCGCTGCCGCCAATCGTTCAAGAGATCCTCGAGCGTCTCCTTCAGCGAATATCTCGGAGAGACCCCGATCTCGTCTCTGAGACGCGCGGCATCTCCCACGATGAGAGGCGCGTCCAGAGCATGGTAGCGCTCCGGGTCGACCTTCACTTCGACGCGCACCGTCGCGAGTGAGACAAGAACGTCGAGAATCTCCTGGATGACGACGGCGTCGCCACCGCAAACATTGTACGCTCGCCCCGGCTCGCCGCGCTCGATGATCGCCGTATAAGCACGGGCCACATCCCGAACATCGGTGAAATCTCGTCGCGCGGTGAGATTCCCGACGAGAATCTCCGACTCGCGGCCCAAAGCTTCGATCTCGGCGACTTGGCGCGCGAAACTCGAGCAGACATAGGAATCGGCCTGCCCCGGACCCGTATGGTTGAAGGAGCGCGTCCAAAAAACGGCGGATCCTTCCGAGAGGAAATAACGCTGGCCGAGAAGCTCCTGAGACGCCTTGCTCACAGCGTAAGGCGTCAAAGGGCGCTGCGGCCGATCTTCGCCGATGGGCTGCTCGGATTCCGCGACTTGACCATATTGCTGACACGAGCCGATGAGCAGAATACGGGGGTTTTGTCCCGTATCCTTCGCGGCTTCGAGCAAGTTTTGGGTGCCGAGAAAATTGGTCTCGAACGTAAGCCGCGCGTAGCGCAGCGAGCTCTCGGGATTGGAGAACGCCGCGAGATGAAAGATGACCTCGGGTCCGACGTCATGGACGGCTTTCGCGAGCGCCGCATCGTCGAGAAGATCCGCGGCGGTCACATGGATCCCGCTCGGCCTGTCGCTCTCCTCGCTGGGGTGTACGAGCCCGAAGACGTCGTGCCCTTCCTCTTTGAGATGCGTTGTCAGATGACGGCCGACGAATCCGGCCGCTCCCGTTACGAGAGCGCGCACTCAAGAAACCTCCGCTCTCCAGTAATCGAGCATGTCCTTAAGGGTCTGTTCGTAGGGAATGGTCGGCTCCCAACCGGTGGCCGCTTTGAACTTCGAAGCGTCGCCGAGGAGTACGGGGACGTCGGAGGGGCGCAAGCGCTCGGGATCTTCACGCACCTCTACTTTCTGGCCCGACATCTCGATGAGCTGGTCGAGGACGTCCTGAATGCAGTAATCGGTCCCGCTGCACAGGTTGTAGGCCTCGCCCGGCACACAATTGCCGTCGAGCGAGAGCCAGTAGCCGCGAACCATGTCCCGCACATCGGTAAAGTCTCGACGGGCTTGGAGGTTACCGACATACATGATCGGTGGCGTCTTGCCCTTTTCGATCCTCACGATCTGCTTCGCGAAATTGGACGAAACGAACACGTCTCCACGGCGCGGACCGTCGTGGTTGAAACCGCGCGTACGGATAATTTTGAGGCCAAAGCTCTGACAATATTGATAGCCGAGGTAATCCTGCCCCACTTTACTAACGGCGTAAGGCGAAAGCGGCCTCAGCGGGTTGGTCTCTTTGATCGGAAGCTCGTTCTCGTAAACCATGCCGTATTCTTCACTCGAGCAAGCGACCTGGATCCAGGGATCCGTCTTCATCGCACGCACGGCTTCGAAAACATTCAGCTGTCCGAGAATGTTCGTCGTCAGTGATTCGGCGGGCGCGTTCCAGGACGAGGGCACAAAACTCTGCGCGGCGAGATGAAAGATTCGATCGGGGTCAACGCGCTCCATCACCTGTTTGGCGGAGCTCAAATCCCGCAAATCGCATTCGAGAAACTGGATCTTGGATTCGATGTCACGAATATTTTCCGTGCGGCTGCGCCATCTCATCGTGCCGAAGATCTCGGCATCGGGATGTTCCGCCAAAATGAACTCGGCGAGGTGGCTACCCGCGAAGCCCGTAACTCCAGTAATCAAAACACGCAACGAGGTGCCTCCCTAATCGATTTCCTAATCCCGCTATCGGCTATCCGCCAGATAGCGTTTCAAAGCGTCCTGCCATGTTCGCACCCGGATTCCGGTGGCGTCTTCGAATTTTTCGACGGACATCGCCGAATAAACCGGCCTCGGCGCCGGACGGCCGAGCGCTTCGCTCGAGATGGTTTTCACCCGGGGCTCCGTCACGCCGAGCTCGCTCGCGAGAAAACGTCCGAGCGTAACCCATGTCGTCTCTCCGCGGTTCACGAAGTGAAAGAGCCCTCGATGCTCACCTTCGACGAGAGCGAGTAGCGCCTCCGCCAGTTCGAGCGCGTAGGTCGGCGAGCCCGTTTGGTCCTCGACGAGCGGGAGCTCTTCCGAGGCGACGAGGCGCTTTTTCGCCCAGTCCACAAAACCCTTCGAAGGCCCGTACACCCAACCCGTCCGGACCGTAAGCCAGCCATCAGGGCAAGCTTCTGCAACGCGGCGCTCTCCTTCGAGCTTGCTGCGACCATAGCTCGATCGCGGACAGGTTGGCGCGGTCTCTTCGTAAGGTGTACGTCTCTCGCCGTCGAAAACATAATCCGTGCTCACTAAAACCATGGCGGCACCGACGCGACGCGACGCCTTCGCCACCCACTCGGCGCCGACCGCGTTCACCTCCATGGCCAGCCCTGAATGTCGTTCGGCGCCGTCCACATCGGTATAAGCGGCACAGTGTAACACGGCCCGGGGCAAAAACCGCCCCACGGCATGGTCCACCGCTGCCCGATCCGTAACGTCGAGATCCGCGCGCGAGAGCGCAAGAACCTCATGCCGCGCAGCCGCCACAGCGGAGGCGAAACGACCAAGAAGCCCACCGCTTCCGGTAATCAGAATCTTCAATAGAGAGCTATCTTTTCACGCGGCAGCCATCGCGGCAAAGACCGCCGATTCGAAGAATGGCCACAGAGGCACAGAGAAAGACAGAGTCCAGGAACTGGTTCGGCCGGTCTCGTTGCTTTTCTCTGTGCCTCTTTACCTCTGTGGCCAGGCTTTTGGGCGTAACCCGCTTTTGAGAGCACCGTTTGGGGGTCCAGCTTTAATAGGAACGGCGCCCCGAGCCCCCGAGGGAGGTGCCGAAGCTTCCGATGTTCGCGAGGGTGATGCCGAAGCGGAATACGCTCTCTACCCGGAGGCCGACGAAGTTGAAACGGTTGAAACTAACCATGAAGCCGCAGCACTGAACGTTGTAGACCGCGCCGGCTCGAATGTTGTTCACCACTTTGTTCGTGGCGTCGAAGGCCGTATCGAAGTTCACCTGGAGACCGCGAACCAGGTTGAGCTGGGTGCCGAATCGAAAATTGCTGCGCGTCACGTCGCGATCGGGAATGTTGCGACGGGTCCAAATCCCCCGCACCAAACCCCAGCGACCGCCATAGGAGGCCGACGTGCTCGAGGAGCGGATCGCGTTGAAATTGATGTCGTAGTCCATGTTCCAGCTCGCGGTCAGATTTCTGGAAGGCCGGAAGTTCACCCGCGACGTGATCGGCGAGCGGCTGCTCGGCGTCCCTTCTTCCGTGAAATAGGGCGTGGAAAATTGTCGGTCGTAGAGTGAAGCGTTGATGTCGAAGAAGTAACGCTGGGAAACGGTCCATGTGAGCATTTCAGTTGCAGTCTGTTGCTCCTCCCCGTTGACCACGCGTTTCGCCAAGACCCGGTTGACAATCGAGAGAGACACTTGATTCGTACCCGGAATGTAATCCTGGCCGTCGAATTTCGGGATCTCGGCGAAGGTATCAACGAGCGAGCGCCGACTCCATACGACCTGAGGCTCGATGACGTGCTTGTAGCGGGCCGCGTAAAAGTTGTCGGGCGTGTTGAAAATCCTGGAGAAAGTCGGCCCCCGGATGTCGAAGCGGGTCTCGAAATATTTACGCCCGACCGAGTCGTCGACGAGGGCGCGTCCTTTGAGAGACGAGGTGTAATGCGTCAAACGGCCGGCGAGGCTCGCCGTCATCGTCAAATAGCTGAGGCCGGTAAAGGGATAAGCGACCGTCGGCACGATGTCGAATCGTTCATATTCGAAAAGCTCGCCGCGATGCGTTCTTGCGAGCGAGGCAGCTTCCGAGTTGAAGGAGAACAAGATTGGGGTATTGAGAATAGGGGTCGGGCGCGAATTGAAAGTGATTTGAGGAAGCACCTTTCGGACCGCGACACGTTCGCCGAACGACGTATCGTTGCGGTCGAAGTTGACGCGCAAGCTGTACTGCTTCCAGCTGTTCGAGATGCTGCCGGAGGCCCGCTTCCTGCGTTGGGTGGCGCGGTTGTAGTTTTCTTGAAACGATTGCTGGAAATCGAAGCTGCTGAAAAAATCGACGCGGGCGACCGCTTTGAAGCCGCCGGGTAGCTCCTGGTTCGCGCTCGCTCGGATCGTATATTCCTGGCTTCCGGACACGCGGTTCTTGATAAAAAAAGAATCGACCTCGCCGCGCGACCTGTGAGATTGAAGGTAGCGATATTGGATCGAGCCTCCGTTGCCGATCAGAGAGAAACGCTCGTAAGTAAACGTCGCGTCCATCGATCGGTTGATCGCCCAGAAAAAAGCTTGATTGAACATGAAACCCTTCAGCGTGGAGTTGCCGATTTGCGGCATGAGAAAGCCGGTCGCGCGGCCGTCATCACTGAGGGGGTAGTACAAAAGCGGCAGGTAGAACACGGGAAGCCATTTCACCCGCAAGAACGCATGATGAAGAGCGACATGGTGGTCGCGCTTTATCCGCATTTTACCAGCGGTGAAATGCCAACGGGGGTTCGGCTGGGAGCAGGAAGTAAAAGCGCCGCCTTCGATCACGTAAACATCTTCGGACTCTTTCTCAATGACGTCGCCGTAGAAGTACAAGTCGCGCCCCGCCATCCCGTAAGCGTTGAAGAAACGCCCCGTCTCTCCGACGAGATCGGCCTCGAGCCGTGTCGCAACGATCTTTTGATCGCCTTGGCGGAAGACGACGTTGCCTTCCGCAACGACGCGAAGCTCATCCGGCCAGAAGTCGACGACGTTCGCGGTAATGTGGGTATTGCCGAGCTGGATGGAGACGTAGCCTTCGGCCCGAACGTGCCCGTCTTCGAGTTGTTCCTGCTTTTCAGCAAGAAGCGTCATGCCACCCACGGTTTGCGCGAGCGTCGAAGGCGCCGCGGCAAGGAGGACCCATAGCAGCAATGGGCCACGGAACACGCTCGAGAAAGACCCCGTTCTTCGCAAGATGCTTTCAGCATTATGCACTCGGGCGCCTCAGGAATGCCAGCCCACATATGTCCTGGACTTTCGTTATCAAATTAGTCATAAATACCCAGTGCGTCCAAACATCCTATTGATTTCTTGCTACGAGCTCGGGCGCCAGCCTCTTGGGCTTGCGAGCCCCCTTGCCTTTTTGAAGAGAGCTGGATATTCGGCCGAAAGCCTCGACCTCGGCGTTGAATCGCTCGCCGAGAGCGCTATCGCGCGCGCGGATTTCATTGCGGTGTCCGTTCCGATGCACACGGCACTGCGGCTCGGCCTCCGAGTGGCGGAAAGGGTTCAGGATCTGAACCCAAGCGCTCATCTTTGCTTCTTCGGCCTTTACGCGACCGTGAACGCGGAGATGTTGATATCCGCCGGCGCGGATAGCGTTTTGAGTGGCGAGTGTGAAGACGCACTCGTAGAGCGTATTAGGCTCTCCGAACGGGAGGCGCCTGCCAAAAAAACGCCATCGCCCGTGCTCGACGTAATGGACAGGCTCGATTATCCGGTGCCCTATCGAGAGGGGCTCCCGCCGCTCGAACAATATGTCCACCTCGAGCTCCCCGACGGCTCACATCGAAGAGTGGGCACGGTCGAGACGAGCCGCGGTTGCCTTCACGCGTGCCGGCACTGCCCTCTTCCGCCCGTTTACGGCGGGCGCTTTTTCATTGTGCCGAAGGCGACCGTGCTCGAAGATATCGGCCAGCTCGTTGCCCGCGGCGCCAGACATATCAACTTCGCCGATCCCGACTTTCTGAATGGCCCAGGCCATGCGCTTACGGTCGCGCGCGCGCTTCATCGCGAGCATCCCGACGTCACCTTCGACTTCACCGCGAAAGTGGAGCATCTGCTGAAGCACCGCGACCGGTTGCCGGAGCTCGCTGCTTTGGGATGCGTGTTCATCGTCTCGGCGGTAGAGTCGTTGAGCGACCGTGTTCTCGCCGAGCTCGACAAAGGCCATACGAGCCGCGACGCCCGCGCGGCGTTCCGTGCCGTGCGCGAGGCCGGCATCGCGCCGAGGCCCACCTTCGTCGCGTTCACGCCGTGGACCACGCGCGAGGACTACCGGGAGCTTTTTCGTTGGTTGCTCGAAGAAGATCTCGTCGAGCACGTCGACCCCGTTCAGTTGACATTGCGGCTTCTGATACCTCCGGGCTCTCTTCTTCTCGAGAATACGGGCATGCAGCCGTTTCTCGGTGACCTCGACAAAGCGGGGCTCACCTATCGCTGGTCGCATCCGGATCCGGCGATGGACGAGCTTCAAAAAAAGGTAGAAGCAGCGGTCGAAAGTAGTGTTCGCAAGGGGCATACCAACGGAGAGATTTTCCGAAATTTGGCGGGGCGCGTGGGTCTCGGCCAGGAAGCCGCTTTTTCCAGCTCGAAGGTGCCGCGGCTCACCGAGGCGTGGTTTTGTTGAGCGGAGCCCACCGAGGACCAGTTTGGTCCTCTCTAACAAAGACAGCGCGAGGCGTTATAACACCCAAGACAGGAGACGACATGGATGAAATTCGCATCACGGCAGAGCCCAAAGACAATCAAACCTGCAACTTTAAGGTGGACCGGCCGGTCTACCCCGACAGCTCCATGTATTTCGGCGACGCGGCGCAGGCCGCAGGCTCTCCTCTTGCTGAGAAAATCTTCGCTATCGGCGGTGTTTCGTCCGTTCTGATCCAAGACAGCGTCGTGACCGTCTCCGCCACTGCGGGCGACGATTGGATGCCCATCGCGAAACAAGTCGGCGCCACCATCCGCTCGGTTCTAGAAAGCGGCGAGGCCGCCGTCTCGACGAAAGCACTCGCGTCGCTACCCGATCCGGACGAGATCAAGAAGAGGGTCCAAGCCGTTCTCGACACTGAAATCAACCCAGCGGTGGCGTCTCATGGTGGGTGGGTCGAGCTCATCGACGTACGCAAGAACGAGCTCTTCATCAAGATGGGAGGCGGGTGTCAGGGTTGCGGCATGGCCGATGTCACCTTGAAGCAAGGTGTCGAGAAATCGATCCGGCAGGCGATTCCGAGTATCGGCGCCATCATGGATACGACGGATCACGCTTCGGGGCGTAATCCGTATTACGCGCCTTCGAAATAGCCATCTGCTACCTGGTCTCGATTTGGAACGTCAGCGCTTTGTGGGCCTTTCTCAGGGCTTGTTCAACTTTCTCCGGGGTTTCGGCTTTTGCGAAGATGAAGCCTAGGTAGGTCGAGCCTTCGGGGAGCGGGATCAGATAGGCGCCTCGGTAGACGGTTATCGTCACCTCCTCGATTCCCTCTATGGCTTTTGCGTCCTCTAGGCCTTCGATCTTTGTGAGCTCGCCTTTCTTTGGGATTGGGATCATCATTACGCCGGCGGCTTTTGATTCGCGCTTCTCGGTCGTCACGTCTTCGCCGAGCGCGTCCTTCAGGATCAGTTCTTCTAGAGAGAGTCCCAATCCGAAGCGGAGGGTGCGTGAGCACAGGCCGCCGATCGAGCGGCCGGCTATCTCGAGAACGGAAGGGCTCTTTCCTGGCGGCAGTCTCAGCTCTGCATGGATGGGTCCGTGGCGCAGGTCGAGCGCGGCCGCGGCCTGAGCGGTCACGTTCGCGATCTTCGCTTGGGTCTCGGCGGGTAGTCGGGACGGAGTGACGTAGATCGTTTCTTCGAAATACGGTCCGTCCAGCGGATCGGGTTTGTCGAAGAGCGCGAGCGTTGTGAGCTCGCCATCGGTCAAGATCGCTTCGAGGGCGACTTCGGGGCCGAAAACGAAGTCCTCGACTAGAACCGTTCTCGCATGCTCGCCACTGCGTTTCGCGAGCTCCGGACGCGCGAGCAGCTCGCGGGTCCATTCGAAGGCGCGCACGAAAGCGTCCTCGTCATCCACCCGCTGCACACCGCGGCTTCCCGACAAAAAAACGGGCTTGATGACGGCCGGGTATCGCACGCCGAGTGCGGCGGCGCGTGGGTCGTCATCCGTGGTGAAGACGCGATGCGCTGGTGCCGGAACGCCTGCGGCTGCGAGCGCTTCCCGCATGACATGTTTCAAACGCGCGCGCTCGGCGGCTTCGGGGGCGTTTCTGGGAAATCCGAGACGTTCGCCAATAACCGAAGCCACGACAGCGGTCTCCTCGTCTACAGCAATCACCGCCCTCAAAGGGTGCTTCTCGTGAAACGCGGCCACCTTCTCCGCCGATCCTTTTGGGTCGCCGAAGTGAAGCGTGAGTAGCGAATCGCCCGCCAAGTGCTCCATCGTGCTCGGCTCTTCCGAAGCGACCACAACGAGCACTCCCTGTCGCGCCGCCGCTGCCATGAAGTCGTGGGTTCGATAAGTCGAGGTCGGCAACAGCAGCAAAACGCGAGGAGGCATCTCACAGAAGTCTAGCGCATGACGGAGATTCAACATTCCGCGATCCGTCATTCACAAATTTGAAGACAGGTTCAGATTTCGAATTCGACATTTGCACATCTCCAATGACACGAACGTCCATTCGTTTCCGTGGATCGAGAGTGGCAGCACGGGCACGGTCGGTTCGAATCTAAGGCCAACGGATTCAAGCACTTGGTTGAACAGCCGCTAGCTCAGGTCGATGACACACGCGTTGCAGACTAGTTAAGCATTTCGAAATCGTGACGCGACGCGATCGGTAAATGGAAATTCAAAAAACCGAAAACCAGAACCCCATCAGTTGTCGGGTCACTCAACCAAAGAAAGGAAGCAGTTCTCATGATAAAGAAACTACTCGTCCTGCTCCCCGTCGCTGCGCTCGCCTTCGGATCGATTTCCCTCGCGCAGACGTCGGATGAGATCCAGGGTAAGGTTCTGGACAGCCAGGGACTTTCCATGCCTGGTGTCACGGTCACCTTGTCGGGTGACGCAGTCTTGGGCGAGCAGGTGACGGTCGCGCTCGCGGACGGCTCCTATCGTTTTCGCGCGCTAAGGCGCGGCTCCTACAACATTCACTTCGAGCTTCAGGGATTCCAGACTCTGAATCGAGAGGGCTTTATCGTCGAGGGCAACCGCACCGTCACCATCAACGTGGTCTTAAACCTTGCCACCGTCGCTGAAACCGTGACGGTCACGGGTGAGTCACCCGTGGTCGATGTGCGCAACACGTCGCTCGCAACCGAGTTCGGAATGGAAGAGCTTCACGACGTTCCAAGTGCCGCCGACTTTTGGGCCGTGCTCGGTCAGACGCCGGGGGTTCGCATGCGCGGCTATGACGTGGGCGGAAGCCACAAGAGCCAGCAAACCGGCTACGAGAGCTTTGGCATTCGCCGCCAAAATCGCGTGCTCGCCGACGGCGTTGACACGACGGAAGGCGAAAGCGGCACTGGGTTCTATTTCGATTACTACTCGATCGAAGAGTTCACGACTTCCGCGGCCGGCGCGGATGTCGAGATGACCGCACCTGGCTCGATGGTCGTAATGACGATGAAGAGCGGCGGCAACGAGCTTTCGGGTCTATTCCATGCCGATTGGGAAGACGGAAGCTTCGTCTCGGACAATGTGGATGACGAGCTCAGGGACCGAAACTTCACGGGCAACCCCAACCTTCTGTTCTACGAGCTCCATGCGGATGTCGGCGGCGCCATCATCAAAGACAAAGCGTGATTCTACGGCTTCTACAACAATTTCAAAATCGATAAACAAGTGTCGGGCGTGGACCCGAACGTGTCGACCGATATCGGAGACTTCGATCAGTTCGGCGGCAAGCTCACGATGCAGCTCACCGACAAAGATCAGTTCATTGGCTATTCGAACTACCAGCTCAAAGAAAAGCCCAACCGCGGCCTCTCGGCCACCATCGGGCCAGACTCCATCCTCGCTCAAAACAGCTGGTCAGGGGCCCACAAAGCGGTATGGCAGCGGGTCTGGGACGAGAGGACCTTCTCCACCTTCGCGGTGAAGCATTTCGGTTTCGGGTTGCCCATGGTGCCGAACGTCGACCCCGCCAGCAACCCGCCCCGTTTCGATCAAGCGACGAGCATAGCCATCGGCGCCGGCTGGAACCCTGGCCTCAACGGCACGCCGCCTTTCACTTTCGAGCGCTGGAAGCCCCAAATCACAGCCGCTGTCAACTACTACATTCCGGACGCCGCCGGCAGCCACGACCTCAAATTTGGATACGATTGGCAAATCGACAGCCGCAAGTTTGGCGCCAACAGCAACTCGGGCCTCATACGTTACATGGATGACAGCACCATGGGTCGACCGATGAACGTCGACCAGATCTCTCTTTTCAGCATGCGGAGAACGGTCAAATCCGAGCCGACAGCCGCAACCAGCATCACGACTTTTTCGCCTAGGACACGTGGGCGGTAAACACTCGCTTGACGCTGAATCTCGGCTTCCGCTTCGGTAGCCAACGGACGTATTTTCTCGACTCCGAATCCACGCCGTTCTTCTCGGAGTTCTTCCCCACCGGGGTTACGACCGGGCAAGACGTGGTGAAGTGGAACACGTTCGCGCCGCGCCTGGGCGCCACTTTCGACATCACCGGCGAAGGACGAACCGTCTTCAAGGCTCACTACGGCCGATACTTCGTGAATCTTGCCGACGTGCACCGCCGCAACGATCCGGCGAACGTCGCTTGGCAGCGCTTCGACTTCCTGGACCAGAACCAGAACGGTCTCTTCGACGGCGCTCAAGAGCTCGGTGTGCTTCGCACAGAGAGCGGCGCCACCGGCACAGCGCTCGGTTCGGTCGGTACGCCGGTGAACCCCGATCTCGACACAGAGTTCGTCGACGAGGTAAGCCTCTCGATCGAGCACGAGATCATGACCGACACGTCGCTCCGTGTCTCCTACGTCCACAAGAGTCTCAACGGCGATAGCGGCCAGTGGAACATCGCGCAGCAGACCGCGCTTCTCGAAGGCCGCGGTATTCCTTGTGGTGATGCTGTTTTTCCTTGCCCGCTGAACGCGCTCACCGGGCAGCCTTTGAACCTCGTGCGCGTTCCCGACGACGTAGCGAATGTCGTCGATATCCAGACGGATACGTTCCCGGGACTCGAGAGCAACTACGATACGATTCAGTTCGCGTTGAATCGGCGTTTTACGAGCGGGTTCTTCGTTCAGGGCAGTTTCGACTATCAGTGGCGGGATGAGTTCCGCGCAGCCACGGGGGAGTCCACGAGCCCTCTCACCGCTGACCCGATCGATGTCGGCTCCGACGGCCACGGAACGATCTGGCAGAACCACAGCCTCGACACGAGCTTCCGGCAGGAGAACACGAACTGGAACGCCCGGTTCCTCGCTCGTTACGTGACAGTGCGGGACATCGGGATCTCCACGAATATCCGCCTTCAGAGCGGATGGGCGTGGGCGCCGACTCAGAGCGTGAGTATTCCCGGTACGGGCACCGTTCGCGTTTTCTTGGACGACATCGACCGGAGACGCTCGGACAATGTCGCCATCGTCGATATCCGCCTCGAGAAAGGCTTCGATTTCAGCGGCGGCAGACGTCTCACGGGTATGTTCGACATGTACAACATATTCAACTCCAACCCCGAGACGAACTTCACCATCCGCACCGGCAGCACCTTCGAGAACATCATCGCGATCCTCGACCCGCGTGCGTTCAAGCTGGGAGTCCGCTTCCAGTTCTAGCCAAAAACGGCAGTTAGAGATAGGCGGGCGGAGGCCTCCGGGTCTCCGCCCCACTTTTTTCGAGCCCTGCTTGTCTCACCTCCGCGCCTGCGCTAGAATCCTTCCAGCGCTTTTGTTTTGTTGAGGTTAGACTATGCACCGCCTTGTTATCGTAGCAACCCTGCTAGCGGCTTCGTCGACTGCCGCACAAGCCCAGCTAAAACCTGAAGACCTCCCCGAGCCGTACAAGAAATGGTTTCGGGAGGAAGTGAACTACATCATCAGCCCCGTCGAGCGCGACGCTTTTCTGCGGCTCGTGTCGACCACGGAGAGAGAGGCCTTCGTCGACGCGTTCTGGCGCAAGCGCGACGAGAACCCGACGACTGAGATCAACGAGACCAAGATCGAGCATTATGAGCGCTTGGCCTACGCCAACGAGTTCCTCGGTCGGTCTACCTTTCGCGAGGGCTGGCAAACGGACCGGGGGCGCTACTACATCATCCTTGGGCCACCGCGCACCAAACAGAGCTGGGAAGCGCGGGACGAGGTCTACCCGGCGGAGCTCTGGTTTTACAACGACGCCCAGCTCAAGCGGTACAGGCTGCCGCCGTTTTTCTTTCTCCTGTTCTTCAAGCGCCACGCCGTCGGAGAGTTCCAGCTCTACAACCCGATCGCCGACGGTCCGGAAGCGCTACTGACGCGCGTCAACCCGGTCGGCTTTGACTTTCGAGACGACGCCCGGCGGGCCTGGGAAGCGCTCCGCTTCGTCGACCCTGAGCTTGCCCACGCGGCACTGTCCTTTCGCACGGACGAGGGTGATATCTCGCAGTTTAAGGCCCCTTCATTCGGTTCGATCGAGCTCGTCGACGATATCATCAAGTCGCCGTTGGTAGGGGTCGACACGACCTACGCGGAACGACTTGACTTCGAGCGAGGTTCGGTCGAAAGCGACTACATGTTCACCTTCGTGCCGAGCGTGGGCATAATCAACGTGCTGCCGGGTCCAGGGGACGCGGCCTACGTGCATTGGGCCATCGAGATCGATGCCAAGCACCTTGCATTCGTCGAAGATCGGGACAGGGGACAGCACGACTCGATCTTTATCGTGTCGATGCAGATCGTGCCCAAGGATGATCCAGAAAAGATCCTCCTCGAATATCGAAGGGAATCCTTCATTGCGATCGATCCCGGCGATGAGAACCTCTTGCGACAGCCGATCTCCTACGTGGGGATGAGCCCCGTGGTTCCCGGCGACTATACGGTTCGCATCATCCTGCGGAATCGAGCTTGCCCCGGCCGCGTGGCGAGGAATTGTGTGCGCAGCTACTCGATTCTCGACGGCGAAGTGCGCGTTCCCGCGTGGCCGAAAGATCGCGCCGTCCTCGGGGATCTCGTCATCGGGTACGGCCAGCAATTGAAAAGCGGGGAGCCGATTTACCGCGCGTTTCGCTTCGGGCACCAGCAAGTCTTCCCGAATCCCGCGGGGGTCTACGCTATCGGCGACAAGCTGGTTCTGGCCATCGAGCCCAAGGGAGCCCCCGAGGGATCGCAGCTCCGTTTTCAAGTCTCTTATTCCGAGATCGATCCGGCGTACCAGGAAGGACAGCCCGCACTCATCGACGAGACCATTCCCCTCGCAGTGTCAGGACCCGTCATTCGTGAGCTGTTGCTCGACGAAGTCGAGTCTGCTCGATACGTCGTCAACGCCATCCTCGACGACGCCGCCGGGAACGAGCTCGATCGCAAGACCGTCCCGTTCACCGTGTCTCCACGAAATTCAATGGTCCGAGCCGGCGTCCGAGGCGCAGCACCTCAAATTCCAACCGAAACGCCCGGCATGCTGGATTTGGTGCTTGGCGAACAATATTTGGGTCTCGAGCAGAACGACAACGCCAAAGCTCTCTTCGAAGTCGCGCTGGCACAAAACGGAAAGCTGGGCCGCGCTCGCGAATACCTCGCAACCTATGCCATGGACGCAGGCGACAGCGCCCGGGCCGTCGAGCTTCTCGAGCCCGTCTATCGCGAAGTGCAGGATCGGTTCGAGGTCCTGGAGCTTTTGGGGCGCGCCTACTTTCGCGAAAAAAATTACGCGAAGTGCATCGAGCTTTTGGAACGGGCCATCGTATTGAGGCGCGCGCAGCCGCCCATACTGAACATGCTAGCCAACGCGCTGTACCGCGAGGGGAATCTCGGAAGGGCAATCGAGCTCTTGCAGCGGTCCATCGCCGCCGACGCAGATCAGGTCGGCGTCGAGGGCCTCATTGACAAGATCGAATCGGAACGCCAAACCGCTTCGAGAAACTGACCCTAAACTAGATCTAGAAGCTTGAAAAAAGGATCAATATTAGGAAAAACGTAAAGCAAAAACGCAAGAACGCGAAGGGCTCGTATCTCAGCCCCAAAGATGAACGCCGGCCGACACAAAAAGGCGGCGTTGGATCTCCTCTCAGCTCTTTTTTTCTTTGCGTCTTTGCGTCTTTGCGCCTTTTTTATGATCTTTTCGAGCTCCCCAAATTCTCGGGTCAGTTAACCGAGATTGCGAACGCTCCTTCGACGACGATGAGCGAGCTGACATCGGTCTGCGCGACAACCTGTCGCCTGCCGGACGACCACAAAACTTCCAGGCGCTCGACGGTGCCAGACACACCGAGGCCAATGAGCACGCGCGCATCGTTCGAGGACAGATAGCTTCCCGAAGGTCGGACTTCGAAGTCGCGAACGTGCCCGTCCACGGTCGCCCTCACGCGGGCGCCAATCGCGCTTCGATTCGATGTTCTTCCAACGAGTCGCAGTTGAAGCGAGCGGCCGCCGATTTCGTTCCGGAGCAGGGACGGCTGGTCATCGATATTGACGATCGCGACATCGAGATCGCCATCGTCATCGATGTCGCCGAACGCGGCGCCGCGGCTGGAGGCTTCTGCCAACATGCCGTCTCCTTCGGCCCACGGGAGCTCGACAAATTTTCCGTCCCGGTTCCAAAACAGCTGGTTGCGCTGTCGATAGCTTGTCTTCTGCCCAGAGCGGTCGGCCTGCGGGTAGACATGGCCATTGGCTGCGAACAGGTCCGCGAGCCCGTCATTGTCGAAATCGGCCGCGCGCGTTGCCCAGCCCAAATAGAACCAGCTCGGCACCCGAAGGTTTACGGCGGTCGTCACATCGGCGAACAACCCGGCGCCGGCGTTGCGATACACGGTATTGGTATCGTGCGAGAAATTGGTCACCATGATGTCGAGCCGACCGTCGCCATCGATATCAGCAAGGTCGACACCCATACCCGCCTGGGCCAGGCCGTCAGCGCTATAGGCAACGCCAGCAAATAGCGCGACCTCCTCGAAGTTCCCTTCCCCGTCATTGTTGAACAAGAAGTTCGGAACGGAGTCATTGGCGACGTAGAGATCGCTATCCCCGTCTCCGTCATAGTCGCCCGACACAACCCCGAGTCCGTAGGCTTTTGTCGTGTCATACAGACCGGCATCTCGAGTCGCTTCGGTGAACGCGCCTTCACCATTGTTCAGGTAGAAGACGTCCGACACCCCCTCGAGTCCGCTCGGGCCACAGAAAACAGGGAGGCCGAACCAAACGCAGCTCGGTCGCTCTCCGGGCAGCGGCAGATCGGCTATGACCGATTGTGAGTAGTTCGCGACATACAAATCCAAATCACCATCGGCGTCGGCATCGAAGAACAAAGTCCCCGTACCGAAGCCCTCATGAGCGACCCCTGACCCCTGACCCACTTCCTCGAACGTACCGTCGCCGCGATTGCGAAAGAGCGTGTTGGATCCTAGATGGCTCACATAGAGGTCGGAATGGCCGTCATTGTCATAGTCTCCGACCGCGCATCCGAGACCCCACCCGTCATCGCCGACGCCGGCGGCATCGGTCACGTCGACGAAGCGCCAGCCGCCCTCATTCCGGTACAAGCGGTTGGGTTGTGCCGGCACTATCGTGCCGGCTTCGATCCGGGAACCGTTCACGAAGTAGATGTCCAGATCGCCATCCTCATCGTAGTCGAATAACGCCGCACCACTGCCGAGCGAGCTGACGATGAAGCGCTTCTCGGGCTCCCCGCTCTCGTTGCGATAGTCGATCCCGGTATCGGCGAGCATCTCACGAAAGCGTATGGGTGTCTCGCAACGAGCGGCGCCAGGCAGAAGAGAGCAAGAAAGCACGAGGATGGCGTAGCGCGAGACGCGAGCCAATGGCAAGAGGACGTGATGCACGAACGCGCTAGCCCTCTCCGGTCAAGAGGCGAACTTGCCTATCGCGATTGCACCCACCGACAAAGCGTCCATGAGAGCTCCGCGCCGGCCGAAAGTCGTCCGGTTCGCGGCGGCGCCTGTTCTCCTTACGCCTCACTCGACCAGCTCCCGCTTGTAGGACGCATTCGTGGGATCGAAGTTGATGGCCGCCTTCAGCTCTTTGATTCGATTTTCCGCTTCCTTCAGCTTGCGAAACTCCAAGAGCTGAGCGCGCCCCTTCTCGGGTGCGCTTCGGCGCAAGAGAAAGTTTGCGAAATTCAGCTGCGGCGCGGGTGCGAAGGGAGCGAGCTCGAGTGCGCTCTCGAAATGCGCCTGAGCTTTGTCGAGCTGGTCGAGCTGGTCGTAAACCCGCGCCAGCTCATGATGGGCCTCGGAGAGGCCGGCGTCGAGCTCGAGCGCCCGCAGCAGCGGAGCTTCGGATTCTCGTGCGCGGGAGGCGCCCGCGTAGAGCCGACCCAGATGAAAATAAGCGGCCGCATAACCAGAATCGAGCTCGATGGCTTCGAGATAATAGCGCTCAGCCTCGTCGACTTCGCTCTCGTAGTGATGGATCTCGGCGAGACGAAAGTGAGTCTCGGCATTGTCGGGGCGTCCTTCGAGCGCGCGCTCGAAAAATCCTCTCGCGGCGGACAGCTCTTCCTGACGCGCGTGAACGAGCCCAGTTTCGAACAAAGTGGCCGGATCGTCCGGCTGAAGCTTCAGAGCTCGTTCGAGGTGCTGCGCGGCCAGCTCGTAACGGCCGAGATTCGAGTAGAGAGCGCCCAAGTAGTGCTGGGCGTCGCGAGAGTCGGGCGCCCTACGCGCCGCGCGCGTCAAGACCTGAAGCGCGTCCTTAAAACGCTCCTGCCTCAAGTAAAGTACGCTCGGGGGCACGAGCGCACAGGGGTCCGACGGATAGAGCTCGACGATGGGCTCGAGCGACGCGATCGCGAGAGCGTCCTCGCCGCAACGCATCTCGATCATCGCAAGACCGTGGAGCGCTCGAGGGTTCTCGCGCTCGATCAAAAGCGCCTCTCGATACTGCTCCAAAGCCTTTCCTTCTTCGCCGAGAGCCTCGCAATACGAGGCGAGCATCAAGTGACCACCCACGTTCGCCGGAACGGCCTCCACGAACGCTTCAGCGTAAGGGAGGCCTTGCTCGAAGTTTCCGAGCTCGCCGTGCGCCACCGCGAGCATCCACAGGACTTCACGCAAGGTCCGAGTGGGACGCATGCACGTCCGTGAGCGGCCCGATGGCCTCCGCAACCGCTCCCCGGTTGAGCAACGCTTTTGCTTCAGCGAAGCGCTTCTCCCATCCATCCGTTTGAACGAGTGCCGGGAGCGCGAGCAGGGCCGAGGCAAGCAAAACCATTAGTGAGGACTCATTCTACCGCAAGGCTCGTAGGTTTCACCACGCCGCACCTCTCGCTATCGATGGCTCGAGATGGCGGCCAAGGCCTCATGGACAAAATCGAGCCGACGGCTGCTTCACCCTCCTGTCAAGCGGCGAAGCCGTCTCTCGGCTTCTTCCCGCCTCTTGGTGTCCGCCGCGTTCGCGTCCTGAAGAAACCGACGAAAAGCCTCCGCCGCTTTATCGTTTTGTCCTATCTGCTGTGCGGCTATCCCTAGATTGAAGGCAGCTTCGGGCCAAGTGCCGCGAAGCTTGAGCGCCCGCTCGAAAGCGTCCACAGCCTTCACCTTGGCTCCCGTCTGAAAATAAGCATTGCCGAGGCTGTACCAGATGGCCGGGCTGTCAGGCGCCGTCTCGCGCGCCCGTTCGAGCTGGCGTATGGCCTCACCGCTCTTCCCCAAGCGAAGATAGAGGATGGCGAGATTGCGGCCTATGTCCGGCGACGTTTCGCCCAAAGACTGCGCGGCCTCGAGTGTCGACACCGCGGCGTCGATTCGGCCTTTTCGCGCATAGAGGGGTCCGAGAAGCGCGAGCACTCGCGTGTTCTCGGGGAACGCGCTTCGTGTTTTCTCGAGCAATGTCAACGCCTCGTCATCTCTTCCGACAGCGACATGCGCCTCCGCCTCTGCTGTCGCGATGGCAGCCGAATCGCGATGGACCCCCGCCGGCGCCTCATCCAACAGCTCATACGCTTCGGCCGTTCGCCCGTTCTTGACCAACAGGCGAGCCAGGGCCGCCAAGGCTGACTCGAAGGCCTCGTCGCGCTCGAGAGCGCGACGGTATCGAGCCTCCGCCTCGGCCACGTTGTGAAGCTTCTCGAACACCGCACCGAGGCGCCACAAATTCTCGGGCGACGCCTCGAGCTCGACCGCGCTCGCATAGGCGTCGCGGGCATCGGCCATACGCCCAGCTTGCTCGAAAGCTTCACCCCGCAATACGAGGAAGTCCGGGTTCCACGGCGCAGCCGCAACAGCCATCTCGGTCGCGCTCAGAGCTTCCTCGGTGCGGCTGCTCAGCAGGAGAACCGCGGAGAGATTCTCGAGCCCCCTGAAATCAATCTCGCTATCTCGCATGAGTCGCCGATACTCCTCGGCGGCTTCATCGAAGCGACCTTGCTCCGAAAGCGTGTTCGCGAGGCGGTTGCGTGCGAGCGTGTTGGTGGGCTCGATCTCCAGAATGGCGCGATGGCCCGCTATCGTTGCTTCGGCGGTCAGGTCGGGTGAGAGAAGCTCTTGCATACGCTCATAGACCTCGACCCGGTCCTTCGGATCGACGCGCTCGGCTTTGTCGACCGCGCCCGACGCGGTGGATCCGATATAGCCGAGACTCTCAAGCTTGCGCACTGTCTGCGCGTCGAGCTCGAGCGGCTTCGCAACGACGCCCTCGCCGGCCTGAATACGGGCGAGCTCGGAAGCCATCGTCGTCGCTTCTTTCTCCCTGGGACCACCCCACAGATTGTTCGCTTCATCGGGATCGGCGTCGACGTCGAAGAGCTCGGGGCGGGGCGCCCAAATCAGTTTGAGGCTTCCTCTTCTCAGCGAACGAAGCTCGCTCCAATTGAAGCTGTAGCGAGGCAAGAGAGATTCCGCGTAGGCCTCACGCGCGGACGGTGCGTCCGCAGCGAGAGACGTCACGAGACTCTCGCCATCAGTACCCATCGACAGCGCGAGGCCAGCGAGCTCGAGCACCGTCGGCGCGATATCGACGATGCGGACGAGTGGCTCGAAGGTCTTCCCTTCAGGCATTCCCGTCCCGCTCATGATGAGCGGTATCCGCGTCGTCGAATCGTAGAGGTATAAACCGTGTGTCGACTCGCCGTGCTCACCGAGGCTTTCACCGTGATCGGAAGTGACCACGATGAGGCTATCCTCCATCGCGCCCACGAGATCGAGCAAAGGTCCGAGTGCTTTGTCGGTGTAAGCGATTTCTCCATCGTAGAGACGATCCGCATAGCGTTCGGCGAAAAGCGACGGCGGATTATAGGGTGCGTGCGGATCGAAGACGTGGACCCAGGCAAAAAACGGTTCATCGCCCAACCCCCGAATCCAGGCCGTCGCGCGATCCACGACTTCGGACGCGGGACGATCCGCGAAATACGCGGGGTTGATCTTGTTAACCTCGGGAAGCTCGTCGTCATAGTGGTCGAATCCCTGCCCGAGCCCGAAGCGGCGATCGAGAACGAAAGAGCCGACGAAAGCACCGGTCGTAAAACCCGCTTGCTTAAACACCTCCGCTGCCGTCTCGACGTCGTCCTCGAGCCGAAAGATCCCGTTCGCGCGTACACCGTGGCCGGGAGGATAGAGACCGGTGAAAAGCGACGCGTGCGCTGGGAGCGTCAAAGGTGCAACGGTCACCGCGTGCGTGAACGTCGTTCCCGACGCAGCAAGCGCGTCGAGATTCGGCGTCTCGACGTCGGAGCCCGCATAGCCGAGCCTATCCGTGCGAAGCGTGTCGATGGTCACAATGAGGACACGTTGCGCTTTCGAGGAAGGCCTCGAGCACGTCGTGGTGAGCGTCGCGGCCATCGAAACCAAGAGCAGAAGGATGGCTCGACGAAGCTTGGGAAAGTCTAACGACATCTCGCTTCGCCTATCTGCATGAAAGCCGCACCGTGGTCTCCGGCCGGGAGCAACGCGTTCCCAATGCCGTGATGAAGTTTGGCGCAGGCCAAATGCTCGTCAAAGTTATCTGATTGCGGGGCCGCACCGAACTCGAGCAAACAGAGCACTAGAACGATCACTGTCACCTGCTCATTTTACCCCAACGCTTTCGGGTTATACTGACGCTCCATGATCCGGAGCTTCACGACGATCTGGATGCGAGTGGCGCTTCTCACGGTTGTGGCTGCCGTATCGCTTTCCCAGGAGAGAGCGATCGAGCGCGACGGAACGGAGGCGATGAGGCGTCGTCTCGACGAAATCGCACGGCGCGCGAGCCACAAAGACAACCCCTATGCCAACGCCATCCGCGCCGATCATTTCAAAGCACTCGCGAACGTCGCGAGTGCGCTCGGCGACAGAATTCGATACAAGTTCGAAGCAGGTAGGGCACTTCTGAACGCGGGGAGGACCGAGGAGGCCATTGAAGAGCTCACCTACGTCAAGAATTTCTTTGATGCGCGCCCGGGAAGCGTGGATCGCGCCACGCATAGGGTAATTCGACGCAAATTGGCCGTGGCCTATATGAGGCTCGGCGAGCAAGAGAACTGCGCGGAGAACCACTCCGCCGCGTCTTGCATCCTTCCGATCCGTGGGGACGGCGTCCACCGCATCGAGCGCGGATCGAGGGGCGCAGTAAAAGAGTATCTTGCTCTACTGAAAGATGACCCAGGAGACGTAGAATCACGGTGGCTGCTGAACATCGCCTACATGACGCTTGGGGAATATCCGGACGGTGTGCCCGAGGCGCTATTGATCCCGCCGGAGGTATTCGCCTCCGGCGCCTCTCTTGCGCCTTTCTCCGACGTCGCCGGCGGCGCTGGCGTGGACGCGGTCGGTCTGTCCGGCGGCGTCGCCATGGATGACTTCACCGGAGACGGTTTTCTCGACATCGTTACCTCGTCGTGGGGCTTGCGCGATCCGCTGCGGTATTTCGAAAACCGTGGAGACGGCACCTTCAACGAGAAGACCGAAGAAGCAGGACTCGAGGGCATCGTCGGGGGCCTGAACGTCAAACATGTCGACTACGACAACGATGGCGATCTGGATCTGTTCGTTCTCCGGGGAGCTTGGCTCGGCGGACTAGGCGCCCATCCCAACTCACTCCTGGAGAATCAGGGTGACGGCCGATTCATCGATACTACCGAGGCGGCCGGACTGTTGTCCTTCCACCCCACGCAGACAGCGGCCTGGGGGGATTTCGACAACGACGGCGATCTCGATCTCTTTGTCGGCAACGAAACGACGGAAGGCTCTCCACATCGAAGCGAGCTCTTTCGTAACAACGGAGACGGCTCCTTCGATGAAATTTCGGCAGAGGTCAGTATTCACGTCGAGGCCTACGTGAAGGGCGTCGCCTGGGGTGATATCGAAGGCGATGGCGACCTCGACTTATACGTGTCGACCCTCGCGGGGCCCAACCTATTATTCGCAAATAGCGGTCGGGCCGCGGGCGGCACGTCCTGGCAATTTGAGGAAGTCGGCAAACTAGCCGGCGTAGACAAACCACATCACAGTTTTCCAACTTGGTTTTTTGACTATGACAATGACGGCCACCTCGACCTCTTTGCGTGCAGCTACGACCTCTCTCGATACTCGGCTTTCGCGGAGAATGTGGCAGCTTTCTACATGGGGATGAAGAGCCCGGCCGAACCACCACGTCTCTACCGAAACAAAGGAGACGGAACATTCAACGATGTTACCGTCGCGGCCGGGCTGGCCCAACCGCTCTTCGCCATGGGGTCGAATTTCGGCGACCTCGATAACGACGGCTTTCTCGATATCTATCTGGGGACCGGCGAGCCGGAACTGACATCGATCATTCCCAATAGAGTTTTCAAGAATGTTGCGGGGACAGGCTTCTCGGATGTAACCACCGTCGGCGGCTTCGGCCATCTCCAAAAGGGACACGCGGTCGCTTTCGGTGATATCGACAATGACGGTGACCAAGACGTCTACGTCGTCAACGGAGGCGCGTACCAGGGCGACACGTTCAGAAACAGCTTGTTCGAGAACCCCGGCGCCGAAAGTATTTTTCTGACTCTCGAGCTCGAGGGGAGGAAGTCCAACCGATACGGCGTCGATTCCAGAATCCGCGTCGATGTAACGTCGCCGGCGGGCCCGCGAAGCTTCTTCCGTACCGTCGGGAGCGGCGGCAGCTTCGGAGGCTCAACGCTCAGACAGGAGATCGGTCTGGGCACGCTCGCGAAGATCGAGCGGCTCGAGATTCGATGGCACGGCTCCGGCGCCGTTCAAAGCTTCAACGACATCGCAGTGAACCAATTCTACCGACTCGTGGAAGGCGGCGACCTGGAGCCGATCGCAGCGCGTTCTTTCGATCTCTCGCCCTGACGTCGGAGCGCGCACATCAGAGACTGTCGCCTGTAGCGTGGCGATTGATGGTCACGGTGAAGATTCGCTGCCCCGTCTCCGATTCCGGAGCGCAGGTGGTCGCCGTCAGTAGAACGGTGGCCAGCAGGAGAGCGAGAACCGGAAGGCGAAGCGTCGCGCCATTCTACCGCCCACGGTCGCGATATGCCCCGGGCTCCGCCAGCTGCCGTCGGATTTCAGGGTCGTTCGGCGACTGCTGCTGGGCTCGGTCGAGTGTCTCGATGGCGCAGCCAGGTCTTCTGATTGCAGCAGCGCCGCGGCAAGGTTTCGGTAGCCGGGAATGTAAGCGGGCTCGCTGAGATAGCCTTTCGGAAGGATTCGATCGCGGTCTCAACGCGCCCGACCTGCACGAAGGCCATTCCACGATTCGCGTGAGCTCCCGCGAATCACGGCGCGAGCGCATAGGCATCGAGCGCAGCCCGCGGGTCCCCGGAAGACAGCAGCGCGTAGAGGACTTGCTTCTTTCAAAGGTCACCCCCCAGTTACTTCCCGCTTCGCTTTCGCTCCACGGTTGAAAGCGCCAGTCATGGCGCTGCGCGCCACGCCTGGCGCAAAAAAAAAACGGGAGCGCTTGCGCGCTCCCGTTATGAGATGAACTTCTCGAAGACCTAGAACTGGAAGCGGAACCCGAGCTTCAGGGTCCGCCCGGGAATCCAGTCGATCACGTTATTGAAGGAGCCTCCGGTGCGGAGCCTGAAGTTGGTCACAGCGTTGGTGTTCAAGAGGTTGAACACGTCCACCATGATCTTCGCCCGGAACCTGTCACCCAAAGTCAACGCCTTGTCGAGACGGAAATCGACGATGTGCACACCGTCCGATCGGTTGTTCTTGATCGGCTCAAGGAAGAAAGGTTGGGTTCCGACGTTCGGCAAGCTAACGCGGTGGATCGGCGCCCACGGCCAGCCACTCTGATGCCGGTACGTCATCGCAAGACCTACCTCGCTTGCAAGCTCGTACCGACCCGAGGCACGCAGACTCCAGGACGTGGTGTCCTGGGTCTGTCCAATTGCCGTGTTGTAGGCAGGAAGCCAAGCACGGTCGATCGGATCGGAACTCAGGGGGCTGCCGGACTCGCCAGCAGCTCGAATCAACTCGTCGCGCGTCATAAAGTCGCCGCTCATATTGAAGAAGAAGTCACTGCGGAAACGTCGGTTGAAAGCGAACTGGTACGTGTTGTAGTTACCGTCCGTCTCTCCCGGCGCGTTGGCGTAAACGTTGTTGCTCGTCGGTGCCCCGTCCGGAAGCGTTCGGAGGTTTAGCGTTGTGCCCGCGAAGCTACCCGGACAGTTGTCGCACGTCGTGACGAACGGCGCGGTCAAGAGATCCGTTGCCCGGGCGAGGTTCAGTGTGCTCATACCGCCGCTGGTGGAGAACCGGTTGCGCTGCATCTTCCGCACGAAAGAGAAGCGGACCGACGTGTCGGCCATGAGCTCGTGCTCGACGGAAGCGCTGATCTCGTCCGTGTACAGCAAGACCGCGTCGGGATCTATTGACGCGCCGACACCGCCGCCGCAGGGACCAAAGCAGTTGAGGAAGTCACCAAGCTCGGCTATGCCGTCATAAAAGCCGTTCTGGTTCAAGTCGTTCCACGTCCATTCCTCTGTCAGCTGGCCGGCAGGGTTCGCGTCAGGCATACCCGTACCAATTTGAGCGTAGTAGCGACCGAAGTAGCCCTTGAGAACGGTCTGACCGCGACCCGTTACGTCGTAGGTGAACCCCAGGCGAGGAGCGACGTTGCTCCACGACCTCACGTGAGCACCCGGAACGCTAGTGGGTTGGAATTGGAAGAACGACGGGTCGTTGAGAATCGGGTCGTTGCTAGCATCGAGGTAGTAGAGGCTCTGGTGTCCCGTGCGCACACCCATCGTCAGCGTGAGGCGGTCGTTGACGGTCCACGTGTCCTGGACGTAGAAGTCCGTGTGGCGATTCCGGTCATCCGGAGCGGTTGGCACGTTGTAGAACCGAATCTCGTCGGCGGCGCCCAGCTGTCCCGGGTCCTCCGACGTTGCCGGCGCGGGTCCGAGATTCGAGTTGTCGTAGTAGCGGAGGGCGCCGGAGTTCGTGTTCCAACCGAACTGCCTGCTGTCGACCTGCCAGTCCCAACCGAACTTGAAGTCGTGGCTGCCGGCGGCTGACGGGATGTAGTAGCTGAATTGACCGGTCGAGTGCGGCTTGTAGCGGTCGAACGAGAAGGGCTGCCAGCCGGCTCCGCGCTGGTCGCCCGACACGTCGATACGGGCGGGACGAGTCTGCCCCCCCGCCGTCGGGGTGCCAGGATCGACGGCAGGAACCATAGGCCAGCCAAAGCCGAAGTGAGCGACCAAAATGTTCGAGAACAAGCGGTCGCTCCAGACTCTCTGCCACTCCGCCTTGTGCAGCCACGTCCAGCTGTCCTGGGCGCGAATCGACTCAGCCGGAATGCTCGCGGAGAGACCACGAAAGGGTTTCTGCTTGAGACTCCACTGGGAGTAGCCGACGAACTGATCCTTCTCGGTCATCTGCCAGTTCACTTTCACGCTGGGCATGTCGAACAGCCCGATATCCGTCGCGATGTCGACGGGCTGACCCGAAATGGCGCGGTCGATCTTGAAATAGTTATAGGCGCCGAAGAACCACGCTTTGTCTTTGACGAACGGACCACCCACGTCGATGTGGAACTCGAAGAACTCTCGCACCGCCGACGGCGATCCGCCCCGGCTCTCGATATCGGAGTCGATGTTGTTCGTCACGAAGGGCGAATGGAGATCGCCAGCCGGCTGGATGTCCACGTTCGTCATGCTCGAGAACTCGTTTCCGCCGCTCTTCACGGTCGCGACGACCTGAGCGCCCGGCGTCGACATTTCGACATCCGCGCCCGATCCAGAAACGGTGAACGTATCCATCGAGTAGTAGTCGTAGTAGCCGCCAGCACCGCCGGTACCCTCGGTGGTATTGACGCCTTCGTTGATGATGCGGTTCTGGCTGCGGACGCCGAAGGTCTCATAGCCGGACTGCTGTGACTTGTGCGAGCCGCCCACGTCATAGCCGCGCATGCGCACGCCGGGGCTCTGGCCGAGCACGGCCCACATATCCGTGGCGGACGGGACGTCGTCGAGCTGGGTCTGGTCGAATGTCGCGGTGACGCCCGTCGTCTTGACGTCGACGACTGGAGACTCACCCGTTACGGTGATCGTTTCGGCGACGGTTGCGATATTGAGTGACTGGCTGATGTTGAACGTGCTACCAACAGCAACACGGACACCTTCATGTTTGACGGTTTGGAAACCCACCAACACGAAACTGAGTGTGTAGTCACCCGGTGGCAGTGCCAAGAAGCGGTAGCTCCCGTCCACGGCCGAGTTTGCAAAACGATCTTGGGCAGAGCCCGAGAGCGTAATGGATACTCCCGGAAGAACGAGCCCCTGCCCGTCCGTCACAACACCTTCGAGCCTGCCACCCAGTTGGGTCTGGGGAAATGCCAGACCGGCGACAAGTAGACTCGCTAGGGAGAGTAAGAGGATTCTCCGTAACATATTGAGTGTTCCCTCCTTGAGTTAGACCAACGTAAAACTAGTACTACTCGCACTCAAAGCAATGCGCGTGCCATGAATATTGAATTCTAGAATCTACTTATATCATTGCAACGTACAGACTTGTAAGATCGTCAGGATATAGTCAGCCCCCGCTATCTCCAATATTTTGGATTTCTCTTCTGGAATTTGGATGATCAAAGTAGAAATCTGGAGCAAGTCAGCGGATGCCTGGATCCGGCATCTGTGAGCGAAGCGCCGCAAGGAATTCCGGCGGCGGCGCCCCCCCGAAGTGTTCCGCGAGATGTATCTCCGACCAGGCTGTTCTGAAATCTCCCTGCTGGGCGTAAGTGACCGCAAGGTCGAAACGGATGTCTGGGCGCTCCGGCGAGAGCGCGAGAGCCCTCTTGAACACCACCACGGCTTCGAGACCACGCCCCTCACCGCGTAACAGCTGCGCGAGAATATAGTGGGTGTCCGCACGGTCGGGATCTTGCTCGATGGCCTGTTCCAAGTACTCAATCGCGGTCCGCATGTCGCCCCGGGCCACGGCGAGCTTTCCGAGGCTAGACAGCGCGCCAGCATGCCCGGGCTCGGCCGAAAGCGCCCGGTCGAACAGCTGGCGCGCCTCCGGCAAATCACCTCTTTCGCTCAACACATTCCCGAGGTTGATGAGCGCACTTACATGATGCGGTTGTCTCGCAAGCGCTTCTTTGTACTGCACTTCCGCATCTTCGAAACGCGACTGCCGCGACAGATTGTTGGCGAGGTTGTAATAGAGGTTGGCCTCGTCGGGGCGAAGGGCAATCATGCGCCGCAGGAGCGCCTCCGCACCGGTCGGTCCGCCGCGGCGTTCCGCTTCGACCGCACGTTTCTGAAGGCCGACGACGGACACCGCCTCGTTGCCCACTGACGCCATGACGGGGTCGTCGAGCGGAACCTCGGGAAGGAGCTGGCGCGCGAGCGCGGCCGAGCGGAGCGCGGTCTCCCGATCGCCGAGCCGGCGATAGACCCGCGCGAGCGTCGCGTGCACCGCCCCGGCTTCAGGCGTGAGCGCAACCGCTCGCTCGAGATGTTTCAGGCTCGCCTCGACGTCGCCCGCCGCGAGACGGAGCCGCCCAACGCCATAGGCCGCGGGGGCGCAGCTCGGGTCGATCGCGAGCGCTCGCTCATACGCGCCAAGCGCGTCCTCACTTACACCTTCCTGCTCATAGAGCTCCGCCTGCAACACGAAGAGTGGTGCGTAACGGGTATTTCTCTCGATGGCTTGGCCAACCGCTTCCCGGGCCGATACGAGCTCACGCATCTCTTTCAGACACTGAGCTTCCAAATACGGCCACCGGTAATCCTCGGCATCCAAAGCGCGCGCTTGGGCGTAGCTCGCCGCCGCCTCGGGGAAGAGCTCGTGGGCCTGAAAGACCGCTCCAAGCTTGCTCCAGGCCGCCGCCGAGCGGATGTCGCGTTCGACACCTGCGCGCGTCTCGGCGATCTTCGCGCCAACTTGTGGCTCCATCGCCGACGTATCTGGAGCGGGGATTTCCGGCGGTTCCCGAAAGAAGAACGTCGCTGCCACCGCCAAGGCAACCGCCGCGAGCAAGCCCAGGACGCCTCGTCCGCCAGAAGTCGAGGATTTTGAGGACTTCGGGGCCGGCTTCTTCGTTTTCGTCTTCTTGGACTGTTTGGCCATGTCTCAACGATCCGAGGGGCCTGGCCGACCGGCCCCCTTCTCCACCAAGACGACGCGGTTCGCGGCGCCTCCGGGGAAGCTCTCACGGCTTCCATCGGGCCACGTGACGTCGATGCGCTGTATGGTGACGCCCGCCGGAAGCCCGAAATGGGCGCGCGGGTCGTTGCTCGAGAGATAGCCATAGCCGGGGCTCGCCAGACGCAGATAGGACTTCCCGTCCGCCACGACCAGAACGCAGGCGCCATGCGCGTCGCGCACAAGCTCCGGGTCGAACGCGCGCACGAAGAGCCACCCGCCCTCTTTGGGAACGTCGTTCCTGAAGAGGCGCGCCGGCGCGGCCGTGTTCGAGACGAGCAAGTCGAGATCGCCGTCTTCGTCGATGTCACCGAACACGAGAGCTCGGCTCACTTCGACGTGAGCGCCGAAATCCCCCGAGGCGCCCGTGACGTCGCCAAACCGAATATCGCCTTCGTTCAAGAGAAGCTGGTTCGGCTCCTCGTAAACTCTCCAATATCCCGAGCTCGACGCGCGGGGGTGTGTTTTTAGGCGCTGCACGCGGCCGTTCGCGATGGCGAGATCGAGCTCGCCGTCGTGGTTGAAATCGAAGAAGCCGGTGCCAAAACCGGTCATCGCCAAGCTCGAGGCCGCGAGGCCCGACGCCGTCGTGCGGTCTTCGTAGCCGAGCTCTCCGTCGTTGATGTATAGCGTGTTCGTCTGATTAACGATGTGGGTCATGAAGAGATCGAGATCGACGTCCGCATCGACATCGCCGGCCGTGATCCCCATCCCAGCTTCGGGCTGCCCCGCCGGGTCGAGCGCGACGCCGAGAAGAAGCGCCTCGTCGAAGAAACGGCCCCCGCCCTCGTTCAGCCACAGCTGGTTCGCTTCGCCATCATTCGCGACGTAGAAGTCGAGCTTCCCGTCATCATTGAGGTCCGCGCAGAGCACGCCGAGCCCCGGGGCGCGCGCGCCACGTATCCCCGAAGAGCCGGAGATGTCTGTGAAACGCCGGCCGCCCTCGTTGCGATAGAGCTTGTCGGGCGTTCCGGGAAAAACTTGGGGCGAACAGTAATCCGCGCTTCCATCGGAATGGGTACACGCTTTTTGCACGTCGTAGGTCACGTATTGCGTGACGTAGAGGTCGAGAAACCCATCGGCATCCTGGTCGCAAAATGTCGCTGATGCCGACCAGGCATCTCCCCCGATCCCGAGCTCCCGGGTGGCGTTCTCGAAACGGCCGTTGCCGAGATTGCGATAGAGCACATCGGGACCGTCGTTGGTCACATAGAGATCGATGTCTCCATCATTATCGATGTCGCCGACAGCCACTCCCATTCCATAGCCCGTATCGCCTACGCCCGCCTCGGAAGTGACGTCGGTGAACGCGCCGTCTGCATCCTGCCGAAAGAGCTTGTTGCCGTCGGCGCCCGATTGTACGAGGTAGATGTCGAGGTCGCCGTCGCCGTCATAGTCCACGAACGCCGCACCGGAGCCGGTGATCTCGGGAAGAAGGTACTTTCCCTCCTCCCCCGGGTCGTGGCGAAAGGCGATGCCGCTCGACTCGGTGATCTCGGTAAACGTGAAGGGGCCATCGGCCACCGCGGTCAGAAGGAGGATGACAAGTTTCATGATTCTTCGATCTCTCGAGCACTAGTGTCAGCAGAGCGCCGGGAACCGTAAGCGCATGAGTAAGAGTATAGAATGTAAGGTGTGCAGCTGCGCCACATCCAATAGTTCGGGCTCCTCGCCGCCCGATTCGCGGACGTAACCGAAAGTGCCGGCGCTTCGCGAGTAGCCCGCGAAACAACCATCTCCGCCTGCCTCCGAGCGAGGGTGTGAGGTAAGATGCTGTTATATCAGCGAGGCCGAGGACCCTGGTCAATGAGCACCGAAACATTGAGCTACCGCGACATCGTTGATCAGTTGCCCCCGACAGCCATCTCGTGTTGCGCGGTGTGCGTTGGGAGGAGTACGAAGCTCTGCTCCAAACGTTCGTGGAGGCCAAGGGTCTGCGCCTGAGCTACGACGAGGGGAGACTCGAGATCATGGTCCTTTCGGCCGAGCACGAGAGCTACGCCGAGCTGATCAAGCAGCTCGTCGGTACGCTGAGCCTTCGCCTTCGCATCAAAGTCCTGCACTTCGGTTCGGCGACCATGAGGAAGAAGGGCCAAAGCAAAGGAGCAGAGGCAGACGCCTGCTTCTACGTTCAGAGCGCCGATTCGATCGGGAACCGGAAACAGATCGATTTCAGTAGCGACCCACCTCCCGATATCGTGGCCGAAGTCGACCTGCATCACGAATCGATTGCCAAATCCCGATTTATGCAGCCCTCGGTGTTCAGGAAATTTGGCGCTACGACGGGCAGACGCTCGGCATCTATCACCTCGAGAAGGCCGAATATGTTGAAAGTGACGCGAGCGTTGCGTTCCCCATGTTGACCGCTAGCCGTCTCACCGAGTTGCTCAACCGCAGTCAGGAAGAGAATCAATACGGAATTCTTTTGGCGTTCGACAGCTGGTTGAAAGCCCGTGCGACCTAGCGGACGTATCGTAAAGCCTCGCTCGCCGCGAATGTCTCAGCTTCGCCTTTGACGACGTGAGCCACGTATTCCATCGCGATCTCGGAAGCACTCTCCCGCAGGTCGTGGGCGGCGACGGCCCGTACCTCATCGATAGCGAAGGCAGACGTTACCTCGACGGCTCCGGCGGGCCCGGAGTTTCGTGTCTCGGACACTCGCATCCAGCGGTCATCCAAGCGCTTAAAACACAAGCGGAGACGCTCGCCTATGCATGGACGGGTTTCTTCACAAACGAGCCAATGGAGTCGCTCGCGAATCTGCTGACCGAGCTCGCCCCCGCGTCTATGACCCACGCTTTGTTCGTCTCGAGCGGCTCCGAAGCGGTCGAGGCCGCGTTGAAATTGTCACGCCAGTACTTTATGGAACGAGGCGAGCCGGCACGCACGCGGTTCATCTCGCGCCAGTCGAGCTATCACGGAAATACCCTCGGAGCACTCGGAGTCAGTGGTCACCGGATGCGCCGCGACCCCTACGCGCCACTGCTGGCCGCAGCAGATTTCATCCCTTCTTGTTATCCGTATCGAGGACAGCACGAAGACGAAACGCCGGAGCAATACGGAGCTCGGGCGGCCGAGGAGCTCGAGCGTGCCGTCGTAAGCGCGGGCCCACACACGGTGGCGGCGTTCATCGCCGAGACCATCGGTGGCGCGACTTCGGGCGCTGTCGTGCCCGCGCCTGGCTACTTTCGCTCGGTACGTAGCATTTGTAGTCGCTACGGGATTCTTCTCATCCTCGACGAAGTGCTGTGCGGGATGGGACGAACAGGCACGTTCTTCGCGTTCGAGCAAGAAGGCGTAGCGCCGGACATCGTTACCATCGCCAAAGGACTAGGCGCTGGCTACCAACCCGTCAGTGCAATTGTTGTTTCCGATCACATCGTCGAAGCGGTGCGCCGCGGCTCAGGCAAGCTTTGTCACGGCCAGACCTATATGGGCCACATGGTCGCTTGCGCCACGGGATTGGCGGTCGTGCGCGCCATACTCGACGAAGACTTGCTCGCGAAAGTAGGGCGCATGGGAGATGCGCTCGAGGCGCGCCTGACGAACGCTTTTGGCGACCATCCGCAAGTCGGAGAGATACGCGGACGCGGTTTGCTCTGGGCGCTCGAGATCGTCCGTGATCGGGCGACGAAAGCGCCGTTCGATCGGACGCACCAGCTGCATGCACGCGTCCGGCGCGAGGCGCTCCGCGCCGGTCTACTTTGCTACCCGGGAGGCGGTACCGCAGACGGCGAAAGCGGCGACCACGTCCTTCTAGCACCGCCGTACAACATCGAAGAGAGTCACCTCGACGAATTGGTGGAAAAGCTCGGGCTCGCTCTCGAGCGCGCGCTCCACGGTCTTCTATAACGCGTCGAGTCCTTCGGTCAGCTCGACATAAGTCCCCCATGGATCCGTGAAGAATGCGACGGCAATGCCGAGCTCCGGGATTTCTTGATAAGGGCGATCGAACGTGATGCCTTCCGCTTCAAGCTTCTTGCAGAGAGCCTCGAGCCCGTCAACCTCGAAGCCGATGTGATCGAGAGCGCGCCCTTTGGTGCCGGCGGGCTTTTCGTCCGCGGGTGAGAACGTCAAGTTCACTCCGCCCACATCGGCCGCTTCCATTCCGGATCGCTGGCCCGGTTTCGCGCCGAGCTTCGAGACGTACCATGCCTTCATCGCGTCGACCTCCGGATGGTTGAAATGAATGTGGTGGTTCGCTACCGGCCGGTCGAGCTCCTTGTTCGCGTAGAGCTCGACGCGGGTCCCGTTCGGCGCACGCGCGAAGGCGAGGTGAGTCCCCGCGCCCTCGTTCCAGGCGAGATCGTCAGCATCGACGTCGAAGGACGCGCCGGCTACTTCTTTGGTAATGATGGGTGTCCCGGCTTCCTTCAAGCGTTTGACGAGCGCCCTGAGCTCCTGGAATTGAAGGCCGACATGGTTCACGACAGATCCGTTCGTGCCTTCCGTCGGTTTTTGCTCCCGAAGAAAAATGAGAACGTTCGGGAAACGGATCACATCGTAGGTGCCGAAAGCGACGGACTCACCGCCGAGCGACTTCCAGAACGACACGTTTTTCTGGACGTCCTCGACCAAGAGGTGGTGGTGACCCATGGCGATTTTGTGGTCCTTGGCGGCAATCAGCTGCGCCGAAGCCGGCGCGGCGGCAAACAAGAAGAGGGCAATCGCAAATCTCATCATGAGCGGATCATAGTCGCTCGGACCGGCCCTTAGAACTCTTTTTCATAGAGCTTACTCAGATCGTCTTCCTTGCGCGCCGCGACAGCCGAGCCAACACGTTGCGAGAGCGCTTCGTCATAGCGGTGGATGGCGAGCGCGCGAAGCGCATCCTCCGCGCGCCGACGCGGCCCGTCGGTAACGACATTCATCAAGAACGCGATCGCGTCTTCTCGGCGCAGCATGCCTATTGCAAGAAGCACCGTGCGCGTCAAGGACGACCGGGTGAAGCTGCGATCGAGCCGCGACGTGAGAAGCTCGAAGGCGCCCTCGCAGCGGGACGCACCGAGCGCGAGCACCGCGGCCTCCGCAACCGCGTCGTCGCTCGCGTCGAGATAGCGCTCGACGAAGGCGAGAGACCGCTCGGGTGAGAGCACGAGCAGGGCTTCTAGAGTCTCGGACAGGACCTGCGGCTCGGGGTCGCCGTGGAGCGCTTTCAAGCGCAGGAGCGGCTCGACCTCGATCCGACCGAAGGAAGAGAGCGCTCGCACCGCGGCCTGCCGGACCGGGTAGGCATCGTCAGCGAGCGCGGTTGTGAGCTCGAGCACCGTGTCGGGATATCCCGTGCTCGGGAGGCCGAAAGCACTTTGGCATCGAAGCTCTACCGCGGTGTCAACGGGTCCGCCGAAAGAGGGCTCGAGCTGGATGTGGCGGAGACCTTTGAGAAAGAGCCCGGCACTTGCGTGCTTCAAAGAGGCGAGACAGGCCACGATCGCCGTCTTCGCGATGCATCCTTTGTCGAGCTTAATCGGGTCCACCGTGAAGCGATCGAACTGTCCCTCGACGTCCTCGGCAAGCGCCTCGATTCGGCGCGTTTCGATCACGGAGGCCGCGCGCGCGACGACATGCGCGCTCTTGTCGGTGAGGTGTTTCGCGAGCTCGCCGTGCAGCTCAGCGGTCTCGGGGGCCTCCCGAAGCTCCGCGAGCCGAGAAAGCTTCGCCTCGAGCGAACGCGTCGAACGTTTAGGGGGCATTTATTGGGTGTGGCTCTTCACACGAGCGTGTAAATCGTAAAGTCTTTTTCTGCACGCACCTCTTTCAAACGCGGCGAGGCGTCGAAGAGGCGCCTTCGATCCCACGGCATGTGTCTCAGAATGATGGGCGCATAGAAGAGTACTACTAGCGGCCCGGGATGCGCCTCAACGTTTTTGAGCACCTTCGCGAGAATCTCCTCCGAGAACGGATTGAAGAGATAGACGACGGCCGGCTCGCGCGGCAGTACATACGCGCCCGCGTCCACGCATTCGAGCTCCACACTCTTGGCTCGGCGCTCCCTTTCGGGAAAGGCCTCGAGGTTCGCGACCGCGATGCGATGGAACTCCTCGTAGAGCTCGACCCCGATGACACGGCGGAACGGATAGGTCGAGGCAAGCAGCACGACTTTGCCTTTTCCCGATCCGATATCGATGAACGTGTACTCGCTCGGCTCGATCGAAAGTGCTTGCAGCATCTTGTCGAGCGCCGAAGCTGGCGTCGGTTCGTAGCGGAGGTCGCCATAGCCTCGGGTCACCACACCAAAGCGCCGATCGAACGCGTGATGGGCGTAGAGCCGCCGAAGCGAGACAGGATTGAAGCGCCACAATCGATATAGGAGCCGATCGAGCTTCAGCGAGTGTATCCCGGCAAGAAGGCGTTTCACGCCGGGAGTCGAGCCCTACTCGTCCTGAGCCGGCACGCTTGCGAGGGGCGTTATCGACGGCTCCAAATGCCGCTTTCGGACGACGAGACGCATCCATAGACGGAAGAGCTGCGCGTAAGAATGCATCACGCCCTTGAAGGTGAAGTACTGGCTCCGTCCGTAAACGCGGGGATAGTGCCCGACCGGCGCTTCGACGAAACGAAACCCGCCGTCTTGGAGCTTCTTCAAAAGCTCGATGCACATCGTCCCATCGGTCTCGGTCAGCTCGATGGCGTCGAGCACGCGCCGCCGGAAGACACGGAAGTCACAGTCGACGTCGGCGACTTTGAGCCCGAACGCGAACCGCACAAAACGATGGTAAGGATTTCCCACCAGCACGCGCAAGAACGGATCCGCCCTTTTGACGCGGTAACCGCTCACGTAGTCGATGCCAGGCTCGAGCAGCTCCATCAGGTGATCAAGCTCGCGCGGGTCGAACTGGCCGTCGCCATCTGTATAAAAGACCAGCTCTTTGACGACGCCACGAAACCCGCTTCGAAGGGCGGCCCCGTACCCCTTGTTGACGGCGTGGTGCAAGACTCGCAGCTCGGGGACGATCGCTTCGAGCTCTTCTAGAATTTCCAGGGTCGCATCTTCGCTCCCGTCATTGACAACGAGGATCTCGAAATTCGTGGTCCACCGGCGCACCGAACGGCGCGCACTGAGGACCATGCTCGCAATCGTACCGGCGTCGTTGAAGGCCGGAAACAAAACGGAGACACTCGGGAAAGTTTCTGTAGATGGTTCGAGCGCAGCGATAAGGCGTCTCCTCTTCAGGACATTGTTGCAGCGCAAGTGGCGCGCTATCAACCAGATGGAACGGCGACGCTACCATAGCGTCTAGGCCAGCGTCAATTTTGGAGCTCGAGAATCTCGTCCACGTGGCTAACGTTCCCGGCCTCTTTCAACACGACGAAGTCGTCATAATCGGCAGCCGCATAGCTCCCCGTATTGTTCGCGTCCGACAAAACACCGATGCCGAGCGGTCTTCCACCCGGCCTGCCAGAAAACGTCTCCCGATAGACATCCGACACGTCGTAAACGACGCGACGCCACCGACTACTGTCCGCCGCCCCACTCCCGGCGACGACCGTCCAGGGCATCCCGATGCCCGGACGGCGAAAAGCAGCTCCGGGCCTCAAATGACCGCTCCACACGAATTTGACGGCCTCCGGAACCAAGCCAAAACGACGGCGATACGTGAGGTATACACCGGCAGCGCTGTCCGCGGAATCCTCGTAGCGCGCATCCGCTCCCTCCGGCACGGCTCGGATACGCCAACGCCAGCTCACGAACGGATAGGCCTCCGAGTCCCATCGTACGTTCTTGTACATCATCACGTTCTCGCCGCGATCCTCCGCCCGCAGGAAGCGGTTTCCGTTCTCTTCGTGCACGCGATAGGGCTTTTCATCCTCTTGCTCGAAGCCGCGCCATTTCCATCCGATGGGGAGCTCGCCGAGCGGATGTCCTTCGAAATCCTCGAGTACGACGAAGCCGTGATCTTCTAGCTCGCCGATGAGGTATGCGAACGAGTAGCCGTTCAAAAGAGCTTGGCATCGGCGGCGGTAGTGACGTTTTGCCGACGAGCCGTCCCAAAGAACATCGATTAACCGCCTGGAAGCGAAGCGAATCGTTAGCTCGCGACCACGAAGCGCATAACGAAGATCGACGAGACTACCGTCGGCGTTGGTCGCTCTGAGCTCGAGTGCATGGGGAGCGTAGCTCGCGAGGTCGCGCCGTATCGCTCGCCCCAGAGCTTCGCGGAAACGCTTGCGCTGCCGCTCGTCGAGCTCGGCAAAGCGCGGCGCGAGCACTTCCGGGGCGAGTGCGAAAGCCGCGTCGAGCAAGCAGGATGGTGTCTCATCCGCAGCAGCTGCCTGGACTTCGTCCCAACAACGAGCCACACGGTCTCGAGGCGTTTCCGGTCCTTGCAACGCGGCGAGCGCGCCAAGGAGGACGGCCGCTCGTATAATCCACGTCAATGGAACGTCTCGCGCTCGACCGCTGGTCCTCGCCGTGGCTCAGGCATCAACATGTCGTGCGTTATCGATGGGCGGCGCGCTTCGCGGAAGGCGCTCATGTTCTGGACGCGGCCTGCGGCAGCGGCTACGGCTCGAGTCTTCTGTTGCATGCGGGCGCCCGACATGTGACCTCGCTCGACCTGTCGCCCGGAGCTTTTGACGAGGCCCGCCGTGTCACGAACGATCTCTGTCTCGTTCGCGCCGACGTGACACGTCTCCCACTCACCTCCAAGAAATACGATCTCTTTACCTGCTTCGAGACGGTCGAGCACGTCGAGGCGGATGACGCGCTCGTGCGTGAAGCCAAGCGCGTTCTCGAGCCGTCGGGTCGATTCCTCTGCTCGACGCCCAACCGCAACCTTCTGAGTCCCGGGAACGGCCTGACCGACCGCCCCGAGAACCCGTATCACGTAAGAGAATATGCGACCGACGAGTTTAGTGAGCTCTTGAAGAGACACTTTGCGTCCGTGGAGCTTTGGGGCCAAACATGGTTCTCCGACACCCATCGACGAAGGCTGGCCCGCGCGGGCGAGCACTCCAACCGGTTGGCGATTCGCCTTCACCAGTTGCGCAATATCTGTGGGCTACCGTGGGAGCGAAAGTCCCGCCACGAACCAAGAGGCCTCGACAAACCCATAGGCGTCCCTGAAGTCGTCATCGCTGTTTGCCAGAGCTGACGACGAGCGCGGTTCACGAAACGATCCTTGCGCTCTCGATCACGACCGCGTCGACCGGTACGTCAGAATAGTCGCCCGAGCTCGACGTCTGCACTTTCTCGATCGCATCGATGACGGCAGTGCCTACGGTAACCTTGCCGAAAACGGCATAACCCCAGCCGGACACATCTTTGCTTCTGTAGTTCAGCATGTCGTTGTTTTTCGTGTTGATGAAAAATTGCGACGTGGCGCTATGGGGATCGTTCGTACGCGCCATGCAGATCGTATAGCGATCGTTCCTGAGACCGTTATCCGCCTCGTTCATGATGGGGGATCGCGTCTCCTTTTCCGTCATGTCCGCGGTGAAGCCGCCTCCTTGGATCACGAATCCTGGCACGACGCGGTGGAAGATCGTCCCATCGAAGAACCCGTCTCGGACGTAAGTGAGAAAGTTCTCCACCGTGGTGGGCGCTTTGTCCGGGTAAAGCTCGAGCTTGATCATGCCCATGCTCGTCGACATCTCGATCACCGGATAGCCGGAGCTAACATCGGTGAGGTCTTCGGCGGTTTCTTCCGCACTTTCCACTTCCGGCGACGGAGCCGTTTCTTCTGGGTCGGGCGCGGTCTCGGCAGCGCTCATATCTTCGGCGGCTGGCTCCTCCTCGCCGCTGCTGCATCCGAGGGCAAGCGCTGCGAACATTAAGAGAGCGATGAGCCATATCAGTCGAGTCGATGGCATGAAACCTCCTAGTTTGAACCCCCATTCTAGAACAAGCGCATCTGCACCGCAGGCGCTTCGAGGATACCCTCCAGCGCGAGAAGCCGCCGCTTTAGCGGAAGCCCGCCACCATATCCCGTGAGCGTCCCGTCGGCGCCTATCACGCGGTGACATGGCACGACGATCGGAATGGGATTTCTGTGGTTCGCCGCACCCACGGCGCGGCTCGCGCCTGGACGATCCACGAGCCGTGCGATCTCCCCGTAGGAGGCCGTGTGCCCGTAGGGGATTTCCGCAACAGTTCTCCATACGTCTTTCTGGAAAGTACTGCCGCGAAGATCGAGAGGGAACTCGAAGACGCAACGGCGGCCCTCGAAATATTCGCGCAGCTGTCGCCGATAGAGCTCGTGCCCGTTCTCCGCCGGAAAGATTTGCACGCCGTCGTAGAAACGGCCCAGCCAAATCTCGAGCTTGGATTTTTCCCCCGAGCCGAGACCTATGGCGACGAGCCCTGTTTCACTCGAATAGATCTCGAGCAGAAGGTCGGGGATCTCAAGGGTGGAGTGGAGAAGCATGGCCGGTGGGCGCTCTTAAATGGACAAAGCTTCTTCTAGCACGAACGACGCTAGGCGACAAACGATGCTCGCGCGGATTAGACTGAACGCTCGAATGAAACAGGCGACCACCATCCTCTTTGATTGGGACGGAACTCTCATCGATTCCTACTCGGCCGGCTACCGCGCGTCCATCACGGTCTTGAAGGATTTCGGTATAGAGGTGAACCGTGAACAATTCCTCGAGACCTATAGTCCCAACTGGTACGACTCCTACGAGAAGCTCGGCGTTCCGAGGTCGGAGTGGGACAACGCCGATCAGATGTGGCGACGCACTTATCGCGAGCAAGTCTCCGAGCCCTTTCCCTTCGTTCTGACCTTGTTGACGCGCCTGCGCGAAGCGAACCGCACTCTTGGGCTCGTGACGAGCGGCGACCGCGACCGCGTTCACCGCGAGCTCGAAAGCCACGCTCTGACAGACTTTTTTGCCGTGGTGGTGTGTTTCGAAGATACAGAAGAGAAGAAACCGCATCCTGCGCCACTTACGCGCGCACTGCGCGAGCTTCGGATCGGGCCGGAGAAGGCTGTCTTCGTCGGCGATCGCCCAGAAGACATCGAGATGGGTCGCAAGGTCGGGTCGTTCACGGTCGGCGTCGAAAGCGAGTACGGTCCGCGTGCCATCCTCGAAGCGGCGGAGCCCGACCTCATCCTTGAGCACGCGGGCCACCTCCCCAAAAACCTAGGCCTCAAATAGCAACCCTCTTCGTTCTTCAACGTCTCAAAAAAGCGTGGCCACAGAGCTGACTCTCATCCCCACATCCCCTCCTATCCCCACATCCCCTTGCCTTTAAAAAGGCCGCTCAAAAACAAGGAGAGGTGGGGATAGGAGGGGATAGGAGGGGATGTGGGGATGAGAAAGAACTTGCTCCAGAGCATGGAACAGAATCCTCGGTTCCGACGGCTAAGAGCCTAGTGCTCCCAGGAGCGGTCGGTTGCGATATCGACCGTTAGCGGTACGGCCATCGGGTAGACGTTCTCCATCGTCTCGCGCACGAGCGCTGTCACCTTTTCCACTTCTTCTTCCGGCACCTCGAGGACCAGCTCGTCATGCACTTGCAGCAGGAGACGCGAGCCGTAGCTTCCCGCTGTGAGCTCGCGGTGCAAATCGATCATCGCTTTCTTAATGAGGTCTGCCGCCGTCCCCTGGACGGGCGTATTGACCGCGACGCGTTCGGCCGCCGCCCGGGTGTTCCGGTTCCGGGAGCCAATCTCCGGAACGTAACGCTGACGTCCGAAGAGCGTCCGCACTTTGCCAGTTCGGCGCGCATCCCGGACGATGGTGTCGAGGAGCTCGCGAACTCTCGGGTAGCGCTCGAAATAGCTCTCGATGAACGCCTCCGCCTCCCTCGTGGGGATGCCGAAATCCTTCCCGAGGGTAAAGGCCGTCTTCCCGTAAATGATGCTGAAATTGATGATCTTCGCGCGACGTCTTTTCTCGTGCTCGCTCAAGTCCGCCTGTTTTCCGAAAATCTGACGCGCGGTGCGGTCGTGAATATCCTCGCCCGCATGGAAAGCTTCGATCAAGTTCTCGTCCTGGCTGAGATGCGCGAGAACGCGGAGCTCGATTTGAGAGTAATCGGCCGAGAGCAAGACACCGCCCGGCTCGGCAACGAAGGCGCGGCGAATGCGCCGGCCCAGCTCCGTGCGGATGGGGATGTTCTGCAAGTTGGGGTCACTGCTCGACAGACGACCGGTCGCGGCGACCGTCTGATTGAAGGTCGTGTGGATGCGGCCCGTCTTTCTATGGATGAGCTGCGGTAGCACGTCGACATAGGTCCCCTTCAACTTCGAGAAGCTCCGATATTCCAAGACTTTCTTGGGGAGCGGGAAGCTTTTCGCAAGCCCCTCCAAGACCTCGACGCTCGTCGACGGAACCCGCTGTTTCTGGGTTTTCTTGAACGTGGGGAGGTTGTGCTTGACGAAGAGCACTTCGGCGAGCTGCTTGGGGGAGTTGATCTTGAATTCTTGGCCGGCGAGCTCGTAAACCTCTTTCGTCAGTTTCTCGAGATCGATCCCAATCTCTCGCGACATGTCGTCGAAGGCCTGGCGGTCAATCGCTATCCCGAAAAGCTCCATCGATGCCAGCGTTCCAATGAGCGGGAGCTCGAGCTCACGATAGAGCTTCGTGAGCTCCTCCGCTTCGAGACGACGTTCCATCTTCTCCTGGAGTCGCAGGATCCGCTCGGCGCGCTCCGCATTGAGCGGGCCGGCGGCTTCGCCGCGCGACTCTTCAAGGCCGGGCAGAACCCCTTGAGGCGAAGCGGCCTCGCCTTCTTTGCTCAAAGGCGTTTGCAAAAACTCGAGCAGCAGGTCGTTCAGCTCTTGCGATCGGCGCGACGGGTTGAGGACATAGGACGCGACGCGGGTGTCGAAGTCGATGCTATTCATCACGACGCCACGTGCCCCGAAGAAGGTCGCGGCCTGTTTCAGATCGTGTCCAACAATACTCGTCTCGTGCTCGGAAGCGATGGCACTCAGCTCGGCCAAGAGCTCGTCTTCGCTCACGCCACGACCACACACCACGTAGACGCCTTCTCCGGGCTCGATCGCAAGGCCCGCTCCGTTCAGCGGGGTGTTCCAAGGATCGAAGCGCTTCATCACGCCGAGATCCAGCCAAAGAGAAAGGTTTCTCTTCTTGCGCGCGCGCGCGAGGTATGTGGCGAGCTCCTTTTTGGATGCGAGCTCCCGAAAGGTTGCCGACATATCCACCGGCTCGTCACTCGGAAGGTAATCCTTGAGCAGCGACGTGAACTCGAGCTCGTCGAAGAGCGCGAACGCCGCTTCCCGGTTAGCACCTTTGTATCTCAGCTCGTCGAAATCGAGCTCGAAATCGAGCGTGGTATCGATCGTAACGAGCTCTTTAGAGAGAAGGGCGGCGGCGCGCTGCGAAAGGAGCGCTTCGCGCTGGCGTTTGTTCTTGACCTCCGCCGCGTGCTCGAGCACACTTTCGAGGGAACCCCACTCCGCGAGGAGCTTCGCGGCGCCCTTGTCGCCAATACCGTGGACCCCTGGAATGTTGTCGACGGAGTCCCCCTTCAGCGCGAGCAAGTCGATCACGCCCTCGGGAGGCACGCCGAGCTTCGCGCGTACACCCTCGGCATCAAGACGCTCATATTGAACGGGGTGGATGATCGTGACGCCTTCGCGCACCAGCTGGAACAAATCCTTGTCCGAGGAGGCAATGAGTATCTCGTAGCGGGCATCTATCCCGCGGCGTGCAAGTGTTCCGATGATGTCATCGGCCTCGATGCCGTAGATCTCGACGGTGGAAAGCCCGAGCACGTCGCAGAGCTTGCGTGTATAAGGTAGCTGCGACCTCAGATCGGAAGGCATGGGAGGACGATTCGCCTTGTATTGGTCGTAGCGCTCGTGGCGGAAGGTCTTTCCCCCGGCATCGAAGGTGACGGCCGCGAGGGCCGGCGACTCGTCGGCTAGAAGCTTTCGCAAGATGTTGGCGAAGCCGTAGACGGCGTTGGTTGGGAGTCCCGATCGAATAGCAAGAGGAGGGATCGCATAGAAAGAGCGGTAAAACAAGTTGTTCCCGTCGACGAGAAGCAGGACTTCCCGCGGATCCCGATTGCGGCTGTCCGGCTCGGCCATGGGGAGCGCATTGTATCCCACCCACCGACGCGCTATAGAATCAAGGCGATGCACATCGTTGTCCTATGTGCTTGTGCCTTCGCCCTGGCCGCGTGCGAATCCTACAAATATGAGGAAGAGGTTTTTCTCGAAACCGACGGCTCGGGCAACATCCGCATCAGTGGCACGCAGGAGCTACTCGGCGTGATGCACGATGTGGAAGCACCCAGCGTCAACTCGATGCGCGCCCATTTCGAGGACCCCGCTCTAAGAATCGATTCCGTTCGTGAGACGAGCCGCGACGGCCGGCGCTACATACACGTGCAGGGAAGATTCGAGGACTTCAATGCGCTCTGCCGCCACCCCGCGTTTCGCGCTCGCGATTGCGGGCTCCGCCGGGAAGACGCGCAAGAGCTCTCGCTTTTTGTCTCCGTCGCCGCCATCACTCCCGAAACCCCGAATCATGTCGAGCCGGACGACGTTCTTGCGTTTCGTTTTCATTTCCCGAGCTCGGTTCGATTTCACAACTCACGACACGAAATAGAAAATGGAAACATCATCCGTTGGCAGCGCACGGCGGAGGAGCTCTTCGGCGAAGACGCGCTTTTGATCGAAGCGCGTTTCGAGCGCCGCTCCGTGCTGGCGACGACCGTGATCATTTTGGGCACGGCGCTTGGGATCGTCGTGCTCACCGCGTCGATAGCACTCTATTGGATGACGCGAAAAGGACGCCGCCAGCTTGCGGAGGAAAGAAAAGCGGAGAGCGTCTAAGACGCTCACCCGAGCTGGCACCTTCGCGGCTTCTCCTTAGTGGAGTATCAGACTGTTCCGCTGGCTAAGCGAATTGTTTTTCGACGCCCGCGCCGTACAGATCCATCGAGATGTTCTTGCGTTTCGAGATGAGGTCGAGCTCGACCAGCTTCTCTAGCGCGTGACTAACATCGACAGAGCTCCTTTTTCCGGCCTTGAAGCTCCATCAAGATCAATACCTTCGTGCCTACAGCGAGCGGCCGCCGCCTCGTCCTGATGAACACTCCGTCCGGGCTGATATTGTCCGTCTCGGCATCGACGACATAGCTGGAACCGTTGCGCTCGTAAAGGAGCCGAACCTTTACCCTGCGGTCTTGTTTGCTGCCCATCGTGGTGCTCCATATTAGATCAATTCTCGCCTCCTTCAAGCTCGAGACGGTTGACATCGCAACGGCCGAGGTAGAGAGTGGGCTCCGATTGTTTTGGAGGATCCATGATTGCGCAAGCACGTTCACGCTCCAAACGGAAGCTCACCACCAACCTCACGATAGCCGCACTCGTTGCCGCACTCGTTGCCGCACTCGGCTGCGCCGAGACCGATCCCGTCCCGGCCGCGACGGTCTCGAGCACGAGCTATGACGATCTCGTCACGCTTTTTGCCGATTGGCGACAGTTCGAGAAACCCAGCCTGGTCGACGGGATCCCGGACTACACCGCCGAAAATATGGCGATGCAGCACCGCGAGCTAAGTGACTATCGCAGCCGGCTCGAAGCCATCGACGCAAGCGGCTGGTTAGTTGCACAGCAAATCGACCACCATCTCGTGCGAGCCGAGATGAATGGGCTCGATTTCGATCATCGTATCCGCCGGCCGTGGGCACGGAACCCTGCTTTTTATGTAACGATTTTTGCCGCTCAGAGCGACGTCCCCGCCCACGAAGGACCCGTCATCCACGATTTCGTCGACCTCTGGACCTACGACTACCCTCTAGGGGAAGCGAACGCGGCGGAGCTCGCCAAGGTCGTCGGCAAGATCCCTTCACTGCTCGAGCAGGCGCGGACCAACCTTGTCGAAGATGCAAGAGATCTCTGGATGGGTGGCATCCGCGCCATGGCAGGCCAGAGCGCCGATCTCGAAGCTTTCGGCGCCGAGGTTCTGGGAACGAGTACGGCGCTCGATGAGGCGATCGGGCAGGCCCGGGAAGCGACGGACGCTTTTCGCGTACGGCTCGAAGCCGAGCTGCCATCGAGAAACGGCCCGTCTGGCGTCGGGAAAGACAACTACACGTGGTACCTAAAGAACGTTCACCTCGTGCCCTACACATGGGAGGAAGAACTGACCCTGATGCGTCACGAGCTGTCACGTTCCCACGCAGCGCTTGCCCTCGAAGAGCACCGCAATCGCAACCGGCCCGAGCTCGAGCGTGTCGAAAGCGCGGAAGAGTACGACCGACGCTTCAACGATTCGGTGAGAGAGCTCATGGTCTTCCTCGAGGAGGAAGAAGTCGTCTCGGTCCGCGAATACATGGACGCCGCTCTCCGCGCCAAAATTGGAAGCTTCGCGCCCGCCGAAGGTCTTCGCGGCTTCTTCGACGAGGTGTCCTATCGCGACCCGGTCGCCATGCGCACCCACAGCTACCATTGGGTCGAGCTCGCGAGGATGGAGAACGAGCCGCACGCGAGCCCGATACGCCGGGTCCCGTCGCTCTATAACATTTTCGACGCGCGGTCCGAAGGCCTCGCAACCGGAATGGAAGAGTGGTTGATGCAAGCGGGTCTGTTCGACGAGCGGCCGCGCGCGAGAGAGCTCATCTACATCATGCTCGCGCAGCGCGCAGCGCGGGCAATCGGCGGACTGATGATGCACGGCAACGAGTACACGATCGAAGAGGCCGCCGAGTTCGCCGCCGCCTGGACGCCGCGCGGCTGGATGCCGGCCGATAGCAACACCGTTTGGGGCGAACAGCACTTGTACTTGGCGCAGCCCGGATACGGAACGAGTTATTTGATGGGCAAAATCCAGATCGAGGCGCTCATGGCCGAGAGAGCCAAGGAGCTCGGAGACGCTTTCACGCTTCGCGGTTTCATGGACGAGTTCAGCGCCGTCGGGGTGATTCCGGTCTCGCTCGTCCGATGGGAGCTCACGGGACGACGCCTCGAGCAAGAATGAGGATGCAGGACTCACGGAAGTTATTTGGTTCACGCCTCACTAGATCTCGCGCGCAAACTGGGCTAGCCTCTACCGAAGTTTGAATAGGAGAGTGCACTCGATGTTATCCAAGTCCACACGTTCTCTGGTCATTGTTGTTTCCGTCATTGCGGTCGACGAGGACAAGCGCCTCGTGATCAAGAGTTTTGGTACGGAACCCGTTCGCCTCCAGAACATCCGACGGTCGAAGTAGCGTCGCCCGCACCTATGCGGGCTGGACGCGACGTGACGACGCTCGTGGCGCTTCGAGCTAAAATGGCTCCGAGGACCAATCATGCGAAGATGCATTTCACTCTGGGTTCTGACATCAGCGTTAGTGGCCGGGCTCGCGCAAGCGCAGTCTCAGCCGGACCAAGAGGATGTTTGGCTTAAAGAAACCGTCCTGAGGGTCCTCACGAGCCGAGGCTACGAATCCTTGCGCGTGACCGCAAGGGACGGCGTAGTGACGGTCACCGGCCAGGTTCAGAGTGCCCGGGACAAGATCCTCATCATCCAGGCCGCGTTCACGATCGCCGAAGTCGAGGCCATTGAAAGCGAGCTTCAACTGCGGGTTAGTGGCACACGCCAACTCGAGGAGGAGATCTGGCTGACCCTCTTTCAGGAGGGATTGGGCGGGGAGCTCGAAGAAATCATCGTCACCAACGGGGTCGCCAAAGTAAGCGGTCATGTTCCTGATGAAGCTACACGTGACCGAGTCTTCGCCATCGTGCGACGCGTCCCGGGAGTCGAAGCGATCACGAGCGCACTCATCGTCGCGCAGGCCGCGCCCAAAGCCCCCGAGGCCACGCGGACGGCGATGGCGACCACCCCAGAGCTCACAACTGAGCCCGAGCCGGAGCGCGCACCTGAGCCCGAGCCTGCACCTGAGCCCGAGCCTGCACCCAAGCCTGAGCCTGCACCTGAGCCCGAGC
>CAUZCL010000031.1:0-56442 GCA_963578475.1 Acidobacteria bacterium bin61 | reverse complement strand
CTCGCGCACCTTGACAACCACTCGAGATCGATGGATATGGCTCTACTTACGGGGTAAGGCGCTCATCTGCACTGGCAACCTCGCAGCCTGACCGAGGCACGGTTACGTCTATTAGACTGGAGTTATTTTTTCGCGGGCCCTTAGGGATGGCGTGATGCCTTCGCGCTCGAGGAGCTCGAATGTGTTCCTCGCCCGATTCCTCGCGCACCGCATGGTTTCTTCGGTCGTGGTCGGCGTGGACGGAGCCCCGGACGGGACTTGGCGCGGCTCGAGGCGGAGCTCGCCCGGTAAGAAAGCCGGAAAGCGCTCCCGAAGCTCGCGCAACACGAGCTCGACCGCGTCGAGCTTGGGCTGACGCGTCGTCCCGACCCCAATCACCGTGGCCTGCGAACGAGACGGGCCTGTGGCCCGCGAAGGCGGGCTCATTCGATCATGAGCTCCAGCCCGCGCGGCGCGACGTTGTAGTCGAGCGCCGACCCGCCTGCTTCGACCACTGCGGCGCTGACTGCTGGACGCTTCCCCTCGGGAACCGCGAGGATCAAGCATCCCCCTCCACCTGCGCCGCACACTTTCTCGGCCGTGACGCCAGCTTCGCGCGCCGCGGCGATGATGGTCTCGAGCTCGGGACTGGATACTGCCGGGGCCATCTCGCGTCGCGCTTGCCAGTCTTCGCCGATGAGCACGGCCACGCGGTCGAGATCCCCATCGACGAGTGCGTCGCGCACCGCCGCCGCCGTGCGACCGCTACGCTCCACGGCGGCCGTGGTTGTCGGGTCCGACTCGAAGAATCTCTTCACGACTTCCCAGTTGGTCGCGCCCGAGCGGTGAGGCTGATGCGAATATGCGAGAAGGAAACGCTCGCTAAACGCGTTCGCGTCGATCGGGAGTGGCTCGCGCCGGTGGCGAAGCTTTTTCCACCAGAGGCACATGGCGCCGCCGAAAACCGGTGGGTAGTGGTCTTGCGCACCCGTGGGCATGCGAAGAAGCTCGACTTCGATGTCCTTCACGAGCTCGATGAGCTCGAGGTTCCCATAGCGAAAGCCGGTGAGGCCATTCAAAGCGCCTGCGATTGAGATCCCGAGAGAAGATGAAGCGCCGAGCCCAGCCTGGGGGGGAGCTTGTGAATGCGTGGTCAGGAGCAACGGTTTGTCGGGAGCGAAAAACGTCAGCAGCCGCCCCGCGATCTCGGCCCCTTCCATTTCGGCGAGGGCTTCAGTCGAATCGGCCGTGGTCGTGCGTTTCGAGACGCGCTCGCGAACGTGCCATTGCTGGTCCGGTGACGGCTCGACTTCGACCTCTGTATAGAGGTCGATCGCGACGTTCACCGTCGCCGCTGTCGGGACCAGAAGATAAACGGGCCAGAGATCGATCGTGCCACCGGAGAGATCGATCCGCGTCGGTGCTCGCGCGCGTAGCGTCATGGATAGCCTGAGGCTCAGGGCCTTTAGAAGATGAACCCGACGTAGAAGGCGTAGCTCGTACCGGGGCCGGACTCGAAGGCCCGCTCTAGCTGTAACTCGAGGCTGAGGGCTCCGAGCTCGACGCCGCCGAGCAGGTGAAAACCCATGTTGTGGCTCCAGCTATTGTCTCCGGCAAGAATCACGAACTTGTTGATGAGGCCGATGCCGCCGCCGCCATAGGGGCGGGCCCCGATCGTTCCGGACTTGTATTTCACGTTGACGAAGACATTGGCGGGAACGAGCGTCGCCGTTCTCATGCCTCCGGCTACGTCTTGGCGGAATACTGATGGCTGAACCTCGAAGCCGACAAAGATCGTCTGCGAGTAGTTCACCGCGTAGTCCGAGCCGAAATTCGCGCGCCAGCGACCCGCGAGCTCGAGATCGCGCGGGTGGAAGATGACGCCGCCCCGAAGAAAAGCGTCTCCGGCGGACGAGCGTGCCGCAAGACCCAGAAACAGCAACGCTACCGCGGCGCATCGCAGAGCGGCTTCCGTATTCCGTCGGATCATGCGTGTGGATTATATCCAAGTCTTCGCAGCATCATCAATGTTTCCCATTCGGATACTATTCTTTCCGAGAAGAAGGACAGGCATGAGGGATTTGGTCATTCGTACCCGCCGCCGGCTCGAGGAGCGAGCCGCGAAGAGCCTCAGCTCGAGCCTGAGGCCCGCGGCAGTGCTCCTTCCGATCCTCCTGGGCAATGTCCCTGAGACGCTTCTTCTGACCAGGCGCTCCGACAAGCTGCGACGTCAACCGGGCGACATCGCGTTTCCAGGTGGCGCGGTCGATCCGGAGGACTCTACAGCGCTCCACGCAGCCCTTAGAGAAAGCCGCGAAGAGGTCGGCCTCGAGCCGGAGCACGTGACGGTGCTCGGACAAATGGACGAGCGCGCCACGGTCACGGGTTTTCGTATCACGCCCTTCGTAGGTACCGTCGACGGACCTTACCCATTTCGCACGAACCACGAAGTGGACGCTCTCATCGAAGTGCCGATCGAGACATTACAGGATCCGGACATTCTCGAGGTCGAGAACCGACGCATGCCCGACGGCTCGATGCGCGACGTCTACCACTACCACTTCGAAGATCACGACATCTGGGGGATCACGGGGCAGCTCATCAAAGACTTCCTCGACCTCATCGACTGAACCACAAAAATGTTTTTGCCACAGAGGCACAGAGGTTCGAGATAGCTCGTCGTGCTTGTAGGGTCGCAAGAGTGACCCGGCGTAGCTAGCAGTAACCAACCCGCATGGTTGGCGCCACCGCTGCTCTCCCCTCGCGCGGGTCGTCTCTCCCAACGCTGCTGCCACACGAACCGACCCTCTTGACCCTCTGTGGCTCTGTGCCGCGGTGGCTATTTTGATTTCCAATTCCGCGATGATTTTGCGGGGATGCTCGGTTAGGAGCGTTCGGGACCGAGGCAGTCGGTTGGGTTTTTGTTGACGAAGCCGATGAAGACCGGGTGGCGGAGGCGGGCGTCACGCGTCAGCTCGGAATATTCGATCCGGACAACGAGAGCCGGACGCAGCCATTCGATATCGCCTGGGGCTTCGGCCAGGAAGTCTGGGGGCGCCGCGGCACTCAGGGGCCCGAGCTCGGTTCCGAGTTGGTGCACGGTTTTCTCGTCGAGACCGCTCCCGGCATTGCCGAGCCAAACGAGATCTTCGCCGTCATAGGCGCCCAGAACGAGCGACTTTACCCGCCTCCTCCCGCGCTCGCGAACGATTCCGATGAGGACGGCGTCGGTGCGGTGTCGAACCTTGATCTTTAGCCACTCGTTCGATCTTTCGCCGACATAGCGGCTCGAGATTGCTTTGGCGATGACGCCCTCGAGCCCGCGCGCCTCGGCTTCCTTGAAGAGCGCTTTGCCGCGGTGCAGCACGTAGGTGCTCTCGACGATGGGGGAGGGCGGCGAGACGAGGAGCTCTGTGAGATGTTTCTTGCGCTGGATGAGCGGGCGGTCGAAGAGCGGCTCCCCGTTTCGGTACAGCAAGTCGAAAGCCATGTAGACGACGGGGTGCCGTGAAGCTTTGACCAACGCCGCGTCCCGCGTCGTCGTTTGTTCCCGAACGAGCACGCGCTGAAAGTCCGGGCGTCCATCCGGATCGAGAACGACGACTTCGCCATCGAGGATCCCGTCGCCAGGCAGAGCTTCCAGAGCGCCCATGATCTCGGGATAGCGCTCTGAAGCATCGGTTAGCTTACGGCCTTGAAGCCGGTGAACGCCCTCGCCGAAAAAAGCGAGCACGCGGATCCCATCCCATTTGATCTCGAACAAATGTTTGTCCGAGTCGAAGGGCGTGCCGGAGCCCGCGAGCATGGCTCGGACCCGGGAATGCAACCAATCACGCATTGTTTAAGGGCCTGAATGGCTGGCCGTTCGGGCTTACTCGCCCGCGGCCTTTGCGATCTCGCCGGCCTCCGGTGGCGCGAGCTGGCTTTGCTCCAGGCTCGTTTTCAGCGCGTCCATGAGATTGATGACCTTTCCGGTCTCGACCTCGGGAGGGGCCACGATCTCTTTACCTTCGGCTTTGGCTTTTATGATCGCGAGAAGCTCCTTGCGGTAATTGTCTTCGAACTCCTTGGGCTCGAAAGGCTTGGTGATGGAGTCGATCAGCCGCGAGGCGAGCTCCAGCTCTTCGGGATTGATCTCGGGTGTTGCCTTGAGCTCTTCGATACCAGAAAGCTCTCGCACTTCATTGGCGTAATAAAGCGCCGACATGATGAACGCGTTGTCCCGCGGGCGGATCGCGGCGACCTGCTCTTTTCCGTTCATCACGACGCGGGCGAGCCCGATCCTCTCTTTGTCTATCGCAGCCTGCCGTATGGTGGCGAAGTTCTCCACCGCGACAGGCCCATCGGGTACGATATAGTGCGAGCCGTGGTAGTAGAGCGGATCGATTTCACTCCGCTCGACGAATTGGACGATATTGATTGACTTCGTCGATTCGAGTCGGACCTTGGTAAAGTCCTCCTCGTCCATGGTGACGTATTGCTCTTTCGCGTATTGGTAGCCCTTCACGAGCTCGTCGCTCGAGACGCTGCGCTCACAATTGGGACAGCGCTTGTCTAGCTTGATGCGACTGTTGCACTCCTTGTGGATCTGGTTGAAAGATAGAGACTGGGAACGGGCGGCAGGATAAAGACGGACGGGATGTTCACCAGCGAAAGCTTGAGAAAGCCTTTCCAAGTTGGTCTCATGTCGCGTTCCTCCGAAAAGTCGAGTGTAGATGCGCGATCGCCAGCCTGTCAAGACGCACCCAAATGGCTCTGTGCTCTTTGGATCCGGAAGCCCCTCTCGTACCTGCAATAAATGCGCATACAATAGACCGGCAATACGAAAAAACTGCGTAGCGTATAATTGTTTGAAATAACACAAGTTATGCTCCATTTCCGCCGGGCTTTCACGAGTTTGACACGAGTCAGCCGTTCTTGGAGAGCAAATGGCATGTGTAATTATTGCATATATGTAAATCTTGCCATAATTTAGCCAGGATCGAAATCTCGCTAAATAGTTGTGTGCAATATGTTTGTCGTTTTATGTGCACCTGGCACAGTAATTGCATGTCTAGGCAACGATACATGGAAGGACTCATTCTAGATGTACTCATCTTGGCGAAACATCCTGAAGCGCAGACGGCCTCGTTCACTCTTCGGTAATCTCATTGCATTCATGCAGAGACGACTTCTGGAAGAGCCCGCTAACGTCCGTCTTCGACACTCGCTGGCATCCCATCTCGGCCGCGCGGGGCGTTATCCGGAGGCTATCGAAGAGGCGCAGCGGCTCGTCGCGATGTCGCCATCGTTTCCCGACGCCAAGCGGCTCCTCATCGGACTCCGCGTTCAGCGTTTTCTGGGCTTTTGACGTGCGGTAGCTACTTTGACCCTACGAGACCCCGCTTCAGATCGTGTCCTCGTTCTCGACTCCGTCGAGGCAGATGGCAGGCGGACGGTTGGTTGGCTAGAAGCCCGCGGGTTGAGCGTCGAGGTCGCCGCAGACCTGCAACAGCGCGTACTTTCGCGCTACAGTCTCATCATCCTAGACATGGACTTGCTGAAAGGCGAGTGGTCTCGCCACTTGTCCCGCCTGAAACAATCCGGGCCCGAGACGGAGTTCATTCTGACGACGCAGGAGGGGGAAGGCTCCGTCGAGGCGGCCGTCGCGGCGATGCGAGAAGGCGCTTTCGACTACCTGGTCAAACCGCTCGACCCGAACCGGCTCCCCGTCCTCGTGCACAAAGCGCTCGAAAGACGCCGGCTCTCCGGAGAGAACCGTTCGCTGCGCCAACGGCTCTCGCTCAAGGACGAATGCGGGAAGGTAGTGGGGAAGAGCCGCCTCATCACCGAAGTCTATGAAGTCGCGAGTCAAGTCGCCGATACGTCGGCCACGGCGGCGCTCCTGACTGGGGACAGCGGTACAGGGAAAGAGCTCGTAGCGAAGGCCATCCACCAGCGCAGCCGCAGGCGAGACCGTCCCTTCGTGTCGATCAATTGTGGCGCTCTTCCCGAGGGGCTCCTCGAGAGCGAGCTCTTTGGGTTCGAACGGGGCGCTTTCACGGGCGCCATCGACGCTAAGCCGGGAAGGTTCGAGCTTGCCGATGGCGGGACGCTGTTCCTCGACGAGGTCGGCGAGATGAGCCCAAAGACCCAGGTCGAGTTCCTGAGAGTGCTCCAGGAGCGGGAGTTCCGACGGCTCGGCGGAGACAAGCTCGTCCGCGTCGACGTGCGCATCATCGCGGCCACCAACAAAGACCTGTTGCAGGAAGTCGAAGCGGGCCGGTTCCGCCAGGACCTTTACTATCGACTCGCGGTCGTGCCCATCCATCTGCCCTCTCTGCGCGAGCGGAAGGAGGACATCCCCCTTCTCGTCGATGCCTTTCTCCAAGAATTCGCGAGCATGAGCAAAAAGCCCGCGAAACGGTTCTCGCGCGAAGCGATGGAAACGCTGTCGCATTACGACTGGCCCGGCAACATCCGGGAGCTCCGGAACATCATCGAGAGACTCACGGTCACGGTGCACGCGGGCACCATCCGTCCCGAGCACCTGCCTCGGGAAATGGTGCAGGAGGGCGGCTCTGGACGGCAGATTTTCATTCAGCTCGGGACGCCGCTTCGCAAAGTAGAAGAGATCGTGATCCGGCGCACGCTCGAAGAGCTTACCGATCACCGGCAAAAGGCCGCGACTATTCTAGGCATCAGCCCTCGGGCGCTACATTACAAGATTGCCCGATACGGGGTACGCCGCAAGCGTACGGAGGCCGTCCTTTCGAAGCCGTAAACATGGAAAAAGTTGACTTTTTGTCCTCTGAACGCTTACGTTCGCAAGTTCCTATTTGCTATGATCCCAAATAGAACGGCGACCACGATGAGCCGCAAAAAGCTCTGCCAATTGGAGACTGCATGTCAACCGAGACCGTCGTAGACACGTCGGAGCCCGACGTCCAATCGAGCATCGTCAACGACTTTTCGATCCAAATCGCCACCATCAACGGATCGGGGAGCCAATCTTCGAACAGTGTATTGATGCGCGCTATTTTCCAGATGGGTGTTCCCGTCAGCGGTAAGAACCTGTTCCCTTCGAACATTCAAGGTCTTCCGACGTGGTTCACCATCCGCGCGAGCAAGCACAGCTACGTTGCGAGAAAACGCGATATCGATATGTTGATCGCGATGAACCCGCAAACCGCGCGCGAGGACGTGCAGTCGCTGAATCCCGGCGCCGCCGTCGTCTATGAGCAGAGCCTCGGGCTCGACAACGTGAGAGACGACCTAATCTTCTACCCGGTGCCCTTTGGCGAGCTCGCCAAAGAAGTGATCCACGAGCCGCGGCTCCGGAAACTGCTCGCGAATATGATCTATGTGGGCGTCGTTGGTCATCTGCTCTCGATCGAGCGCGAGGAGATTCAACACGCGATCTCGAAGCAGTTCAAAGCGAAAGCCACAGCGGTCGAGCTCAACGTTAAAGCGATCGATGTCGGCTTCGAATATGCCGAGAAGAACTTGAAGAAAGCAGACGCGTTGTACGTCAAGCGCATGGACGAGACCGCGGGCAAGATTCTCATCGACGGGAATGCCGCCGGTGCCCTCGGAGCGATGTTCGCCGGCGTCACCGTCGTGACGTGGTATCCCATCACGCCGTCTTCGAGTCTCGTCGAATCGCTCATTCAGTACATGAAGGAGCATCGCATCGACAAAGAGACGGGTAAGGCGACCTTCGCGGTCGTTCAAGCCGAGGACGAGCTCGCGGCTATTGGGATGGTGCTCGGCGCCGCCTGGGCGGGAGCGCGCTCGCTGACCTCGACGAGCGGACCCGGCATCTCGCTCATGTCGGAATTTGCCGGGCTCGGATACTTTGCCGAGATCCCGGCCGTCATTTGGGACATCCAACGTGTGGGACCGTCTACAGGACTTCCGACGCGTACGGCGCAGGGCGACATTCTCAGCACGTATTTGCTTTCCCACGGCGACACCAAACACATCTTGCTGTTCCCGTCCTCGGCTCAGGAATGTTTCGAGTTCGGCGGCACGTCCCTCGATTTGGCGGAGCGATTCCAGACCCCGGTTTTCGTCATGTCCGACCTCGATCTGGGCATGAACATCTGGATGTCCGACCCGTTCGCTTATCCGGAACAGCCGATCGACCGGGGTAAGGTGCTTGATGCGGATGCGCTCGAGAAGGTCAGCGACTGGGGCCGTTACAAGGATGTGGACGGCGATGGCATCCCTTATCGCACGCTTCCCGGAACCAAGCACGCTCGCGCGGCCTACTTCACCCGCGGAAGCGGTCACAACGCCGAAGCGGAATATACGGAGCGTCCTGACGACTATGTGAAGTTGATCGACCGTCTGCAGCGCAAGTTCGATACGGCGCGCAAGCACGTGCCTGCCCCCGTGATCGACGTCGAGGATGGCGCCGAGATCGGGATCATCGCCTACGGCTCCACGCATTGGGCGATCGTCGAGTCCCGCGATCAGTTAAGGAACGAGAACGATCTAATGGCGAGCTACATGCGCCTTCGCGCACTTCCGTTCAACGACGCGCTCGAGGCGTTTGTCGATCAATACGAGCGGGTCTACGTCGTGGAGCAGAACCATGACGCTCAGGTAATGCAGCTCATCAAGCTCGAGCTTGCCCACCGTCCGGAGCTTCTCAAAAAACTCCACAGCATTTTGAATTATGACGGACACCCGATCGACGCGCGATCGGTGACCGAAAAACTTCTCGCGCGGGAGTCCGAACGTCCCTCGGCCTGAGCTAACAGAACAAGATTGGGAGATTAAGACCATGGCAACTACGGCACCACCCGCGGCTCCATCGAAGAAGGTCAATCGCTTGGGGCTTACCCAGGTGAGCTACAAAGGAAAGCCGTCCACGCTTTGCAAAGGCTGCGGGCACGACTCGATCAGCAGCCAGCTGGTCAAAGCATTCTACGAATATGGCGTCGAGCCGTATAGGGTGGCGAAGCTCTCCGGCATCGGCTGCTCTTCGAAAACACCTGCTTATTGGCTCAGCCAGAGCCATGGCTTCAACACCGTGCACGGCCGTATGCCGTCCGTTGCCACCGGTAGCGTTCTCGCGAACCGCGATCTCGTTGCCGTCGGCGTCTCCGGCGATGGCGATACGGCGTCGATCGGGATCGGCCAGTTCGTCCATCTCTTACGCCGGAACGTCCCCATCGTTTACATCGTCGAGAACAACGGCGTCTACGGGCTCACCAAAGGCCAGTTCTCCGCGACCGCGGATCTCGGCTCGAAGCTCAAGACGGGCGTCGTGAACGACCTTCCCGCAATCGATCTGTGCGGTTTGGCCGTCGAGCTCGGCGCGACTTATGTAGCCCGGTCTTTCGCCGGTGACCCGAAGCAGGTCGTGACCCTCCTGAAGGGAGCCTTCGCGCATAACGGCACGGCGTTTCTCGACATCATCAGCCCTTGCGTAACTTTCAACAACCACGCGGGCTCGACCAAGAGCTACACCTGGGGGAAAGAGAACGAGGAGCTCATTCAGGAAGTCGACTTCGTGCCGTTCTTCGAGGACATCGATATCGAATATGAAGAAGGCGAGACGGCCGCCGTGGAGCTCCATGACGGCTCGCATATCATTCTCAAGAAGATCAAGCGCGACTACGATCCGACCGATCGCCGGACCGCGCTCGAGCTGCTCCTGGATTCTGGTGAAAAACAGCAATTCCTCACCGGTCTCATCTATGTGGATACTAAAAAGCCGAACCTCATCGAGCTTTTGAACATGGTCGACGAGCCGCTCGCCACCTTGCCGCTCGACAGAATCCGTCCTCCGCAAAGCGCGCTTCTCGAGATCATGGAAGCATTGAGGTAGCTAGCTATTCAGGATTCAGTTTCCTCTTGCGCAATCGAGTCGAATGCTGGATGCTGATGCTGAGATGATCAAAGAGCAAGACGTTCTCGATAAATTATCGGCGGTGCGGGACCCGGATCTCGGGCGCGACATCGTCTCTCTCGGATACGCTAAGAACATTCGGGTCTGCGCGCCCATTGTGACCTGCGATATCGAGCTTACGAACCCGGCGAGTGGCGCGAAGGAACGCATCAAAGCCGAAGCTATCAAGGCGCTCCTGGAGCTTCCGGAGATCGATCAGGTCAACGTCAACTTGACGTGGCAAGTGAGCGCGTCGCCTGAAGGCGTTCAGCGCACGTTGCCTGGTGGCCAAGTCGCTCCGGCGCCGCAGAAGCCCGCGGGCGTGAAAAACCTGATCGCGGTTGCGTCCGGGAAGGGTGGTGTGGGCAAGTCCACGGTGGCTGCCAACCTCGCCGTCGCGCTTCACCAAACGGGAGCAAGCGTGGGGATTCTGGACGCGGACGTCTACGGGCCGTCCCAAGGCACGATGTTCGGGCTCGACCAGCGTGCGGAGGCCGATGAGAACCAGCGTCTGATCCCTCTCGAAGCGCACGGCGTGCGCATCATGTCCATGGGGCTCCTGACGACCAAGGAAACGCCGGTGATCTGGCGCGGTCCGATGGCGTCGCGGCTCATCCAGCAATTTCTGTCGGGTGTCCTTTGGGGGGAGCTCGACTATCTCATAATCGATTTGCCCCCAGGGACGGGTGACGTCCAGCTCACGTTGACGCAAAGCGTGCCGCTCACTGGAGCCGTGATTGTGACGACGCCTCAGGATGTCGCGGTGACGATCGCCGAGAAAGGGCTGCGCATGTTCCAGCCGGTCCAGGTCCCGGTGCTCGGCGTCATCGAGAACATGAGTTATTTCATCTGCTCCCATTGCGACGAGAAGACGCATATCTTCAGCAAGGGTGGCGGCGAGAGAATCAGTCAGGAGCTCGGCATCCCTTTTCTTGGAGGCATCCCGATCGATCCCGAAGTCGTACGCTCGGGCGACGAGGGCGAGCCCATCGTGGTCCGTCAACCCGATGCGCCAGCCTCAGTGGCCTATCGCGAGATCACCGCGCACGTGGCGGCGGCTGTGGCGCGCGCCAACTATGAAAGCGCCTCCGTCGATCGGCCCAAAGAGATCGCGGAAAGCGACGGAAAGCTCAAGATCGTCTGGGCCGATGACTCCGAGTCCGTTTTTCCGTTCACCTTCCTCCGCAATCACTGTCCGTGCGCGGTCTGTGTCGACGAATGGACCGGCAAGCGCAAAAGCTTGATTCTGCTCCTACCTCCCGACTTCCGCCCGATGAGCGTCGAGCCTGTCGGGAACTATGCGATCCAAATCACCTGGTCCGATGGACACAATACGGGTATTTATAGTTTCAAGGGAATGAAGGAGCTCGAACGCGAGCTCGAGGCGTCCAAGGCGTAGTCTTTTTCGGCGGACGTCCTAAGCGTTCGGGAGAGCGCGCCAGCTTGTGCTATCCCGCCTCGGGGCCAGCCACCTCTTTCCGGGAAAAGCTCGTTCAGGATTTACTTGAGTCTTCGAACGCGCATTCGGAGTGAGAAACAAACCCGCCGCAGCCGGCGAAGGTTTCTCGCGTGATAGCACCGGTCCCGCCCGATGGCTTTGCTCGTGTGAACGAGGTTTTGGTTGCCGTCGACTCCGGAGCGTGCCAACATCTAGACAAATGTCGACGCTATCGCGCTATGGCGAAGCCATCTCGCTGCCGAGGGCCGTCCGTTTTCCGGTTGAGATGCTCCCTCCCAAAGGTTTCGACGCCGACACGCTCGAAACGTGGCCGAAGGTCGTGGGACGCCTAGAGTACGTCGATGGGAGGCTTCTGTTCATGCCACCTTGCGGAGACTTCCAGCAGGACACCGTGACCGATGTCGCGATCACTCTCGGCGCGTGGGTCCGTCGTCATCGGGAGTTCGTCCTCGGAACCAACGAAGCCGGATGCGTCTCGGCGACGCCACCCGTGCGGCGGATGCAGCCATTTGGCGGCGCTCCGATCTCGGGGCCTATGACGGCGGCCTGAGGCGTGTGCCTCCGGTCCTTGCGGTGGAAGTCGCAGGCGCCGACGGCGGTGATTCGGAAGAGGCGCTCCGCAAAAAGGCGAAGTGGTATCTCAGTGTTGGTACCTCCGTCGTTTGGGTTCTCTTTCCTGAGCGGCGCGAAGTCCTCGTCATTTCCTCTGAGAACCAAGCTCGTTTCTCTGGCGATGAGACCATCCCCGCCCACCCCGCGCTTCCTGAGTTGAGTCCCCAAGCAAGCGAGCTGTTCATCCAGATAAGCTCGCGGGGCTAGCGGTCAAAGCTCTTCAGCTCGGGGCCGAGTCCCAAGCTTGCCCCAGGGTAGCATGACTCACGTGAGGCACAAGAGCGATACGAGGTTGCTCCATATTCGCAGGGGTGATCGAGTACCGCTTCGCTCCGTATCGCGGTTTCGAGATTTCAGGCGGCGGTTGACCGTTTTCTTGGGAGAGCTGACACGGATCCACGCACGAGATCGGTTCATGCGTGGCACCGACAAACCTGCCGCTCAGTGGTGTCCCTGCAATTAGCGATGACTCACGTGAGGCATGGGTCGGGTCGCCGTAGCCCGGCGAAGTCTCTCTCACCAAGGGTGCCCCCTGTCTCGCGATGCAGTCGTCGCTCGTTTCTGCGGAACGAGCGCCACTGGAGCTGACTTTCTCGTTCGCCGCTTCGAGTGGCTGTTCGATCATCCCAAAGGGCCCCTCCCACTGGATCTGATCCGGGGCGCGGCCGGTCGTCTTCAGGAGTCCCCGTTCGATCGCGGTATGGCACACCATACAGACCGTGAGAATGTTCTCGATGTCGGTGAGCGTTTTACCCGCGAGTTTCTCCATTGCCTCGCACGTGCGGTCCCACGTCTCGATGCGCTCTTCGTCAAGAACAAGACGAGGGTTCGCGTCTTCTGGGGTGGCAGCTCTTTTTTCACCGCCTGTTCGAGCTGGCGGTTGCTGAGCGTCCTACATTTCTGGATCCACTCTTCCTCGCTCTTTGCCGTGGCGACTTTCACGGCCTCCCTGGCTTTGGTGTATGGGATCTTGCCGCGGGCAAAGGACTCTTTCATCTTCGGCCGCTCCTCGAAACGACGAGCCAAGTTGAGCAGTGTTCTTGTCTTCCGATCTTCCAAGCCGAGAGACTCGCGCGCGTAGTCGACGGTGGCGGCATGTCCGTAGTTGATGTAGAGCTGCCGCTCGTCGACCTCATGAAGATAGAAGCACAGCGCCGATTCCACCCGCAGATCCAGACGCGCTAGAACGACGAGCCGTTTGTGGACCTCCAAGGCTTTCAAGCCTTGCTCCATTTCGAGGTCTTTCTCCGTGAGCAAACACTTTTCACCCGAGCGCATCGCCAGGTCTCCTTCATTCTGAGTGGAATTTACGTTTGCAAGACCTTTCTATAGTAGGTGTAACACAGATGAATGTCAAGTAAAGTTAGGCCGTCAACTCTAATTATTGCAACTACTTATATCTATTTATCTGTTTTGCGTCCAGACACCGACAGCCAGCGTTCGGCGGATACCGATGGGCAAGTCGATGTTCTGCCGACCAACGCGGTTGCTCCCGATCCGCGGTCGTCCTAAAGATAGTCGCGCTCATGTCCCTCCAACCCGGCACACGCTTAGCGCACTACGAAATCCTCGAGTCCATCGGCAAGGGTGGTATGGGTGAGGTCTATCGAGCGCGGGATGGGAAGCTCGGCCGGGACGTAACGGCCTGGAGCAATCGGGGAGCACGCACTACCTCGTTCTGGAGCTGGTCGAAGGCGAGACGCTTGCCGAACGGATTACGCGTGGTCCCATCCCCGAAGACGAAGCGCTCGCCATCGCTGCGAAAATTGCCGATGCACTCGAGGAAGGCCCACGAGCACGGGATCGTCCATCGAGACCTGAAGCCGGCCAACATCAAGCTCACCCCGGACGGCAAAGTCAAGGTCCTGGACTTTGGCCTTGCGAAGATATTCGTTGAGGAAACGCTCGACGTCGACAGCTCGATGTCGCCGACCATTACGCGAGACGGGACGCGCGTCGGTGTGATTCTCGGAACGGCTGCTTACATGAGCCCCGAGCAAGCCAAAGGTAAGCACGTCGACAAGAGGACAGACATCTTCGCCTTCGGGGCCGTGCTCTTCGAGATGCTCACGGGCAAAAAAAACGTTTCCGGGAGAGGATGTCTCGGAGGTCCTCGCCGCCGTCATCCAGCTCGAGCCGGATTGGACGTTGCTGCCGCGCGACCTCGACCCTCGCATCGCGCATCTTTTGCGACGCTGCTTGGAGAAAGATCCCAGGGCGCGGCGCCGCGACATCGGTGATGTGCGGAACGAGATGACGGAAGCCCCAATGTCGCCGCGAAGTGCGGGGTCGGCTGGAAGGCGCTGGACCCTCGTTGCTTTCCTTGCCGGCGCGCTCTTGGCGGGTTCCGTCGCCGCTCTCATCCCGCGCAGAACGTTGGTGACGTCAGCGGGTGTATTCCGTGCCTCTTTGTTGACCCCGGATGAGCAGTTTACCGCTACGCGCCGCCATGTGGTTGCCATTTCCCCTGAAGGGAGGCGTGTCGTCTTCGCAGCGGACCGCAGGCTTTTTTTACGGGAGCTGGACGCGATGATGGCACTGCCGATTCAAGGAACCGAATCTTTGGGCGGCCCGGCACGCACATCGGACCCGGTTTTTTCGCCGGACGGCAAGTGGATTTTGTTCTACGACAATCGAGAGCTCAAGAAGGTTCCCGTGCACGGAGGCATCCCGGTAACGTTGTGTGCGGTCGGCACCCTCTACGGCGCGTCGTGGCCCGTGCAGGAGATCGTCCTCTTTGCGTCCGAGCAAGGCATCTCACGGGTGCCGGCCAACGGAGGCGTGTCCGAGGTCGTCGTCGCGGTCGATTCTGAGAAGGGCGAGGTTGCTCAAGGTCTGCGCCTGCTTCCCGATGGGAACACGTTGCTTTTCTCTCTCGGCAACGCGGGCAATTGGGACGAGGCGACCATCGTCGCGCACAATTTGACAACGAAAGCGAGTCAGGTCCTCATCAGCGGCGGTGCCGATGCCTTCTACGCTTCGACGGGGCATCTGCTCTACGCGAACGGGAACACCCTTTACGCGGCGCCGTTTGCTCCCGAGGAGCTGGAATTGAAAGGGGCGCCGGTGCCCGTCATCGAAGGGGTCTCCCGCACGGCTGGGTTGGGAACCGCACAGTACAGCCTCTCGAGCACGGGCGTTCTCGTTTATGTCGCCAACCTACAACTTGGGACAAAAGAAACGACCCTCGCTTGGACCGATCGGGCCGGAGCCGTGGAGGCGATCGTTGCTCCGAAACGGTGGTACCGCTCTCCGAGACTCTCTCCGGATGGAAAGCGTCTGGTCGTCGGCTTCGAGGGCGATCTGTGGGTTCATGACCTACTGCGTTCTTCATGGCCCCGTCTCACCTTTAACGGATCCGCTGACCGTCCAGTCTGGGCGCCGAAAGGAGAACGCATCGTTTTCAGCTCGACGCACGAAGGAAGCTCTAACCTCTATTGGGTACCGGCAGATGGGTCCGGCGAAGCCGAAGCCCTGCTCGAGCCGGGCAAGGAGCGCCATCCGGACTCCGTCTCACGCGACGAACGCTGGCTGTCGTTTCACGAGCACGACCCGGCGACGGGTACGGACCTCTGGTGGCTCCGCCTCGACGGCGAGCTCGAGGCCCTGCCGTACCTCGAAACCCCCTTCAACGAGCGCTTCGGCGCTCTGTCACCCGATGGGCGATGGCTGGCTTACGTCTCGGACGAAACCGGCAGGAGCGAGATTTACGTGCGCTCGTTTCCAGAACCGACCTCCAAGCATCCTCTCTCTGCCGATGGCGGCGAGGCTCCGACATGGTCTCACGATGGCCGTGAGCTTTACTACGTCAACCAAAACCGAGACCTGATGGTGGTCGAGCTGACGACCGTACCCGAGCTTCAGGCGACTGCTCCAGTGCCTTTGTTTGGTGAAAGTGCGACGGGCGTCGACCTCTCGGGCGGTGGGAACGTGGTTGCTTACTACGACGTCACGTCCACCGGGGACCGCTTCTTGACACTTCAAGTCCAAGGCGACGCCGTCCCTCAGCTCCACATCATCGTCAACTGGTTCGAAGAGCTCGAACGGCGCGTGCCCACGGACAAATAACCATGCCCCTCTCTCCCGGCACGAGACTCGGCCAGTACGAAGTCTTGGAGGCCATTGGTGCGGGAGGCATGGGAGAGGTCTACCGCGCGCGCGACACGAAGTTGGGGCGCGATGTCGCCATCAAAGTTCTTCCCGAGGAGCTCTCGCGGGACAAGGAGCGACTCGATCGTTTCGAGCGGGAGGCGCGTCTTCTCGCGAAGCTGAACCATCCGAACATTCTGGCTAAGCTCGGCCAGGCCCATGCCGGAATGGGTCGACGGACAGGCGCTATTGAAGTGCTCGCGGAGCTGACTCGGATTTCGGAGCGAGCGTATGTGGACGGATACCACTTTACTACCGTCCATCTTGCGCTCGGCGACCACGAGAAAGCTATCGACGCGCTCGAGCAGGCCTTTGATGAACACTCTGCTTCGGTGGGGTTTCTGAAAGTCGACCCGGCCTTGGACCCCCTCCGCGGCGAGCCCCGGTTCGAGGACCTCCTTCGCCGGATGAATTTTCCCGAATAGGCGCCGGCGCGTGGTTGAACCTTTCACACACCGGGGACTATACTCTCGGTGGACATCATTCATTAGATACGTAGGAGGACGCCATGAAGCGTCTCGAAATTGTACTACTGGCCTTGTTTGTCGGGATCGGATTGCTTGCCATCGGCTGCGGAGGAAGCGGCGACACCAAGGAGACGACCTCGCAGGATCCGCCCGCGGAATCCACGCCCGCCGAAGCGAGTAAGCCAGCCACGAAACAAGCAGCCGCCACCGAGCCCTCCGAGGCCGGTGCCGACGACCAAGGCGCTGCCGAGAGCAAGCGGCCTGCTCGGAGGAGGCGGGCATCAAGGCCTCCGCCGGTACGCGGCGTCGCAAGAGTTCAGATCCTCACCGAGACAAGGGTCGAAGGCAACGAGGTGATCAGCATGATCCGGGCGCGCAACGTGTCGAGGGGTTCGATAACGCGGTTTACCGCGTCGGAGTACTGGTACGACGACCAGGGCAACGCGACGCCAGGCGGCTCGCGGACCCACCGAAAGCCGTTCCTGCCGGGCGAGGTCATAGAGTTGGAGCTGCGGACGCGCAAGAACGAAAAATTCTACCAGAACCAGTTCGAGTTCTCGCACGCGAACGGCGACGTCCGGGCCACGGTCGTCAAGAGCCTCCCGAAGCCCGGCGAAGAGTAACGCGACTACCCGCTCGAGGGCGGCTGGACGGTCCGCGCAGGTCGGGGAGGGGTTTCGGGTTTCCTGCGGCTTTGTTCCACCTGCCCGATGGGAACGTCGTCGTCGAACCGCTCGAGGCTCACGCTGCTAGATGCGTGAGACTTGGGCGAGTCAGCTCCCACGTGCCGGAGGCCAGCTTCACGATCGCTTTGATGACACCGGGGAGGTTGTCCAAAGACCAACGCAAAGGCGCAGAGCGACTGGACCGGACGCGAAGCTGAATAGCTGCAGCGGAGCCGCGAACCTTTGGGTTGCGGCTCCGCTACGTTAGGGCTAAGTCGGTGCTTTTTCGTTGATGTCGACGATGATCCAACGTGATCGCTCAGTCTGATCGCTCTCCGAAGCAGAGAGGTCGTACTTTCGAAGCGTTACACTATAGGGCTTCTCGCTGTCATCCTCGAATTTGAGCATGAGCAGCATTTCCGTCACCGCGACGTCTCCATCGAAGTTCTCGATGGTCACCTTTCTGATCACTGATCTAGTCACTAGCCTGGTTTCGTCGTTGACGGCCCGTTTGAGCTCTTGAAAAGCACGTTCCTTGACTGTGCGCTCTTCAACCAGCTTCAACCACTCCTCTTGAATCTCACCAAGCTCTCCGCGGAACTCGAACTGTGAGTCCTCTTGCAGCTTCGGGATGATCTCGCCGAGAGATTCTTCGTGGTCGTCGCGATACGCTTTGCCTTCCTCCAACGTAGCTTCTCGTTTCTTCTCGGCGGCCTCGAACCGAACGAGAAGCCCTGGCAACACGAAAGGCTCCGTCGATCGGGAGCTGACCTCGAGCACCTGCCACGACTCTACCAGCCCGGGAGAGCTGACGGCCGAGATGGCAGCAACCGTGGCGGTGTCGTTGGTCCGCGCGGCACGGAAGAATTGGTCGATGGTCGCTTGCTCCGGACTACCGCCGCAGGCCCACAGGCACGTTAGGATCGCACCCAACACCCATTCTCTGAGCTTCGTCACCTGAGCCTCCTTTTGACAAGCAGACAGAAGCTTGTCTATCGAGCTGGTATTATAACTATAACCAGACAGGAACGGAAGTACACCCCGACTTCGTCGTTTCCTGGGCGCCGGGAAAAAAGCCCGGTTCGGTAATCCCGAGCAGCGACAGCGGACCGACTAACACGCAGCATCCCGCTACCGGTTACCTGCCACCCGGTCTACTACGTTGCTCTCTCTACGGACTCAGCATTGGCGTGTGGTCTGGAGAGAAGAACACCGAAATGCACCAGGTAGCCGGTAGCGGGCCGAAGGCCTCAGTCTGCTGCGATGACATCGATCTCGATCCGGGCGTCCCTTGGCAAGCGCGCGGGTTGGACGGCGGCGCGAGCCGGCGGCGTTCCATCCGAGAAATAGGTTCCGTAGACCTCGTTCATCGCCGCGAAGTCTCCCATGTCGGCGAGGTAAATATTCGTCTTCACGATATTTTTTGCCGTCATGCCGCCCGCTTCCAAAATGGCGAGAACGCTGTCCATCGCGCGCCGCGTGAGTGCTTGGATGTCGCCTTCGATCATCTCGCCCGTTGCCGGGTCGAAGGGAACTTGGCCCGAGACGAAAACGAGGTTCCCCGTACGTATCGCTTGAGAATAAGGACCGATGGGGGCGGGTGCTTTGTCGCTGAGAATCGCTTCTTTCATACCATTGTGCTCCTGTCGGGTTCTTTATCCGAGTCTTTGTTCGAGCCCGGCCGCGCTACGCTGAGGACGCCGTCCACTTCACGTATGGATTTGGTAATACGCTCGAGTTCCTTGACGTTCGAGATCGATACCGTAACGTCGATCGAGCCTTTCTGGTCCTCGAACGTCTTGGCCTCGACGGTGCGGATATCGGTATTCGTGTCTGCGATGATCGATGTGATGTCCGCGAGGATGCCCTTGCGGTCTTCCACGTTGACCGAAAGCGTGATGTCGTATTTCGTTCCTTTCTCGCCATCCCAGGACACATCGATGCGACGCTCCGGGTCTATCATCGAATTGAGCAAGTTTGAACAAATGACCGAGTGGACCGAAACGCCTTTCCCGCGCGTGATGTAGCCGGTGATGCTCTCGCCAGGCACCGGGTTACAGCAATTGGCGCGGTAGACCATGAGATCGTCCATCCCGTTGACTTTGATCTTGTCCTGTCCACCACGCAACACGCGGCGCGCGGCACGGGCGAGGCTCGCGCCCGCCCCCGTCTTCTCCTCGAGCTTTGAGGCGGGGACGAGGCGCGCGAGCACGTTGCGCGGGGACAGCTTCCCGTAGCCCACGGCCGCGTAGAGATCGTCGGACTTGCTGAACCCGTAATCCTTCAGCACCTCCGCGAACTGTTCCGACGCGGTCGTTTGCTTCAGACTGACCGAGCCCCGGCCAGCCTCCTTTTCGAGAAGCTTCCGGCCGATCTCGATGCTTCGGTGCTTCTCCGTCGCGTTCAAGTACGTCCGGATCTTGTTCCTCGCCCGTGATGTGGCGACGAAGCTCAGCCAATCGCGGCTCGGCTTGTGCCCTCGCGCCGTCAGGACTTCGACGATATCGCCGTTCCTGAGCTGGTAGCGAAGCGGCACCATCAGGCCATTGACACGCGAGCCGACGCATTGAGGTCCTACGTCGGTATGGATGGAATAAGCGAAGTCGACGGGTGTGGCTCCGCGCGGAAAAGATTTCACCTCTCCTTTGGGCGTGAAGCAGAAGACGTCTTCGGGATAGAGGTCGACTTTGAGCTCGTTCAGGAACTCGTGCGGATCTGCGACTTCGAGCTGCCAGTCGAGTATCTGGCGAAGCCACGCGAAGTTCTTGACGTCGTCTTCTTCGAGGGGACGTCCTTCTTTGTATTTCCAATGCGCCGCGATGCCCTGTTCGGCCACTTTGTGCATTTCCGGTGTTCGAATCTGCACCTCGAAAGGTGCGCCGGAATCGGTGATGACGCTGGTGTGAAGCGAGCGGTAGCCGTTCGGGCGAGGCATCGCGATGAAATCTTTGATCCGTCCTGGGACAGGGCGCCAAGTGTTGTGGATGATTCCCAGTGTCCCGTAGCAGTCCTGCACGTTATCCGCGACGATGCGCAAGGCGATGAAGTCGTAAACCTGGTCGAGCTCGATGCGCTGACGCTTCATTTTCTGGTGGATGCTGTAAATGTTCTTGGTTCGCCCGTGGATCTCCGCCTCGATGCCGTTGTCGCTCAGTGTTTTCTGGAGCTTGCCTTTGATTTCGGTGATGAAGTCATGGGCCCATTTGCGCTTGGCGGCTACGCGGGCGAGGAGAATGCCGTAGGCCTTCGGCTTGAGATTCTTGAGGCAGAGCTCCTCGAGCTCGGTCTTGATTCTTCCTATCCCGAGCCGGCCTGCAAGCGGAGCGTAAATTTCGAGCGTCTCGTTCGCGATGCGTATCCGGCGCTCCTCCGAGAGGTGTTGCAACGTACGCATGTTGTGCAAGCGGTCGGCGAGCTTGATGAGGATGATCCGGATGTCGTCCACCATCGCCATCAGCATCTTTCGGAAGTTCTCGGCTTGGCGCTCCTCGACCGAAGAGAAGTTCATCTTGCTGATTTTCGTCAGCCCGTCGATGATGTGCGCGACTTCCGTGCCGAAGTACTCCTCGACGGTCTCGCTTGTTGTGAGTGTGTCTTCGACGACGTCGTGCAAAAGACCACAGATCACGCAGACGACGTCGAGCTGCATCTCCGCGAGGATATTCGCCACCTCGAGCGGATGGATGAGGTAGGGCTCTCCCGACTTGCGCAGCTGGCCCCGGTGCTCACGGGCGGAAAAGACATACGCGCGGCGAAGGAGATCGATGTCTCCGTCGGGCTGGTAAGCGCGGACCTTTTCCAGGATATTCTCGAAGCGGATCATCGGCGTTCGGGCAAAGGAGTCAAAAATCTAGTAGTAAACAAACTTCGATCCACGTCCATGATAGGCTTGGCGGCAGCAGAGGATCAAGGGCGGAGCGTCAGGACGCGGGCCGAACCTGTATTTCTAGATTCTTGACTTGAATCGAGAGCCCATAATATACTGCGTTCCCCAGTTTGATGAACGCCATCGGAGGAGGGGTTTTTCGAGATGCGGACCCGAATTGCATTTGTATTGTTAAGCTTGATCGCGCTGAATGGCTGTGGCGTGCAAGACAGTTGGAACATGCTCAAGTCGCGCCGCGTGTTCAAACAGGCGAATCTGGCCTATGCCAGTAGGGACTATGAGACGGCCATCGACTTGTACAACGCCGCGCTGGAACTGGACAAGAATCCGGATCCCCGTGTGCTCGTCACGTCGGTCTTCTACCGGGGTAGTAGTCACCACCTGATCTACCGCCCGGGCCGTTTCGACGACCCTGAGAACGAAGACCACCTGGATGCCGGAATCGCAGATTACGAGGAAGCTATAGAGCTGGCGCAGGAGCACAGCGAGGGGTTTGAGATGCTGCAGGTCTATCAGCAGTATTCCATGGAGCAGCTCGCGGCCATCTATCGTGACAATCTGGACGATTTCGAGAACGCGGTGTTTTACTTCAAGAGGCTCATCGAGATCGATATCGACACCCCAGAGCGCTACTACGCGCTGGCGGATGTCTACGAGCGCTTTCATGACCCCGAGGCGATGCCTTTGCTCGAGCAGGCCATCGAGGCTTACAAGACGCCGGTCGAGAGGAGCCCGGCCGAACCCCTCGTCTATCGCCAGGTTGCTAATCTCCTCAACAAATATGGGCGTTTCGACGAGACGATGGACTGGCTCGCCAAGGCGCGCGACGTCCACGCAGATGATCCGGAAGGGTACTACCTCATCGCCGTTCACTACTGGGATAAGGTGTATCGTGATCCGGATCTGACTACAAATGACAAGGGCGACTATATCGAGCTTGGTCTCGCCCAGCTCAACCAGGCACTCGACATCGATGGCGAATACGTGGACGCGCTGATTTACAAGAACCTGCTCCTGCGTGAGAAAGCCAAAGTCACGCCGAGCGAGGCCGAAGCCCTGACCGCGGAAGCGAACGTGCTCCGGGACCTCGCGTTGGAGCTTCGCGTGGATCAGGAAGAAGCTGAACGGGCGGCTAAGGCGGCAGCAGCAGAGGCCTCTGGCGAGACGAGCCCCTAGGGCCGAATGTAACCCTCGTCTGGGCGAGGCCGGGATTCTTCGAGTCGTGGCCTCGCCTTTTCGTTTGGGCCGTGGCGGATAAAGACCTCATCCTCGACGACGACGAGGAGCTTGCCAGAATGCTGGCGAATATCTAGGAGCCCGTGGGCTTCGAGGTCTCGCTCTCGTCCCCATCCATCGGCAGGGCTCGAGGCGCTTCAGGACGGGACTTTGGACGTTATGGCGTGGCATCATCGACAGATCCACGCACCAGGGGGGTGTGCTTGCCGTCCTGCTGCTTCTCGCCATAGCGGTGGCCTTTTGGGGGCCTATCTTGCTCGTCAGGCGGCTCACAGGGGCGGGTAGAACGCCTCCGGAAGCGGGTTGAGGCGCTGGGTGCCGGCGCGAACTCGGAGCCCGGGTCGACGTCGAAGGCAACGACATTGATCTAGCGGGCACTCCACTCGATAGTAGCAACGTCGCCGAGAGACGTTCGCGGGCGTCGTGGTCGAACACACCGTTCGAGCTTGCGGTCGCTACCCTCTCAGGCGGTACCAACAAAAGAAAAAGCCGGGAGGCGCACGCTCCCGGCTAGAATTACGAGCAAAAATCGCTAGGGGTTTCCGCCGCCGCCGCCCGCGAACGGATCCGGCGGGACGATCCCAACGCGCTCCACTCCATTTCCTCGAGCCACGTCCAGGATCGCGACGATCTCGCCGTACTTCAGCGAAGGCGCAGCACGGAGGAAGATCGTCTTGTCCGAACGGGTCTCGAAGATGTCTCGAATGCGAAGCGGGAGCTCATCGAGCGTAATCGGTTGCTTGTTGATGGTCACATTGCCTGCCGCGTCGATATTGAGCACTAGCTGGTTTGGATCGGGCGGGATGTCTTCCAGAAGGTTTTCCGCTGATTCGGGCAGCTCTACGTCGTGGCCCGCTTGGGTCAGTGGCGTCACCACCATGAAGATGATGAGCAGTACCAACATGACGTCGATAATCGGCGTCACGTTGATATCCTTCATGGCACCGCCAGAAGCAGCACCTCCACTTGTCGACATTCCCATAAGATCGCTCCTTTCAAAGGCTATGAAAGACGAACTAGCCGGTAGTTCTCTCCGTGATCAAGCCGATTTCGTCTGCTCCTGCGTCGCGGCAAAGCTCCATCAATCGCATGACATCGCGGTATTCCAATCCCTCATCTGCCTTGAGAAAAAGAATTCGCTCCGTTTTGCCTGCGAAGGCTTCCGTAAGCCGGGTGACGAGCTCGGCTTCGGGTATAGGCTGCATGTTGAGAAAGATCGTGAGGTCCAACCGGATGGCTACGTTGACGACGTCCTCAGTGTCCGGATGCTCGCTGGAATATTCTGCTACCGGAAGCTTGACGTCGACGCCTTTTTGGAGCAGAGGGGTAATGACCATGAAGATGATGAGCAGAACCAGCATGACGTCTGCGAGCGGCGTCACGTTGATCTGGCTGTTGAGGTTGTCCGCTCGACCTGCGCCCGTTCCCATACCCATATCGTGTCTCCTTTATTGAGTCATTGCTTAATGCTCAATGCGACGACAGCAGTTTAGCTGGCCGTCCTCTTGGCCATGTAGTCGATGAGCTCGGAGGCACTGTTGTCCATCTCGACGGTGAAGCCTTCCACGCGCGCGATGAGATAGTTGAACGCCCACACTGCTGGGATGGCTACGAAGAGGCCAAAAGCCGTGGCGACGAGAGCCTCGGCGATTCCGGCCGAGACGGCGCCGATTCCACCGGATCCTGTGAGAGCCATGCCGCGGAAAGCGTTGATGATGCCCGCAACCGTTCCGAAGAGACCGACGAAAACGGCCGTTGCGCCGACCGTGGCGAGACCCGAGAGGCCCCTCTTGAGGTCGGTGAGGTTGAGCGCGGTGGAGCGCTCGATCGCACGGTGAGCCGCTTCCATCATGTCGGCGCGGGATCCCTCACCACTCTCTTTCTGATACTGGTACTCTTGAAGGCCAGCAAGCAGAACTCTTGCCAGGTGGCTGTGCTTCACTTCCGTCCCACTCGAAACCTTGATGGATTCCTGGATCTTGCCGTCTTTCAACAGCTTGGCCACCTTCGGCGCGTAGAGCCTGGACTGCGTCTTCGCTTTACGGAAGGTCATCCACCGCTCGATCATCACGCTCAAGGAATAGATGGACATGATCAACAACGTGAAGTTCACTGCCCTCGCGGTGAATCCCATGTGCTCCCAAATATCGATTAAGCTAAACGACATTATCTCCTCCTGTTTGTCTTAGGTGCTCTGAGCTCAGAACGGCCACTCTGGTGGCGTACGAGCTCGCTAAAATTAAAATAAACCAAAAGAAACTAACCCAATGTGAAATTCACCGTCACCGTCATCACGATCGGCACCGGTACGCCGTTCAACAACGTGGGCTCGTATTGCCACTGCCTCACGGCGTCGATGGCCGATTGATCCAGGAGCGGGATCGAGCGCAGAACGCGCACGTTCGTGACGTTTCCCGTAGGATCGATGATGGCTTCGAGGATGACGATACCCTTCACCCGCGCCCGCTTGGCGATATCGGGATATCTAGGGGCGATATCTACGACCTTCTTCGGCGGGCGGATATCACCGCCCACGCGCACGGGCTCCATCTTTACCGGCGGGGGAGGTGCGTCCGGAAGCCCGCCAACGATGCCGCCGATGACGCCGCCAGGGACGCCGCCTTCGACACCACCGGCCATGCCGAAATTCATGCCCATGTCGTCCATCGAGATTTCATCCGGGATCTCGACGGGCGCCACGAACTGCGGCGTCGTGGCGAGGACGGGACGCGGCGGTCTCGGCCGCGCTTTCGGCGGCGGCGGCGGCGGCGGCGGTGGTGGTGGTGGCGGCGGCTGGGCCATGAAACTCATGATCCCTTGCGGTGTCGGCATATTATCGGTCGCCATCAAAGGAATGACGACCATGCCTGCGACGATTCCGCCCTGAATGAACAGAGACATCATGAAGGTCCCGAAAGACCTTCCCGTGGTCTTCGAGTCGGCCAAAAGGGCCAGATCGAACAGCTCTTTCTTGGGCACTTCTATTTCCTTAGCGTTCTTGGCCACGGCGTTCGGCGCTCCTTTCGGAAGATTTATGAGCGACTCTGGCTAATAGTAATAATTCCGCTCTAATCTGTATCGTTTTCTCACCAAGCGGGATATGAGGGATCACATCTTGTAGGCCTTAGACACCATGATTCCGACAAAGGTTCCCGTCCGATCGAGAAATCTGATGGGAGCCCAGAATCGCAGACATGGCGTCGGAAATTACACACAAGACGAATGTTAGAGGGACCCGACGAGTGGCGTATGAGATAGATGCAACGTAGTCCATTTGTTCAATCAAATCCAAAACGGGTGCTTGGAGAACCCCCCGTCGAACTCGAGCGCGCTATGTTAATTCGCGATTCGCAGCGTGTCAACCCTTCCGCTACGCCCGCCTACGCCCTGCGGGCTACGGCGAGGCAAGCCCTCCACATGGGCCGACAGCAGGGACCGTGGCTCGCCGAAGCTGGAATGAAATACGGTAGCGAAGGCGGCGGCTAGTGCAAGTTGAAACGGACGATTAGGTCTGCCAGGGATTTTATGGGACGGCCGTTCTTGGTTGCGGGTGAGAAACGCCAACTCGACTCGACGACGCGGATGGCTTCGTCATCGAGCTCGGGAATCGAGGACAGGATTTTCAACACGTGGACGAGGCCTTGTTCGTCGATGACGACTCGCAGCTTGACGGAGCCGGTGACCTTTTCGCGAATCGCTTCCTCCGTGTAGCGCGGTAGAGGCCTTCGGATCGGGTGGGGACCCACGTCGGGGTTCGGAAAACGTGGGAGCTCGGTGCCGGTGCCGCCAAGTAGGCCACCGGGCAAACCGCCCGGGACTCCGCCGAGGACACCGGCGGGCACGCCCCCGCGCAGGCCGTCGAGGTTGCCGTCGTCGAACCCGTCCTCGACGCCGGGGCTGAGATCGAACGCGGGGCCCAATATCGCGTCGGGGATCGCGGTGAAAAACATCTTGCTGTCGAAGGTAGTGCCCGCGGTGGGGACGGGTCGCGGCTCTGCCTGGGATGCGTGTGTGGCCTCTGGAGATCCCCTCCGGATGGGTGGCGGCGGCGGGGGAGCGAATTGCAAGAACACTGCGGGCAGAGCGGGCGACAAATCGATTTCGGTGGAGAACAGCGAGAGGAGGGCGAGCGTGCCAATCGCGGCCGCGTGAACGACGAATCCAAGGGAGGCACTCAAGCGGTGGCGGACACCAGCGTGATGACGGCCGGTAGCGAGAGAAAAGAGATCCGCCGACGGCTCCTGCTCGTCCCGATCGGGCGAGAGCCCCTCATCCACGATGCTCGCCATCGCAAAATAAACCCTGCCCCATTCTACTACGAGAGCGACGGACCTTATATTCCTGGACCCTGAATGTCGCCGAATGCCGCGACGAGCGGCGCTAGACTCGTGCTTCCGTTGACTTCGCTTTAGCGCGGCTTCGGCTCGGCCCTTTCCTTAGCGCGCGCCACCACAGCACGATCGGTGAGGCGATCGCGATCGACGAATACGTGCCGATGATGACGCCCACCACCAGCACGAAAGAGAACGGTCTCAAGACCGCGCCGCCCATGACATATAGAGAAATCACGACGAATAGCGTGAGGCCCGACGTCAGTACCGTTCGACGTAAGGTCTGATTGATCGAGAGGTTGATGATCTCTTCGAGAGAGCTCCGGCGAACGAGCTTTCGGTTCTCGCGCACGCGATCGAAGATAACGATCGTGTCGTTGACGGAGTAGCCCACCAGTGTCAAAAAGGCGGCAATGACGTAGAGCGTGATCTCGAGATTGAAGATCGAAACGAGCGCGAGCGTCAGCACCACGTCATGGATGACCGCGACGGTGGCGCCGACGCCGTAGATCAACTCGAAACGGAACGCGATGTAGAGGAGCATGGCCACGAGTGCAAAGAGCGTGGCATTTCGCGCCTTTTTTCGAAGCTCCTCGCCGACCACTGCGCCAACGATCTCGGTGCTCGCGTCCGCCAACTTATTGTTCGGGATGTTTTCGAGCGTTTTCAGGATCGTGTTGGCGGCCTCGTCGAGCTCGCCGCCGTCACCGGTCTGCCGCCCGGCGCGGACCATGACCGTGTTGAGCTCTTCGCTGCCGTAGCGCTGGATCACGGAGCCTTCGATGCCCGCGTCCCGGAGCTCTCTTCGAATCACGTCGACTTCGGGTCTGTTCTCGAATTTGACGTAAACGATCGTGCCTTCGGAAAAGTCGATCCCATAGCTCAATCCCCCCTTGCGGGCGGCGTCGAGCGCGCCGACGATGGTCACGATCAGAGAGAACCCAATGAAGTACCAACGGTACTTCAGCCAGTCGATTTTAGTATCGCCAATCAAATCCATTTTGCTCTCGTTCTAGATGCTCAGCGCTTCGACTTGCCGCCGCCCGCCGAGGACCGCGTCGAAAATGAAGCGCGAGACGAAAATGGCCGTGAACATGTTGGAGAGAAGTCCAATGCTCAGTGTCACGGCGAATCCTTGAATAGGACCTGTGCCGAACTGGAAGAGGATCGCCGCCGCGACGAGACTCGTGAAGTTGGCGTCGAAGATCGTCCAGAAAGCCTTGCCGAAGCCCGCGGAGATAGCGGTACGCGGCGTCTTTCCGGCCCGCATTTCTTCTTTGATGCGCTCGAAGATGAGCACATTGGCATCCACCCCCATTCCAATGGTCAGGATGACCCCCGCGATACCGGGCAATGTGAGGGTTGCCGAGAAATAAGCCAGGGCCCCGACTAGGATGAGCAGATTCAGGAGGAGGGCGACCACCGCGTTCACGCCGGAGAGGCGGTAATAGAGCAGCATGAACAGCAAGACGCTCGCGAGCCCCACGAGCGAGGCCGTGATGCCGCTCCGGATAGAATCGGCGCCGAGGCTCGGGCCGACGGTGCGCTCTTCTTGATATTCGAGCGATGCGGGGAGCGCGCCGGAGCGCAGCTTCAACGCGAGATCGTAGGCGGATTCTGTCGTGAAGTTCCCTGTAATTTGTCCGCGGTCATAGATGACCCCTTCGATGGTGGGTGCCGAGATGACGCTGCCGTCGAGCACGATAGCAAGCGGCCGGCCGAGATTTTCCCGCGTCGCCGCCTGGAAGCGCGTGGCCGCCTCCGGCTTGAGCGTGAAGTTTATATCGGGTCGATTGGTTTGGTTGTCGATACCCGAGCTCGCGTTTTTCAAGTCGCGTCCGGTGATGACAGGAGTACGTTCTAACAGATAGTACGTTTTGTCGCCGCCTTCGTCAGCGTAGCCAGGCACGATCTCGGTTCCGGCCGGTAGCGGTCGCCCGCCGGTCAGTTGGTCTTCGGAGAGCCCCATGGAGCCTGCGATCTTCAGCTCGAGCTTGGCCGTTGACTTGATGACATCTTTCGCGCGGGCAACGTTGTCGAAGCCAGGGAGCTGCACAAGAATTTGGCTCCCCCGATCGCCATGGGGCGCGATGACGGGCTCGGCGACGCCGAGCGCATCGACGCGTCGCCGGATCGTCTCGATAGCCTGGGTGACCGTGTCTTCCTGGAGGAGGACCAGCTCCGTGGAACGTATTTCGAGCTCAAAGCCCGAAGCGCCCAAGCCGCGCACGTCCCATGCGGGATAGCCGTTGTCGATAATCCTACGGAACTCGCCACCTCTATTCGCATCGAGACCCGACACGACCAGTTTGCCCGGCTCCACTTTCTCGATATCGCCAAAGGCGATGCTCTCGTCATCGAGCACACGTTCCAGATTGTCTACAAGCTCGTCTGTGACCGCGTTCAAGGCGTCGATCGTATTCACCTTCATGATGAGGTGGATGCCGCCTTTGAGATCGAGGCCGAGCTTGATCTTCTCATTCGGTGGGTAGAAAGCCCAGGTGCATCCCACCACGATGACGAGGATGAGCGCGGCCTTCCAACGCAAGTTCTTCTTCATGGGATAACGACTCCAAATGCTGCTTTTGTTCTTGGCGCTCTTGACCTTTGACTAATGACGCGAAGCGACTCGACTTCAGGAAAGCTTCGATGGCTCCTCGACGAGTTGAGTGACGGCCGACTTCGCAACTTGAACTTTCACGCTGTCAGCCACCTTCAACTGAATGCGATCGTCCTGCACACCGACGACGGTCCCGTAGATGCCGCCGGTCGTCAAGACACGGTCGCCATTCTTCAACTCGTCTCTCATCGTCTCCGTTTCCTTTTGGCTCTTGCGCATGGGCCTTATCATGATTAAGTAAAACAAGCCGAAGATGATGAGGATCAGTATGAACTGGTTACCGAAAAACGAACCGGGGGCCTGCAATGGTACGAACCAAGGGTTAAACATCCTTGTAATGATAGTGCACTGATTTTCGGGCATCAAGCCCCAGGGCCGTCCAATCGTTGGGAGAGCTCTTTTCGGAGCGTTTCGAAGCGATCTTCTTCGATGGCGCGGCGCATGCGCCGCATGAGCTCCATGTAGAAATGAAGATTGTGGATGGTGTTGAGCGTTCGCGCCGTCATTTCCTTGGAGACGAACAGGTGTCGCAAATAGGCTCGGGAAAAGGTCCCGCAGGTGTAGCAGGAGCAGTCCGGATCGAGCGGGCCGTGGTCATCGGCATAGCGGGCGTTCTTGATCGCGACCTTCCCGGTGCTAGTGAAGAGCGTTCCATTGCGGGCATTGCGCGTTGGCAGCACACAATCGAACATGTCGACGCCGCGGGCGACGGATTCGATCAGGTCGCCGGGAGTCCCCGCACCCATGAGGTAACGAGGACGTTCCTCCGGTAGCTCCGTGGTCGAGATCTCGGTCATCGCGCGCGTCAACTCCTTGGGCTCGCCCACCGCGAGGCCCCCGATTCCGTAGCCGGCGAAGTCGAGCTCGGCGAGCTCCTTCGCGTGGTCGCGCCGGATGTCCTCGTAGACGCCGCCTTGAACGATGCCGAAAAGGGCCTGCTCTTCGCGGGACTTCGCCTTCAGACAGCGACGGGCCCAAGCGCTCGTTCTTTCGGTGGCCTTCTGCACAGCGTCTCGCTCCGACGGATAGAGGAGGCACTCATCAAGAACCATCGCGATGTCCGAGCCTAACTTTTCCTGGATCTCGACGGCCTTTTCCGGGCTGAGCGCGTGCAAGCTCCCGTCGAGATGCGAGCGGAAGATCACACCTTCGTCATCGATGCGCCTGAGCGCCGCTAGACTCGCGACTTGAAACCCACCGCTATCCGTGAGAATGGGCTTCGGCCACGCCATCATCCCGTGAAGACCGCCGAGCGAAGCGACTCTCTCGGCACCGGGACGCAGCATCAAATGATAGGTGTTCGAGAGAACGATTTGAGTGCCGAGCTCTTCTACTTGTTTCTGCGTGAGTGTCTTGACTGCGCCCTGCGTTGCCACGGGCATGAACGCGGGCGTCTCGACGATCCCATGCGGTGTCTTCAAGACACCGTGCCGCGCCGCCGCGGACCGCGTCCGAACCGAGAACGAAAACGAGGTCTTCATGGCTTGCTTTATTGTCTCCCAGAAAAACGCCGCGTCTTTGCGAAGTATGCTCCGGCTAACGTCTTCCAATCCAAACGCTTCGAGGCCGGTGCCGAACGAATTAAGCCTTGACAGGCCATATAGCCTTCTTTATGCTACATCTAGTATGCCAAGGGCAGACTCAAACGAATTCTAGTGTTGTGGCTCTTCGAAGCAAACAGCGTTCTTTGGAACCTCTTGTCCAAAGAGAGCCTGTTTGAGCTCCTTGGCGTGCGAGCGGAAGTTCGATATGTCACTTAATATTTCTTCTATATCGGAAGCCAGTGGCGTGTTCGGACCCCTTCGCTCTATCCTCTAAGGAGAGGAGGCGCTAGTTATGGCAAAGAAAAAAGCTGCAAAAAAGAAAGCTACAAAAAAGAAAGCTACAAAAAAGAAAGCTACAAAAAAGAAAGCCGCAAAAAAGAAATAACGACTTCCTCAGGGGTAATGAGAGCGGGGGTGAGTCCTTCACCCCCTTTTTTTCCAGCATTCAGGTCCGGTTTTCGATGATCCGCTCTCGAGATTTGGACTCGGCCCCAAGTCCAGAGAGCGTCATCACCGGGATGCAGTCCTGAATGCTGAATGCTGGGATCACAGAACATGACGCCGGATCGCCTGAGCGACTCCCGCTTCGTCGTTGGTTCCCGTTTCTTGAAAGCCTCGCCCGCGGAGCTCGTGCGTGGCGTTTTGCATCACCACGCCCATTCCCGCGTGCTCGAGCAGATCTAGATCGTTCCAGTTGTCGCCGATGGCGAGGGTCTCGGACATCTTTATCCCCAAACGTTCGCTCAGGAACCAAAGTGCCGCAGACTTCGTCGCTTCGGTGGCCAAGACATCGAGAAGAGCGAGGTTGTCAACGGGATATTCTGTGCGTGCCAGACTTACCTCGTCCCGTCGCGCGCCGAGCTCCGTGGTCAACACAGTGATGAAGCTACGGATTCCCGAGACGCTGTTCGCGAAGCCTATCTGGACCGGGTCGCGCTCGAGTCGTAGGACGTCGGTCCACGAAGGCGGTGGCGTCGCGCGGCTCAAATAGCGTGCGAGATGTGGGAGCTCGCGCGCGCTTTCCCTCAAAATGAGATGGCCTTCTGCGTTCGGGCCATCATGCAGGACCGCTTCCATCGCGCTCTGATCCGCTATGTGGAGCACGCGCTCGGCGACGCCGCGCGCGAGTAGACGCCGCCTCAAAATGGGGCCGTCGATCCCCTCCTTGATGATGGCGCCGCTATTTGCGACGACGAACGCGTCGAGGTCTAGCGCGCGCAAATATGGAAGAACCCCCGGAAAGCGGCGGCCCGTGACAATGGCGACGGCCACGCCTGCCGCGGCGCAGTCTGCGAGGGCCCGGTGATTCTCAGCAGGGATCTCGTGGGATGAGCTCAGCAGGGTGCCGTCGAGATCGACGGCGACGAGACGATATTTACCGCTCACGATAAGGAGAGTTGAAACCATCCCAGATCGTGACCTGCTCGATGGTGTCGGAGGGATCGATACGGTCTACGATCTCCATCCCTTTCGTGACTTGCCCGAATACCGTGTGCACGCCGTCGAGGTCGGGCCTCGGCACATGCGTAATGAAGAATTGGCTGCCGGCGGTGTCCTTGCCGTGATCCGCCATCACTAGCGTGCCGCGTACGATGGGCCGCCCGTTTAACTCCGAGCGGATGGCATAGCCCGGGCCGCCATTGCCGTCGCCGCGTGGATCGCCGCTCTGGACGAAGCCGTTGGGCACGACTCGATGGAAAGATAGGCCATCGAAAAAGCCCTCCCGTGCGAGACGGACAAAATTCCGAACCGTGAGCGGCGCATCCAGGACGAACAGCTCGAGCTCGATCGTGCCTCGGCTCGTGCGGATGAAGGCTTGGGGCGAATAGGGTGGGCTCACATAAGGCTCGTAGGTCGCGAGTCCCTGCTGGTTCGGCCTTGCTAACACTCGAACATTTGTCGAGCCCCCCCGTCTCAAGATCGACGCGGCCCGGATGCGGACGAGATAGTTGGTGTCGTCGAGTGCTTCGCGCGCGATCGATTCCGCTTCGGCCGCATCCAGCTGGGCGAGCGCCGCGAGTAGCTCCGCTTTGACGCGAGGCTCGTCGGAGCTCTCGACAAGGAAGGCCTGTTTGACAGGGTCCAGGGCGTCGCGTGCAGAAAGCGCGGCGAGACCGCGCGCGGCCGCCAGCCGCTCGAATGCGTCTTCCGCGGTCAAATGCTGAGTGAGGATCGTGACCGCGCCGTCCGGGTCGCGCGTCGTGAGCGCTGTCAACGCGCGCGCTCGAACCCGAGCATCCATCTCGTCCACCATCGTTCGCAAGAGAGCTACGCTGCGGTCTCCCGCCAGCCGTCCCAATAAATCGGCGAGGGCGGCTCGAACCTGCCAATGCTCGTCTTGGCCGAGGCCTGCCAAGAGGAGCCAAAACCCGTTGGTGTCTTGGCGCGCGAGTGCTCCGAGCGTTAGCGCACGTATCCATGGGCTCGCGCTCCCGAGCCCATCGATGAGAGGCTCGATGGCCGCCTCCGCGCGCAGCTCCGCTAGTGCTTTCAACACTTCGGTCTGAACATAGCGAGTATCCCTGTCCAAGAGGGGCACGAGATCGTCGGCACGTGCGTGCAGCCGATGGGCTGTTGCGGCGCGAATGGCCTCGATTCGGACGCTCTCGTTCGGGTCCGCAATGAGGAGCCGTATGTAATCCTGCGCTTGTTCCGAGCTGATGGATCGCAGTCCTTTTGCACCCCAATAGCGAAATTCTGGGTTTCTGGAACCGGCGTAAAAACGCAGGACCGGGGCAAGCTCGTCGCCTGTGAGTGCCGTGGCCGTCCAGGCCGCGGGCCACCAAACGAAACGAGGCGTGCTTCCTTGGGTCGCAAGGATTCCCCAGCCGTAGCGAAGGCTATCGAGCCGCGCTAGCGCGAACAGACCGAGGCGCAAATCGAAATGCGGGTAACTCAAAGCTGACGCTTGCACGTCGTCGTTCCACTGATAGGGCTCTCCGCCCTTCGGCATCCGGGCGAGAAGCCTCGTCGCAATCGCTTCGGCAGAACTTTCGTCACCGCTCTTGCCGAGCGCTTCCACCGCTCGCGCACGAACCCGCTCGCTCGTGTCGTCCAAAAGCTCGGTCAACCGGTCGATCGTGTCTCGAGGCAGCTCGCCGTCGTCTAGAAGGCCGAGTGCGAACGCGGCTGTTGCGCGCACATAAGGCGATGCATCATCGAGAAGGGGTGCGATCTCGAGCACGGCACCGGAGCCCCCGATGCGGGCGCGCACGAGCGCGGCCTGTCCTCGGACTCTGCCGGCAGGGTCGCTTAGCCTTGCCTCGACTTCACCGTCACCGAGAGAGCGCTCGTCTTCGAGCTTCATGAGCCGGGCGAGCTTGCCCTCGAGGGTCGGCCCGGCAGGCGTCACAGGCGCCGACGCGCACCCGGCGGCAACCCAGATCAAGAAAAAAGCGCCTAGTGCGCGCAGCAGCCGTGTCATCGCGCGGCATTATATCTCGTCGCCACGGACTACGACGGCGTGAGCACGCGATGGGAAATGCGGTGTTTCGCGATCCGATCCTCAAGCACCGTGTAGCCGATCCCAGGGCCGTCGGGCACTCGAATCGTGCCGTCGCTCCGGACTTGAACCGTGGGCTCGATGAGCTCTTCGACGAAATAGCGTTTGGAGTCCGCGACGTCTCCCGGTAGCGCAAAATTCGGGAGTGTGGAGACGTGAACGTTATGCGCTCGTCCGATCCCGCTCTCGAGCATACCGCCACACCAGACCGGGATGTCGTGCTCCGCGGCGAGCTTCTGAATGTCCCGCGCGCTCGAGAGCCCACCCACGCGGCCGGCTTTGACGTTGATGATACGGGTCGCGGACATCTCGATCGCCCGTCTCGCGTCGTCAAGCGAGTGAACGGATTCATCGAGACATATCGGAGTCTTGATTTGCTTTTGGAGCGCCGCGTGGTCCCACAAGTCGTGGTAATCCAGAGGCTGCTCGATCATCATCAGATCGCAAGCGTCCATTTCTTGAAACAGCTTCACGTCGTCCAAGCTATAGGCACTATTTGCGTCGACCACCAGAAGGATATCGGGGAAGCGCTCGCGCACTTGCCGCACGACGTCGAGGTCCCAGCCCGGCTTGATTTTGATCTTGATCCGCCGATAGCCGTCCGCGAGCTCGCCTTCGATTTTCGAAAGCAACTGGTCGACGCTGTCTTGGATGCCAATCGATACGCCGGAAGCGATCTCCGCGCGCGTTCCCCCGAGCGCCTTCGAGAGGGACTCGCCTCGCGTCCGGGCATAAGCTTCCCAAAAACCCATCTCGACCGCCGCTTTCGCCATGTTGTGGCCGCGGATAACGTGGAGCGATGGAAGCACTTCGTCTGGATGGGCGTAGTCGCGTCCGAACACGATGGGCGCGATGAAATCTTCTAGCACATGGAGCGCGGTCTGGACCGTCTCCGACGAGTAAGACGGTGATTCGCTAGCGACGCATTCGCTCCAGCCGGTCACCCCATCGACCGTGACCTGAAGCAGTAAGAAACGCTCGTAAGTGACGCGACCAAAGCTCGTCTCGAAGAAGTTCTTGAGGTCCAGCTTGACCTCGTGGATGGCAATAGACTCGATTTTCATGCGGGATCGTACCACGCTGTTGCTGCCAGCTTCTGCTACCTGCTTCAGTTGTCGATGGGTACGCGCTCGCGCACCTCGTCGAACCAGTTCAGAACGGCAGGCCGACCGCGAGCGCTCGTTTGGAGCTCTCACCGCGGGTAATGCCTGCCTCACGTGTGTAGAGCTCCACACGCGCGTCACCTATGTCGCGTAGTCGTCGGCGCGGGTCTTTCTCGAGACAGCCGCGCATGAGATTGATGAGAGCCTTAGGCGTGCGCTCGGGTATACGGGACCGGTCGGGCTCTCTTTCCGGGGTTTCGCGATGGTCTCGGAAGCGGTCTCTCCCAGAAAGGCCACCTTCCCGGTCAGTGCCTTTCCATCACGAGGAACTGCTGGCCCTCGCATTCCTCGAGCCCGTGGATCGTGGCGATGTTCGGATGGTTCAGCGACGCGAGAAGCTTGGCTTCCCGCTCGAATCTCGCGAGTCGTCACTTACCGAACGCCTCGGCCGTGTAGCTCCAGAATCGTTCTACGAGCGCTTGGGTTCCAGCTTGACCCATCTCCGAGTCGATAGGCATGACCGCTGACTCACCAAGGCAGATATTTACCGATCGCGTCGATTTTGGACAAATCGACGGCGAGTACGGTCACCATCAGAACCAGCAGCATCACGAAGCCGACCTGCAGGATGCGCTCTTTGACCCGCAGGCTGAAATCGCGGCCGGCGAGGCCCTCGAGTGCTATGACCGTCATATGGCCGCCATCGAGAAGCGGTATCGGAAGGAGATTCAAGATGCCGAGGTTCAAGCTGAGAAAGGCCATGAACATGAAGAGCTGCCGTGCGCCGCGTCGCGCGGTCTCGCCGGCGGCGACGCCGATCCCTACCGGCCCTGAAAGCGTGTTCAGCGAAGCACGTCCGGTAACGAGCCGCCCGAGCACGATGAAGGTCAGGCGGGTGAAACGCGACGTTTCGCCGAGCGCTTCGCGAAGAGCGAGCGCGGGATTCGTGACGCGGAAGAGGACCGTCGGGGCGGCGTTGAAGTTGATGCCGATGAGCCAGCGGCCGTCGTCTCGTTGAGGTGTTAGGGTGAACTCCATGCGCTCCTGGTCGCGAAGGACCCCGAGCGTGACCGGCTCTCCGTCGCGAGCCTCGATCCCCTCGATGAGCTCGGTGAAATGGAAGATGGGTTTGCCAGACACTTTCGTGATGATATCGCCTTCTCGCATCCCCGCGCGCTCGGCAGGGAAATCCTCGAACAGCGCAGCGACTTGAGGCTGAATGGAGGGGAACAATCCGGCATAGCCGATTTCTTCATCGCCGCGGGCCTCGATCTCTATAGGAAACTCGATGGTTTGAGCGTCCCGCTCGATCGTCAAGATGAGGGTATCGTTCGCGCTCACGATGAACTTGTCGAGCGCCGCCTTCCAGCTTGGGACGGGATCCCCGTCGATTCTGGTGATGCGGTCACTGGGCTGCACGCCACTTCGGCTGGCGGGCGAGTCCTCGGCGACGAAACGGATGTCGACCGGATCGTCGAGACCCGCGGGCCGCTCGACGCCGACCATGAACAAGGTAGTCAGGATGAGGATCGACAGCACGATGTTCATGGCTGGGCCCGCGAGCAGAATGGCGAGTCGCTCCCACTTGGAGTGGCTCATGAACTCTTCGGGATCGCCCGTGGCCTCCATCGGGTTGTCCCCCGCCATCTTTACGTAGCCGCCGAGAGGCAGCGCGCCGATTCGGTACTCTGTACCTCCCCAGGTGCGGCCGATGATTTTGGGCGGAAAGCCGAGCGAAAAGACTTTGACTTTGACACCTACCCATTTCGCGATGAGGAAATGACCTGACTCGTGCACGAAGACGAGAACGCCCAGGACGAAAACAAAAGCCAGTATGTAGGTCATGAAATCGACATCTCCTCGCTACCCACTACACTACCGCGGCCGGCGCTCGGATGAGACCCTCGGCGCATTCTCGCGCCCACCGATCCGCCTCGAGCACGGTCTCGAGTTCCTGCACGGGCTTCGGATCGTGCCGGGCGAGCGTGGTCTCGAGCGTTGCTCCGATCGCCAAGAATCCGATGCGCTCGTCCAGAAAGGCTGCCACCGCGACTTCGTTGGCCGCGTTCAGAACGGCGGGCGCCGTGCCGCCCTGTGTCAGCGCTTCATAACCGAGGCGGAGGCAGGCAAATTTTTCGAAATCCGGGGGGCCTAGATCGAGCTGCAAAGGCGTTTCGAGGTCGAGAGGTGGCAATCCGGTATCGAGCCGCTCCGGATAGGTCAACGCATATTGGATCGGCAGGCGCATGTCCGTAACACCGAGTTGGGCGATGAGCGATCCGTCTTCGAGCTCGACCATTGAGTGGATGACGGATTGTGGGTGGACAACGACGCGCACCTGCTCGGGGCTCACGTCAAAAAGCCAATAGGCTTCGATGACTTCGAGTCCTTTGTTCATCATCGTCGCGGAGTCGATGGTGATTTTCGGCCCCATTTTCCACGTCGGGTGCTGGAGCGCTTGTTCGAGAGTCGCCTCCCGCATCTCGGAAAGTGTCGCGGTACGAAACGGGCCGCCCGAGGCCGTCAACCAAATGCGTTTCACGGGCTGGTTGCGGCCGTCGAGGCATTGATGGATGGCGTTGTGCTCGCTATCCACCGGGAGCAGCGTGGCACCGGCTTCGGCGACCGCTTTTGTCATGAGCTCTCCAGCCATGACGAGTGTTTCTTTGTTCGCGAGCCCAACGCTCTTGCCCGCTTCGATCGCGCGCAGCGTCGGCACGAGACCGACCGCTCCGACCGTGGCGGAGACGACGAAATCAGCTTCTGCATGGGTGGCGACGTCGACGAGCCCGTCGACACCGCTCCGGACATCGAGCTCAGAAAAATCGCGACGGAGTGTGTCGGCAGATTGCGAGCTCGAAACACTCACGATCAGGGGCCGGTACTTTCGAATCTGTGCGCTGAGCGCATCCACGCTTCCGCCTGCACCGAGCCCGATGACACGGAAACGCTCAGGGAAGCGATCCATGACCCGTAGCGTATTAGTGCCGACCGAACCCGTGGACCCGAGGATCGAGACGCCCTTCATGTAACTATTCTAGCGAATTTCACGCCATCCACAGGAGGCAAAGAAGGAGGGCCGGCGCTGCGAACAAAACGGAGTCGATCCGGTCCAGGATGCCTCCGTGGCCGGGAATGAGCGCCGAGGTGTCCTTCACGCCGGCGGAGCGTTTGAGGAACGATTCGAAGAGATCGCCGAGGACCCCGAGGAGGCCGAGCATCAAGCCGAGCCCGATCGCGGCGGAAGTTTGAAGCTCCGGAAACCAAAGCTCGGCGAGCGCGACCGCCGCCGCGATTGAAGCGACGATGCCGCCGACGAGACCCTCCACGGTTTTCTTCGGGCTGAGCCGTGGCGCGAGAGCGTGGCGGCCGAGGGAGCGCCCCGAGTAAAAAGCGCCCGCGTCGCCAACAAAGACGACCGCGAGCAGAAAGATCACCCAGTGCCGCCCGGCTGGCTCGGGGTCAAGCGTCCGAAGCGCCACGATACTGCCCATGAGCGCGCCCACATAAAAGGTCGCAAAAAAAGTGCCCATGGCCCCGACGAGCCTGTCCCTGCTAGGGCTCCACTGGAAGACGACAGCTCCGCCGATGACGAGAATCGATGCGAGGGTGGCGTGGGTGAGCGTCAGCGGCTCGAAATAGAAGGCGCTCGTGACCAGTAGCACCGTGAGGTAGCCCGCCCCGAGAAGATTTTGACCCGAGCTCTTCATCAACGCCCCGAGCTCCCAATAACTGAGAAGCGCCACGACCAGGGCCAGGGCAAAGAACAGCCAGTCCGGGCCGAGGAGAAGGATTGCGAGAAGAAGAGGAACCGCGACGGCGGCGGTTAGGAGGCGACTCATGGCGGCGGCTAGGCCGTGCTGCGCGTCGAAGCGGCGATGCCTCCGTAGCGTCGGTCGCGCTTCTGGAAGTCGATGATCGCCTCGAAGAGCTCGCGTTTTCTAAAATCCGGCCAAAACGTGTCTGTGACCCAAATCTCCGAATAAGCTATTTGCCAGAGAAGGAAGTTGGAGATACGGAGCTCGCCGCTCGTTCGGATCATCAAGTCCGGGTCGGCGATACCCGCTGTGTACAGACGCTGTGCGAAGAAGGCTTCGTCGATCTCAGGCGCCTCACCGCAGGCGAGCGCCTCGTTCACGATGCGCTGGCAAGCATCCGTGATCTCGGCGCGGCCACCGTAATTGAGTGCGATGTTAAACAGAAGGCCCCGATTGTCTCGCGTACGTTCCATCCCGGCCTCGAGCTCACTGACGACGTCGCCGGGAAGCTCAGACAGCCGGCCGAGCGCCTGGAAGCGGATATCGTTCTTCATGAGCGTCGAAAGCTCGAGCCGCAGATATTGTTTGAGCAGTTTCATCAGGACATCGACTTCGCTTCTCGGACGTTTCCAGTTCTCAACGGAGAACGCGTAGAGCGTCAAAACGGGAATGTCGAGCCGAGCGCAAGTCTCCACGATTTCTCGAACGGAAGCGATCCCAGACCGGTGTCCTTCGACACGCGGCAGCCCGCGCCCTTTCGCCCATCGACCATTGCCGTCCATGATGACGGCGATATGGGTGGGGAGCCTCGAGAGGTCGATCTTCTCGAAGAGCTGTCTTTCGATGGAGCCTTCTTCGGTCGAATCCAAAATATCTTGGCGGCTCATGGCTAAGAGATTACTCTAGCATACGGACGACATTGGAAGCCGTGGAGCGATTTCAGGCGTTTGAGCGCGTGCTATCCTCCGGGCGTGACGGTCTTGATCCTCGCACTTTTGGGGTTTCAGCTGTCACCGTTATCCGAGCGTCATCGCGTTTGGCTCGGGGAGGAGGTTCATTTCCTCATCAGCTCCGAGGAACGTCGGAACTTTCTCGCGCTCGAAACGGATATCGCTCGCGACCGCTTCGTCGACGCTTTTTGGGCGCTACGCGACCGCGCGGACCATGCCGCACGTCTAAGGGCTTCGGATCGACTCTTCGGTGTTCGCGGACGCCACTCGGCTAGAGGACGGGTGTTTCAACTCTTGGGCCCGCCTACGTTCCGCGAGGACTATTCGCATGCAGGAGCGCGTCTCGTCCCGACGGAGTTGTGGCATTACGCTGGTGTCGTGCGGTCGCAACTTCCAGACGCCTTCTATCTCGTCTTCTTCAAACCGGGCGGCACCGGTCCGTATCGACTATGGCATCCCGAGAGCGACAGTGTCGCAGATCTGGTCGTCGCACCGAATCCCGGTCGATGGCAGCTCGGCGCCAGTAGCGGGGAAGTTGACGCGATCGATGCCGAGCTCGCGCTGGCGCTGAGAGAGCTCGCACCCGGAGGCGGGCGCGCACAGTCGGTCTCCCTTCTCGCGAACGTGGAAGGCTTTCACGATATCGTCGCGCGCGAACGGCGCGTAGGCGCGCGCATCGAGACGTCGGTCAGTTTGCGGCGCCTAGAGGCACACTTCGTCGCGCGTGTCTTCCACGACGACGCCGGCGTGCCCGAAATCCACTATGCCCTCGAGCTTGGGGAGAACGTTCCATTGATCTGGAGACGGCAGGATGGACGCTGGCACACTCGATTCGCGCTGACGGGTCGCCTGATCGACTCGACGAGAGAGATCGAGCGCTGGGAAGACACGATCGAGCTCGACGTGACCGATGCGGAGCGCGACGCTTTGCGGTCGACGCCGCTGAGCTTTCAAGGCCGACGTTTTCTCCCCGCAGAAGCACACCGCATCGAGCTTGCGGTGGTAACCGAGGACGGCTCTTCGGCCGTCGGCGAGGCCGTCGTCGACCGATCTTTGCTGGCGCTGCCACTTCTCGCGCGCCGAATACAGAAGGTAGAAGCGACCGGCCGACTTCCGTTTCTGGTCGGCAACCGGCTCGTGTTGCCCTGTCCGGCGGCGGTGCCTGGTGGGGTAGTGCTATTCGCAGCGACCGAAATCGCGGCGCCGGCGCCTGGCACTCCTTTCGTTTGGGAGATCCGACGTAACGGAGAGCTGGAATTTACCGAGCAGCGAATTCTTCACGGACGGAACCCGACCTTGGTGACGACCGAGATTCCGTTGGACCCGTCCGGAGGGCGGTATCGCGTGCGTGCTCTATATGGTGACCGCTCGCGCGCGATCGAGCTCGAGGTTGGGAGTGGGGCAAGTGCCGGCTGGTCCGATATCGACGCAGCTTCGGTGCGGGTGCTTGCCCGTGAGTCGACACCTTCAGAGGAAAGTCGCTACCGCTGGGCCCGTGCGCGAGGGTTCTTGGGCCGAGGATTGGGCGCGCGTGCTCTCCGCGAGCTCGAGACCGCGCTCGCGCTCGATCCGGACAACGTCACTGCGGCGGAAGCGATGGAGCGGATACGCTCCGCGGCCAAGTAAACTTGTCGGGATTCCTGACGGGCGGCCCAGCATTGCCGCAAACCTGTGTAAAATATAGAATTATACTGAGTGTCGCCGTCGTGAGCGCGTCGGAATCGCTTACAATTCTGGCGGGCTAGAAGCGAGTCTCAGCGGCAATCTACTGAAATAGAATCGCTTAGCTTGATGGCACAGTCGTTGCCGAACTCAAGGACAGGCCGAGCCGTAATCGCAGGCACTATCTATAAGCTATAAAGAGCCCAACGACCGGAATAATCGACCCGAGCACTAATCCCCTACGGCCCCCCCCTCTCCTTAAACGGGAGAGGGGGAGGCTTGCTCTCCTCGAGACACCTGACAGAGCCGAGGCGCTTTTGAGGAGCCCTTCATGCGTAATGGACTTCGACGAGAGTTAGCCCCTTAGCCGCGGCTGTCGGCCCCGCCTCGGCTCGGTCGCCGCGCTCGAGAAGGCGCGGGATCGACTCGACCGCGCGTTTGCCCCGCCCGATCTCGAGCAACGTGCCGACCATGTTGCGAATCATGTGCTGCAGAAATCCGGTGGCTGTCACTTCGTAAATGAGCTCGCTACCGTCGTCTAGCCACCGCGAGTCGAGCACCGTTCGGGTCGTCGTTTTGGCGTTACAGGACGAAGCCCGAAAAGCATCGAATGCGTGCTCGCCGTAAAACGCGCAAGCGCCTCGCGTGAGAGCCTCGCGATCGAGCTCGTAGGGATAGTGAAGGGTAAAGCGGCTCGTGAACGGCAGTGGGACAGGGGCGCTATCGAGACGGTAGCGATAAGTCTTCGCGCGGGAGCTGTAGCGGGCGTGAAATTCCGGCTTGGCTTCCGCGACCGTGCGGACGCGGATGTCTCCGGGAAGCATCGTGTTCAGGCCTCGAAGGATGCCATCGGGGGGGATTGCGCGCACGAGCTGAAAATGCACCACTTGCCCGAGTGCGTGGACACCGGAATCGGTGCGCCCGGCCGCGACGACGTCAACCGAGCTTTTCGCCATGCGCGTGAGTGCGTTTTGGACGCGGTGTTGAATGGTGTCGACCTCGGGTTGCACTTGCCAACCCTGGTACGCAGTGCCGTCATAGGCGAGGGTCATCTTGTAGAGCGGCACGAGCCTCACATTCTAGCTCGAGGGTCGAATCGAGAGAAACAGCTGTTTTTGGAGTGTTTTAGCGGGGTCTCCCCTGCATAGCGAGCGGTCGCGTACTACAATGGTGGTCTTTGCGGGGAACATAATTACCGGATCTCGCGTATTTTGCAGTCGCGGTCCGCACGATTAGAGGAGAGTTCCCCGTCCGACACCGAGCAACAAGAGGATAACCATGAACCTGAAGCGCCTTTTCTTCGTGCTGTTGATCTGTCTCGCCGCTGGCGCGAGCGCTTTCGGGCAGGACACCCAGTCCGAGCGGACCGCAGATCCCAACGCTATACAGCTCACCCTCGAAGACGCCATCGAAATGGCTCTCGAGAACAATCTCGACATCGTTGTCTCGCGCCTCGATACGCAGGTTCAGGCAGAGGGTGTGCGGTTCGCGAGAGGGGTGTATCAGCCTTTCATCACGGGAAGCTTCAACAATCTAGATAGCTCTTCGCCCGCGCAGACCCAACTCGTCGGCGCGCCAACGCTCACGAGCACGCGGACGAACTACAACATCACGTGGCAGCAACAGATTGCGACAGGCGCCAATTACAACATCACGTGGCGGAACCTGCGCTCCACCACGAACAGCGCATTCTCCGGCTTCAACCCGCTTTACGACTCTTCCTTCACCGGCCAGATCGTCCAGCCGCTCATGCAGAGCTTCGGGACAGATCCACGAAAGCAGCAAATCGTCGTGGCGAATAACGGCGAGCGTATCTCGCGCAACGCTTTCGAAGCCCAAGTGATGAATACGGTGCGGGATGTGGAGTTTGCGTATTGGGATTTGGTTTTCGCCATTCGGGATCTGGAGGTGGCGCGGACGTCGCTCGGGCTCGCCCAGGATCTTCGCAGGAACAATCGCATCCAGGTGGAAGTGGGCACGATGGCGCCCATTGACGTTCTCGAGGCCGAGGCCGAGGTGGCTTCACGCGAGGAGGCCGTCATCCTGGCCGAGGAGGCGATCCGTCTCACCGAGGATACGCTGAAGCGTCTCATCAACGATCCTCAGACCGAGGCGTTTTGGACGAGCACCTACCTGCCTATCGACCAGCCGACGATCGACGAGATCCAGATCGACCTCGAGGAGTCGGTGCGTATCGCGCTCGAGCGCCGCCCCATCCTCGATCAGAGACGGGTCGAGCTCGAGACCCGCAATTACAACGTGCGTTTCAGCAAGAACCAGCTGATGCCCCAGCTCGATCTCGTAGGCTCCATCGCGTTCAACGGTATCGGCGGCACAGAGCTCGTGCGCGAGGGTTTGGCCCAAGCCCCAATCGGCGTCATCCCCGGCGGCTACGGGGATGCGATCGACCAAATCTTCGGTGGAGAATTTCGTGATTGGTCGTTGGGGTTGAACATCTCCTATCCGCTCGGAAACTCGCAAGCTCAAGCTCAATACGCGCAAGCGCAAGTTGCCGCGCGCCAACAAAGGGCCGCGATCGACTCGAACGAGATTCTCATCGCGCAAGAAGTTCGTGCGACGGGGCGCGCCGTCCAAACGAACCGCAAACGGATCGATGCCACTCGCGTGGCGCGCGACCTTTCGCAGCAACGCCTCGATGCCGAGCTAAAAAAATTCCAGGTAGGTATGTCGACCAGCTTTCTCATCGTCCAAGCTCAGCGCGATCTCTCCCAAGCCGCAGCCAACGAGCTCCGTGCTCTCATCGACTACGTCAAGGCGTTCACCGCCTTTGAGCGCGCCCAAGGAATAATTCTGGACGGACCCAATATTACTATCCGTTGATCAACGATCAGCATTCAGCATTCAGCATTCAGGAAAATCAAGCTCAATGCGAAGTTTCCGCGAATGCTTTGCCTCGCACACGACTGTTTCGACATCCCGCTTAATATTCCTGGATGCTGAATGCTGAATCCTAGGAAAGCTTGACAGATCTTTCTCTCTCGCATAAGTTGTTCGGAACAACTTTTGGATAGACTCAACGACCGCGAAGGGACATTGATATGGCCAAAAGCAACAAGAATTCGAAGCTCGATTTCTTGACAAAGCGACGGCAGACCATTGCCGAAATGGCAAACAAGCGAAGGCAACAGCAATTATTGCGCGGGCCCGGCATATCGGCCGGGGACAGCAGACACAAGATGACGACTCCGATTTCGCTTTCGGGGACGCCACCACGCGTGACGCCGAGCTAACGATTTTCTCGACCTACCTTCTTTCCTTCGACCAGCCGGCCCCGGCACACAATTCTTTGGGTTCAAAGCAAAACCTAAAGTAAAGCTAGAGGGATGGCTATCTAAATTCCTATAGAGAGTGAATCGATCTGCTCGAAGAAGCGCAGCACGCGATCTGCGGCCCAAAAGAAACGAGGCGCGCGTGACGGCCCTACGAACCCGACATGGCCGGCGCCTTTCGTGATCTCGAGCGTGACGGCGCCGGAATGTTGCCAGTGCTGCACGCTTTCATGCGGGATGAACGGATCGTTCGTCGAGGATAGTACGAGCGTGGGCCACTCGAGCTCGGCCAAGATGGGGCCGGTGCTGACGGACTGATAGTATGCCTCGGCGTTGTGATAACCGCCATAAAAGGCCGTGATGACGTCGTCGAATTGGCGCAAGGTGGTGATCCCGCGCTCACGACCGAGCTCGTAGCGCTCGGGGGCGCGGCGTTGTCGCCGTTTATAGGACGCACAGAGCGAGCCGGTGAACCGAGATTGATAGATGAAGTTCGAGCGCGCTTCGAGAGCGTCGGCGCATCGAGTCATATCGAGGGGTGGGCAGACGGCAGAAGCGGCTTTGAGCGCCTCGGGTAGGCGCCTCTTCTCCCGAACAAGCGTAAGAAGCGTCAGTCCCGCGCCGAGGGAAAAGCCGACGATGGCGAAACGGCCCACCCGATCCGCGAGCCACTCCGCCGTCGCGAGCAAATCGCCTGTGAGGCCCGCGTTATAGAGCCGCGGGCACAGTGAGATTGAATCGCCACATCCGCGCATGTTCATGCGGATCACGTGCCATCCGGAACGAAAGGCCGCGACCCCCGTGCTCACGAGGTAATGCGCCTCGTCCGAGCCTTCGAGGCCGTGCACGAGCAACAATGCCGGCCGGTCGGCGCCTTTCTCCTGCCACGAAGCGCGCAGTAGAAGGCGCACGTCGTGGCCGGCGTCGACGACGACGTCTTCGGACGGGAAGGGCCATTTCAGGAAGGATCGCGCGAGCACGCCTCCGAGTGTCTGTAGGTGGCCTCCTGGCAAGAGGGGGCGAAAACGGCTCACAGATTCGATTCGGAAGGTCGCGGCTTGGCAGTGACTGTGCGGATGGTCTTCATGACAGTCGCTTCTTCAACTTACAGAGCTCGCAATCACGCGCGTTGTTGTGGCGAGGGCAATTCTCGAGGATGCCCATGCGCGACAGGGCGAAATCGTATTTGATGGGGTCGTTCGGGTCGAGCTGTCGAAGGCGTTCGGTGATCTCGAGTGCGGTACGAAACCCTGGCGTTTTCCTTCGGCAAAAGCCGAGGAAGTGGCCGATGCGATAAATATGTGTATCGAGCGGGATGACGAGATTACTCGTGGGGATGAAGGGCCAGAGCCCCAAATCCAGGCCGTCATCGGCGCGCACCATCCACCGAAGAAACATGTTCATGCGCTTGCATGCGCCGGTGCGAGGGCTCGTGAAGAAAAAGCGTATGCCTGCTTTCGCCGGAAGGCGGCGCCCGCGATACAGACCGCCGTGGTCTAGCGCGAGCGCCCGCTCAGAAAACCCCATCAAGCTCGCCGCCATGTCGTGCTCGACGAAACTCTCCTCGAAGAAACGCCCGACACTTCCATGACTCTGGATCATCTGGCCGGCGAAGTGTACGAGGCAGACGACGTCCCGGCCTCGCGACCACCGGTGCTTGAATGTTCCGAGCGCGGCGAGCGCTTCTTTCGGCTCGAGGGTACGAGCGAGCTCGGCGGGACGCGGGCCCAAGAACGAGAGGATCCGCTCCATGCTATTGGCGATGGTCTTGACGTTCCCATAGGCCAAAGTGGAGGCCACGAGGCCAACGACTTCTCGGTCGTCACTCCTCGCGAAACGTCGGGGAAAGGCCAGAGGGTCGGAGCCAAGATAGCTTGCGTCGTAGCGTCTTCTTAGCTCTTCCAAACTTTCGCGAAGAATGGCGAGCTCTGTCATTCGAGCGTCCAGGCGACCCGTCCTCCGACAATTGTCGTCACCGGCCCGCCTTCGAGCTCCCAACCTGCGAAAGGTGTGTTTTTGCTGCGCGAGTGAAACGATTCCGGGTCGACCCGAACTTGCCGCGTAGGATCGAGAAGCGTCACGTCCGCGGGGGAACCCACTTGGAGCGTGCCGCCCGCCACGCCGAGCACACGCGCCGGTCCCGAGGAAAGAAGCTCAACCATGCGCGACAGCGAAATGATGCCGGGCTTCACGAGGCGATCGAGACAAAGCGAGACCGCCGTCTCGAGCCCGACAATGCCGAACGGCGCGTGATCGAAGTCCTCGCGTTTTTCGTCGGCGTGATGGGGTGCGTGATCGGTCGCGATGGCGTCTACCGTTTTGTCGGCGAGCCCCTCGAGAAGTGCGCTCCGATCCTCTTCGGTTACGAGGGGCGGCTTCATCTTGGCATCGGTGTTGTAGCTCCTAAGGCTCTCGTCCGTGAGAACGAGATGATGCGGCGTGACCTCACAGGTCACCGCGAGCCCGCGGGCTTTCGCTTCGCGCACCCTTTGGAGGGCCCCTGACGTGGAGAGGTGCGCGACGTGGAAGCGGGCGCCCGTAAGCTCGGCAAGCACGACGTTACGATCGACCGAAATGATCTCTGAGGCTCGAGGAATGCCGAAAAGCCCGAGAGCTGTGGACCAATAGCCCTCGTTCATGACGCCTTTGGGATGAAGCTCCGGCGTCTCGCAATGTTCGATGATGGGCACGTTGAAGACGGTCGCATATTCCATGGCGTGCCGCATGACGTTCGCGTCGCGGACGGGAAGTCCGTCATCGGAGAAGGCGACCACACCCGCCTCCACCATCTCACCCATCTCGGAGAGCTGCTCTCCCTGCATGCCTTTCGTAATGGTCCCGATGGGATAAACGCGGGCAGCGTTCGCTTGGGCCGCTTTTCTAAGGATGAACTCGGTCACCGCCGCGCTATCGTTGGGTGGGTCGGTATTGGCCATCGCGGCCACCGCGGTAAAACCGCCCGCGACGGCCGCTCGAGACCCAGTCGCTACCGTTTCCTTGTACTCGAAACCGGGCTCCCTCAGATGCACGTGCATATCGATGAGACCCGGCGTGGCGACGAGCCCATCTGCATCTATAACGTCGGCGTCAACGTCAACGTCTTCCGCCGTCGCGCGAGCGCCGATGGCTTTGACGATGCCGTCCTCGAGCAGCAGATCGCCGATCTCGTCGAGCTCCTGGCTAGGGTCGACGATGCGTGCCCGCCGAACGAGAAGCCGCGTCATGTGCTTTCTCCATGCCCGCCCGCGAGCAAGTACAAGACCGCCATGCGGACGGCCACGCCGTTCGTCACTTGCTCGAGGATGACGGAATAAGGACCATCGGCGACGGCTGAGTCGATCTCGAGGCCACGATTGAGAGGACCAGGATGCATGAGGATGACATCGGGCTTGGCGCGCTCGAGCCGCGCGAGCGTGAGCGCGTAGAGCCGAAAATATTCTCGGACGGACGGAAAAAAGGCGCCCGCCATACGTTCCGTTTGAACGCGCAACATCATGACGACGTCGGCGTCGACGAGGGCCTGCTCCAACGTGGGCGCGACTTCGGCTCCGAGCTCCTGGATGTGCGGAGGGATCAGGGTCGGGGGGCCGCTCACCACTACGCGGGAGCCCATCTTCGTGAGAAGTTGAAGGTTCGAGCGAAACACGCGGCTGTGCAGCAAATCCCCGACGATGACGACCTTGAGCTCCGACAGTTTTTGTTTGGCTTCGAGAATCGTGAAGGCGTCGAGGAGAGCTTGCGTTGGATGCTCGTGCATCCCGTCTCCGGCATTGACGACCGCTGCTTCCACTTCCTTCGCTACGATGTGAGGCGCGCCGGAAGCATGATGGCGCATGACGATGACGTCTGGCGCCATCGCCTGGAGGTTGCGAACGGTGTCGACGAGTGTCTCGCCTTTGCTGACGGAGCTTCCCGCGACGCTGACATTGATGGCGTCGGCCGAGAGACGCTTTGCCGCGATCTCGAAAGAAACGCGCGTGCGCGTGCTCGGTTCGTAGAAAAGGTTGATGATGGTGCGGCCCCTCAGGGTCGGAACCTTTTTGATCGTCCGGGCGCCGACTTCTTTGAAGGACGCGGCCGTCGTCAGGAAGAGCTCGATCTCCTCTGCATTGAGGTTCTCGATGCCCAGGAGGTCTTTGCCGCGAAGCGTCATCCTATGAGCACCACTTCGTCGCGGCCGTCCTGCTCAGCCACGTGGACGTGCACCGTCTGGGTTTTCGTTGTTTCGAGGGTCGCCCCCGCATAGTCGGCGTGAATGGGAAGCTCGCGACAGCCGCGATCCACCATGGCGAGCAGCTCGATTTTACGCGGCCTCCCGAAATCGATAAGTGCTGTGATGGCCGCGCGCACCGTGCGACCGGTATAGAGAACGTCATCCACGAGGACAATCCACGTATCGTCGACCGGGAACGGAAGATCCGTACGGCCGACGATCGGCTGTTCCGCGACGGCGGTCAGGTCATCCCTATAAAGAGTAATATCCAAAACCCCAAGGGCAGGTCGCTCACCGGTGCTTGCTTCGATGAGCGTCGCTAGCCGTTGCGATAGCGGAACGCCGCGTGTGCGAATCCCGACCAAAGCGAGGCGGCCCGCAAAACCGCTCGCCCGACTCGTTTGAGACGCTATCTCCTCAGCGACCCTGAGAAGCGCCGCCTCGAACGCCGCGCCATCCATCACGAGCTTATCAGTCATAGCGGCGGCATGCTAACACTAGCGGCTCGATCAATATTAAGAAAAGTGTAACGCAAAGCCGCAAAAGCCCCTTCTCTCTTCTTCTTCACCCCCACATCTCCTCCTATCCCCACATCCCCTTGCTTTTCAAACAGCCTGTTAGACGGTCACCCTCAGTTTGGGATCTCGAGGAGATCGGGGACGGCGTCTAGGGGGGAGCTTTCGGTGTCGTCATCGGGGCGTCGGGGCTCGATGAGGAAGTTCTTGTAGGACGAGATGAATGTCACGGGTTGGGAGCGCAGCAAATCTGCTTCGAGCGCTTCCGTCAGGAGGACCCCGTTCATGTCGTGGCCGCGCGGAAGACCCATCAAATAGAGAAGCGTGGGCGTGATGTCGAGTACCGAGGCGCCGCGGATCTTGGCACCCTCGGCGACTCCAGAACCATGGAAGATCAGAAGACCGTCCGGCGCGTCCTCGTGATATCCGGACAGATGTTCATTGCCTTTGACCGGCTCGATCACACGCCGGGCCAGCGGCAGCGGGTCCATGCCATGGCCCGAGATAACAACGAGCGTCTCGTCGTCGGTTCGAGAACGGATGAAGCCGCCTAGAATCGAGTCCAGTCGACTGTAATAAGTCTCGACGACGCGGCCGTATTTTCTCATTTCGGCATCGCTGACGTCACCGAAGCGATTGGGTGCCTGGTAGCGCATGAAGGTGTGGCCGATCGCATCGAGTCCGAAGAAGTAGATCGCGTAGACATCTGGCCGTTCTTCGTTACGCAGCAGCGTCCCGATATTGTGGTAAGTCATGTCGTCCGCGAGGGCCCGCCGGAGCTCCGTCTGCCAGGGGACGGTGTCTCCCGGGATGTCGACCGAGCTGTCCACGAACGGCTCGAGCGCAGCGGCCTCGATATCCTCCGGCAGGACGGCGTGGGAGCGGAGACGCGCGGTGAGCTCCTCCGGATAAGTGAGGTGGGGCAGGGGTGGGTCGAATCGCTCGCGCATCTGACGGTGAAAAAACTCGGAGATGACGAAGCCGTTGATAGCCGCGGCCGGATAGGTCCCCCACCAACGCAAAAGGCCGATACGCAGACCGAAGCGGCTCATGATGCTCCAAAACGTTTCTGCGCGACGCGATGCGGCGGTGACGGCGCTTCTATTCACAGCACCGAGTCGATCGAGCGTTCGGAAATCAATCCCGCGCGGGCGGAGCGAGAACGGCGTCTGGACCGCTCGAAAGCGGTAACGGTAAAAAGCTTTGAGCCCATGCTCTCGCGGAAGCTTGCCGGTCGCGATGCTCGTCCAGACCGCGAGCGATTCCGTCGGATACAGGGTTCTCAAAGCGCCCGACGCTCCGCCCTCGATGAGCCGGGCAAAGTTCGGGAGCTTGCCATCGGCCACCGCCGGGAGCACATAGGACAGCGAGGCCCCTTCGATACCGATGATGGTGAGACGCCGCTTCGCGGGGCTGTCTTGAAGGGGCATGCGCGGGACGGCGTCTTCGGCCTCGGGCTGGGGCCGCATGACGAGGGGCAGCGCAATCGCGGCCACAAAGAAGATGGTGGAGAGGGCATAGCTGATGGCTGCACCCCGCCGACCGAAAGAATAATGGAAGAGCCCCACCACGAGCAGCACCAGAGCAGCAGCCGTTGCCACCGTGGCGGCGATGGCGATTCCCCGCAGCGTTTGCGACGGGATAAACATGCGCAGATGAAGTAGGTTGTACCAGAGCAGGGTGGCGGCGCCGGCGAGCGCCAGCATCAAGAGCCACGTCAGAACTCTGAAAGACAGCCAGGCCGGGCCGAGCCGCTGGCCGCGGAGGGCTTCGACGACTTGGAGCAGCACCCAAAAGGCGAGACTGGTCGCGAGGCCGTAAGTCAGCGCGAAAGTCCCCCAGACCGAGAGCACCGTTTGAAAGGTATGAGGCACTTCGGGATTCAGCAAGAAAACGCACTCCGCCAAGAGCAGCGCCACGACGAGGCCGGCGACGAGGCAGTTTGTTGCTTTCCGCATTTCGTTGATTGCTTCCGGTTACCTGTTTCCTGCTATTTCTATGCGCCTCAGTTTTTCTAGGAGGTCATTGATATCTTTTGGGATCGGTGCGGTCCAGTTCATCTCTCCGCCTGTTTTGGGGTGGGTTAGTGTCAGGGACTCGGCGTGAAGCGCTGGGCGGGGGAACTCGCTCAGCCATTTGAAGGCGAGTGCGTCTTGTCCAAAGGCTCGTTTTCGTGGCGCTCTGTAATCTTGGTCGCCGGCTATCGGATAGCCAGCTTCGCTCAAGTGTACGCGTATTTGATGGGTGCGTCCCGTGTGTATTTGGATCGCTAGGAGTGCTGAGTGCGGAAGTTGTTCCAGGCGCTCGACCGTGCTCGTCGCCGATCGCGGGTGGTTGGTGCGCGATGACATTTTGGTGCGGTTCAAGCGGTCACGGCCGATCGGGCGGTCGATGACGAGGTGCTCGGGCAGAGCGCCGTGCACGACGGCCAGGTAGCGTTTGCGCACGCGGCGTTCTTGAAACTGTGTGGCGAGATGTTGATGCGCATGGTCGTGTTTGGCGACCACGATCACGCCGGTCGTTCCCGAGTCCAGCCGATGCACGATTCCGGGGCGTTTCACCCCGCCGATGCCGCTCAAATCGTGGCAATGGGCCAAGAGCGCGTTCGCCAGCGTCTTTGACGGATGACCCGGTGACGGATGCACCACCATCCCCGCCGGCTTGTCGACGACCACGAGATGCTCATCTTCGTAGAGGATGGAAAGAGGGATGGCCTCCGCTTCCGGGCTCGCGGGCGCGAGAGCGGGGATTGCCACCTCCACGGACTCGCCTTCGTGACAGAGGCGAGACGGTCGAGCGATTTTGCCGTCGACGCGTACCCGTCCGTCTTCGATCCACTTCTTGACCCGAGCGCGGCTCACGTCTTCGAAGCGGCTCGCCACGGCTACATCGAGCCGGAGAGACGATTCCGAGGGCTCGATCGTCCAGGCTTCGAGCCGTTCGCTCACGCCGTCCGCTTTTGCGGGAAGCGTCGAAGGGTCGAGAGCGCGAACACAGAAAAGCTGAGGAGCACGACAGCGATGATCTGTGACGTCGAGACGGTGCCGCCGAGAACGAAACCTCTCGCTAGGTCTCCGCGAAAGAACTCGATCACGAAACGCGCCATCGAATATAGAGCCACGTAGCTCCAAAAAATCTGACCGTCGAACTTTTTCCTGCCGGCAAGAAAGATCAAGAATCCGAAGATGGCGAACTCCACAAATGATTCGTAAAGCTGCGTCGGGTGGAGCGCGATCCCGAGCGGCACCCCCACGATATCGTGTGCATAATCCTTCGTGAAGGTAACGCCCCATGGCATGGTTGTCGGTTTGCCGTAACAACATCCGGCGCTGAAACATCCCAAACGTCCGATGGCGTGGCCGAGCGCCACGGACGGCGCGAGAATATCGCTCATGCGCCACGCGGACAGCTTGTGCTTCCTGAAGAACCACATCGACGTGATCACGGCCGCGCCGAGGCCTCCGTAGAAAACGCCGCCCGAACGGATGAGACTGAGAGGGTCGTGTCGATAATGTGGCCAGTCGACGATGAGCAGGAGGAGCTTGGCTCCAACGAGCGCGGAAACGAGGATCCAAAGTCCGAGGTCCATCGTCAGATTGGCGTCGACTCCGAATTTTTTGCCGCGCCGTGCCGCGACGTTCAAAGCGATGAGAAATCCAGCGGCGAGCAGGAAGCCATAGGTATGCAATACGGCGTGGAACTCGATGCCGAGGAAGCTGACCTCGCCGAAATCGAAAAGTTTGGGATACAAGTCTAGCTGTCTCCTCGGCTCGCAGCTGCTGCAGCTTCGGCTTGGGGAGCCATCTCGGCTCGTGGCGCCGTTCGAAAGCTGTCGATTAGCAAGAGCCCCACGCCGATGCAGATACAGCTATCGGCGACATTGAAAGCCGGCCAATGCATGTCGCGGTAGAAAATGTCAACGAAGTCCACGACGTAGCCGAGACGTACGCGATCGATGATGTTACCGAGAGCCCCGCCGAGAATAAAAATCAACCCGAAGCGCGTGAGGCGTTCGTGCTGCGCGGACCGGAAGGCGTAGTAGGTCACTGCGGCCATCGCGGCGGTCGAAAGAAAAGTGACCAGAGCCGCTTTGAAGGGAATGTTCGAGCAAGACAAAAGGCCAAAGGCCATTCCCGTATTGCGGACAAGCGTCAGGTGGAAGAAATCCGCGAGGACGGGCACGGACTGACCCAGTTGCAAAGAGCTCGTGATCCAGAATTTGGTGACTTGATCGAGGACAACGATGATCACGACCAGGGTTAGAATCGCCACCAGGTTGGTCTTCCAGTTTGGGGTGTGCCGTTGCATCGTCGCTTGCTCGCACCCAGACTAGCACTCCGCTCTAGGCTTTTACAATATTCGCCTCGCCCGCTTTGGTCGTCGGCGTCCTCTATGTCGTTGTTGGTACCTGGGTTATTGTGTCGTATTCGCCTTCGGCGCCAGGCCGATGATAGAATAGCCGAATTGGTCGGGCCCCGACTCGGCATCGGTAAACTGGGGCGATACAAGCTCGAGTACGTCCCCGTCGTACACCTACCGTCGCCTATATTTCGCAATGTCTGCAGAAGCCTTGATTCTCATTGTCGACGACGACGCCGAAGACCTCGCTTCGCTGAAGAAGGCTCTCGCCGCGCTCGTCGCCACGATCGAAACCGTGAGTGACCCGCACGAAGTGCTCGAGCTGACCCGCCGCGAGAATCCTGACGTCGTGATCCTGGACGCCCTTTTGCCCGGGCTGTCTGGCTTCGATCTGTGCAAGCAAATCAAGTCCGATAGCGGCCTCAAAGCGATCCAGGTTCTCGTCATCACGGGCGTCTACTTGAGGAAGCAATATCGGCAGGAGGCGCTGCAACAATTCAAAGCCGATGGTTTCATGACCAAACCTTATAAGCTGCTCGAGCTTCAGCGCCTCGTTGCGCAACTTCTTGCAAAAAAGACAAGGAGGCCTCAAAAAAGTTTTCTCCCCCGTTCGGCCGGGGCGGCGGATAACGCTGAGCCCAAGAAGCGTGGTTTCTGGGGCCGGCTGTTCGGCAGGGGCGAACCGGAGGAGGCGGATACCCGTATCGCACCTGCCGCACGCCCGCCTCGAGCCGCACCGATAGCATCGGTGCCTAAACCAGATCCGGGACCGTCGCACGTGGCCGTGGTCGAGACGTCTGTCGTCAGAAAGCTAGCCGAGCCCGTCGGCCTGAACGAGAGCCGCGCAAGCGAAGTCTCGCGCACGGCCACCGTGCCAGAATTGAAGCCGGCGGCCGCTGTTGAAAGCCCCCCGACGAACGCGATATCGCCCGTCGTCGCGACCCAGAAATCCGATGAGCCTGCGACCGCGAAAGAGCTCGAGAGCTCACCCACCGACTCCGAGCCCGTCGCTACGCTTGACGAAGAAGCGTTGGCACCGCACCGGTCTGAAGAACCTAGCGGTGGGACGGCTAGCTCCGCCCCTGACGCCGACAATGCCCCCGCTGCTGCGACGGAACCCGTGGCTGAAGCGGCAAGTGTGGAAGTCGAGGCAGCAGTGAGCGTTGTCAACGCGGCCGCTCCCGCGTTTTCTGAAAAGTCCGGTGCTGTGGACTGGAAACCCGTTCCCGAAGCACCCGAGGAAGGACATAGTGAAGGGAGCGATGAAAGAGTTGAGCCGTCGGAAGCCGAGCCAGCCAAGCTAGATGAGCCAGCCGAGTCAGCCGAGCCAGCCGAGTCAGTTGCGTCTGCCTCTGCTTCCGAAGCACTGAAAGAGGAACACGACGAGGCCCTACTGCAGCCAGCGCAGCCAGACACAGGCGATGCGCCACCCGAGACGTTCGATCTCGCTCCCGAAGCGGCCCGGGAAGACGAGAAAGTGCAGTCGGCGGAGCCTGCATCTAGCGCGTCGATCGAGACACAAGCGGACGTTCCCGAGCAGCCCGCGCCTAAGCCCCAACCGCGGAAGTCGACTTTCCGCGTAAGGGGAGTCCCCATTTGCGACGAGCAGGAATTTCACTCCGAGTTGAAACGCGAGATTTCGAAATGCCGGCGTGTCGATCGGCCGTTGACCGTCATCCTCGTTCAAGTGGACGACTTGAGCCAGATTGTGGAGCTGTTGGGCAAAGAGATGCGTGAAGCTGTGTTGATGCACGTCGCGGAGCTTGCGACGTGGTGTCTTCGCGAAGTCGACCTCGTGGGTATGATGACGTCGAAAGACTTGGTCGCCATCATCGCGTTTGCCTCGGACAAGTATGGCGGAAGCCGCATCGTAGGCCGGATGCAAAAGACCGTGCAGAAAAATCCCTTTCGCGTCGGCGAGGAGCTCCCTCCGATCATGCCCGCGCTTCAGTTCGGGACGTCGAGCTATCCCGACGATGGTGAGGATGTCGTTGGGCTCATCGCGGAAGCCTACGAGGATATCGGAGACTAGTCACTTAGTGTCTCACTCGGGGATGGTTGAAACCCCTCACCTTTAGGAGAAGCCTTAAGGAGGCATGCGGTACGATCTCCGGATGAAAGGATACCGGAAGTCATCGCACACGACGTACCAGTTAAACTATCACTTTGTATTCATCCCGAAGTACCGCAAGCTGGCCTTGAGAGGAGATGTAGCGGTTCGGCTGAGGGGTCTTATCCGAGAGATCTGTGCTCGAAACCAGA
>CAUZCL010000030.1:0-58088 GCA_963578475.1 Acidobacteria bacterium bin61 | reverse complement strand
AGCGCGGCCGATGCCGGAAGCCGCACCCGTGATCAGGGCGGTTTGGCCCGCAAGTCGCATGTTCGAAATCGGCCTCCAAATTTTGAGAAGCCCTATCCTATCAGAAATGTAGCACTCGGATGTTACCGAAAAGTGCGTAAAAGATACACTAGACGCCGACCAGGTGTGTCTTATGCGATACACCTCCTGACCGCGAAGATGCGATGATCCCTTAAACCCTTCCATAGCCACTATTTGACCGGGCACGGTAAGCTCGTCGCTTGGCATGATAGTTGCTTTAATGAGGCCCCGGAACGTCAGATACGAATGCACAAGCAAACAACCCTCAAAGAAATCACCAGCTGCGTCGGGATCGGTCTTCATTCTGGCCGAAGAGTCGAGCTCACGCTCAAGCCAGCACCAGCCGATAGCGGCATCGTCTTTCGACGCGTGGATTTGCCTGACGTGGATGGTATGCCCGATAGGGACATCCCTGCGACTGTGGAGCATCTTTCTCATATCAATCACGCCACGTGCCTCGCGCGCGACAACGTGCGTATCGAGACCGTCGAGCACTTACTAGCCGCGTTTCGCGCGCTCGGCGTTGACAACGTGCTCGTAGAGCTCGACGGCTCCGAAGTCCCCATCATGGATGGAAGCGCCGCGGCGTTCATTTATCTCATTCATGAGGCGGGTATTCGAAAGCTCTCGACGCCTCGTTCCGTCATCAAGCTCAAGAGTCCGATCTCCGTGACGGATGGAGGACGTTCTGTCGCAGCCTATCCTTCGGACAAGTTGAAGGTTAGCTACACAATCAACTTCGCGCACCCTCTTCTCCGGCACCAGGAATATTCGACGGAGATCAACGAAACCAGCTTCGTCGAAGAAATCGCTCCCGCACGGACTTTTGGATTTCTGAAAGACGTCGAGCTCATGCGGCAACGCGGCCTCGCCCTGGGTGGCTCGCTCGATAACGCTGTCGTTCTCGGTGAAACCGGTGTTCTGAACAATCCTTTGCGTTTCCCCGACGAGTTCGTACGTCACAAGATTCTCGATTTGCTCGGCGATCTCCTATTGCTCGGGAAACCACTCCAGGCCCATGTCGTCGCGATGCGCGCCGGCCACGAGCTTCACACGAGACTCGTCAAGGCCATCCTCGAGACGCCGGAGAGCTGGGAGCTCGTCACGGAGCCCACGCTAGCACCGGTTGCCCCCAAAGTCGCCCAGCCGCTTCTCGCCCGCACGACCCGCTAACCGCGCCATCCTCGGTTCCGTTAAAAGGACCCAAACTTCGCGACAAGAGCATTGCCTCTCAAATTCTTTCTTTAGGCCTTTGCGCGACGCCTTTCTCAATACTGACCCAGAAAATGGCCCCCTAGGGTCAGGCAACTGAGCCGTAGCGCTCCCTTCCCGAAATGCAAAAAGCAAGGGGAGGGTGGCGACAAAAGAAAAGAAAAGATCTTCGCTTTTATCCCCATATCCCCGTTCTTCTCCCCACATCCCCTTGCTTTTCGCGGCCTCGAAGTCGAAGAGTGGATCTCGAGGCTCCACTCCGCACTCTACCAGTGAAGCCGTAGCGCTGAGACGCCCAGTTTAGTGCGGCTCTGGCACTTCCACGAATGCTTTCACGCGTATCGTGTGCACGCGCGCCGGGTCGTTCGACGCCACGGAGACGCTCTTTTCGATGACGCCCTTGTACTTCCGCGTCTCGAGCGTCACTTCGAGCGTTGTGGATTGGCCGGGGTTCAAAACGCGTGTCTTCGCGATCGCGGCCGTGCAGCCGCATGAGGTGGAGATGCGACGAATCTCGAGAGGCTCGGTACCGACATTCGACACCGTGAATACGTGCAGCAATTCTTGATTGGGTTTGACACCACCAAAGTCGTGATCGCTCGGCTCGATCTCTATACGCGGGCCGCTCTTGTTGTTGTTACGTTGCGCCGTAGACGTTATGGCCGTCGCTGTCGCCGCGACGAGTATCAGAATCCCGACGAGGTACAGAGCTCGGTCGCGTTTCATAGCTTCGATTCTTCGTCTTTGCCCGCTTGACCGCTCAGCTTTTTCATGTAGGCGCCTAGACGCTCATTCTCGTAAGTCACCGTATTCAAGAAGAGGTTTTCGATGAGGGACTGCTTGCGCGTATCTTCGTCCATGCCTTCCACGATGTTCACGATCTCGCTCATCATGTCGTCGAACGTCGCTTTGAGCTCTCGTTTGAGCGCTACTTCACGATAGAGCGACTCCAGCACAAAGAGAAGATCCCCGTCGAGAGGAATCTCCTGTCCCGTCAACATTTTGACTTTTTTCATCGCTTCCGCCCCGTGGTCGCTACCACCCTTCAAAAACTCTCGAGGGCGGTTTTGTCGTCCCGGAAGATTTCCATGAAATTGTGAAGACCCGTCATGCTCACCATGGTCTCGACGCGTTCTTGAAGCCCCACGAGCTTGATCGTGCCGGAGCCCTCGGCGACGGAACGGTAAATGTCCATCAGGCAGCCCACGGATGCGCTGTCAATATAGTTGACTTCGCTCAAGTCGATCACGATCTTTTTGGCTCCCGATTCGACGACCGCCGAGACCTCCGAGAAAAAAGAGCTCAGCATGGCGTAGACGAGCCTCTCCTCCTTGACACGAACGATTTTGATGTCATCTTGAGTGTGGATTCGACGATTCAGAATAAGTTCATTGTAGATTCCGTTCGCCCTTTCGAACAGTTTCTCATCGCGACCAGAGCCCGGCCGAGCTCTAGTCGTCCACGATTGATCCGGCTCTTCACGGTACCTTCCGTAAGCTCCAATTGTTCCACAATCTCTTGATAAGTTAGTTCTTTGATATCCCGCAGCACGACCGCCTCGCGCAGCTTGTCGGGCAGACCGGAAAGCGCTTTCAGGAGCATTTCTCGTTTGTCGCGGACCTCGACGGCACGATAAGGGTCGAAACGCCCGGACGCCATCTCCTCGAGGTGAACCTCGTGCTGAACGAGAGACTCTCTTTCGCGGCGACCACTGCGATAGTGGTCGATGCAGTGGTTGCGGCTGACGGAATAGAGCCACGTTCCGAAATCGGCATTGGCGTCGAATTTGTCCAGCGAGCGGAAGACCCGCAAGAATATTTCCTGGGTCAGATCCTGAGACTCCTCGTAGCGTCCCGTGAATTTATACGCGATTCCGAAAACACGGCGCCGTAAACGCCGGACGACCTTCCTCCCAGGCCTGCTCTTTGACACTTCCATTGCCGCGGGCAGAGCTTTATGAGCTCCCGATCCTCGAGCTCACTAACAGAAACAGCCTCGCCGTTATCTGGCCATCCGATATCCTCTTGGTGCTTACTATGTCTCTTCTTTTGGTCGAGCGTCCGACTATTTCTTTGGGAGCTCTGGCCGCCGCGCAGCGACCCATGCGGTGTACCAGAAACATCCGGTATCGAGCGCGGCGCCTTCGAGCAGCTCCTCCAACAAAGGCTCGGCCCGAAGAAACATTCCCTCGTAATAGAAACGGTCGTAGCTCTTTACGCCCAATCGTGACAAATAATCAAAATAGAGCAGGTTGTCGACCCAGATATAGCTCTTGCGCGGTATCGAGATCGCATATTCCTCCGGATAGTCGAGATAAAGAGCGGACGGCGTGTGCACGTCGATCTTCTTTGCATAGACCTCGATCAGGCGTGAATCGAACCGCTCGCGCAACCCGTGCTGCCCTGTCGGCTCGCCATCGCCATCTTTCGAGACATTGACCGGGACATACATGGCTCCGACATAGTGAGCGATCTCGGCGGAATGTAGAACGACGGCGTCATAATCCGAGCTCTTGAACGCCTCCGTGAGCGCGTGGTAGCTTTCGATCAAACGCCACGGTAAATCCCCAGATTCCTCGAGCGCTTCCTCGCCATATTTACGAACCGCGAGCTTGCGGTCGGTGGGGAGATCTGCAAACGGAAACGGCTCCAGACGATCCACTTCGAAGAGCATTCGTGGAGGAAAGATCGTCGGATCGCTCGCCGTCTCCACGATAATGTGTTCTCGTTCCTCATAGAACTTTTTGAGGGGCTTGTCGAGGCTGTCAATGGCCTTCTCCAAAAAGAGCTTCACCCCCTCCGCGCTCCAAGGAATCCCGATGTCAACACTGCCGAGAACGAGCCAAGCTGTCACCGTCAGCGCGAGCACACGTGTTGTCATTACCACTCCTCGGTCTAGAATCCGCTGCCAAGAAAAACCGCAGCGGCCCCCCATTCTACCAGCTACCGCACCAGTACAAAACGCCCCCAACTACGGTCCCTCTGCAGCCGCGGGCCTGCACGCCGAAGCCCGAAGGACGAAGCAGCGGGCTTGCCTCGCCGAAGCCCGAAGGGCGAAGCAGCGGGCTTGCCTCCTCGAAGCCCGAAGGGCGAAGGTGGGAACCCGCGCGATCGTAAGAACGTCCACGGTGCCAGCGCCGGCTCGAAGAAGCGCTCGAGCGGCACTGTTAGCCGTGGCGCCCGTCGTCAGAACATCATCGACCAGTAGAAGTTTGCAACCAGCCATATTTCGAGGAACGCGGCACCGATACGCGCCTAACACATTGGACTTTCGCGCGGATGCGGAAAGCCCCGACTGAGGTCGGTTGTCCTTCGTTTTCACTAACAGACGCGGGCGCATCGGAGCACCTGCGATTACCGCCACCGCGCGGGCCGCGATCGCCGCCTGATTGAATCCGCGCTCACGCCGCCGCCGCCAGGATGCGGCAGGGGGATGACGGCCGCGTAGTCCTCGAGCTCTCCCGCGCAACACCAACGCTCAGCAGCCAGTCTGCCAAAAAGCGTCCCGAGGCGCGCACGCCCGCCGACTTTCAACGCAAGCAGAAGGCGCCGCACACGCTCATCGTAGAGGAGTCCGGCACGCGCTTTGCGGAAGACCCGCTCGCCTCCGCGACACGGCCCACATAGCCGGGGGCTACGCTCGCCGCGTAGGGAAGACCACAGGATTCGCAAAACGGTGGCTCGATACGAGGCAGCACCTCAATGCAGAGCTCGCAGAGCGGGCCCAAAAGCGGCCGCCGCAAAAGCTCGTGGCACAAGAGACACGGAGCTGGGAACGCGAAAGCGCCGAGCCCGTGAATACCGGCACGCACGAGCCGCGCCAGCCGATCATATCTAGCGGTCATTGTAGACACCATGACAACTAACGCTCGCGCTCTTTCAACAACGTCCGTAGCCCTACGGGGTCGACCAGGTCGGTGAGGGTGCTATCACGGGCTCGGGCGTATCGACAGTTGGAAGATGCAGGCTCACCGTGCCCCAGCGCCCACAACGCGCGCAGCGCTCCGTCCATTCCGACATGCGCCACGCGCAGCTTTCGCAGGCATAGTCCATCATCAGCCCTTCGACCTCGGCGACGAGCAATTTGGTCTTTTTGAGCGCGGCGGAGAGCTCGTTCTTGCTCTCCAGGATTCGAGCCATATAGAGATGGAGTGCGGGCAGGCCGCTCACGCGATCCTCGATCATCTGGAACTCGCGGAGCGCCTCATCGAGCATGAATAGGCGATAGTGAAGCTTTCCCAAACAGTAGCGGAGCGGCACCTCATTCTCGCTGAGAACGAGGGCCTGCTTCCACACACCTATCGCTTCTTCCGGCTGCTCGGCGCGCAAATAGAAATTTTGGAGCGAAGAAAGGAGCTCCGTCGAGCCCGTGAGCTCGTAGCCGCGATGCCACGTGCGTATTGCCTCTTCCGTCTCGTCGTTCGCGGCGAGTGCCTCTCCCAAACGGATATAGGCGGGGACGAAGCTCTCATCCTCACCAAGAATCAAACGAAAGGCGGCGATCGCCTCCTGAGATCGTCCGGCCGAAAGCTGCGCCACGCCGAGGCCGAGGCGAAGGCCTTTCGCCATGTCCCGCTCGAGCGCGCGCTCTTCGTCTGACGAGACCATGTCCACGAGACGGCTCTGTAACATAATTGCCTCTTCCCACTTCTGATGTTCGACCAGGAGATCCCGAAGTTTCCGATGCGCCGAGACCGTCGGCACCGGCCAGCCTTCGATGATCTGCTCCAGGACGATCTTGGCGCGCTCCTCCGCACCGGCGGCAAGATAGACATCCACGAGCGAGTAGTGAGCGACGAGATTTTTCGGGGCCACGCGCGTAGTGCGCTCGAGCGTATCGGCAGCCTCGCGGTAGCGCTTGAGCGCTCGAAGACTATCGCCTTTCTTGACGAGCGCGTGCTCGTGCTCTGGTTCGCGCTCGAGCACAGAATCGAAGCGCTGGAGCGCTTTTTCATGATGACCATTAACCAAGGCGTCGAGCCCAGCCGTGTAGAGCTCCTCGACGGCTTGATGGGCCTCGTACACGCGACGCCGGTGGCGATCGCGAGCAAAACGCCGCACACCTCCCGCGAGGTCGAAAAACAGAATGACCCCCGCACCGATCCCGAAAGCTGCGAGCATGACCATCCAAAGCTCGAGCACGAGCGGCTGGAAGAACGCAAACTGAACCGTCACACGCTCCTCATTCAAGCGAATCGTCGAAACCGCGAACCAGACGAACGCAAAAACAGTGAGCATCGTGAGAAGAGTCCGAGCCCGCATAACAAACGCTAGTCTACCTCCTGAAGCAGAAACCCCAAACCCGAATCGCGAATGCTGAATCGTCCGCATTCGGGTGCCTTCGAAGGGATCAGATGTGAGCGCGAAGCGCGAATAATTCTGATCAGTCCCCGTCATACCTCTTGCGACGCTGCCAAAGCGACTTGCGACTGACCCCAAGAATCTCCGCGGCACGGGTCGTATTCCCGCCCACATCCCGCAGAACCCGCTCGATATAGCTCTTCTCGACTGCGGCAAGGGTAGGGCGCTTGTGAAGCGTGACACCCCACGTGATAGACGGGCTCTCGAGAACGTATGCAGGGATATCGGCTCTCTCGAAAGTCTCACTTCTCGACAGAATCGCGCCGTGCTCGACGACGCCCTTGAGCTCCCGTACGTTTCCGGGCCAAGCGTAAGTCGCGAATAGCTCGAACGCATCTAGCTAAAATCGGCGAGGCGCGCGGCCTCGGCGCTCGACCTCTTTTTCAAGGAAGTGCTCCGCGAGAGGAATGATGTCGGCGGGTCGCTCCTGAAGAGGTGGAAGCCGAATCCAGAAAACACCGAGACGATGGAACAGGTCGCGGCGAAAAAGCTCGCGCGTAACAGCCTCTTCGAGGTCGGCGCTCGCGGAAGCAATGAGGCGAGCCTCGAGCTCGATGAGCTCTGTCCCGCCGAGCGGTTCGAATCGACGTTCCTCGACCGCCCGCAGGAGCTTGGCCTGGTGGAGCGGAGAAAGCTCGCCAATCTGGTCCAGAAGCAGCGTGCCCTTGCCGGCAAGCTCGAACTTCCCGACTTTTCGCTGAGCCGCGCCGGTGAACGCGCCACGCTCGTAGCCAAAGAGCTTGCTCTCGAGCAAGCTCTCAGGAATGCTCGGAAGATCGACCGTGACCATGGGAAGCGCGGACCGCTCTCCCCACAAGTGCAGCGCATGCGCTGCGAGGTCTTTTCCCGTACCGGTCTCCCCGCTCAGAACGACATTGCTCGACGCTGTCGCCAGGCGCTCGAGAAGCCGGACGATTTCCACCATCTGCGGATCGTGGCATCGAGACCCGCCGTCGCATTGGGCTTCGCCCTCGGCGCCTTGGGCATGAGCTCAACTGGCGACAGCGATCTTTTGCGCGTCGCCCCAGAGGCGTTCGAGGTCGTAATATTCGCGGCTCGTCGGCGTGAAAACGTGCACGACGAAATCCATATAGTCCATCAAGATCCATTCTCCACGCGGAAAGGACTCGACATGCGAGGGCCGCCGCTTCATCGATCGGAGCGACCTCTCCACCTCGTCAGCGATGGATTTGATTTGGCGGTGGCTCGTGCCAGTGGCGATCAGAAAGAAATCCGTAAAGCTCGCCAACCCGCGCAGATCGAGAACCACGATATCGGCGGCCTTTTTCTCCTGCGCCGCGGAAACCGCGCTTTTGAGCTCAGGGTCCAGCGAGTTCAAGGTCAACTTAGTCTCGGTCAAGTTTTTCGAACCTCTTTGAAATTAGACCTAGCGCGGGCGTAGCCGCAACCGAAAGGGGGAATTGGCCACAGAGGCACAGAGACACAGAGAAAAAGCGACGGGCCGGCGGAACCAGCTCCGTGGATTTTGCTTTTCTCTTTGGTCAACTTTGCCAGCGGCAAGAATGCCCACGCTTGGTCGGTGAACTCATTGGAGATTTCGTGGCGACCCTTGACAGGGCGAACGGAGCTTGGGAACGAACAGTTTTCTTGATTCTCTGTGTCTCTGTGGCCATGACTGCTTCTCAATAACACCAAGAATCTACGCGGTCAGCGCAATTCTCTGAGTAATTCTACGAAAATGGCGGCAAATGGCCCCTGATGTTCACGTCACCCGCTCCTTCTGTACCAGGCCGTAGAGCTCGCGAACCATCTTCTGACAGCCGTCGCCGGTCGCCGCCGAGACCGCGAAGAACGGAAGCCCAAGCCCCGCCGCCGCTTCTTCGAGAGCGGCGCGCCGAGCCGGATCTTCGAGCGCGTCCATTTTGTTCGCGGCCACGGCTCCCGGTTTTCCATCCATTCCCTCACCGTAAGCCTCTATCTCGCGCATCAATGTCTCGAGGTCGTCGACGGGCTCTCTTCCCGAACTCTCAGACACATCAATGAAGTACATCAGACAAGCCGTTCGGCTCAAGTGGCGCAAGAAGCGATCGCCAAGCCCCGCACCTTCGCTCGCGCCCGGGATCAGACCGGGCACATCGGCCAAGACGAAGGAGCTCTCTTCGGAAATCTCGACGACGCCGAGATGAGGTACCAGAGTCGTGAACGGATAATCTGCGATCTTGGGTCTCGCGGCGCTGACAGCCGAGATGAAGGTGGACTTCCCAGCATTCGGAAAGCCGACGAGGCCGACATCCGCGAGCAGCCGCAGCTCGAGCCGAACCCGCCGTTGTTCGCCCGGGCTCCCCGTTTCACATTTTCTCGGCGCCCGATTCGTCGAAGACGCGAAGGACACATTCCCTCGTCCCCCCCGCCCGCCCCGAACGACGAGCAGCTTTTGATTTTCGTCGATCAAATCTCCGAGGAGCTCTCCCGTTTCCGTATCGTGCACAAGAGTACCGAGAGGAACGGAAAGCTCCAAATCCTCACCCCTGCGCCCAGCGCGCTTGGCGCCTTCGCCGTTTCTGCCACGCTCGGCGCGATAGTGCGGGCGGTAACGGTAGCCGGCGAGCGTATTCTGGGCCGGGCTCGCTAGAAGCCAGATGGAGCCGCCGTTGCCGCCGTGGCCGCCATCGGGCCCGCCACGCGGGACATATTTCTCTCTGCGAAAGCTGACGGCACCATCGCCGCCGCGCCCCGCCTCGAGCTCGAGAACAGCCTCGTCAATCCACATCAACCCACATTATGGACGAAGCGGCTTGATAGAGAAACGTGAAGTTTCGAGACGTCTATCTCCTGGTTGTAGCGGCTCAACTTTGCTGCCTGCTACCCGCACGCGGAAGAACGAAGCTGCCACCCAAAGGGGCTGCGGTAGCAGGCAGCGAACGCGGGCGCAAATGAACCGCAATAGCGCCCTCAGAGATGCTTAACTGGCACCCGCGGGGTCGACGTGGATGAATCGACCCTTCTGACCGCGTTTCTGAAAATCCACGATGCCCGTGATCTTGGCGAAAAGCGTATCGTCCTTGCCGCGGCCAACATTGCGGCCCGGCTTGAAGCGCGTGCCACGCTGTCGAACGAGGATAGAGCCACCGCTCACGCTCTCGCCCGCAAACCTCTTGACTCCGAGCCTCTGCGCGTTGCTGTCGCGTCCGTTGCGTGAGCTGCCTTGACCCTTTTTATGTGCCATTACTTGTTAACCCCGACTACCCTTCGATCGCCTCGACCTTCACAGCGGTAAACGACTGCCGGTGGCCGCGCGTGCGCCGATACTGCTTGCGGCGCTTTTTCTTGAAAACGAGAATCTTCTTACCGCGCCCCTGCTCCATGACCTTGGCCGTCACCGAGGCGCCGTCGACATAAGGCTTGCCGAGCGCAACCACGCCATCGCGATTCACGAGCATGACTTTGTCGAAGCGAACGGTGTCCCCAACTTTAGCTTCGAGCTTCTCGATTCTGAGCTGCTCACCGGGAATCACTTTTTGCTGCTTCCCGCCCGTCTCGATGATTGCGTACACTTGTTGCCTCCGATTACACTTACGTAGATCCGATCATTGTAGCTATCGAAGACTCCCGCGTCAAGGTGGACAGAATACGCTGCGCCTCAGAAGTTGAACCCTATCCAGAAATCCGCCTTCCAGCCCTCGACGGTGGTCGCGAAGTCCGTGAGCTTGGACCAGTTGATGTTCATGGGCATTCCAAAAAAATTGAACGCGAGGCCGATTCCGTAAGACGCCACAGCATTGCCGAGCCCGAATCCCTCCGAGATACAAGGAGCATTACCGCCCGGCCCGCAACGGGCTCCGAGTGAGGAAACCCGACGCTCGCTCGAGAAAATGTTGAATGTCTGGTCGATGAAGTGAGCCCCGCCCATATCTATGAAGAAAATACCCCGTAGCGGACCGAAAAAGCCGATCGGCGTAATCGCGGCGTCGATGATTGGGAAGCGAAGCTCCGCATTGGCGAAAAAACCCTTATTGCCGACAAAGGACTGGTAATTGTAGCCGCGCATATCACCGTTGCCGCCAAACCAGAACAAGTCCGGATTCTCGCCGTCACTCCAAAGCCCCCTCATCCTGAGGGCGAGCAAGCTTCCGCCGCCGATTTGAAAATATTTTCGCGCGTCGATGTTGATCGTCTGCCGCGAGAGAAACGGGACGGACGGCGAAATGGACACACCCGCCGATATTGTGCTACCCGCGATGGGACCAAAATTTCGAAACCGCGTCGTTTCTTGAACGAAAGTCGCCGATACGGGTAAAGCCGTGCCATTCGGGTAGCGTTGAGCGATTACGTTCTGGAACTGAGCGAAGTCGCCGCCGCCGAAGCCGGTGCCGAACGGATTGAGGAGCGGGTTCAGAACCGGGTCTTCGAACCGCGTGCGCTGGCGGATGATCCCGGTAGATACCTCCAAACGCCGGAAACGACTCAAAGGATAGACGGCCGAGATCGTAGCGCCGTATTGCCGGATGGTAGAAATAGAATCCTGTCGCGAAAAGGCGTAGCTCCCAGAGAAACCGAAGGGATTCGCAAAGAAGAAGCTCGTCGTGTCGAAACCTCTGATCGAGTATTGAAGCCTTCCGGCCCGGTTGATATAGCTCCCGAGATAGCTCCGAAACTCGCGCACCGATAGCGCGAAGAACGTGAAGTTTTGATCGCCGAGCACATCGGAGAAGCTGATCCCCGTGCCGCCGAAAAAATCGCCACCGGATGTGACCCCGACGTTAATTGGCGGCACACCATCGATGTAGAATTTTTCGAACGTTCCTTTCCGGCGCTTGTTCTCGGAAATGATCTGGTGGTTCACCGGCGGCACGAAATCGATCACGGGTCCTTCGGTGCGCACAATGAGGTCCGAAGAAAACTCTTTGACGGGCTCGTCCATCGGCAGCCTGTACAGGCCGTAATTCCCTTTGTAATAGCTCGTGAACAAGAGGACGTCTTCATCCGAGCGTGAGCCGTCTTTGATGATAGCCGGCGAGAAATTGCCGCCGAGCACGTCGGTATATTGGATGATGTCGCCCGTTTCGACATCCATAGAACGGATGTTATAGATGTCGTCGTCCTCGTTCGATGTGTAGAACATGACACGACCGTCGTCCGAAAAAACCGGCGAGGCATCGTCATGGGTTCCAAATGTAATTTGCTCTTTCTTCGACGTATCGTTGAGATTGACACGGTAGATTTTGTCGTAGCCGCTGATGCGCCGGCTGTAATAGAGCCATTCGCCATCCGGCGTGACTGCCGGAAATTTGTCGAAGAACTTGTCGTCGGTGACGTTATAGAACTCCTCCGTCTCCATGTCGACACGCCACACATCGCTAATGCCGTCTCGAAGCGCCGTGAAGTAGGTATATCGGCCTTTTGGCCCGACATGTGGGAAATAGGCTCTGTCGACCGGGACTCGAATGCGCTTCACAACTTTCTCTGTGAGCACGTCGACGACAATGAGCGCGCGCCGTTTCCCAAAGCGGCCGAAGAACACGATGTGGTCTCCGTCCGGGGTCCAGGCGAGGTTGCGGCCGATAAGCGAGTCTTCGCCGATGAGGCCGACGATGTTCTCGAAAGCACCGGTATATCCCGGCGTCAAATTCTTGATGATTGAGCCATCCGCGGCCGAAAGAAGAATAATGTCGAACTCGCCCTCTTTGCGGTTGACGCTCATGACCGCGATGATCTCTTTCGAAGGAGACGGCGCAGCCGATAGCGCGGCGACGAAGTTCCCCTTGCGCGGGTCGGGCGACATGTCCAAGCTGTAATCGTCCGGGATTTCTTTGTCGCGGTAAGGCTTGTATTTGTCGACGAGCCAGCGCTTCCATTCGCGATAGAACTCTTCCGGCGTCAAGCGAAAGGCTTGCTGATAGACTTCCTCCCCGACGCCGCCGACGACGGCGCGACGCAAAGCAAAGATGAACTGTCGGACGCCCTCTTTGCCGAAGCGTTCTTCCATGAACGTGAAAACCGACGCTCCGAAACTATAGGCAGCGCGGGCAAATCCGACGTTCAGCTCCTCGAAGCTCGGGATTTGGTCCGTTACGGCCGCGTCACGAATGACCATGAGGTCGAGCGGATCCCACTCGTCCTCCATGTAGGTCGCCATCCCCTCGTCGATCCATACGGGAACAGAACGGCGGACGAGCGAACGCGGGATGATGTCAAATTGGAAGATATGGGTCAGCTCGTGGATGAACAGTTCCTGGAGCTCGTCCGGAGGATTGTCGATGGGGATCACCATCCGGTCGCGCGACGGCTCCGCGAAGGCACCTACACCCTCGGGGATTTCTATAGGGTACAAGTTCGTCTGAGCGAACTCGGAGAACGTTTTGTAGAGAATGAGCGGAATGGCGAATGAGATTTCGTGCTTGAGGTCGTTCGAAACCTTCTCGTAGGCGCTCTCGGCATAGCTGACGAGACGGCCGAGCTCCTGCTCGAACTCGGGATAGTAATAGACCTCGAAATGCGGAGACCGATAGACCTCCCACCGATGCTTGTCGTACTTGACCTTGTTCTTGCCGTAAAACTGCGTAAAAGATTGGCCGAAGGCTACGACCGTGGACAAAAAAAGCGCAATGATAACGAGCGCCGCTCTTCCCATGATTCCGTTATAGCTTTTCCTCATCGGTTTCCCTCGTGTCATTCGATGATGCGATCATTCCCCGACGACGCAAAGCTCAGCGGCGAAAAAAGCTCGGCTCTCGTGAGGCGCGGTGTTCTTCCGTTGTAATCACAAATGTTTCGACCACCACGTCTTTCATTATTCGTGTTCAGGCAGCATTCATTTCAAGAGAATCCTCGTGCCCCGAAACGTCTGAGGCGAAAGAATGCTCAAGAAATTTGGTAGAAGCCGATCCATCAGCTCGAAATAGGACGACAGCGCCGAGGTCTGCTCGTCACGGCCGTAGACAACTTCTTCGGTGAAGCGCTCACGGTGAATCGTCCGTCCCGTCTCGCCATCGATAAAGTAGAACTCGGCGTTCAAAGTGAAGCCCGTCCGCTCCAGGAACTGCTGACTGCGCTGCAGCTGGGACCGGTTGAACGCGTCACGCGTATAGCGATCGCGCCGGGTGAAGCCCGATCGAGACTCGGAGCCGAAACTCAGCTTTCCCGTTACGATGAGCGGGTTTTGATATTCCTCACCGAGCTGCATCCAATAATCCTCATCTTCGAGAAGCTTGTCCTGCTCGAGATCGATCCACTCTTGCTGAGAAATCTCCTCTTCACCATCCGCGCGTGCCTTCTCCTCGATCTCTGCGAACTCGATGAGAAGGCCGGCATCCTCGAGCGCCTCTTGCGAGAAGTCGCCGAGAGGCTCGACTTCCGCGTCGAGCACTTGGAGCTTGGAACGCATCCGGAGCTGGTTCCGCAGCAGGCGCACCGTCTCGGAGTCAAGGTCGAGACGCTCGTTCGTCTGCGTCGTGAAGCTCGCGACGAGAATGCGGTTGAACCGCGAGACGTCGAGCTTGGCGTCGATGGGAACCTCGATGGGCACTTCGTAATACGAAGTGCAGGAAGCCACAAGAACACCCAGGAATAGGCTAAAGAAGAGCAGGGACCGACGCCGATCAGTTCCGGAGCGCCCGCCTGTCGGATCGTTTTTTTCTCTCATACGCTTCTCTGAAGAGCTCATAGTTCTGGCGAATATATAAGTTAGCGGAATCGAGCTCGAGCGCCCTTTCGTATTCCTCGTTCGCTTCTTCGAACTCACCCGACTGCTCGAAAGCCACCGCTAAATTGTTCCGGGCGCTGGCGTTATCGGGGTCGAGCTCGACGGCCTTCTCCCAACGATAAATCGCCTCCCGCCAAAGACCCCGTTGGGCGACGTCGATACCGAAAGCAACCTGGGCGCGGGATTGATCCTCGCGATCGTACGCGAGAAGCGGGCAGGCAGAAAGCGCAACGAGAATTAGGGTCGAGATGACAGGCCGAACACGTAAGGACAAATCCACCTCTAACTTACAGAGAATCGCGAGGCTCCATCACCCCGGTGATGGCTGGCGGCTAGGCTTATGGTAGCCCACCCCCCCAACGCTTCGCAAGTAACTTCGGAAGCCGAGGGAGGGCGAGGAGCTCGTTTCTCGTCATTCTATTCAAGTGTCGGATCCGCATGCCCAAATCGCCAGACGGGCCCGATTGTCCGCCGGAGACACTATAAATGTCTGTGAAACGCTCCACAACCGAACAAAACGAGCTCATTGCCGCACTCGCGCTCGCGCGTATCGAGAGGACACCCTGCCGGGATCGCGTCGAGCTCGTCCGCCGCGCCGGCTCATGCAAAAAAGCGCTCCACGAGCTCACTTCGCGCCCGGATTCGTTGCTCGATCGCGGGAAGCGCGAGCTCGACGCGTTGCACGCCCAGGGTTTCGATGCGCTGGCGCTTACCGATGCGAGCTACCCGCGCCTGCTGAAGATGGGCCGGACCCTCCATTAGCTCTGACCGTCTGGGGTCAGCTCGAGCCGAGCAACCCGCTACGGGCTCGAGATGGCAGGACGACTCGCGCGCGAGCTCGCCTGGGCCGGTCTCACGATCGTGAGCGGGCTCGCACGCGGAATCGACAGCGCGGCACACCGAGGAGCTCTTGAAAAACAAGGGAGGACCATCGCGATCCTCGGCTCCGGCCTGAAAAATATTTATCCGAGCGAGCACCTCCGCCTCGCCGAGCAAATCGCCGAGAACGGCGCTGTCCTTTCTGAGTTCGCGACGACCGAGCCCCCGCGGGCTCTAAATTTTCCGCGGCGCAATCGCATTCTTACAGGAATGACGCTGGGCACGATCGTCGTCGAAGCCGCGCTCAAGAGTGGGTCGCTCATTTCCGCGCGACTCGCTCTCGAACAAAATCGCGAAGTCTCCGCCGTTCCCGGGCCGGCCCGCGCCGAGAACAGCGCAGGCGTGCACACCTTGATCCGCGACGGCGCAACGCTGGTGACGGAAGCTCGAGACGTCGTGGAAGAGCTGCGGCCAGAGATACGCGCGCTGCTGCGCGAAACGGGCCCCGCCGCCGCTTGGGCGCGGCCCGAGCTCGACGAGCACGAGCGCGCTGTTTACACAGAGCTCATCCGAGCGCAGAGTGCGGTGGATGTCGACGCGCTGCTCGAGCGTGTCGATATGCCCACCGAGCGCGCTTTGTCCGTCTTGTGCGGCCTCGAAGTCAAAGGATGGATCTGGAGGCTCGGCTCCGGCCTCTACCAGGTAAAGCCATAACGCTCGCTGCCCGAAAACCCAAAAGAAAGGAGAGGTGGGGATAGAAGGGGAGGTGGGGATAAAAAGACAGAACCGATCTTCGCTTTATCCCCTTATCCCCCTTCGTATCCCCACATCCCCTTTGCCCTTTTTGTGTGGCCCCGCGGGGCCGAAACTGGCACGAGTTTGCGGATCTCAATTCTTTAGCTACACTATTCCCATGGCGAAGTCACTCGTGATCGTGGAATCGCCCGCCAAGGCGAAGACCATCAACAAGTTTCTCGGGCGCAATTACATCGTCCGAGCCTCCATGGGACATGTGCGCGACTTGCCGAAGAGCAAGCTCGGTGTGGATGTCGAGCACGGCTTCGTACCGGACTACGTCGTCATTCCCAAGAAGAAGAAGATCCTCTCGGAGCTCAAGATCGAGGCGCAGAAGGCCGACGCGATCTACCTCGCTCCAGATCCCGACCGCGAAGGCGAAGCGATCAGCTTCCACCTGGCCGAAGAGCTCAAAAGCAAGGACAGCAAGATTTACCGTATCCTCTTCAACGAGATCACGAAGAAAGCGATCCAAGAAGCCATCAAGAATCCGCGCCAGATCGACCAGGACAAAGTCGACGCGCAACAAGCCAGGCGGGTTCTTGACCGCCTCGTGGGCTATCAAATCTCCCCTCTCTTGTGGGAGAAAGTCCGGCGCGGCCTCTCCGCGGGACGGGTGCAATCCGTCGCGCTTCGCATCGTGTGCGAGCGCGAGCGCGAGATTCAAGCCTTCAACTTCGAAGAATATTGGTCGATCCATACCGATCTCGAGGGCGGGAGCCCGCCTCCGTTCGTTGCCAAACTGAGCAAGATAGACGGGAAGACCGCCGAGCTCAAAGACGAGAGCTCGACCCAAGCCGTCGTCGACGAGCTCTCGAAAAACGATTTCGCTGTGAAGAAGGTCACCGCGAAAGAGCGGCGGCGCAATCCTGTCCCCCCTTTCATCACGAGCAAGTTACAGCAGGAAGGGGCCCGTAAGCTTGGCTTTACCGCAAAGCGTACGATGATGGTCGCCCAAAAACTCTACGAGGGCATCGAGCTCGGCAAAGAGACCGTCGGCCTCATTACTTACATGAGAACCGATTCGACACGGATTGCCGACGAATCCATCGCGGAAGTTCGCGAATTTGTCGGCGCGCGCTATGGCGCGGAGATGCTCCCCGAAAAGCCAAACGTGTACAAGAGCAAGAAGGGCGCTCAGGACGCGCACGAAGCCGTCCGTCCCACCTCGGTGATGCGAGACCCGGAATCCATCGCCGCTTATCTAGGTCGCGACGAGCTCAAGCTCTATCGGCTCATCTGGAACCGGTTCGTTGCCTCGCAAATGCGGCCTGCGGTGTTCGACGAAACGATCGTGGAGATTGAAGCCGGCCGCCACAACCTCCGTGCACGCGGCTCCATTCTCAAGTTCAGGGGTTTCCTGACGATTTACGAGGAAGGCAAGGACGAGGACCAGTCTCAGAAAGAGGTCGAAGGAACCGCCAAAGCGGATGGGCCCAAGCAGCTTCCGGCGCTCACAGAAGGTGAGGTGCTCAAACTACTCGTGGTCAAGCCCGGGCAGCATTTTACTCAGCCGCCGCCGCGCTTCACCGAGGCATCGCTCGTCAAAGAGCTCGAGGAGCAAGGCATTGGACGTCCGAGCACTTATGCGAGCATCCTCTCTGTTCTGATCGATCGCGAATATGTCAACAAAGTCGAGAAGAAGTTCCTGCCTACCGAGCTCGGCTTTCTCGTCACCGACCTCCTGCTGGGAAGCTTCGCCGATATCATGGCGATCGAGTACACGGCACAAATGGAGGAGCTCCTCGACAAGATCGAGGAAGGGAGCGCCAACTACCTCACGACGATTGACGGCTTCTACCAAAAATTCAAGAAGGATCTCGAAGACGCCAAAGAGAACATGACCAACGTCAAGGCCATGGAGCTCGAGACGGAGGAAGTCTGCGACAAATGCGGGGAGCAGATGGTGATCAAGTGGGGCAGATTCGGCCGCTTCCTCGCCTGCTCTGGTTATCCCGACTGCCGCAACACGCGTGAGACCCAGAACTATCAGGAGAAAGACTCCGCCGATCCGGACGCATTCCAAGACGAAGAATGCGAGAAATGCGGACGTGCGATGGTGTTGAAGAAAGGCCGTTACGGTCAGTTTCTCGCTTGCTCCGGTTATCCCGACTGCAAGAATACGCGGCGCATCTTGAGAGGCGCCGATGGATCGCTCGAGACAAAGAAAGATCAGCTTCTCGAAGAGAAGTGCCCGAAGTGCGAGAACCAGCTCGTCATCAAACACGGACGCTATGGCGAGTTCACGGCGTGTAGCGCCTATCCCGACTGCAAGTTCATCAAGCAGAAGGAGGTCGGCGTCTCCTGCCCGAAAGAGAACTGCCCCGGACAAGTCGTCGAGCGCCGCTCGCCTCGCGGGAAGCTCTTCTACGGTTGCAGCGAGTACCCGAATTGCGACTTTACGAGCTGGTACATGCCGGTGAAGGAGCCTTGCCCCGAATGCGGCTTTCCCGTCATCTTCGAGAAGAAAACCAAGCGCGACGGTCCACATCTCGCGTGCACGCAGGATGGCTGCAAGTACAAGAAGATGATGGAGCCCGAGCCCCATCCTGAGCCTGAGCCTGCTAGGGCCTGATCAGAATTCGGCATTCAGCATTACAAGCGTGCCTTCTTGGCCGGTTTGCGGTTAAATAGGCGTCGTGGAGATTCCCAAAGTCACCATTATAGGGGCGGGGCTTGCCGGGACGGAAGCAGCTTGGCAGGCGGCACTTCGCGGCGCTTCGGTGCGTCTCTTCGAGATGCGGCCTCACAAGCCGACGCCCGTCCATCGTACCGAGGGTTTTGCCGAGCTCGTCTGCAGCAACTCGCTCCGCTCCAATGACTTGACGAACGCGCACGGTCTTCTCAAGGAGGAGATGCGGCGGCTCGGCTCGTTAGTAATCGAGGCAGCCGAAGCGAGTCGTGTTCCGGCAGGACAGGCCCTCGCCGTCGATCGTGACCTTTTCTCGCGCAACATCACCGAGCGGCTCGAAGCTTCGCCGGCAATCGAGATCCTACGCGAGGAGATCCCGGCGATCCCCGAGGACGGGATCGTCATCGTTGCGACCGGGCCGCTCACTTCCGACGCGCTCGCGGCGTCGATCCATGATTTCACGGGTAGCGACTATCTCTATTTCTACGACGCGGTGAGCCCCGTTATCGAAGTCGAGACGATCGACTTCGATAAGGCGTTTCGGGCGTCGCGCTACGGGAAAGGCGGTGATGACTACATCAACTGTCCGATGACCCGGAAGGAGTACAGTGTCTTTTATGAAGCCCTGATCGCAGCTTCTACCATCGAACTGCACGAGATCGACAAGGGCCTTTATTTCGAGGGCTGCCTTCCCGTCGAAGTGATGGCGGCGCGCGGTGTCGACACGCTTCGGTTCGGACCCATGAAACCGGTCGGCCTCGTCGACCCGAGAACGCAAAAAGAGTCCTATGCCGTGGTGCAGCTGCGGCAGGACAATTTCGCCGCGACGCTCTATAACATCGTAGGCTTTCAGAACCAGCTCAAATGGGGCGAGCAGAAACGCGTGCTCCGCCTCATCCCCGGTCTCGAACAGGCAGAGTTCGCCCGTTACGGGATGATCCATCGCAACACCTATATCAACGCGCCATCCATTCTGAAGCCGAGCTTTCAAACCGAACGGCGTGACAATCTGTTCTTCGCCGGACAGATTTCGGGCGTCGAAGGCTATACCGAATCCGCCGCGTCAGGACTCATGGCGGGCCGCAACGCGGCGGCGCTTGCTCTCGGGGAGCCTATCGAGGTCCCGCCGCCAGAAACCGCTCTCGGCGCGCTTTCCCACTACATTGCCTACGCGGACGCCGAGAGCTACCAGCCGACGAACATGACTTTCGGGCTCCTGCCGCCCATGAACCCCCCAGTCAAAAATCGCCGCGCCCGCAGGCAAGCGATGGTGGAGCGGGCGCTTTCGGAGATCGACGCGTTCATCGCCCACCGCGATGTGGTAACCTCCTAGATACACGCCCACAACACGCGATGGTCCCACCTCAAAGTCGGCGTGAACCGTTCGCTCATCGAAGAGCTCACGATACCGCCTCCGTCCCAGGGACGAAGCGAAGGAGGATGAAATTATGAAGCTACTCTCTCAGCTCCTCGGAGCTTTAGCCATCGTGTCGTGCCTCGCGCCGACCAACCTCGAGGCCCAGGCAAAAATCCGCATCGCCATCTGGGACTTCGAGAATCACTCTGAGAGAAGCTGGTGGTTCTATAACGACCTCGGGCCCGCCGCGCGGAACCACATCGATACGGCGTTCTCGGAGAATGAGGCGCTCTCGTCGCGCTTCAGCGTGATCGAGCGGGAGAAGCTCGACCTGGTCCTAAAAGAGCAAGGGCTCGCCACATCGGGCGCCCTCGATCAGCAGACAGCCGCCAAAGTCGGCCGCGTGCTCGGCATCAAATACATCATCACCGGCGCCATCGACAAATTTGCCATCAACACAACCAAAGCCGGGTTCCGCGGATTCGGCGGAAGCTACACCAAAGCGGAAGCCACCGTCAATTTGCGGCTCATCGACACGACGACTGCCGAGCGCGTGATCGCGGTTTCCGCCGACGGCGACGTGAAAAAAGGTGGCGGTTTCGCGAAAGGCGCCAGCCTCAGTCGAGAGAACGAGTGGGGTATCGCGAGCGAAGCCGTCGAGAAGGCGTCCGAGAAAGTCGTCGAAGCGTTTGCCAAGCACAAGGGGTTGAAAAAACTCGCCGCGGGCGGCGCGATGGGCGGCACCGAAGGTAAGATCATCAAAGTAGAAGGCAACCGTGCCTGGATCAACATGGGCTCCGCATCCGGCATTCAGGTTGGCGATCGCTACATCGTGCTCTCTGTTGGTGACGCGCTCATCGACCCCGACACCGGACAAGTATTGGGTGTGGACGAGAGCGAGACTGGTGAAGGCGAAGTCGTCGACGTGAAAGATCGCTTCGCCATCATGACGTTTACCGGAGCCGCGATGGCTAAGGACGTCGTCCGGAAGAAGTGAATTTTCAGCATTCAGCATTCAGGTCCGTATTGCGGTGATGGAGCTCTCTCATCCCAACGAAGACGCTTAGCCGAGAGAGCGCCCTTACTGGTCCTGACAACTGAATGCTGGTCACTGGCTGCTGATCTTCTCCGCCCAGTAGGCCTGCAGCGCATCCACGATGTCGGACCCGACGAGCCGGGACTGCTCTCGCATTTTTTCGCGCCCCAAGCGGGCGTCGAAAGTGAAGATGTGGGGCTCTAGCGTGAGCAGGTCGTCGAAGTGGGGCGATTCACCTTCGGCTTCAACGGCATAAGTACGCACGACGAAGGTCGTGCCAAACTGCTCTTCCTGCCGTGCTTCGATCTCTTGCACCTCGAGCCGCACGTGCACGTCGGAGCGCCCCAGACGCGCCATTCGGAGTCCGTTGCGGCCGCAAGACTCGACGATCGCGTTCCGGAACGCGGCGCATCCATCGCGAACGCCTTCACACGTCACGCTGACCAGCGGCTTGGCCGGTAGCCCCACGGGCTCAGGGGGAGGCGCGGCTTGCGCAACCGGCGGAGGAGCGATCGCACCTGTCGGCCCGGGCGTCGCCGAAGCCAGGGCGGGCGGCGCGGTTTCGTCAACCAGTGGCGCGTTCGGCACCGCTTCGTCAACCAGTGGTGCGGGCGGCGCAGATGTTTCACTCGCCTCGGGCGTCGCGCTCACGGCCACAGTCGCCTCTGCAATGACCGCCTCGCCGCTTCGTCCGCGGAGGAAGAACAGCGCGAGCGCTACCACGGCGCCGACAGCGATGACGAGCGCGAATACGAGAATCTTCCCTCGAGGTTTCGGCTCTTCCGGGACTTGATGCGCGCGCACGGTGCCTGTGGCCTGTGGCGGTAGCGCCGTGGCGGCACCAGCCATGGTGGTGTCACGCGTCGTACCCTCCGCAATGGTGGGCGGGGGCACGACAATGGCGGGCTCCGCCGCGATTTCGACGGCAGTGTCCTGGAAGCTGTCGAGCGCCCCGATGAGCTCCTCGGCACTTTGATAGCGGTCGTCGGGATCTTTCTCGAGCAAGCGAAGCACGATCACCTCGAGCTCCAACGGAACTCCCGGTTTGACCGAAGACGGCGGCACAGGCATCTCGGTCAGATGCTTGATCAGCATCTGCGGGATCGAGGTGTCGTCGAACGGGACGCTTCCTACGAGCATCTCGTAGAGAATCACCCCGAGCGCGTATAAATCGCTGCGGCGATCCACGGGGGCACCTCTCGCCTGCTCTGCCGACATGTAATGCGGAGTGCCGAGCACCATCCCCGTGGAGGTGAGCGCGGGGCTTGTCGGCTCGAGTGTTTTCGCGATACCGAAATCAAGAAGCTTTGGGATTTCGTTCCCGTCGCTGTCGCGCGTCACCATGATGTTCTGCGGCTTGAGATCGCGATGCACGACATTGTTTCGATGCGCGACACTAAGCGCGCTCGCGATGGCCTTCACGAGCCGCACGACACGCTTCGCCTCCCATGCACCCTCGGTCTGGATCGCTTCTTTCAAGCTGCTTCCGGGCACGAACTCCATCGCGATGTAGAGCATCCCGTCCGAGGTCTGGCCGAGATCGTGAACGGTGACGATATTAGGATGGTTCAAATGGGCCGCCGCGCGGGCTTCGCGGAGAAATCTCTGCACCACGACGCTCGACGAGACAAGCTCGGGCTTGATCAATTTGATCGCGACGGGCTTGTTCAACATCAAGTGCGTGCCGCGATAAACAGCACCCATCCCGCCGCGCTTCAAGAAGCCATCGATCCGATATTTGCCGTCGAGCGTCTTCCCGACCGCCTGGTCCTCCAAGCTCACGGTACTTTCCAGAACCACGCCGTCATCGGGGCAAACGGTCTCGTTTCCATCGAACTGGCGCCCACACTTCGTACATTGACGCATGCAGTGATGTTAAGTGGCTCTGACGAACGAATCAACCGGCGGCCGGGTGGAGCCTTGGCTTCGCCCGGACACTGAGAGACAATGCAGGCATCGTTTCCATGACAACAGTGACAACGTCTCGCGCTCAATCCGCATCGGGGGCGATGGAGTCTTTTCTAGAAGACCTGACGCATCGCCGCGGGCTGTCCGCGCATACGGTAAAGAATTATCGTTCGGATCTTCTTCAGTTTCGCGTTTTCGCCGAAACATCTCTCGACACCAAAGCCTGGAGTGGCATCGACGTTCTGGCTATCCGGGCGTTTCTCGCCGAGCTTCACAATAACGGTATTGCCCGCTCCTCCATCGCACGCAAGCTCGCCTCGATCCGGACCTTTTTCCGCTATCTGACGCGAGAAGGCAGAGTCGACAAGAACCCAGCCCGGCTCGTGGCCACGCCGCGGCTCGACAAGAAGGTGCCCGCGCGGCTCGAGCAAAGCGAAGTCGAGAGACTTCTAGACGCTCCGGATGCAAGCACCGCGCTCGGAAGGCGTGATGGCGCCATGCTCGAGCTTCTTTATGCGACTGGCCTACGGGTGGGAGAGCTCGTTTCTCTCGACCTTGCAACGCTCGATCTCGACAACAGGCTCGTGCGCGTCCACGGCAAGGGTAACAAGGAGCGCATCGTGCCCTTTGGCGAGCTCGCCGCCAAAGCACTCCACGTGTACTCGAAGGATCGCCGCGAGCTCGTCCGCGCCGGACGCGGCACGGACGCGCTGTTTCTGAACGCGCGTGGCGGCCGTCTCACATCACGTTCGGTGCGACGGCTCATGGATCGCTACCTCCAGTTAGCGGCGCTTAGTGCAAGCTTGTCGCCGCACAGCCTGCGACACGCTTTCGCGACGCATCTGCTCGAGCGTGGCTGCGATTTACGCTCTATCCAGGAGCTCCTCGGCCATGAAAGCTTGTCGACGACGCAAAAATATACAACGCTGTCGACACAGAGGCTTTTGGACGTCTACGAAAAAACGCACCCAAAAGCATAAGCGGTAGGTCGGGCTAATAGTCCGATTCGAGGACGCTCTCCGCGCCGTCGATGATTTTTGGAGGCACATAGTCGATGCCCTCTTCCTTGAGCGCAGTGCGTAAGGCGTCAAGTCATGCAACAGATAGTCGAAGTTCTCGCTGAACGCGGATGTGAAAGCCGCTTCCGCAAGCTTTTCTTCGGAGGCGAGCGCATATTCAAAGCCAATCTGAAGGCTCGCTTCGGCATCGCGAGGACCCGCCTCGGCGAGCGCGCGGTAGAGCCTCATCGCATCTTCGCGGTGGCCTTCATACGCGTGGGTGCGCGCTAACAGACGCAAGGCCCGCTCTCTTCCGGGCTCGACGAGGAGCACTTCGCCGAGCTCCTCGATGGCCTCTATGTACTGCTTGTCCGCGAGAAGGGCTTCACCGACGAGAAGCTGCACTTCGATACGCTCGTCATCGGTCGTCGGCAAGAAGGTCGCAAGCCAGCTCAACGCCTGGTCGAACCTGCGATCCGAGATGTAATCACGAGCTTGGTTCAAAGGAGAATGAAGCGCAGCGATCTCGAGCGGCGATTCTTCTAACTTGGGCTCGAGAAAGAAATAGCGCTTCGGCTCCGCGCCGCTCTTTTGCACGCTTTCCATGAGCCTGGGGTGTCGGTTCGCGAGCCGCTCGAGCGCATCCGGAAACTCATCAATGATCTCGAGCGCGTGGCCTTTGTAGACGAGTCCTTCACTTCTGACACCGGAGCGAATCGTGCCCAGATAGATCGGCGCCTCGGGCAGGACCGGAAATGTCGGTATCCCAACATTCGGTGGGGCCTTCACTCGATAGCGCTGCTTCACGGGCGGGAAGCGCCGCGGGTTCATAGGTCGAATGGATGGGAAGTAGACAGCTCCAATGGCCACGACCTCGTAGCTACCGACCGGAAGCGTTGCTTCGAAAAAGCCGAGTGCTTCGTCGGCACGGATCAGATGCTCGTCACCCGTCTCAATATGGCGTACGCGTATCTTGCGCCCGCGATAGTCGGTGCCGTCGAACCGGCCTTGAATGCGGCCGAACACAATGGAGAGGCCTTCTTGGCGCAGCTCACTCCACGTCTCATTCCCACGAGGTCGTCGGCCCAACTTGGAGCAGCTAGCGCCAGCCAGAGCGCAGTCGTCGCTGCCACCGTCCATCGAGCGCCGGTCATCTTACCTCTGTCGGATTAAGGCGAGGGACATATCACATGCCCAGGATTCAGGATTCAGGAAACTCTCAGGACTAGAGGCCAAACCCGGTTGCCACGGTCCTGAGAGAATCCTGAATGCTGAACTAATATCGGACCGCTTCGACGTGTTCATGATGGTGGCCAAAAATGCGCTTGAAGCGCTCGATGTCTTCCTGCGTGCCGGTGGCTTTGGCCATGTTGTCGCTGAGCTTCACCGTGCGAAGGCCGTCGGCTTCCACGGCTTTGACCACGATCGAGACCGGATCAAAGCCTAGATCGTTAGTCAGGTTCGTGCCCCATCCGAAGCTCAGCTTGACCCGTCCATGAAAACGCTCGGACAATTGGAGGATGGTGTCGAGCTCGAGGCCGTCGCTGAAAATTAGAAGCTTCTCCTTCGGATCCACGCCGTGCGACTCGTAGAAGCTCAGTGCGCGCTCGCCGAACTCGAAAGGATTCCCAGAGTCGTGCCGGAGTCCCTTCCATGCACGAGCTTGATCTTTCGTCATGTCGTGAAAGAAAAACTCCGAGCCGTAGGTATCCGTCAACGCGATGGAGAGCCCCCAGCCATACAGCTCCCACCAATCCTTCAACGCCCGATTATGTGAAGCGCGGATGCGATCGTCCGATTCGTGCATGATGCTCGACATCACCATGTAGAGCTCATGCGCGGAGGTTCCCATCGGTACGAGGCCGTGCAGCATCGCCGACTCGGTGGCCGACGTGCCCGCGAATTGACCAGGAAGCTCCACGGCAAGCACGCGGTCAACATAATGCTGCCACTCTCGACTGAAGCGGCGCCTCGTGCCGAAATCGACAAACTCGATCTCGGGATGCTCGCGCAGAGTGCGAATCTTTTCCGCGAGCCGGACCTTGCCTCGGGCATAGACGAGGTCTTGCTCAAAGGCCGAGAGCTTGCGCAAGAGGCTTCGGTTATAGAGTTCGTTCAAAAGAGCGAGGGCTATCGTCTCCCAGTAGATAGCTTCGGACCACAAGCCGTGAAATCGCATCTGAAAGCTGCCTTCCTCTTCTTCAAGCTCGTAGTCGGGAAGCCGCAGCTGGCGCAAAAACTCGAGGTAGTCCTCGGTGAACATCCGATCCCCGTACTCGTTTGTCCCACGGAGATAATGGAGCTCGCTATTGTTGAACCGGAGGCTCCGCACGTGGTCGAGCTCGGCGCGGAGCTCGTCCCGATCGACGATGTCCGCGAGCCGCACGTCCCGCATCCGGTTGGTCAAAGCATAGGTAACGGTAACGTCCGGGTAACGCAGAAACACCATCTGCCCCATGGTAAACTTGTAGAAATCGACATCGAGCAAAGATTGGATGATAGGCATCGCTACCGCCTTTCCTTTTCGCGCGCCGCGGACAACTCGGGCCAAGTGTCGATAGGCTCGGTGCAGAGAACTCGATGCATCCCGGCCTGTTCAAATTCTCGAAAGACGGCATCCGCCTCGTCGGTGAAATCGGCGACGCCCGGGACGACGACCGGTGACGTCGCGTCCTCGAGCAGATAAATTTTCTGTGCGAGCACGGGATCGCGCTTTTTGATCTCGTCGAGCAGATCGGCCACCGTCCACGCAACACAGTGACTCTTCGCTTGGCCCGCCACAATGAGCGCGTCGTAGGCGAGAAACTCTTCGACGAACGCATCGTCTTTGGGCGGCGCTAGCCCACCGGATTCGGTCGAGAGCTCGGGCCGAAGCGCCGAGTAGTTCTCGCTCAGCGGATGATCGCCTTTGACCTCGTACGCCGTTTGAGCGCCGCGCAGGATGTTGTGAAAGAAAAGGGCCTCCTCGACGGTGGAGACGAGCGCGTGGCCGATGCCTCCGAGCATCGCATGGTAAGGCCACACCATGAGCGAGTACCTACCATCCTGGCTGAGGGTCCGGCAATATTGCTCCAGATATTCCTGGTCACAGCCGGGAATCGATTCCGTCGCGCGCGGACTCACCTTCCACCGGCCGGAGGTGACGTCTTCAAGTGTTACCACCGTCATAGGCTCGGGGTGCTCCCCCGCCATGTCGACGAGAAAGGCACTATGGAAGATCTGCATGGCTTTGTGGGTGTCGAGCGTGGCATGGATGCGCGTGATGCGATCGAGATTCTCGTAGATGAACCGACAAAGCCGCTTGTTGTCCTCGACAGCGGCCATCCCCGATCGCCCCGCAACAAAGAGCTCGAATTCCGGAATGCAGAACGTGTTCTGGACATCCACGAGCAAAAGGCCAACACGATAGGTGTCGCTGGAGGACGGCGTCACGCCGTGCTGCTCGCGCCAGCTCTGAGCCTCGCGGGCCAGCCTTTCGTAAGGGACGCGAAAGACATCACCCACTTTTTCGGGATCGAAATGTTCCGGTATCATCAAAATACCTCCACAATCTCGGCCTCGCGGCTCGTAAAGCGATAGAGCATCGCTGGCCGGTGACGCCCCCCCGTCGCTCTCTCTCCGGATGCCTGCACGATACCGAGCGACGAGACTTTCTTGCGAAAGTTCCGTTTGTCGAGCCTTCGGCTCAGCACCGTTTCATAGGCCGCCTGGAGCTCGCTGAGTGTGAACTTCTCGGGGAGCAGCGACCACATCACGTTCGTATATTGAACCTTCGCGGTTAGTCGCGCCCGGGCGTAGTCGAGAATGGTCTCATGGTCATAGGCAAGCTTCCCCGGGAGCCCTTCCACGCCCCAAAACCGCACTTGCTGATATTTATCGGTCGTCCTCAATTCGAGACTGTCGCGTTGGACGAGTGAGAAATAGGCGATCGAGACGACCCGGCCGCTCGGGTCCCTCGACTCGTCGTCGAAGCTGTAGAGCTGCTCGAGATAGACGTCGCTGAGGCCCGTCTGCTCCTCGAGAATCCGCGAGGCCGCACCATCTAGCCTTTCGCCGTCGTCAATGAGCCCTCCTGGCAACGCCCACACACCGTGAAAGGGATCCTGTTTCATCTGGATGAGCAGCACGTCGAGCCGTCCCTCGGCGACCGTGAAAATGCAGTTATCCACGGCGACTAGAACCTGCTGCGTTTTCTTTGCCATCCCGTGTCATCCGCCCATAAGTATTAGTGTATATATTACACCATCAATGGTACGCGAAAGGCTATCGCGCGTCAAACGGGGAAAGGACTAAAGAAGCTGGGCGGCACCGGCGAAAGAGAGAATCTCACCGGCGGTCTGAAAGCGCTCTTCGGGTCTTTTCGCGAGGCACAAAAGAACGAGCTCTTCGAGCTTCCCGTCGATCTCGGGGCGTTTTGGCCGCAGCGGCGGTGGGGGTGTGTGCAGGTGGTGCATCAAGAGGTTTCCCTCGGTGAACGGGGCGCGGCCGACGAGAAGCTCGTAGAGCGTCGTGCCGAGCGAGTACACATCGGTGCGAGGGTCCGTCGGCTTTCCCTGAATCGCCTCCGGGGAAATGTATTTCGGCGTCCCCGACATCGAGCAGGCCCAACTCTCCCCGCTCTTTTCATCCTCAGGGGGCTCGGCGGGGCGGGCGAGCCCGAAGTCCAAGAGCTTCACACGGTCATCGGCGGTGAGTATAACGTTTGACGGCTTCAAGTCACGATGGATGATCCCGCGACTATGCGCGTGGTCGAGGCCCTGACAGACCGAGACGAGCCAGTGAAGCGCTTCGGGAATATCGAGCCGGTTTTTTTCCGAAGGATGCCTTGATAGGTCTCCCCTTCGATGAGCTCCATGCAGATGAACGCGTTGTCCCCGTCATAGCCCAGGTCATAAACGGTGACGATATTAGGATGGTTGAGCGCTGCGGCGGCGCGCGCTTCTGCCAATAGCTGTTCTCGAGCCGACGGATCTTTGGCGAGCGACTCTGCGAGCACTTTGTAAGCGACGGGCTGTTTGAGCAACCGGTCGAAGGCTTTGTATACAGACCCCATGCTGCCTTTACCGAGCATGCCAGTGATCTCGTAGCGGGCCTTGTCCTGGTGCATCACGATCGGCTTCGCGCTCTTGATAGTCTCAGAGCGTGTTTGCTCGTCTTCGATGTGCTGCTGAAGCGTCTTATAGCGCTCGTTGGCGCCGCGATAGTCGTAGCGCACGACGATCACACGTCGCAAAATGTCGGCCGCCTCGTCGAGGTTGCCTTCCGATTCTTCGGCGCGCGAGAGCTCGTCCCAAAGCTCGAGATTGTCCCCGGTCACCTCCTGCCCCGCAAGCACGGTGCGAAGCTTGTCGCCAGCGAGCGAGGCCCAGCCCCGTCGCACGAAAGCTCGCGCGAGCTGCACCACGGCAACAGGAAAATTTGGGTCCGACGCCGGTACTTGCTGAAGGGACTCCACCATCTTGGTCTCGGAGTTCGCTTCGGCGGCGGATTTGGCGGCGTCGAAAAAATCGGTTGGACTGGGCGAAAAAAAAGGCTCGCTAAATCCAAATCGCCGCACTCGAAATAAAGCTCGGAAGATTTTTCTTTATTGCCGGCCTTGAGGAACAGATCCGCGGCCGCCACGGCATCACCGCCCGAAAGCTTTTCGTCGCCGAGAAGATTTGCCGCCTCGCGTATATCACCCGCTTTTTCGAAACAACGGCCCGCGCGATGGCTCAGCAGGGCGAGCTCGGTAACATGGCTCGCCGCGCCGTAGTGGCTGCTGCCCGCCTTCAACTCCTGGACTTGACGGGCAAAGCTCTCGCCGGCGAGGTGATACTCCCCGGCCTCTTCATAACAATCGAGCGCCTTGTCGAGATCGCCGAGCTGGTCGTAGTGAAGCCCAGCCGTGAGGCAGTCGCCAGTTTTTTTCCGCGGCCACGGCTCCACCCTTCACCTTGAGCCCCTCGACTCGAGCGCCGAACAAACGCTCGCCAACGCCGCCAACGAGCGAGAGGATGCCTACTTTTTGATTGACGATGTGGACCGCCCACAAGACGCCGAGGGTCACCGCAAACATTCTCACGTTGCCCCATGAGAGATAGCTCGTGAGCCCGCCAATATGTCCAAAAACAACTTCTGCGAATTCTGCCACGCGCTCTTGTCCCTATAGATCCAGTTCTTTGAGATAGTCACGGAAACGCGCGCCGAGATCGGGGCGTTTCAACGCATAATCGACGGTGGCCTTGAGAAAGCCCAGCTTGTTGCCGCAATCGTGGCGAGTGCCCTCGAACTCGAAGCCATAAATGTCGGACTCTCCGAGCAAAGACTCGAGCCCGTTGGTCAGCTGGATCTCACCGCGCTGATCTTTCGCCGTTGACTTCAAATGGTTGAAGATCGCAGGCGTCAGGATGTAGCGACCGATGATGGCGAGATCGGAGGGCGCGTCCTCAACCGCCGGTTTCTCCACGAGCTTCTTGACTTTGTGGAGCCCATCGCCAACCGACTCCGCGGCAATAACGCCGTAACTCGAAATGTCTTCTTTCGGGACGCGCATCACTGCGAGCACCGGGGCCTGGACTTTTTCATAAACCTCGACCATCTGCCGGATACAGGGGACGTCGCTCGCGACGAGGTCATCGCCAAGAAGCACCGCAAAAGGCTCGTCTCCCACGAGGGGCTCCGCGACCGAGACCGCGTGGCCGAGCCCCAGCGCTTCTTTCTGTCGGACATAGGACACGTTGACGAGATCCGAGATCGCCTTCACGATCTCGAGCTCCTCGCTCTTTCCCTTCTTTTCGAGAAAGCGCTCGAGCTCGAACGACACGTCGAAATGATCTTCGATGGTCGTCTTTCCCCGACCGGTCACGATGATGACGTTGGTGATGCCGGATCCGACGGATTCTTCAATCGCGTATTGGATCAGGGGCTTGTCGACGAGAGGCAGCATCTCTTTCGGCTGCGCTTTCGTCGCCGGAAGAAATCGCGTCCCGAGCCCAGCGGCCGGTAAAACGGCTTTGCGGATGGTCATGAGGTCGATCGAGTCCTTTTCCGTAATAAGTCCAGGGGTGGCTGACGGGAAGCTAGTGGACTGTAACAGATATTTGTTGCGCAAATCGCGAGGTCATTTTGTGGGCTGGCGAGGCGCGATGACGACCATATATCTAGATATTTCGAGGAATCGCAACAAAGCCAGCGCGCAAAAGGACCCACGATTTTGGCAGCGAGTATCTGTTACAGTCCACTAGCTGAGATAGGCTCGCATGCATCACGCCGGCGCGCAAGCAGGAATTGCGGCAATGCTACAATGCGCCCGTGCTCGACGTGAAGTTCGTTGTTGAAAACCTCGACCTCGTAAACCGCAAGCTCCGCGACCGTGGCGCCGATTTTGACCTCGAGACTTTCGAGACCTTGACGGGCCTGAACGCCGAGCGGAAAAGCCTCCAGACCGACATCAGCACGATGCGTCACGAGCACCAGACCGCCTCGAAGAAGATTGGGGCTCTGTTCAAGGAAGGCAAGAAAGAAGAAGCCGAAGCGCTGAGGGGAAGCCTTCGCCTGGACTCCGACGCGATCAAGGTCAAAGAAAACCGGCAGCGCGAGGTCGGCGAGGCGCTCGACAAGCTTCTGGCCGAGGTTCCAAACCTCGCCCATGACAGCGTCCCTGTGGGTCCCGACGAGTCCGCCAACGAAGAAGCCCGGCGATGGGGCGAGCCGCCTCAGGTCGACTTCACGCCAAAGCCGCACTGGGAGCTCGGCGAAGCGCTCGGCATCTTGAATTTCGAGCGCGCCGCCAAGATCTCGGGCGCGCGCTTTGCCGTGCTCGACGGCCCTGGCGCGCGGCTCGAGCGAGCCCTCATCAATTTCATGCTCGACATACACACGAAAGAGCACGGCTATCGCGAAATGCTCCCGCCTTTTCTCGTCGGCTCAGCCGCACTTTTTGGTACCGGCCAGCTTCCCAAGTTCGAAGAAGACTTGTTCAAGGTCCGGAAGCACGACCTTTATCTCGTCCCGACAGCGGAAGTGCCGCTCACAAACTTGCATCGGGACGAGATTCTCGACGCGTCCGATCTTCCGCGCTGTTATACGGCCCTCACACCTTGTTTTCGAAGCGAAGCAGGATCTCACGGAAGAGATGTGCGGGGGCTCATCCGCCAGCATCAGTTCAACAAAGTCGAGCTCGTGAAGATCACCGACGCGGAAAGCTCGTTTGATGAGCTGGAAAAATTGACCGCGGATGCGGAGACCATCTTGAAAAAGCTCGAGCTCCCCTATCGCGTTGTGACTCTCTCGACAGGCGATATGGGGTTCTCGGCCGCGAAGACCTATGACCTCGAAGTGTGGCTGCCGTCTCAAGACACGTATCGTGAGATCAGCTCGTGCAGCAATTGCACCGATTTCCAAGCGCGGCGCGCGAAGATCCGCTACCACCCGGAGCCTAAAGCGAAGACGCGCTTTTGTCACACGTTGAACGGGTCGGCCCTCGCGATCGGCCGCACTTGGCTCGCGATTCTCGAGAACCATCAGAACGAGGATGGCTCGATCACGATCCCTGAAGCGCTGCGTCCCTACCTAGACGGACTCGAGGTGCTCACGAAGGACGGATGCAGTTCTCGATGACATAGCTCTCGGTCAGCTCGAGCACCAACTGATGCGGCTCGAGTCCGGCTTCTTCGAGAAGATGCAAGAGGTGGTCCCCTTGAAGCGCCGGATCGTAGATGGACGGTGGCAGCACGTTGACGAAGAGCTTGGTGTCGCTCGGGAATCCTTTGGCTTTTCTGAGCGCTTTACGCCGGCAGAGTCGATCCAGCTCGAAAGACAGGTTCCCTTCCTCGGCCGTAGAGAAGAGGTCGAGCGGGCTGGCAAAGGCGAATCCTTCGGTCCGCGGCTCAAAGCTTCGAAGCCCATGGTGCTGCGCTCGCCCATGTCGACGATCGGTTGAAAACACGGTACCTCCCTGCTGCCTCAGAAAAGGCAGGATCTGTTCGACGCAATCGACATAAGGCGCGGGTTTCGATCGTTTCGATTGAATCTCTCAGTCGGGTTGCCCTGTGGCTGGGTGGTCCCGGTGTGCAGTGGCAAGAAACATGCTGGTTTTTCCATACACTGCTGACACGCGGGCGCTGAAGACAAGCCGTTGATAGAAAAGGGGTTCTACGGAACGATCTTCGCGGCGCCGCTTTTTCGGACGTTGGCAAAAACCCACAGGACAGTGGGAATACCCATAGGTTCGATCCCTGTTCGAGGAATCGGCGCTACAATGATTCCCCTGGCCGGAGGGATGGCCGAGTGGTTTAAGGCGGCGGTCTTGAAAACCGTTGATCGAGAGGTCCGGGGGTTCGAATCCCTCTCCCTCCGCCAACCTATTTCTGGCTCGGACCTAGCGCTTGGTTTTGTCGCTCGCTCCAAGAGGGGAGACAATCACCGCGCCGCTTTGAGGTCTCGCAAGACGTTCGTCACGACGCGCAACACGAGTTCGGTCCCGCAGAAATTCCTAAACAGTAGCAAGCGGTCTCCCTCGGGCGATACGTCGTAAGACTAGCTACCGGTGACGACGCCGACGCGCTGGTATCTGCCCGCGAACAACAACCTGGGCTCGCTCACGGTCAGCTCCGGTAATAGCGAGACCTCCACCATCCAGAACTCGTTGACGCGCCGGTAGAAGAGCTTGGTTCCATCGCGAGACCAGACAGGCTCTCTGCCTCCCTGGAGCGAGATGATCTCTCTACTATCGCCCTCTGGGAATCGTCTGACTTAGACCTCGTCTCTACCAGACACATCAGAGGTATAAGCCATCCACCTCGAGTCGGGAGAGAACGACGGCGAGCGCTCATTGGCTTCGGTGACGAGGAACGGCATAGGCTCATCCCCGCGGCGTAGAGTCCAGATGTCGCGTCGCGTTCCATCTCCATGCTCATAGAATGCGATGGTCTGTCCATCTGGGGTTACGGAGTGTGCATACTGACCCTCGGGTCGAGCGAGCAAGAGGGAGGGGGCGCGACTTCCGTCCGCTGGAACTTCGTAGAGTTCCGCTTCCTCGCCGACGGTTTTGGTGAAGATTACGGAGTTGCCGTCCGCAGTCCAGATAGGATCGGCCGCCAGGGATTCGCCAACAATTCGATTTCGCACCTGGCGGCGCACGTCAAAGACCCATACCCCACCGTTCGACAACATCAGAACCTCCTGGCCAGACGGAGATATGCGAGGGTTTCGAACTTCTTGAGTCTGTCTTCCTGAATGAAGCCAAGCCACTCGCCGTCCTGGGAAAAGAACGGATTCTCTCCGCCTTCGGTCCCCGGAACGAGGCTCGAGTGGACCGCGTCGAGCGAGCGCTGGTAGAGCTCCTTGCCGTCCGGACCCAAGACCGTATAAACCACAATCTTGCCATCGGGAGAGATCGCCAGAGAGGGATGCATAGCGGCGGAGAACAGATCAATGTCTCGTGCGTCCGGCGGCGGGATATCGAAACGCACTTGCTGCAGAGGTCCAGGCGATCTCCGCTGGCCCCACCAGAACATGGACCGAACGCTGAGGATGGACAGTGGCTGATCTCAAGAGGGGGTGGCACCCGGCCCCTGTGGGCACGGGATGGACGCGAGTTGTTCTACGTGGCTGGCGACGGGCAACTGGTAGTGGTCCGTGTTCAAACCGAGTCCTTCGCTGCCGGTAACCCCGATGTTGTCTTTGAGGGACGCTACTACGCGCCAGTTGCCGGCGCACCCGGTCGCACCTAAGACATCTCCCTCTACGGCGAGCGCTTCCTGATGATCAAGGAAAGCGGGAAGACCTCCGCAACAGGGTTCGTCCTCGTCCTGAACTGGTTCGAAGAGCTAAAAACCCGCGTCCCGACCGAAAAGTAGACATCTCGTTCTGAACGAGATGCGGCGATGTCTACCCGTCCGACTCCTGCGCGATCTGATACTGCTCGAGCTTCTTATAGAGATTACTCCGCGGCGTCCCAATCACCTGCGCCGTCTGGGAGATATTCCAGCCATTCTCCCGAAGCTTCTGCACCAGAAACGCCCGCTCGCTCGTCTCCTTGAACTCCTTCAACGTATTCGCCGTCGCCGCCTGAGACGACGGCGTGTCTTCCTGAGGAACACGAATATGCTCCGGCAGATCGACAACATCGATCGTGTCCGAGGGCACCATGATCAAGACGCGCTCGATCGTGTTCCGGAGCTCGCGGATGTTCCCTTCCCATTTGTAATAGACGAGGCGCTGCATCGCCTGCGGAGAGAAATGCTTTCGCCGCAAATTGTCCTCGGCGGCGAAGCTCGAGACGAAGTGCTCGATGAGAGACTCGATATCGTCTCGACGCTCGCGCAAAGGAGGCGTCGGGATGGGGATGACGGAAAGTCGAAAATAGAGGTCCTCGCGGAAGTTCCCCGCTTCGATCTCCTTTTTGAGATCTTTGTTCGTCGCCGCAATGACCCGCACGTCGACTTTGATCGTGTTCTGCGAGCCGACGCGCTCGACTTCACCTTCTTGAAGAACGCGGAGGACTTTTGCCTGGGTGCGAGCGCTCATGTCACCGATCTCGTCGAGAAAGATCGTCCCGCGATCGGCTTGCTCGAATTTCCCTATTTGTTTGTTCGTCGCCCCGGTGAACGAGCCTTTCTCGTGCCCGAAGAGCTCGCTCTCGATGAGGTCTTCGGGGATGGCAGCGCAGTTGACTTGAATCCAGGGGGCGCGGTTGCGGTTGCTGTTCGTGTGGATGGCGCGGGCAACGAGCTCTTTACCCGTTCCCGACTCTCCCGTGATGAGCACGGTGGCGTTCGTGGGCGCGGAGCGCGCGATAGCTTCACGCACTTTGTCCATCGCCGCCGACGTTCCGACCATCTGGTAGCGGCGCTCGAAAACGGGGCGAAGCCGAGAGACCTCCTCTTTGAGCTGTTTGCGCTCGAGCGCGTTGCGAACGGCGAGCAAGATCCTCTCGGTCTCGAGCGGTTTCTCGATGAAATCGAAAGCGCCGAGCTTTGTGGCTTGGACGGCCGTTTGCACGTTGCCGTGACCGCTTACCACGACGACTTGAGGCGCCGTCGTGCGCTCGCGGAGCTCTCCGAGGACTTCGAAGCCGTCCATCCCCGGCATCTTGATGTCGAGAAAGACCAGGTCGTAGGGCTCGTTCTCGATCTTATCGAGCGCCTCCGCTCCTGACGACCCTTCGGAGACCTCATAACCCTCGTATTCGAGCGTCATGCGGAGTGTCTTGCGGATGGGCTCTTCGTCGTCCACGACGAGTATGCGGGGCTTGACCATGTTTTCCTGCTCGGTCGAGTATAGCATGCGGCCTTAAACCATTTACTTACAACGAATTAAGCCACGTACTCGATCTCGATCGACCCACCCTCGTCGACGGCAGCCGTATGCTCAATGCTAGAAATCAGAGGATCTAGGCGCACGCCCATGCATGTCCCCGAGCGCTCTCGCGTATGCCGCAGCTTTTCGAGCGCTTTCGCAGTGAGTTTCGCCTCCCCGGCGGCACTTCCTGCGCGACACTTCACGAGAGCCGCAGCGAGCTGGATTAGCCCTTGCAGAAATTCGCGTTCGCCCGCGGACGAAGTCTCCGCCCAGAGGCGCTCGAAATAAACATGCGCCTCCCACCAATAAGCAGCATTGAACAGATCGATCCCGTACAGGAAATCGTCGTCTTCGGACGCGGGCTCGCACCCGTACATGTGACCGTCGGGGTGACGTTCCGGATGCGGCGTCTTACCGGGCTCGTGACGGTACGGAGGGAAGGCTCGCTCGCTGTAGCGTGTGCGGCTCAGCGTGTCTTACCGTATTGGCCGTTTTGGCCGTATTGGCCCGCTACCGATTGCGCTCGATGACGTAATACGCGAGCGCCATCAGCGCATCCTTATTAATTGACTCTGGTAGCGACGCGATACATTCCTTGGCTTTGACCGCGTAATCCTCGGCAAGGTCCCGAGCTGTGTCGAGACATCCATTGCGACGCACAAGGTCCAGGATCTCTTTGCGGCTCACCTCGTCGATGCTGCCGCGCTCGATGACGGCTTGGACCGTGGGGAGCGCGCGGGGCTCGTTTTGGAGCGCGTAGATGATCGGTAGCGTGACGTGGCCTTCTTTCAAATCCGAGAGCACGGGCTTGCCGAGCGTCTCTTCGTCGGACGTGAAGTCGAGCAGATCGTCGGCGACTTGAAAGGCCATACCGATATTCATGCCGTACTCGCCGAGCGCCGTCTCGACTTCCGGCGTCGCGCCTCCGAGCTTCGCGCCCATCTTCGCGCAGCCATAGAACAAATATGCCGTTTTGTGTTTCAAGATGTTGAGGTGCTCGTCGACAGTCAGGTCGACCGCGCCGCCACGGGTCAGCTCAAGAATCATGCCCTCGATCATGCGTAGCGTGATCTCAGTAATGACTTCGAGGATCTCAAGGCTACCCATCTCGATGGCGAGCCCGATCGAGCGGATGAAGAGGAAATCACCGAGGAGGACGGTGAAATCGTTTCCGAGCAAAGCGTTGACGGATAGCTGCCCGCGCCGCATGACCGCTTCGTCGACGATGTCGTCATGGACGAGCGTAGCGGTATGGATGAACTCGGTGACGGCGCCATATTGAGGGCCTTTGTCGCCCGTATAGCCGCAGGCGCGAGCGGCGATGAGGAGAAGCGCCGGACGGACGCGCTTGCCACCGCTCCGGTAGATATAGCGGCTGCTGGACTCGACGAGCTGCAGCTTGCTCTCGACTTTGTCGCGGATTACCTGCTCGACGGTTTCGAGATCGTCTTGGATTTCGCCGAAAATATCTTCGAGGCTCAGAGAGGGCTCTGGGAGCTGGGAACGTGTTTCGGAGGACGCCATCGTTGTTCTGCCTGCCCTACGCTCTTAGCGGTAGTTCTTGAACTGCATTGCGATGCCGAGGTCCGCCTCTTTCAACAGAGCCATAATAGACTGTAGCTCGTCTTTCTTTTTGCCGCTAATGCGAACTTGGTCGCCCTGAATCGCGGCTTGGACCTTGCGCTTCGTAGATTTCACGATTTTTACGATTTCGCGCGCCTTTTCCATAGGGATCCCGCTCTGAAGCTCGATTTTCTGACGTACGGTGCCTCCCAGCGCGGACTCGATCTGGCCTGGATTCAACGCTTTCAGCTCGATACCCCGCTTCACCAGCTTCGATTCCAGCACGTCGCGCGCGCTTTGAAGCTTGAACTCTTCCGAGGACTTGAGCTCGATCGCGGCGCCGTCATCCACGACCTCGATTCCCGTACCGGAGCCCTTGAAATCGAATCGGTTCACGATCTCTTTCATCGCGTGTTGAACGGCGTTCTTCACTTCCTGCCCGTCCAGCTTGCAAACGATATCGAAACTACTTTCTGCCACCATTCGGCCCCTATTATTACGAAATTCACCTTTCTCGGCAATTAGAGCCGAGATCCTCTTTGAAGTCAGCTAGATGGAAAAGAATCGATAAAAATTCTCGTCCGTGGCGGCCTCGACCTCCCGCTCCGAAATCCCTTTGGTCTTGGCGAGGCAGTCGGCCGTCTCGCGCACGAAAGCGGGCTCGTTACGTTTGCCGCGATACGGCACGGGAGCGAGATACGGACAGTCCGTTTCCACGAGGAGCTTATCGAGCGGAAGCGCGCGGGCGGCTTCGCGCAGCGGCTCTGCATTCTTGAACGTCAAGATCCCCGAAAAGGAGATCAAGAACCCGTGGGCAATGGCCATCTCGGCGGTGGCGAGGCTCGCCGTGAACGAATGCAGGATCCCGCGAACGTCCGTCGTTTCCTCCTCCAGAATGGCGGCCAGATCCTCTTCGGCCTCGCGGTGGTGCACGATGACGGGAAGCTCGAGCTCGCGCGCCAGCCGAACTTGGCGGCGGAACACCTCCCGCTGCTCTTCCCTAGGGGACGAGTCGTAGTGGAAGTCTAGCCCAATCTCACCGATCGCCACGACACGCGGCCCACTCGCGAGCTCGCGCAGGAGGGCTTCGCCACCTTTTTCATCAAAGATCTTCGCGTCATGCGGGTGGCAGCCGACAGCCGTGTAGAAATCGTGGCTTGCGACGAGCGGGAGGGCTTTCTTGTAGCTGTCTTCTTCGTCGACCATCGCGAGGGAGAGAATGGCTTCGACGCCCGCGCTTTTGGCTCGGGCGATCACAGCCTCGCGGTCCTCGTCGAAGCGGTCCATGTCTAGGTGGGCGTGGCTGTCTATCATTTTTCAGGATTCAGGGTCCGTGGATCACTTTTCCTTTATCGCTTGGGTGTAGCCTAGCCTTTCTAGGCGGCGGCGTTCTTCTTCGGTCATGTCTACGCCTTCTGGTGGGGGAGTGTTGGCTCTTAGGTGTTCTTGGGCTCTTAGCCAGGTGAACAGTTTTTGTTCTAGGTAGCCTTTTGTGAATGGGTCCTCTTCCGATAGGTCAGTGGTTTCTTTTGGGTCGGCGCTCAGGTTGTAGAGCTCTTTTTTTCCGGTGCGGCTGTCCCAGATGAGTTTGTAATCCTTGGTGCGGGCGCTGTAGCGGGGGCGTTTCCAGACGGTGCGCGAGTAAGCGATGCGGTCGGCCGCGGGGGGGCCTAGTAGGCTCTTGCCTTGCATGTCGGTGGCGTGGATGCCGGCGAGCTCCAGGATGGTCGGGGCCAGGTCGACAAGCTCCACGACGTTCTCGACGCGGCGCGGCGCGGCGCCGGGGATCTTCATGATTAACGGGACGCGGATACTTTCTTCGTAGAGCTGCGTGTTGTGGCCTAGGAAATCGTGCTCGAAGAGAGCTTCTCCGTGGTCGGCGGTCAGGATGACGATGGTGTCGTCTCCTCGTCCGTGCTCATCGAGTTGCCGAAGTAGATTTCCAACGAGATCGTCGACATAGGCCAAGTTGCCTTCATAGAGGCCGTGCACGCGGGCGAGGGTTGCGGTGTCGAGCGGCTCTCCCGCGGCGACGCCGGCGTTCAGCGCCTCGACAACCTTGGCGTCGGCCATACCTTCCGGGAACGGTTCTGCCGGGGCGAAGCGGGTATCGAAAGGCGCTTTTGGGTTGTACGGAAAATGCGGCTCGCGAAAGTGGACGTAGGCGAAAAAACGCTCGTCGCCCACGTCGTCCAGCCATTTGCGGAAGGTTGCGAGGACGGAGTCGCCGTGACCCGTGTAGTCCACTTGCTCCCAGATCTGGAAGTACTCTTGGTAGCCCTTATCGAGGCCGAACAATTTCGAGGCGACAGCGTTTCCTGAAAAGCCGGCCGTTCGGTAGCCACGCTCGGCGAGGAGCCCGGGAAAGGTGACGTCGTCGTCGCGAAGCCGATCGGCAAAAGAGACGCTCTGGTGGCGCTCGGGGTATTGCCCGGTGAGAACGGAGCCTATGGAAGCGATCGTGTAGACGGCTTGGCTCACGGCGTTGTCGAAAACGACGCTGGTCTCTCCCAAGGCGTCGATGGCAGGTGTCGTGTTCTTGTCGTGTCCATAGAGTCCCATTCGGAGCGCGTTCGCGCCGTCGAGAACGATCAGCACGATGTTGGCATCGACCGCGTTCGGCTCGCTTCGGGGCGGGTTGGATTCTCTGACGAAAAGCTCCGGCCGTATCACGGTGCCGCTCGCCGAGCTCAGCACGATCTCAACGGGGCCGTTCGCACGCAGGGCGCGCTGCCAGACATCTTCGCCGGCAAGCGTCTCTTCTACCAGCGTCGAGCGTTCCGAACGCACCACGATGTCGACACCGTCGGAAGAAGTCAGTCCGAGTTGCGCCTCGCCGGGGATGTCCGCGTAGAGCGTCACGGAGCCGCCCGCGGGCAGAAGAAGCCCGTCGTCGACCCACGCGAAGGGACCGAGGCTCCTGGCAACCGGCGCCTCGCCCGCGGGCAGAATGTCGAAGCGATAAAAGGCGACCGCGAGCCGCCGCCGGTCTGCGGAGCTCCGGTTGGGATCGCCCGCGTAGCGGAAACGCATGGCGATCTCGTTTTGGCCTTCTCGAAGCGGCAGCTCGACCGGATAGCGCTCGCGTGCGGGACGCAGCTCGATCTCGGTCAGCTCCTCACCGTTGACGCTCAGGCGAATCCATTGGGAAGGACTGCCTTCGAAACGGAACGGCTCGCATTCGATCCAGGCCATGTGGCGGCCGGCGTAATCACTCGTGAACGTGAAGACCGCTTCTTCTTCGGAGGCCCAGCGAAAGGTATTGCCATCTCTGGCCGTCTCTCCATGCGACCAGCCTTCCTCGCTCAAATGAGGCAGCGCGCGCGGCGAGCCGAACTCGATGAGGGTGCCGCTCCAGCTCTTGCGCGCGACCGCGACAGCATCTATGAGTGACCCCTCGTCGGCCGTGGGTGGCTCGGAAGGCCCGGGACCACAGGCGACGCTTAGCGCCACGAGCGCGAGGAAAAGTTGCTTCACTTGACCTTGGCGCCGGGCGCGACCTCTTTGTCGAACGTCGCGAGAATAGGTCCATCCTCGGTGCTCGCCGCGAGAAGCATCCCTTGAGATTCGACCCCTCTCAAAGTGGCCGGCTGCAAATTGGCGACAACGATGATGTGCTTACCGACGAGCTCTTCGGGTGTGTAGGATTTCTTGATCCCCGCGACGAGCTGCCGGGTCTCCGAGCCCAGATCCACTCGAAGTCGAAGAAGCCTGTCAGCGCCTTCGATCTCGGACGCTTCGAGCACCTTGGCCACTTTCAGCTCGACTTTCAAGAAGTCGTCGATCTTGATTTTCTCGTCTGCGCTCATCGCTTTCCTTTTGTTTGGCCTTTCGTTTCGTAGCTCGAGATCGTAGCTTGCTGCACCTGTTTCAAAGAGACTTTCTTCGCGCGCGCGATCCGCCGGCAATCTTCGAACTCGGGAGCGACGTTCACGACTTTGCCTCCGAAGAGCCCCTCTTTGACGCGGACTTTGCCGAAGCGCGTCCGCACCGTGGTAATGCGGCGCTCGAGAACCTCGCGTTCGATCGCGTGGGTGCGCACGCCGAGCGTCGTGCTTTCGCGAAAGAGGATCGCCGTCGCTTGATCGCGACCACGCGGATGCACGAGGACGGTCACGTTCGTGCCGGGCCGGTTCTTCTTCATCATCACCGGCGTCAAAAAGACATCCAGAACACCCGCCTCTTGCAACTGCTCCTGGACAAAGCCCAATTGCTCCGGCGTTTGGTCGTCAATGGTCGTCTCAAGGACGAGAACCGTTTCAAAACCACGGCTCTCCGCCTCGCCCAGAACGAGCCGAAGGGCGTTAGGCCTTCCCGAGGTCGGATCCTTCGTGCCTAGTCCATAGCCTATGCGCTTAATCGTCATCGCGGGCAAGGGGCCGAAACGTTCGGCGAAGGCGCTCACGAGCAGTGCTCCGGTCGGCGTCGTTCGCTCGAAATCACCATCCGCGAATACCGGTACACCCCTCAACAGTAGCGCAGTCGCCGGCGCCGGCACGGACAGCCGGCCGTGCTCCGTATCCACCCAGCCGGAGCCCACGTTGAGCGGCGAGGCTTCGACCCGATCGACACCGAGAAGCTCGAGGCCCGAGACAGCGCCCACGACGTCTACGAGCGTGTCGAGCGAACCGAGCTCGTGAAGATGGATCTTGTCGACGCGCTTGCCGTGCACGGTGGCTTCCGCCTCAAAGATCCGGTAGATGAGGGAAAGCGAGAGCACCTTGACGTCCTTCGAGAGACGGCTCTTTTTCAGAATCCGCTCGAAATCCGCCCAGTGGCGGCGGCCTCGATCGTCGGGCGCATCCACGCGGATGCGCGTGCCGTGGATGCCGCCACGAACAGCCTTGGACCGGATCACCCGGAAACCGGTCACCGAGAGTTTGTCGAGCTCGGCCACAAGCTCTTTCAAGGGCACGCCGAGGTCGACGAGCGCCGCGAGGAACATATCTCCGCTCGCGCCCGCGGAGCCATCTAGATAGAGAACCCGCTTGCCCATTGAAGCCGTGCAGTGTACTAGCAGGGGGCTCATAAAGTCATCTGCGCCCTGCGCGAGCGAAGCGAGCCCGGCCCAATAGGGCCGACAGCAGTGAGCCGAGCGAGGAGCGAGGCGATAAGTGCGCTCGGCGAAGAAGAGAGAGCGCACACTGAGCACCTAAAGCTCGTGATGCTCTTTGAAGCTCCAGTAGCGGCTCGCGCTGACGATGACGTGGTCCAAAAGGCTGATGCCCAGAATTTCCCCCGCCCGGTACAGCCTCTTGGTGAGCTGCCGGTCCTCGCGCGACGGTGTCGGATCACCGAACCGGTGATTGTGAAAGTCGACGATCGCCGCCGCACGAAGGATGGCGGCTTCACGATAGACCTCGCGGGGGTGGGCGAGCGAGCCGTTCAGGCTACCGTTCGAGATTATTTGGAGGCGCATCAGCCCATTACGGCTATCGAGCGTGAGCATGCCAAACTCCTCCAAGGGCTTCGTCCTGTAACGCGGCATCAAGTAGCGGCCGGCATCCTCCGGCACGCGGAACCGCGGCCGCGCGAGCTCCGGTAGCGAAGCGACGCGCCTTCCGAGCTCGAGCGCTGCGAGAACCCGCGCCACACACGCGTCCTTCAACCCGGGCACGCTTGCGAGCCCCGCGGGGCTTTGGCGGTGGAGGCCTTCGAGACCTCCCGCTTGCCGCAAGAGCTGATTGGCCAGCTCCAGCGCGGAGGCGTTTTTGGTGCCCGAGCCCAGGATCACGGCGACGAGCTCGTTGACACCGAGCGTTTCGGCGCCGCGCTCGATAAGTTTCTGGCGGGGACGGTCTTCAGGCCACAGAGCTTCGAGGTTCATCTGGTCTCCTTTAGAAGATCTAGACGAGAACGGGCTCTGGTAACCTCCGTTCCATCTCGTGATTCGAGTGGCTCACATAGACGAGAGGGCCGTCGCGCCAGGCGCGGCGGAGCTCGTCTTCCACGACGTTCTCGGTCTCCGCGGCGGTGAGGGCCTTGCGAGCCCAGTGCCCGAGCTCAACGAGTGCTGCGCGTCGTAAGGCTGGAGGCCCAGACCGGAGACAAAGCTTTCGAGGACGCCAGAACGCAGATAGCCTCCGCCGTGTGCCGGCGGAGCGCGTGCGATAGCCCTTCCGTCGTCACGATCCCTCGCTCAACCAAGGTCTCACCTAGAGGGATCCGCTCGCGGTGACACTCTTCGTAGACCGATTCGAATATGGCTTTCGGAAGGGGCGGGTCGGTTTCGTGGCGCAAGATATCGGTGAGGCGGTGCTCCATGTTCGAGGCTGCAGCCCAGCAAACACGGTTCTCTTCGACGAGGACGGTCCCCTGTGGGGCATCAGTGTCGTTCTAAGTGCTGAGCGCGTTACCGAAGATGCAAGAGGAATGCCGAACTCAAACAGCACCGCAATGATTTGGAATCAACAACTTAGAGTAGACTAGGCGAGTGGTTCGAGGGTTTCCCACCGGACCGCGTGGGACTTCCCCAACACTCAGATCTAGGTAACGGGTAGCAGGTAGCTTCAAACCACGGTGCCGTCGGGCACCGTGACATTCTTAGGAATAACGACAATCCCGTCGCGGATGAAGTAGTTCTCGCCATCGGCCTCGGTGACGCCTTTTTCGTTGACAATGCGCACGCCCTTGCCAATGCGCACGCCCTTGCCAATCCGCGCGTTCTTGTCCACGATGGCGCGTTCGATGACCGCGTCCTCGCCGATACCCATGGGTGGGCGTCCCGCCGCTAAATCAGCCTCCACCTCATGCGGCAGCTGATAGAAGTCAGCCCCCATGATGAGGACCTCCTTGAGCACCGCGCCCCTGGCGACCCGCGCTCGCACGCCGATGACCGAGCGTTCCACGCAGCATTGATTCAAGATGACGCCTTCGGTGACGAGTGAGCGCACGATGGTGTAATCGACGATCTTGCTCCCGGGCAAGAACCGAGGATGCGTATAGATGGGCGCGAGCGGCTGTAGAAATTGAAGCGCGGCAGCAAATCCGTCAAATCCAAGTTAGCTTGATAGAAAGAGCCGATGGTCCCTACATCTTCGAAATAGCCGTCGAACACATAGGCGAACAGACCCCGACGTCCAACGAGCCCCGAGAGGATCCCGTGACCAAAATCATTCGCGTCGGACTGGAGAAGCTCTTCTTCGAGGACCGAACGATTGAACAAATAGATTCCCATCGATCCGAGATACTCGCCGTCCCCTGTCTCCAATCCCTCGAGGGCGTCGAGGGCAGGCTTTTCGACGAACTGTGTGACTTTTTTCGACGCATCGACTTTGAGAATGCCGTAGCGCGGGGCGTCTTCGCGCCGTACGGTCGTGACCGCGACCGTCACCTCCGCGCTATTCGCCTCGTGTTGCGCGACGACCTCGCGAAAGTCCATCCGGTAGAGCTGATCCCCGCTCAGCACGAGAGCGCGCTCCACACCGGGGCGGTTTAGGAGGTGACGCAAGTTCTTACGCACGGCGTCGGCTGTGCCCTGATACTAATCCTTTGCCTCCGGTGTCTGCTCCGCGGCAAGGATGTCGACGAAGCTCCGCCCGAAATTGTCGAAGCGATAGGTTCGCGTGACGTGATTGTTCAACGAAGCGGAGTTGAACTGGGTCAACACGAACATCCGCCTAATGCCGCTGTTCAAGCAATTGCTGATGGGAACGTCGACGAGGCGGTACTTGCCTCCAAAAGGAACGGCGGGCTTGGAGCGCTCACGGGTCAAAGGGTGAAGGCGCGCCCCAATACCTCCGCCAAGGATCACGCCTACGGTTTTATCCAGCACGGCAGCGCCATCCAACCATGGCGCCAACGATACGCTTCTAGCCTCAACTATGGGAAAATAAAGTCTAAACCGCATGGATTCTCTAAAAGAGCTCCTCTCCGGCCGTCCGAAAGTAATCGCCCGCACGAAGCAGGGGCAACTCGTTCCCGGCTATCTCGACAGGGGACAGCTACTGCCGCGAGGTATTTTGAAGATGAGCGACGCGAACGGTGAGCCTCTGCCCGTCGACATCCACAGGCTCGAAGGCGTGTTCTTCGTACACGACTTTACGGGCGACGGGGACTATCTGGAAGAAAACTCTCTGCAAACCGATCCGAGTCGGCTCGGGCTTCGGGTCCGCATACGCTTCGAAGATAACGAATCGCTCGAGGGTGTGACCGAGAACACGCTGGAGCTACTCAGGTCGCCCGGCTTTTTCTTCTGGCCCGGCGACGCGAAATCCAACAATCGACTGATCTGCGTCATCAAAACCGCTTTGATCGGCTTCGCCGTTCTAGGCGTGCGCCATCGGTAAACTCTCTCTATTCGAGTAGCCGTCTATAACGAGCACGGCGCTCTCAAACGTAATCGATCGATAGGATTTCGAGCTCGGTGTTGCCCGTCGGTAGCTCGAGGGTCACGACATCCCCCTCGCGTGCGGAAATCAGAGCTTTCGCCACCGGAGAAATGAAGCTGACCTTACCTTCAGCCGGCTGGCTCTCATCGACCCCGACGATCTTGTACACCTTCTCGTTACCTTCTGGATCCGCGATGGTGACCGTCGCCCCGAAATGCACGCTGTCCTGGTCTTGAGAGCTCAAGTCGACCACATCCATACGGGCCAAACGCTCCCGGAGAAACACGATGCGGCGGTCGATCACCGCGAGACGTGCTTTCGGTGACAGGCTCTGGCCTTCCGCCTCTTTCTTTTTCTGCGCACCACAAGAGCCTTTTTTCGCAACAACTTGGGGCCGCAGCACGTCCTCGAGCCGAGTGAGCTCGGTGCGCAAGGCCTCGGCACCTTCGGGCGTGACGTAGTTCTTGGTGCCAGCCGGCAGAAGGTCCTTGGGCTCGAGAATGACTTCCTCGAACGCCCCTTCATCGGATTCTTTGGTAAATGCTTTGCTCATGGGACTCCACCGCCTGCCAGCAACCAAGGGCCGGAGGGGGCCCACTCAACGCGCCAGATACCCCAAAAGTATTCTAGTCGGCGGGGAAAGGCAAATGCCTGCCGAGAGGCTACAAGATGATGCGGTCGTTGCCAGCGCGGCGGGTGACGCGCTCGCGGTCGAGCCACTCGAGCAGAGGAATGGCGTGCTTGCGGGTGACACCCGCCATTTCTTTGAAGAAGCTCACATCGAGGCGGTCGCGTTCGGGCTTGAGGCCGCGGATGGCTTCCTTGAGCTCGCCGAGGACGTCGCGATGGAAGACCATCCCGTCCCCGATCTTGACGAGGGTACCGTCCTTCAACAAAACGCGCTGCACGCGCTCGAGCAACCGGGTGTCTTGCTTCCCCTCGGCCGCCGTTTCGCTGAGACTCTTTGGGCGATAACCTCCGTCACGATATTGCGTCACGAGGAAGTCTCGGGCGGCGGTCTCCTCGGCGCTCAAGTGAATGCTGTGATCGGGAGTCGCGACGAGATCGCGCGCACTTAAAAGACGCCCTTCGGCGACGCCCTGCGTCAAGACCCACTCGAACACGGCGTGCGGCGTGCGCGCGGCAACCTTTTCCCTCAGCTCGCTTTTCGGCATACCCCCGAGCAGCGGATTCTTGCTCTGAAAGCGTTTGAGCTCGTCGAGCATGCGGCTCGCGATCGTCTCGACGACGTCGGGAGCAATGAAGAGCCGCGGCGACTCGGAGACCACCACCGCTTTCTTTTGGCCGACGAGCGCCACGACGATCGGCTTCATCGCTTCCCCGTCGGCCGATAGCCGCCGGGCCAAATCGGGCTCCGACATCCCCATAGCGCCCGCGTCGGCAATAAAGAGCGCGGCGGCGGTGGCTCGATCGCCGCTCGCGAGGGTTTCGAGCGCGCCGAGGGGGGCTCGGCTGCGGACGCCGTGTTTCTGGGGCTCGGCGTCGAGAACCTTCCCGCCCGCGATCGTCTCGAGAGGCGAGTAGCGTCTCAAGATGAAGCGATCCCCACGCGCGGCAACCATCGGGCCTTCCAAGCGGAGCTGCACGAAAGCGCGTTCTCCCGGGGCGATAGCTTTCCTGTCGCCCAGCACCCGCACGCGCGCCACGACTTGCGCCGTTCCCAAATGAAGATGCACGCGGGTGAGATCCTTGATGGGGATGGGCGACGAGGCGAGCACGTCGAGCTCGGCATCGATCATGTGCGTCGGCGTGAACGAGCCGGGCTCGACGAGGGTGTCGCCACGCAAGATGTCGGCCACATCGACGCCTTGCAAGTTCACCGCGGTTCTCTGGCCCGCGCTTGCGGTCTTCTTCTTCTCGCTGTGAACTTGGAGACCGCGTATCCGCGCTTTCAACCCTCGCGGCACGATCTCGATCTCGTCCTCTTGCGCCACCGAGCCGGTCATCAAAGTTCCTGTCACGACCGTGCCAAAGCCTTTCATGGTGAACACGCGATCGACAGGAAGCCGGAAGAGTCCGCTCGCGGAGCGTCCCGAGACATCTTTGGCCTCCTCGAAGAGCTTTTGCTTCAGCGCTTCGATACCCTCTCCGGTTTTCGACGAGACTTCGAGGAGCTGAGCGTCTTCGAGAAAGCTCCCAGAAACGAGCTCCCGCGTCTCGAGAGACGCAAGCTCGATGAGTTCGGGGTCCGCGAGGTCGCTCTTGGTCAGGACGATCACGCCGCGCGGAATCTCGAGCAAACGGCAGATGTCGAAGTGCTCTCGCGTCTGCGGCATGACGGATTCGTCAGCGGCAACCACGAGCAAGACGAGGTCGATGCCGCCGACGCCCGCGAGCATATTCTTGACGAATTTCTCGTGCCCTGGAACGTCCACGAAGGCAATGGATAAGTCGTCATCCTCAGCGAGAAAGGCGAAGCCGAGCTCGATGGTGATGCCCCGTTCCTTTTCTTCTTTCAGTCGGTCGGGATCGGTCCCCGTCAGCGCCCGCACGAGGGCACTCTTGCCGTGGTCGATATGGCCGGCGGTTCCGATGACGACATGCTTCATGGGGGGGATGATAGCAATTAGCATCGGGCGCGCGCTTGTGATTAAATCAGGCTTCCTCGGCCTCCTCGATAGGCACTCATATCCATCGGAAGGACCGACATCATGCGGAAGAGCTCATTTCAGGCCCTTGGCTTACTTTTCGTCAGCTGCGCCCTGGCCACCGCCCAGGACGTGGGCCCACGCCAAGGGGCGCTCGTTATCGTCGGCGGCGCCATGAAGGATCCGGCCATCATGGAGCGATTCATCGATCTCGCCGGGGGCCCCGAAGCACCCATCGTCATCATCCCCACGGCGGGCGCCGGGGACCATTACGACCAATATTATCCGGGCGCGCGGCGCTGGCGGAAGCTCGGAGCGGAGCACATCACCGTAGTCCATGCCCGGGACCGCAACGTCGCCAATAGCGACGCGTTCGTGGAGCCCATTACCAAGGCGCGCGGGGTATGGTTTCCCGGTGGGCGGCAGTGGCGTCTAGCGGACGCCTATCTCGATACACTAACCGAGCTCGAGCTCCACAAAGTGCTCGAAAGAGGCGGGGTTATCGGCGGATCCTCCGCGGGCGCCACGATCCAAGGCTCCTATCTCGCGCGCGGGGACACGAAGAACAACACGATCATGATGGGCGACCACGAGGAAGGGTTCAGCTTCCTCAAGAACATCGCCATCGACCAGCATCTGCTCGCCCGCAACCGGCACTTCGACCTCATCCCTTTGATCGAGAAACATCCTCACTTGCTCGGTATCGGCCTCGACGAGAACACGGCGATCGTCGTTCAAGGGGATCGCTTCGAAGTGCTCGGCCAAAGCGTGGTCGCCATCTACGACTATCAGCGGACGCTCGCCGGTCTGGGCCGCTTCTACTTCCTCCGCCCTGGAGACTCCTACGACATGAGCACGCGGGTGGCGATGCGGCGCTCGCTCTCGGCGGAGCCATTCGACGCGGTCAAAGAAGAGCCTTGGCCCGACCGGCAATAAGGCCCCGAGGCGTCAAAGCCGCGAAGCGATCTTGTCGACGATAGCTTTCAGCGTCTCGAAGGCAGGGGTTCCCTCGAGCACCCCGAGACCGATCGGGCTCACGGTGATCGTGCGTTCCCCAGCGGTCATGGCAATCACAACGACCAACGGATCGCCATCAGCCTGCTCGAGCGCCGCGGCCGCGGGGCCGCTCATCCCAGCGACGTCCGCGACGCGAAACCCGTCCCCAAGATCGACCGCGTCGCGAATGTCATCGCTCGCAGGAGAAATCTGCAACAGCAGAGCGGGGTCTTCGCCGGCAGGCCACGTGCAAATTTCTATGTCGCCGCCGTCGAGCAACTCGGCCGTGCCCGCACCGACGGAGGTGCCAAAGAGCTCATCCACTTCGCCCTGCATCACGAGACCGCACGCATCGTTTCCACTAGGGCGCGTGCTGCCCGCGACCCCTGTTCCGCGCGGCGTGTCAGGCTTCGAGTCACTGCCTCCACAAGCTACCATCGAGCCGACAAGAGCAAAAGTCAGGAGCCACTGAAAAGGATAACGATAGAGACAAAGGCGCACTACCATCAGGTGCACTCTCCTTTAGGTCAAGCGGGGGACCCCGCGGCCAGGTTTCGCTAGGTTGTTGTTCGAATTACAATTACCGTAACACAATGGCCAAACTTCCGCGACATCTGCTCGAGCGCGCGCCAGAAGAAACGGCGCGTCGCTTGTGCCTGAGCCTCCTCAGCGAAGCGGCCCGTGCGTTCGAGCGCATGGAGAACCCCGAGGACAAAGAAGGCTTGCACGATTTCCGCGTCTCGCTTCGCCGCCTGAGGAGCTTGATGCGGGCTTATCGCGTTCAGCTCAAAGGCTCCGGCGCAAAGCGGCTGCGGGCACGCGTGAAAACGCTGGCATCCTCCACGAACCTCGCCCGCGACGCCGAGGTCGCGATCGCATGGCTCATGGGCGAGCGCGATCGCCTAGGAGAGGCCGAGCGCGCCGGAGCCAGCCACTTGTTGTCCCTGCTCGAGGTCAAACAGCAAACAACACCCAGCGCCGCGGAGATTCGACGCGCGTTCCGTGCACTCGAAAAGAACTTGAAGAAAGCTCTCACGCGGATGCGGCTCCCCACCGAAGAGACCAACAGTACGTTCGTGGCCGCCACCGCCGAGATCCTCGCGGAGCACACCGACATTCTCCAAAAGAGCCTCGTGGCCGCGCACTCCGCCGAAGATGCCGCGCTTCTTCATCGCGCCCGCATCGAAGCCAAGCGACTTCGCTACATCTTGGAGCCGCTGCAAAGCGAGCTCCTCGAGGCGCGCCCGCTCATCAACGTGATGAAATCACTCCAGGATTGCCTCGGCGACCTTCAAGACACGCGCGTCCTGACGACCGAGATCTCCGAAGCTCTCGAGAGCTCGGCGCTCGAAGAAGCAAGAAAGCTTCGGGACCTCGCGCTACGATCCGAAGAGCTTCCCGTGGCCTACCCATCACAAAATACGGGCCTCCTCGCTCTCTTGCGGCGACAGCGCAAGCGCCGGGATCGCTGTTTCGAAGATCTCGAGCGCAAGTGGGTCGGGCCTCTCGGCGCCTCCTATTTCGAGCGCGTCTCTCGCTTCGTCGGACTTCTGAGGGTATGGCCGGCGCGTGAGCTCACAAAGCGCCGCTTTCTGCTCGCAAACCTGCCGGCGAACCTGACCAAGAAAACAGGCGTTGGGATCCGAGAAGGATGGATCTCGGGTAACGCCATCCGCGAGCGCGTGCGCGCGGTGCGCAGGGGCCGGAGGGTTCGCTATTCCCGTCACGTCGAATCGAACGGCGACCGGCCGATGGAAGAGAGACTGACACGCCCGGCTTTCGAGAAGCTTTGGGCTCTCACCGAAGGGCGGCAGCTCGAATGCCGCCGTCACGAGCTCGAGGACAACGGACGCGTTTGGACCATCGTCGCGATCCCGTCGCAGAAGCTCGTGCTCGCATCGGTCGAGGCGGGCGCCGATCTCGTCCTTCCCGAGTCGATCCGCTCGGAGCTCTTGCGCGAGATCACCGGCGTCAAAAAATACGAGCCCGACGCGCTCGCCCGGGCCGGCCCTAAGAGCGCGAACCTTTCTCGCTAGGCTCTTGAAAGATCTCGCGGTCCTCGAGGCGCATCGCGGTCAGCTCTCTTCCCCAAACACAGCCCGAATCAAGCCCAATGATGTTCGTTCCAAGATACAAACCGAGACTCGCCCAATGACCGAAATAGACGGTCACGCCGCTCGGGAGGCTCGCCATCTCGAACCAGGGCCGGCAGCCCTGGGGAGCGCCGCCTGGAGGCCCGGCATAGTCGAGGCACATCTCACCGTCCTTCGAGCACGTGCGTAGCCGCGTCAGTCCATCGAGCGCCGTCTGAAGCTCGCCGTCGACGCCGCCATCCTGGAGAGCAACGCTCGCCTCTTTCGCGAGCTTCTCCGCCTGGGCCAAGCTCCACGTGGGCAAGATGCCCGCATGCACCATGACGGCGTCACCCTCGCGGTGAAGCAAGGGCCTCTCGACGAGCCAGTCGATGAGTACGTCGCCATCCGGTGCGTCGAGAACGTCGTCGAACGTATCGCGTCGTCTCGGTTCACGTGTCCCCCGGCGGCGCTCGATGAGATGGAGGTCGTGATTACCGAGAACTGTGACCGCGCTCGCGCCGAGCTCTCGAACGAAGCGCAGCACTTCGAGCGAGCTCGGCCCGCGATTCACGAGGTCGCCGACAAACCACAAGTAATCCCGAGACGCGTCGAACTCGATGCGCGCAAGAAGCCGCTCGAGCGTGATAAAACAACCTTGTACGTCGCCGACGACTTAAGTGGCCATAGGCGCATCATACGACATGACCGACAGCAACCTCGCCGACACCTTCGCGGCCGTCGACCTCGGCTCGAACAGCTTTCATTTGGCGGTTCTTCCCTGACGACACGATCACCCAAGACGGCATGAAGGCCGCGGAGACGGCGGCCCGTGTGGAGCTCGAGACCCTCGAAGATCGATTCAAGAACCTTGGATGGGAGCGCGCTTATGGCGCTTCGGGCACGATCCTCGCCGTCCACACCGTCATTCGCCCCTGCGTTCTCCACGCACGTCGTCATACTCGGCCTCGATCAAAAGGCGACCGGGATAAAACCAACCTTCGAGGTTGCGCCGTATGAGACGTCCGTCGAGGGACACCTTGTCGAAGAAGACGATGCTGCGGCTCGAGGTGCGACCGGTAACGAAACGCTCTCCGTCTCGATGCCCGTAGCCAATGCCGCCCCCGAAACTCAGCGTGTCCACAACGCCGTCGGTCCACGGCTCGAAACGCGCCCCGGCAAACAAATCCGGAGTACCGTTGCGATTGAGCCCGAGCTCCCCTTCATCGTTCTGAAACGAGACACCGTAGCGAAATACGTTGTTCTCGGTATGCCCGTGCACCATCACGCCCGGGCTTCACCCGGGGGCAAGGTTGTTGAGCATCGACCGCTCGACGAAACCGTGATATTTGGACGATTGCTGCTCTTCCTGTCTAAAAGGTGCTTTGAACTGGCCGACCATCACCTGAACGATGTCGTTCGTATGGATGTTGACGAAGCCGTCTCGCAAGAGCGTGCTCTCGTCATCGGCGAAGTCGGCCTGGATTTTGTACTCGAAGATCGTGAAAAAGTGGCCCTCGGTCTCGAAACGCGCTCTACGGATCGGAAACGTGTTCGACGGAGCAAAGTCCGCCGTGTAGCCGCGAAAGTCTGTGTGTATGCGCCCGCCGAAGGTGACCAGGAACTCGCCATTCGAGCTCGCGATATAGGCGTCGCCGTCCCATCCGGCGGTTCGCTTGGATTCCTCCTCGTCCTGTGCGCCGAGAGACGGCGCAAAGAGCGCACAAAGCCCCACAAGGCAAACGCCTCTGAGCAAAATAACCTCCGGACGCTCAGTCTGGGCTGCGATAGGTTGAAACGGGATTACAAGAAGTGTGACATCAATTGGCGGATTTGTCACAGTTTCGCTGGTAGATCGTCATCTATGACGCGTACGCCGAGGCGTGCGTGCCCGCGGCTCGAGACCCTCGATGGCGAAATCGAGCTGACGATCGGTGAGGTTCACACGCACGAGCTGGACCTTGATCTCGTCGCCGGGACGAAACATCCGGCCGGTGGATTCTCCGGTAAGCGTGTGGGCATCTTCGTTGTAGTGATAGTAATCGTCGGCGAGGGTGCTGATATGAACGAGACCCTCGACGAAGTAATCGAGCAGCTCGACATAAACACCGAAACCGGTGACACCACTCACGATGCCTTCGAAAACGTCGCCAACTTTGTCCGCCATGAAGCGGACTTTCTTCCAATCGACGAGCTCGCGCTCCGCGTCGTCTGCACGCCGCTCGGTGATCGAGCTGTGCTCGGCGATCTCTTCGAGCCGGTCTTCAGAGAGCTCTTCGCCCCGCCCCAGGTTTCGCAGAAGACGCTGCACGATCAGATCCGGATAGCGGCGAATGGGCGACGTGAAATGGGTGTAAGACGATGTAGCGAGCGCGTAGTGGCCCGCCTCCTCGGCGGAATAGACGGCCTTTTTCATCGTGCGCAACATCGCGAAGGAGATGAGCCGCTCCTCGGGCTTGCCTTCGATACGTCGGAGAAGTTTTTGAAACGCTTTCGGCGAGATGGACTCCGACGGCGCCCGTAAACGATAGCCGAGCCCGAGAATGAAATCTTCGAATTGCTCGACGCGCTCCTCATCCGGAGCCTCGTGCAAACGGTGGATCGAGGGAGTCTCGCGCTGCGTAAAAAAGCGCGCGACCTCCTCGTTCGCGAGCAGCATGAACTCCTCGATGATGCGATGAGCGACGTTGCGCTCCGCGACACGAATGTCGACGATGGCACCTTCCTCATCGAGAACGACTTCCGCTTCCGGCCGGTCGAAGTCGATAGACCCTCGAGCGCCGCGACGGGCGCGAAGAATCTTGTAGAGCGCTAGCATCTTCTCGAACTCGGCCAGAAGTGAGGCATATTCGCGCCTGAGCTCCTCGTCATCTTCGGCGAGAATGCCAGCGACCTTCGTATAGGTCATGCGCGCGGCGCTCCGAATCACGCCGTCGGCATAGCGGCTTTTGACGACCTCACCGTTCGGCGTGACTTCGATGAGAACGCTCTGCACCAGGCGGTCAACGCCCGGCTTCAGACTACAGATGCCGTTCGACAAGCGCTCTGGAAGCATCGCTATCGCGCGATCCGGAAAATAGACGGACGTTCCGCGAAAGTAAGCTTCCCGGTCGAGCGGCGAGCCCTCCCGCACGTAATGCGAGACATCGGCGATATGCACACCGAGACGGTAATGTCCGTTATCGAGCACTTCGACTTCGACAGCGTCGTCGAAATCGCGCGCCGTCTCCCCGTCAATAGTGACGATGGAACGCGCGCGAAAGTCTTCCCTTCCCTCGAGCGCGTCGTCACCTAGCTCGTCCTCGACCGACTCGGCTTCCGCCAACACGTCTTCGGGGAAGACCTCTGGAATGCCGTGCTTCGCGAGCACGACCCGCACATCGACACCCGGCTCATCGACGCTACCAAGGACTTGGGTAATCCGCCCCATCGGCGCGCGGTAAGGCGAAGGAAAGCGCGTGAGCTCGACGACAACCATGTCGCCCGCCGTAGCGCCCATAAGATCCTTAGCGGGAAGAAAGACTTCGTAAAGAAGGCGCGCGTCAAACGGAACGACCCGCGTCCCGCCCGAATCAATCTCGAGCCGACCGACGAGCGACGTCGTCCGCCGCTCCAAGACATCGACGATGCGTCCTTCAGGTCGACCTTCCCGCCCCCGGCGGTCGATATGAACGAGCACCCGATCGCCGTGAAGCGCCTCTCCGAGATTGCCTCCCGCAACGTAAACGTCGCCTTGCCCGCGCTCCCCCGGAACGACGAACCCGAAGCCGCCGCGCTTGACCTCAAGCCGCCCGGCGACGAGATCCATTTTCTCGGGAAGCCCGATCCGATCCGCCCGCGTGCGCGCAAGCTCCCCTTTCGCGATCATCTCTTCGATAACGCGCTGCGCCTCCACCCGCCCCTCCCCTTTCACACGGAGCTGCTTGAGGAGGTCTTTCTCGGTGGTAGGTCGGCCGAGCTTCCGAAGCCGCTCACGGATCTTCTCGCGGATGATGTCTGAGTCGAGTGCCATAACGGAGCCGGGTCGAAAAGCTGGGCCGGGTCTTTGTATCATCCTTTGCTCAACCACCCTAGTGCTCGAAGTGGCGGAACCCTCTGTCGGGTCCCTTCCCAATTTCGATCGGTACGCGACAGCGTTGCAAAACTAACAATTAACCATGAAAATACTTAGTTGACATAAGTATTTTCATGGTTAATCCCCGGACATGTTGCCGCGACCCGTCGTACTCGAGCGGATTAACGAGGCGCTGAAACTGCACCCGGCGGCTGCTCTTCTCGGCACACGCCAGTCCGGGAAAACGACTCTCGCCAGAATCATCGCGGAACGCGAGCCTTGCGAGTTCTTCGATTTGGAGAATCCCGTCGATCGAAGCCGATTATCGGCTCCGATGACTACACTCGAGAAGCTATCCGGTCTGGTCGTCATCGACGAAATCCAGCGCCGACCGGAATTGTTCGAGCTTCTCCGCGTGCTCGTGGATCGACCGGACAACCCCGCGCGATTTCTCCTGCTCGGATCGGCCTCTCCCGGAATCGTTCAGGGAGTGTCCGAATCTCTCGCCGGCAGAATCGGCTTTGTCGATCTATCGGGATTAGACCTTCGTGAAACCGGCGGCGCCGCTCAGGATCGCCTCTGGGTTCGAGGAGGCTTCCCACGCTCGTTTCTGGCTGCGGACGACAGCTCTAGCCTCAGGTGGCGCGACGATTTCATCCGCACTTTTCTCGAGCGCGACATCCCACAACTCGGAATCCGTGTGCCGGCCGAGACCATCCGCCGGTTCTGGACGATGATCGCTCACTACCACGGTCAAATTTGGAACGCGGCGGAGTTCGCGAGATCGTTGGACTCTGCTGAGAATACCGCGCGGAGCTACCTCGACATCTTGCGAGGCGCTTTCATGATTCGCGTCCTCCCGCCATGGTTCGAGAATATTTCCAAGCGCCAGGTAAAGTCGCCCAAGGTGTACCTCCGCGACACCGGGCTCCTGCACGCGCTTCTCAAAATCGAGACACTCGCGGACCTACAAGCGCACCCTAAAATCAGCGCTTCATGGGAAGGTTTCGCGATCGAGCAGGTCGTCGGTCTGCTCGAGACGAGAGACGCGTATTTCTGGGCAACACATAACGGGGCGGAGCTCGCCTTGCTCGCGATGCTGAAAGGCAAACGCTATGGATTCGAGTTCAAGTATCAAGACGCGCCCCGAACAACGCGCTTGATGCGAACCGCGCTCGAGGACCTCGGGCTTGAAAGAATCTGGGTCGTCTACCCGGGGTCGAATAATACGCCTTGGACGACTCGATAGATGTCGTACCTCTCACGGCGATCCCGACACTAGCGACGGCTCTAGGATCTTCGTAGCCGAGCTCGACGACTTCGTCATACGGTAACATTCCGGCCCGATTTCGTCACAGCGCGGACTCGAGCACGCCGGCCGTCATGTTGTCGCAGGATTCCAGCGAGAGCGCGGTTTTGTGAGAGAATGTCAACACACTTGTTGTAATGAAGTTGCCAGCACGAAGTGCAGGCCAGAGACGAGCGCGCTCAACGACGGTTGGGCAGCAAGACCGATTCCCCCACGAAGGAAGCCGAGTTGAAAGCTGGGCCGGGTCTTTGTATCATCGTTATTTCGACCACCCTAGTGCCGAAGTGGCGGAACGGCAGACGCGCTGCGTTCAGGGCGCAGTTTCCTTCGGGGAGTGGGGGTTCAAATCCCCCCTTCGGCACCATATCGAGCCCATCTGTTTAAACTCAGTGACTTAGACGCAGCTTCGGTGCGGATGGTCACGATCTGGTCACATCGGGGGCTGGTTTTTAGCGCCGGGTAGCGCGCGCTCGAGATGCGCGTCCAGTATCGTCGAAATCGGCCCGATTCCACTCGGCCAGAAGTTTCAGAAGAAATCGCCGGCATGATAGGAAATCTTATCCCACTCGAGCTCGACGCCCGTGGTTGCCGTTTGAGGGCGTCCCGGCGCTCGAGTCATGCCACAGAATGGGCGGAAAGCGCGACGGGGCACGGGCGAGGTTGACACCGGGTTTCTGTACGCGCATGCTCCCGTGTCAGTACGACGGAGGTGCAGTGGCACAGTCCCCTTTTGGAGTGTTTGCGTTCATGGCCGCTGGGCTCTCTGCTGAATTCTGCATCCGGCGCAGGCCGGGTCGCTTCCTAGCCGCCGCAGTCGCAGCAACCGTTCTTCTGAGCATTGCAAACGCCGGCCAAGAAACTGCAGTTCCTGAAAAATTTAAACAGTTTCGCTTGGCCGCAGAGCAGGGCGACGCGGACGCCCAGTTCTTCCTCGGAGTGATGTACGCCACCGGAGAGGGTGTTCCTGAGAACGACGCTGAAGCGGTGAAATGGTATCGCTTGGCCGCAGAGCAGGGCGACGCGAGGGCCC
>CAUZCL010000029.1:0-58486 GCA_963578475.1 Acidobacteria bacterium bin61 | reverse complement strand
CCTGCAACGTGACCATGGTCTATATCGGCTTTCTGTCCTCGAGCCGATATCTCATCCACGACCGGGACTCCAAGTTCTGCGAGTCGTTCAGGCTCACCATTGAGGGCGTTGGCGTGACGCCTGTCAGACTGCCCGCGCGGAGCCCGGATTTGAATGCGTTCGCGGAGCGCTGGGTGAGATCGGTCAAAGAGGAATGTCTCTCGAAGCTCATCTTGTTCGGGGAGAACTCGCTGCGTCACGCGCTGAAGGAGTACCTCGCCCATCATCATCACGAGAGGAATCATCAAGGCAAGGACAATCTCTTATTGTTCCCCGAGCCCGCGATTGCTCTGACTAACGGTCTAGAGGGCGCCATTCAGTGCCGTGAACGGCTTGGCGGGTTGCTCCGTTTCTACCATCGGGACGCCGCATGAATATCTTGACCCTACGGGCTTGGAATGAAGATCAAGAGTGCGCGGATTGGTGCTGATGTCGTTGCGCTCCCTCATCCTGCAAACCGTTAACCGTATTCAAATACGGTTTACGGGCTGAGTGCCCGGCCTATAGGGGTCCCACTGTGAATTTTAGAAAAAATTTCCGAGGGGATACTCTCGGTGCATGCGCGTGCGCGCGGGTGCGTGTGGTATGCGGGCGTGCCACGTCGCCTCAGAAACTCTCAAGACTTGCGTCAACTCTCGAAGCGAAGACGATGCCGCCTCTTCGAGCTCACCGAGGCTCGACGCGCCACCCTCTCCAAGCTCCATGCGCACAGTACGCGCCACCCAGCTCACCGATCGATGTACGCACCATGCCTGGTGGCAGGTGAACTCGCCGAGCTCGGCCCGGTGGTGGTGGGACGCAACGCTAGACGCTTTCCGCTGAGGGTCAGTGATCAGTGAAATACGGAGACAGCGGGCGAGCTAATCGCGTGATCCCACCCCTGGTCCCGAAGCGTTGCGCGGGGCCGGGGCAACTCCATTAGACTAGGTGACAAATGGGTTCTTACTACAGGGTGCCACACCTTGAAATTCGATCGAGATCCGTGTTCATTTCAAAATGTAACTGGAGGGACGGAATGCACTTCTTGGTAACAACCGCGATTGTTTTTGTTATGGCTTTGTCGGCAAGTGCTCAGGACAACGCTAAAATTCAGGGGGAAGTCAAAGAATTCGACCGGGCGAGAACTGCCGCCTTCTTCAAGGGCGACGGCGAAGCCTGGGCAAAGCATATCGCCGACAACTGCGTCTGGACCATCATGTCAACGGGTGAGGTCGAGCAAAACAAGGCCGAGCGAGCAGCGCGTATCACGGAAAATGGTCCGATAGAGAGAGCTGGCGGCGGGATTTCGGACGAGAAGTTCCATGTACAGAAAAACCGAGTCATCCATACCGGCGAAACTCCTGTTTTCGGAAGGTTTGCACGAGTCTACGCGAAGCGCGACGGTCGCTGGCAAATGCTTTCGCTCTACACCGAACACCCCTGGCGTCTCTCTCGACGAGGAGATTAAACCGAGACATAAGTCTGGCACGAGGACGACATCTGACACCATCGCGGCCACGAGGGCGCGTCTATCAGCGCGTAGGTGACACCAGCGGCGGAAAGCTCTTCGAGCTTAGCCTTGACGGCGCGAGCGGACTTCGCATTCTCCACGAGAATACGATGGCGATGATCCTCGTAGGCTGTTATCTATAAACAGCGCTTAGGACGATTCGGACAGCTTGTCATACACAGTCGCGACTGCGCACCATATAGCAAGGATTACGACAACACTTATCAACGCGGCATTCGGCTCTCGACGCCCAATGAGCACATAGTTGAAGTCTACCAATAGAATCTGCGATACAGCGATCACCATCGCTGTGAGCATGGTCTTCCCTGTCCGCTGAACGGCCCAATCAAAAAACAAGATCGTAACGATCCAGAAAACAGCAGTAGCTGCAATTGGATTCCCAATCATGGGTGGGAACGGTGGATCGGGCATGGCAGAGTTAAAAAAATTTTGTACACCGACGTACGCGATGACACTTGCGGTGACCCATGCACCTACAATCGGCTTGATTCTATCGCCCATCTCACTCCTCCTTCTTGTCAGCGCACAGAATTAACGGACCTAACGGTCTTCACAGATGGCACGGCTCGCTTGCGCGCTAACGGTCCTCATATCACACCTGTCTTCATGTGGCAACCTCGCGCTTTGTTTTTCGTTGAGCGTCGAAACTGATCGACGAGCGAGCGAACGGATCGCTGCCGTCAAGGAATTTCTGTCTTCGAGCCTGCGGATCGACGGGCACAATCCACAGTCTGCCCGAGAAAGAGATCCTAGAGAAGGGCGAACAGATGAGAGCGTTTCTCGACTACCTTCTTATCGAGATCTCAGAGAAGAAGAACCGTACAGCGAACGCAAGAGAAGCGTTAAAAGGGCTGCTGAACAAGGGCGACAGAACGAGCACGGAGGAAGACGCTAAGGAAAAAAGGAACTGACCTTCCTTTAGCCTTCATTGAGGACGGGCATCATCCTCGACGCCTTCGACAAACGTGGCATCAAGTGTCGAAGCTGGGGCGAGCTGGGCATGCCCCTGGCCTCGGCTTTTCACTCGTCGTGGCCGTGGCTAGAGGGTCTACACGCTTGTCACCCTGTAGTTGGTTAAATTATCATGTCGCCTGGTTGAGGGAAGGAAATTTTAGAGATCGGTTACAAGAAGGAAAATCCAGTCGTCTATCGCCTGGTTTTTTTCTAAGCGGAGATTCCATCATACATGTCGAGAAAACGTGAAGTGCTCGAATTCCTTCGACGCAGCGACCTTCAGGAGATCGCCGACAGCTTCGATCTCGAAGTTGTTGACCGTCGCTCCAAGGAGCATCTCGTTAATGCCGTTGCACGCTCGAAGAAAGCGAAGCTTCGAGAGATTCTAGAATCTCTCTCCCGCGACACGCTGAAAGACATCTGCCGTAGCCTCGAACTCGACGACACGGGTCGCGAGAAGGCCGTGCTCATCGATCGCATCACGGGCGACAGTCCGAACAGCGAGAGCACGGAGGCGCTCCAGATGGAGCTGCCCGCATCGGGAAAGCTCACCGTGGACCAGCTGGAGAAGAACCTCTGGTCCGCGGCTGACATCCTACGTGGCTCTATCGATTCCAGCGACTATAAGAACTTCATCTTCGGCATTCTCTTCCTGAAGCGGCTGTCGGATGTCTTCGAGGAGGCGGCCGACACCTCGGACGGCGAAGAGCATATCGATGTCGCCGCCGCCGTCGTGAAGCTTCGGGAACTCCAGAAGGAGCGGGGCGAAGCCGAAGAGCGGATGAACGCCTACCTCGGAGAACTCGGATATGGTGCCTGAGGGCTGGTCGGAACGTCCGCTTTCGGACTTGGCCGACTACATTAACGGACGGGCGTTCAAACCGACGGACTGGTCGAAGGACGGTCTTCCGATAGTACGGATCGCTCAGATTACGAATCCGTCTGCGATTCCTAATCGTTACAGCGGTAGCGACATCAACGACCGCGCTCCAACGAGGACAGTATCTGTGACGAAACGACGTGCCCCCCGAAACAACGCCGTCTTGGCACTCCTAATCCTCTTCTCCCGCACGGCGCTCGCCCACGCCCAGACGGATCCGCCTGCGGCTCTCAGCTTTACCAACGCGACGGTCGAGTCGGGATTCACGAGCTTGCTCGATTTAGGTGGGCACGGCATCCAAGTGGCCGATATCGACGGGGACGGCCTTCTCGATGTCTACGTGACGCATATTTTCGACCCCAAGCAGGACCGGCCCGATTTGCTGTTCCGAAATCTCGGCGGGAGCCCGCAGCGTTTCGAGGAGATCGGTGTGGTTGCCGGCGTTTCCGATGACGGCTTCTATGCGCTCGAGCTCGAGGACGGAACCGTCGAAGAGCTCTCAGAGGAATCGCACGCGGCCGTCTTCGCCGATTTCGACAATGACGGCGACCTCGATTTGTTCAATGGCCACACTTGGAGCGGCCATCACCGGCTCTATCGTAACGAGGGCGACGCGCGCTTCGTGGACATCTCGGATAGCGCCGGGATCGACGTACGCGACCTCGGGCCCCGCGGCGTGGGCGCGGCGGACCTCGACGGCGACGGGCTGCTCGATATCGTCGTGACAGCGTGGCAGGATTTCATCCCGAACGTCTATATGAATCGTGGCGGAATGCGTTTCAAGCGGTCTCGGCTGAAAGGGGATGCCGATCCGTCCTTCGCCAACCAAGGGCTCGCGCTCGTGGACATCTCCGGGGACGGCAAGCCGGATATCGCGCTCAGCGCGTTCGAGCACGTGCCCGGCGTTGGCGTTGGCGCCATCGCGATTCTCACCAACGAGTCACCACGTTTCGTGGAGAACACCGCTTTCACCGGGCTCGAATATGCGCAGACGACGAGCGATTTTCGAGGCACGAACGGCTACAGCTTCCAAGACATCGACAACGATGGCGACTTGGATGTCGTGATCACGGGCTTCCACGGATCGAAGCTCTATCGTAATAATGGCGAAGGTCGCTTCAATCTCGTGCGCTTATTCGAGGGCGTGCACTATACCGCCGCTTTCGGCGACGTCGACAATGACGGCGACCTCGACCTCTATCTTGCGGGCGACGGCGGCATCTATCTGAACGACGGAAGCGGGGCGTTTCGCATTGTCGGGGAGATCGGGCTCGAGGGCATCGGGACGGATGCGCGCTCTGCCGTCTTTGCCGACATGGACAATAACGGCTCTCTCGATCTGCTCATCGCGAGCAAGCAGGGGCCGAACACGTTCTTTCGTAACAACCTTGACAGCGCGGCGTCGGGTAACTGGCTTGGCGTTTCGCTCACAGGGCCGAGCGGCGAGCTCGGCGCCATTGGAGCCACCGTCTCTCTCTTCGAAAGCGGTGAGCTCGTCGGTTACCGCGTGGTGCAGTCGACGACGGGTTATTGCAGCCAGGATCCTGCACGGCAGCACTTTGGCGTGGATGCGGCCGGGACCTACGACTTGCTGGTGCGTTTCCAAAACCGCAGCGAAGTCACGCGAGCCGGGTTGAGCCCAGGCCAGGTCGTTACGATTGGCGGCACCTCTGATACGGAGACGACGCCTCAGTAGGCTCGACTACTCTTCGTTGGGCTGGCGCACGCCGATCGTCACGTTGGAGTATAGCGCTTGCTCCAACGTCTCGTTGCGGGGCCCCATCCCGAGCTCGACCCAATGTGTCGAGGGTTCGTAGTGGTTGTCGTAGTTCCGCGTCATGATCACCCGGCCATCCATGAGGAATTGTACCCGCTGGGAGCTGACGATGGCCGGAAAAGCGCCCCATTCCAGACGAAACGAGTAGATGTGATTGGGGTCCCAATCAAAGAAGTCGGTCCCCGTATTCGTTTCTTCTCCGTTCGAGATGAATCGGAGACGCATGTACCAACGGGTCACGAGGTTCGTGTCGAACTTCGCGATATGGACGCGGAACGGGTTTTCCGTGTAGTCGCCGCGGGTCGGGTCCCACATGATCATGAGGCTGCGTTTGTCCGAGCGCGGGTTTGGGTTGCGCAAGTTCGTGACTTGGAACTCGACGAATCCGTTGCGGGTCGTCGGGATCTCGTATCGGATGTAGGAGCTCGCGTTGGTCGCAAACCATCCCCCGGCGCGGAACTGGCCCCCGCCCACTTCGCCGACCGACATACCCGTCGTCAGAGGGTCGGAAACATAAATGTTGTTGATCGGCGTTTGCGAGTTGAACCCGCTCTCGACGTCGAAGTTCGTGGTCCCGGAGAACGGTCCTTGGACTCCTTCCCCTGAGGCCCTAGCGCGCCAAAAAAAACGGCCGCTGGCAAGGGCGGGGGTTACGACCCACGACGTATTACCGGAGCCTTCGGGCACGTTGTCGACCGCCGCCACGATGCTTGAAAATCCGGAATCTGTCGCTACCTCGAACCGGTAACTCAGGCTGGCCGCCCCTGTGGCGTTTCCTACCGTCAAAGTCGGGTTCAGGCTTTGGACGGTGGAGCCGTTGGCCGGGGACTGTGGCGTCGGTGCGGTGATCGTCGGCGAGCTGCTCGAAGTTTCGTCGGAGCCGCACGCTGCGAAGAAGAGCAGACAAGCCCCCAGAGTGGCCACGAAAACCAGTGCTCGTTTATTCAATGCGTCGTCCTTCCTGTTGAACCTGACCCCCACCTTTGGGAACGGCTGCTAGATAGGCGCAATCTAACACATTCGCCGTGAACCGGCCAACCTGCTGAGATGTTAAATTGGTGTTAAGTATTTAGATCGATTGGGCTTAGAGCGATCCACTTGCTATAATTATTTAGGTAGTTCGTGTACCGAGCGGGGCCGCTTTTAGATAATTTCCGACCTGTCCTAGTCCTAGTTTGACGTGATGCAACTCAACAAATTGTGCGCTTGGGTGGTTTGTCTGGCCGTTCTGTGTCCAGGCCTGGCCCTCCCGGGCGATGACGAAATCGAAACGCTCCTCGGCAGCATCGACGGGCCGGCGCCTCCGATGGCCCCCGAGGTCGTCTCCCGCGACCAGGATGGCAAAGTCACACTGCGCGCGATCGCGCTCGAGACCCCGATTACCTTGGATGGACGGCTCGAGGAGAACATCTATCGCCGCGTCCCGTCCATCAGCGACTTCGTTCAACAGGAGCCTCACCAGGGGCAGCCGGCGACCGAGAAGACCGAAGTCTGGGTCTTCTTCGACGACGAGAACATCTATGTTTCAGCGCGCAACTGGGACACCCACCCCGAGAAGATCGTGGCCAACGAGCTGCGACGCGACGCTCGGGGCATTTTCAACAACGACAATTTCGCCGTCATTCTCGATACGTTCTACGATCGTCGTGACGGCTTCTTGTTCCACACCAATCCGCTCGGCGCGCTGTACGATGCCCAGATTATCGGCGAGCGCAACGTCAACTCGGACTGGAACACGGTGTGGAACGTGAAGACGGCCCGGTTCGCCGAAGGTTGGACCGTTGAGTTTTCGATCCCGTTCAAATCGCTTCGATACAAGCAGGGCCAGAGCCACATTTGGGGGATCAACTTCCGTCGCGTCGTGCGCTCGAAGAACGAGTTCAGCTACTTGACACCGATCCCGGCCGCCTTTCGCGAGCGGGGTATCACGCAGCTTTCCTACGCGGCGACGCTCGTTGGGATCGAGCCTCCCGCGAGCTCGCTCAATCTCGAGATCAAGCCTTACGGGACGGGCGCGATGCGGACCGATCGCGAAGCCGATGTGCCGTACGAGAACGACTTCGCCTCCGACGTCGGTGTCGACGCGAAGTACGGCGTCACGAAGAGCCTCGTCGCGGATTTCACCGTCAATACCGACTTCGCGCAAGTCGAAGCGGACGATCAGCAAGTGAACCTGACGCGGTTCAGCTTGTTCTTTCCGGAAAAACGCGAGTTCTTTCTCGAAGGCCAAGGAATCTTTGCCTTCGGCGGCAGCAGCGGACGCCGTTATGGTGGCGGGGGAGGCACCCCGATTCTTTTCTTTAGCCGGCGCATCGGGCTCGACGACGGCTTCCAGGTGCCGATCCAGGCGGGAGCCCGTCTGACAGGTCGTCAGGGACGTTACACGGTTGGGTTCTTGAACATGCAGACGCGCGGGGTCGACGTAGCTGGCATCGCGCCCACGAATTTCTCCGTCATCCGCGTCCGGCGCGACATTCTCCGCCGGAGCTCCATAGGTATTATCGCTACCCACCGGGATAAATCTCTCGATTATTCCGGGTCGAACTCGGTCGTGGGCGTCGATGCCGCGTTCACTTTCTTCGACAACTTCAACATCAATACCTACTATGCGAAGAGCCGTACCGAGGAGCTCGACGGCCAGGACGACACCTATCAAGCCCGCGTGAGCTACGGCGGCGACCGCTACGGCTTCAACGTTTCTCATTTAAAGATCGCGGAGAACTTCAACCCCGAGATCGGTTTCGTACGGCGGTCGGATGTGCGCAAGACTTCAGGCCGCTTGCGTTTCTCCCCGCGGCCACGATCGATTCGGTCGGTGCGCCGGTTCCGCTTTCAGGCGGAATTCGACTATTACGAGAACAACCAGAGTCAGCTGGAATCGAAAGAGCTCAAGCTCGAGTTCGGAACCGAGTTCAACCGCGGGGACGACTTTAACGTCAGCTATGAGAGAAGCTTTGAATATCTTTTCAGTGATTTCGAGATCTCGGACGGAGTGATTCTCCCGGTCGGTGGCTACGAGTTCGACCGTCTCAGCGCGAGATACCGCCTCGGCCCGCAGCGAAAAATCTCGGGTTGGATTCGAGGTGAGATGGGCGGTTTCTTCGGCGGAACCCGTACCGAGCTCGGCTATTTCGGCCGCGTCGAAGTCACTTCGCAGTTCACGGTCGAGCCCAATATTTCTCAGAACTGGGTCAATCTTCCCGAAGGAGACTTCATCACGACGCTATTGCGCGTCCGGTCGACCTACGCGCTTTCCGCAAGGTCTTTCGTCGGGGCGTTGGTTCAGTACAACACGTCGAACGACTCGCTCGCGATGAACATCCGCTACCGGTGGGAGTACAAGCCTGGAAGTGATATCTTCGTCGTCTATACCGATGGGCGGGACACCACGACGGACGGATTCCCGGGTCTTCGAAATCAGAGCTTCGTCGTGAAATTCACCCGATTGTTCCGGTTCTAGCCATGAAGGCTCGAAGCGCCTTCCTCGCCACGGGAGGGATGGTCTTGCTATTGGTAGGGACGGTTGTCTCCGCGGCGAGCGATGATGGCCTCACAGCGATGAGCGCCGACGAGATCGACGACCTCAACGCCATGATCGACGGGCCCCCGATCCCAGCGGCGCCCCAGGTCCTGGCCCGGGACGATAACGGCCGCGCGACTCTGCGCGCGGTGAGGCTCGACGAACCTCTGGAGGTCGACGGCTCTCTCGACGAGCGGATCTACGCGACGGTGCCGGCAATGAGCGGCTTCGTGCAGCAAGAGCCTCTTGCGGGACAACCGGCGACGGAGCAAACCGACGTCTGGGTTTTCTACGACGCGACAAGTGTCTATATCGCCGCGCGACTCTGGGATTCTCACCCGGAGCGTATCGTCGCCAACGAGATGCGGCGCGACAACCGAAATATCGAACACCAGAACTCGAGCTTCTCGGTGATCCTCGATACTTTTTACGACCATCGCAACGGGTTTCTATTTCGAACCAACCCGCTCGGAGCGCTCTGGGACGGCCAAGTTACGGACGAGCGCAACGTCAACAGCGACTGGAACACGATCTGGTACGTGAAATCCCGCCGTTTCGCCGAGGGGTGGACCTTCGAGATGTCGCTTCCGTTCAAGTCGTTGCGCTATCGGGCGGGGAGCTCGCAGCTCTGGGGTATCAATTTCGAGCGCCGAGTGAAGTGGAAGAACGAGCGCAGCCACCTCGTGCCCATTCCCGCGGCATTCGATCGGCACGGTTTGTTGAAGCTTTCCTACGCCGCCACGCTCGTCGGGATCGAGACGCCCGAGCGCTCCATGAACCTCGAAGTGAAGCCCTACGCGTCCGGTTCCATGACCACGAACCGTGTCGCGGACGTGCCTTTCGAGAACGCGGGTGACGCCGATTTCGGCATCGACGCGAAATACGGCGTGACGAAAGGCCTCACTTTCGACTTCACTTACAACACCGATTTCGCCCAGGTCGAGGCCGATGAGTCCCAGGTGAACCTGACGCGCTTCAGCCTCTTCGTTCCCGAGAAACGCGAGTTCTTTCTCGAGGGTCAAGGTATTTTCAATTTTGGCGGCCGGGATACGCGCGCGTTCTCCTTCGACGGGCCGGCGGACGCGCCCATCATGTTCTTCAGCCGGCGCATAGGCCTCGATGGCGGCTCGGCAGTTCCGATTCTCGCGGGCGGGCGTTTGACAGGGCGTGCGGGTGCTTACACGCTCGGTTTTTTGAATATCGTGACGAACGATGTCGCGTCCAAATCCATCCCGCAGACGAATTACTCCGTCATTCGCGTCAAGCGCGACATCTTGGCGCGGAGCAATATCGGTGTCATCGGTACCTATCGAGACCATAACCTGGACGGGACCGGCGGCAACGGGATGTTTGGGGTGGACGGCAACTTCACCTTCTACGACAACCTCAACGTCAACGCCTACTACGCGAAAACGGACACCCCGGGGCTCGACCAGGGTGACACGAGCTATCGCGCCGCCGCGAAATACGACGCGGATCTCTACGGCATCGACGCCGAGTACCTGCTCGTCGATGCTGACTTCAATCCCGAGACCGGGTTCAGGCGCCGAACGGATTTCCTAAAAACGCGCGCGGCGGCACGCTACAGCGTGCGGCCTCGCGGGATCCAGGCGATCCGCAAGTTGGACATCGAGGGCCGTTTCAATCGCTACAACACGGTGACGGGGAGCGCGCTCGAGACTCAGATTTTCGAGTTGGAATCGCGCATTCGCTTCGAGAGTGGCGACTTCACGAACGTTACCTACAATCACAATCTTGAAGCGCTTTTCGAGGAGTTCGAGATTACACAAGGCGTTGTCATTCCCCCAGGCACCTATAGCTTCGATCGGGTGCGTGGAGGCACGTGGTTCAGCGGCCACCGTAGGTTCTCTGGATGGGTGGGCGCAGAGTTTGGCGGTTTCTTCGGCGGGACGCGGACGGAGCTGACCTACCGTGGTCGTGTGGAAGTGACGGCCCAATTTTCGCTCGAGCCCTACTTCGCTTTGAACTGGATCGATCTCCCACAGGGATCGTTTCAAACCAACGTCATCCGGATTCGCGCCACCTACACGATCTCGCCGCGCAGCTTCGTCGGGGCTTTGGTGCAATACAACTCGGAGGCTAATAGCTTCTCGACGAACATCCGCTTGCGGTGGGAATATCGCCCCGGCAGCGATATCTTCCTCGTCTATAGCGACGGGCGAAACACGCTTGCCGGTGCCTCCCCGGCTCTCGAGAACCGAAGCCTCGTCATCAAAGTGACGCGGCTGTTTCGGTTCTAGTCTCTCCCGTGCTCCTGCGGTAGACTTTCGTCGCCGCATGCCCAAAAAAAAGAAGAAGAAAGTCACCGTTCTCTACGAGGTCTGGTGGGCTGACGAAGAGCACGATCCCAGAGACGCACACGGCTCGCTCTTGGGGCTCGCGCCCGATGCCTCCGCCGAGCCCGAGCCGGATGTCCACCAAGAGGTCTACCGGGCCCTCGAGAGGCTCGGTTATCTGCCGCAATATTCCGTTCTCGAAGGCGATGCCAAGAGTCTAGAAAGGCTGAGCCGAACCCGCTCATCCCTCGTGTTCAACTTGACCGAGTCCTATGCGGGCGACAATACGAAGGACTTGCATGTCGCTGCCTATCTCGAGCTCCTGGGACGACCTTTCACCGGCGCCGATGCGCGCGCGCTTCACCTCGGCCAAGACAAGGCCCTGGCAAAAAAAATACTTCGCTATCACGGGATCCCGACCGCGGATTTCGTAACGGTTCCTCGTGGCAAGCGGCGGATCGAGGACGCGCCCCCATTTCCTCTCATCGTGAAGCCTTCGCGAGAGGACGGGTCGATCGGGGTCGACACGGGCTCGGTCGTGCACGACAACAAAGCGCTTCGTGCGCGCGTGCGCTACGTCCACGATAGGTTTTCCGGACCGGCGCTCGTCGAGCGCTATATCGACGGACGCGAGATCTATGCCGGGGTGATTGGGAACGATCCGCCCGAGGCTCTTCCCCTCGTTGAGCTGGACTTATCGCGGGTCCCCGAGGGAGTGCCGAGAATCGCGGGCGCCGAAGTGAAGTGGTGGCGAGGCTCCGAGATCTACGGCCAGACGCCGCCCATCTATCCGAAGAAGCTTTCGCGAGCGCTCACGCGGCGCATCCAAGACGTCGCGGTCGAGGCTTATCGCGTCCTTGGCCTTCGTGATTACGGTCGCGTCGATCTCCGGGTGACCGAGCGAGACGAGATTTTCGTGCTCGAGGTCAATCCCAATCCCTGGCTGTCTTCGGATTGCGAGTTCTTCATGGCGTGGAACAAAAAAGGCCGCAGCCACGACGATCTCGTGGGGAAGGTGGTCGAGCTTGCCTTCGAGCGGGCGGCGGCGAACGGCCGCTGACCCATCTCAGCCGGCGCTTTTGACCTCGCTGCCTGGGTCTTTGCGAATAGCATCGACCTCGAGCAGCTGTTCGATGAACTCGAAAACGTCGCTCTTGGCCACCTCGGCCGTGACCGCGAACTCTGACACGATGTCGTCCACGATTACGGCAACGCTCCTCTTGCTATCGATGAGCTTATAAACGCGCGCACCGACTTCGTTCAACGTGAAGAGCGTCTCCATATCGGCAACGCTCTTGCGGAGAGGAACGAGGATGAGCTCGTCGCCAATGCGTCGAGAGATGATCTCCTCGTTGCGGGCATAGACGCCCTCGATCTCCATGAGCGTCGTCGATCTCAGTATCGTGGGACGCTCGTGTCGATGGAGATCGACCAGGCCTCGATCCCGCCGGTCATGCTCTTGACGTTGGTAAATCCTTGCTTCTGGAAGAAGTGCACCGCGTTCATGCTTCGCACCCCGCTATGGCAGTAGAAAACGATGGCGGAGTCTTTGTCCCAAGAGCTCTGCATCTCGTCCGAGAGCTCTTGGGTGACCAGCGTCGCCCCGTCGATATGTGCGATCTCCCATTCGTCCGGACCGCGGACGTCAATGAGCCGGATAGTGTCGGATTCTAGGGCCTGCTTGACTTCTTCTGGCGTAGTTTCCAAGAAACGTCCTCCTGCTGGGGATAGTCTACCGCAGGAGGGCGTGGATGTCTGCTACCAGATCCAGACGCACACTTCCTCGTCCTTCGTCTTCACGTGGACGAGCTCGGTGCGCGACACGGAGGATAAAGCTGCCAGCACAGAAGCGCTACTGAGCTCCTCGCCGTCATAGCTGTCGAGGATATCCAGGACGAGGGTGATAGGCACCGTAACCGAGACCTCTTCGTCGTCGCCGTCGATCTCGAGGCGGTCACCGACCTTCTCGATCAGCATGTGCTCGCCGTCGTCACGGACTTCGACGAGGATGCCGTCCGGCGCGTCAAGGAGCTCACTCAGGATCTGCTCCGCGACGTCTCGATATTCCGCGAGCTCGGGTATGCTCACGTGCTTTGCCTCAGGCGGAGCGAAAGCTAGTGCCGCGCGCGCGACGAAGAGCGGTACAGGCACGATGATCCGCGGGCCGTCGGCCTGTTTGACGTCCACCACGACGCAGCTCGAGCTCAGAAGCATGGCTGCTAGCACGACTGGAATGGACGCGAGAACGAGAGCGGCCGTTTTCAACATGGCTTCAATTCCTTTCGTCGATCCAGATCCGGACCTTGGTCTCGCCGTCGCCGTCATTAATGCGAACGATGTCGCCTCTTTGGGATTTGAGCTCCCCGAGCGCGGCGCTCAGGTTCAAGCTCTCCCCTTCGCCGGAAAAGAGCGCGTCCAGGACGGCCACTGTGACCTCGACGCGAACTTGCTTGGTGTTTCCTTCTTCGCGCCCGTCGACGACGATGCGAATCAGATCGCCTTGCCGGCTAACGTGCACCGTCTCGTCGACTCCTTCGACAGAAAGAATTCGGCATCGCCTGCGGCGCGCAGCTCGGCCCAGATCTTGCGAATGTCCTCGACTTTGATATCGTGGTCCCTAGCATGCAAGTGAATCTTTCCATCTTCCAGAAACTTCTTTGGAGCGGCCTCGAGCGCGATCTGAACGACCGAAAGGGCAGGTTGACTTTGACGTGCGTGTTGTCGTCCCCGCCTTCTTCGACTTCGACATGGACCCAAGGGGTCTGGGCGAGAATCGGCGATGTCATCAATAGCAAGGCTGCCACGGCAATGAGCAAAACTTTTTTCATGTTGTCCTCCATACCCTCATACGTGAACGGCCTATCCGAGGTTCAATGTAACTTGCCACGGCTCAAATGGTTGAGCATAAAGTGTTTAATCGCGTGATAAGATCGCGCGATGAACCGTCGCCGTCGCTCGGTCCTCTATCTCCCGGGCTCGTCGCAGCGGATGATGTCGAAGGCCGGCGCTCGCGGCGCCGACGTTCTCGTCCTCGACCTCGAAGACGGCGTCCATCCCGACTCGAAAGCTTCGGCGCGCGATCAGGTGCGCCAGGCTCTTGATAAATTCGATTGGGGCGACTCCGAAATCTTCATCCGTGCAAACGGGCTCGACACAGCCTGGGGAGAGGAGGACGTTGACATGATCGCGCAAGCGCGTCCCCAAGGTGCGATTCTACCCAAAGCGGAGTCGTCCAAAACGGTGGCGTCGGTTGTTGGAGCGCTGGGGCCGAGCGTTCCCTTGTTTCTCATGATTGAGACCGCTACCGGCGTTCTTGAGGCGCGGGCGCTGGCACGCATGCACAACGTCGGCGGCCTTCTCTTTGGTGCCGCGGATTATCGCAAGAATATGCGCGCCGGGCCGCTCCCTGACGAGTCGGAATTGTTGTTCGCGCGCGGCCAGGTGCTGCACGCCGCGCGGGCCGCCGGTATCGAAGCGTTCGACACACCGTGGTTCGAGTACAAGGATCTTCGCGGGCTCGAAGCGAGCGCTCATCGCGCGCGCCAAATGGGCTTCGACGGCAAGAGCGCCATCCACCCGAGTCAGGTTCCGGTCATCAATCGCGTTTTCTCTCCGACAGCCGAGGAGATGACTCGTGCGCGTCGGATCATCGAGGTCATGCGACGAGCGATGGCCGAGGGGAAGAACGTGGCTACGCTCGATGACGAAATGGTCGAGGCGCTACATGTCGAAGAGGCGCGCCGGGTACTCCGTCGCTCCAGAAAGCTTCCGAAGGACGAATCCGGCTGAGGTGACGGGCGGGGATGTCCGATCCGAGTTCACGGCTCGAGCTCGAGGATGCGCATGGCGAGCTCGGTCACGTCCACCTCGTCGCCGGTGACGTTTCGCAACACGACGACACCTCTCCCGCTTTCTCGATCGAAGTAAGCCCCGGCGCGGTAGCCAGCGACGGAGCCGCCATGGCCGAAAACGAGTCGCTCGCCGCGACGAATAACGCGGAAGCCGATGCCGTAGCCTGCGCTCAGATTGCCGTCCGCTGAGCTCACCCGGCTGAAATTGTCGCTGAGAACGTCGCTCGGAAGGATGCCTGCGGGTCCGTGTCCGAGCTGAAAAGAAATGAAGCGGGCAAGATCTGCCACCGTGGAGTAGAGCGCGCCGTTCGGTACCTTGTAGCCGCGGCCCGCGTGCTCTCGGGCCGGGGTTTCGGCGTCTATTTCGCCGTCACGAAGCGCATAGCCTATCGCTACGCGCGCCTCGAAATGCGGCCTCGGCACGAAGTCGCTGTCTTTCATCCCGAGAGGCACGAGCAGTTCCTCGCGCACATAGGCCATGTAGTCGCGGCCCGACGCTCTCTCGAGCGCGATGCCGAGAATCGCATAGCCGATATTCGAGTACTGGTAGCGTGTATCAGGGGCGAAGTCGTACTTCACCGCGGGAAGCGCCCGTAGGACGACGTCGACCCACACGGAGGCGGGCCCGACGAGATAGCTCGGCAGATCTTCGGGCTCACGCGCGAGCCCCGACGTCATCGTCGCGAGCTGGACCAGTGTGATGGGCGGTGCTCCCGGATAACGATCGCGGACGCGCTTCACTCCGGGAACATGGGACGCCACCGGGTCGCTCAGGCGCACCGTGTCGTCTAGGGACATCTTCAAGAGCGCGAGCGCCGTGAGCTGTTTCGTGATCGAGCCGATGCGATAGACGTGCTGCGGCGTCGCCTTAATCTTTTTCTCCATGTCCGCATAGCCGAACGCGGCTTCGTAAACGAGCTCGCTCCCTTGGATGATACCGAGACTGATCCCGCCGATGGGGTCTTTCGCGAGCTCGGCTTCGACGAGCGCGCCGACTTTATCTGACGCGAGAAGGGTTTTGGCGCCGAGCGCGCCGAGCCCAATGAGCCCGACATGTAGGAGAAAAGATCTCACGGCTGTGCCTGAAGCGTCTTCTCCACTGGCGAGAGACAGCGCGTGTCGTCACAAGCCTGGTAGACGAGGACGACCTGGTTGCCGGATGACTCGCCGCTCATTTGGACCGTGCCGCTATAGACCGCGATGGCGTCGTCGGTGAAGGAGAGCTCGAGAAGCTCGCCCTCGGGATAGATGACGTTTCGCACGTCCCCCCGGACTTCCGTGGGGATCAGATAAGGTGAGGATGCCGGGTTGGCGTTCACGTGCCAGCCCTCGCGGATTTGCAGATGCACCTCGAACTGGTCGCCTGTCTTTTCGAGACGCGCCGTCACCAGCGTGTCCGCGAGCGAGGCGGGATCGTCCCGGCGGTGGTAGCGCGCGATGGATAGAGCGAGCGTCTTGGTTGCGGCCGGGTGTTTCGTGTATTCCTCTGAAAAAGCGCGAAGCGCGGCTTCGGCGCGCGCCGTGTACTCGGCCTTTCCCGTCAGCTCGCCGAGATCGAACAAGGCTTGCACGGCCATGCCGTTTCCGGATGGGATGGCGCCGTCCATGGCGCCCTTCGATCGGAACAGATTGAGCGGGTTCTCGGTGGTTTGAAAATAGCCGCCGTCGGGGTCGCGCAGCCTCACCTCGAGCTCCTTGGCGAGCTTCACCGATGCCTCGAGCCAGCGCGCGTTCCCGGTTTCTCGATAGAGTGTTACGAGGCCGCGCATCAGGAACGCATAGTCATCGAGAAAGGCATCGACTTTGCTTTGGCCGTTGCGCCATGCGTGGTGGAGCGTGCCCGCGCTGCTCTTGAGCTCCTCGAGCAAAAAAGCGGCGGCTTTCTCGGCGGCCTTCCGGTAGCGCGGCTCGCCGAAGAACGTGCCGCCTTTCGCCATCGCTGCCACCATCATGCCGTTCCAATCTGCGAGGACCTTGTCGTCGACGAGAGGGAACTCTCTCTTTTGCCGCACACGCCGAAGTTTTTCAACCGCGGGCGCCATGCGCTCGAGGAGCGTCTCGCGGGAGATAGCCAGGCGCTTTGCATGCTCCGGAATGGGTGCGGTTAAATAAACCGTATAAAGCGTCTCTTCAAAATTGGGCTCCCCGTCGAAGCCAAAGATCGGCCCGAGGAGGGCGAGCTCGTCCTCGTTTAACACGGACTCGAGCTCCTCGCGGCCCCAGACGTAATAAGCGCCTTCATGGCCGTCGGTCTGAGCATCGATTGCGGATCGAAAGCCGCCGACATCATTCGTCAGGCGCTCGAGGACAAAATCGAGCGTTCCGCGGGCAAAACGGGCGAGCTCTGCATCCGCGGTCAGCCGCACGGTATCGATCAAGATCTCCGCGAGGAACGCATTGTCGTAGAGCATCTTCTCGAAATGAGGCACGCGCCACATGCGGTCCGTCGCGTAGCGATGGAATCCGCCGCCGACGTGGTCGTATAACGCGCCCTGGCTCATGTGGCGAAGCGTGGCAACGAGGATGCGCCGGGCATCGCTGTCTCCCTCGAGGGCGCGCGCGTGCAAGAGAAACAAGTTCGCGGGGGAGGGAAATTTTGGCGCGGGGCCGAAGCCGCCCCACTCTTCGTCGAAGCTTTGGACAAGGGAGTTCACCGCGAGCGCCACGCCGTCCACCGCCGGCACCTCGGCCGAAGGCGCGTCGCGAGAGGCGATCATGCCCTCCATCGCGCTGGCGATGCGCTTGGCGCTCGTCTCGAGCCGCTCGCGGTCGTTCGTCCACAAATCGTGGATTCTGTTGAGGATGGTTGGAAAGCCCAGCCTTTGCCCGCGGTCTTCGGGTGGGAAATAAGTACCCGCAAAGAAGGGCTCGAGGTCGGGTGTGAGGAAGAGCGAGTTTGGCCAGCCTCCACGCTGCGTGATCAGCTGTGTTGCGGTCATGTAGATCTCGTCGAGGTCCGGTCTCTCTTCGCGGTCCACCTTGATATTGATGAAATGCGCGTTCATCAAGGCCGCGATCGCGTCGTGCTCGAAAACGTCCTCCTCCATGCGATGACACCAGTAGCAGGTGGAGTAGCCAATCGAGATGAAAATGGGCCGGTCGAGCTCGCGGGCGAGCTCGATGGCTTCTTCTCCCCAGGGATACCAATCCACGGGGTTTCGTGCGTGGAGCTGAAGGTAGGGACTCGTTTCGTGATAGAGCCGGTTGGTTCCTGGGGGGCGGTCTTGAGCGCGGGAGCAATCGGCCGTGACGATAGCGAGCCCCATTATGAAGAAGACTTGCCGAGCCATGGTCGAACCTTAAAGTGTTGTTCGTGCAATCGCAACCGCGTTGCGAGTCATGCTGCCTTACAAGCTTTCCTCCGCTGTGGTAGCTTTCTTTTGTAGGAGGTGGGGATGATCTCACGCGGCATGCGAGCGCTCGGGTTCGCGGCGTTCTTACTTGGCGTGCCTGGCTCTGCGTGGGCGGAGAAGACCGATCTCGTTTTGCGCGAAGGGACCAACTTCGCCGCCGCGCTCTCGCCCGCGGATGGAAGCTTCGTCCTCGACCTTCAGGGAACGCTTTGGCGTCTTCCCCCGGAGGGCGGACGGGCCACGGCGATGACGGACAGCCTCGGCGATGATCGCCTGCCTCATTTTTCGAGCGACGGGACGCGACTCGTCTTCCAATCTTTCCGCAACGGGACGTGGGACATCTGGGTGATCGACATCGGTGGGGCCGATGGCGCGAACCTCACGGCTCTCACGGCGAGTCGCTTCGACGATCGAGAACCTGTCTTCTCTCCGGACGGGATGCGGGTGGCGTTCTCGTCGGACCGCTCGGGTAATTATGACATTTGGGTTCTCGAGCTCGAGAACCGCGAGCTCACCCAGCTGACGACGGACGGAGCGAGCGACTATATGCCCGCTTGGTCTCCTGACGGCGACGCGCTCGTTTTCGTTTCAGATCGGCCGGAGAGCCGTATGGCCCTGTATCAGCTCGAGCTGAGTGCCGCGGGGCCCGCACCGTCACCGGTTCTGCTCCTCGCCTTCGAGCAGGCGATCGCGTCTCCGGCCTACAGCCCGGACGGCACCCGCATCGCGCTGCGTGTGCTCGACATCGGTGTCGCGGGCGCCGATGCCATGGGGGCGGCTCCGATCTCGAGCCGCCTCGTGCTCGTGCCCACTAATGGTGATGGCAGCGGCGGTGTCGAGGATCTCGACGGCCCGGACGACGTATTCCCGTTTCGTGTGGAATGGGCGAGTGCTTCGGCGCTCGTTTACACCGCCGCTGGCCAGTTGTGGCGGCAGGACCTTGCCGCTCCCGGGAGTGCTTTGAGCGCGGTCCCGTTCGAGGTTCCGGTAACCCTCGACCGCCCCTCCTACGAAAGATGGAAAGTCAAGATCGGGGATGGCACGACCGCCCAGGTTCGAGGCCTCGTGCGTCCCGTTCTTGCGCGGGATGGCTCGAAAATCGCATTCGCGGCTTTGGGAGACCTCTGGAATGTGTCTCCTTCGGGTGGGGTGCCCATAGCTCTTACTCGCGACGAGTACCTCGACAGCGATCCGTTCTGGTCGCCCGACTCGCGCTCGATCGTCTACAGCTCCGATCGCGGCGGCACGATGGATCTGTGGGTCAAAGATGTCGATAGCCCGCGCTCAGACACTGGCCGGCGTCTCACGATGGATATTGGCGCCGAGCTTGCTCCCGCGTGGTCCCCCGACGGAACCCACATCGCCTATGTGGACGAACGTGCCCGGCTGCACGTGCTGTCCGTCGAGTCCGGCACAAACGAAGTGCTGACCGAGGCGCGCCGGGGCGTGAGCCAGCCGACCTGGTCGAGCGATAGCATCCACGTCGCGCTGAGCGTGCATGTCCCGCTATCGACCCGCTTTCGCGAAGGTTACAACCGGATCCTCATTGTCAACACGCGAACGCACGCGTCGCGCATTCTCCACGAGGTCGATCGGAGCATCGGCGCTCGCGACGCCGATGGGCCGGTCTGGAGCCCGGATGGCACGATGCTCGCTTTCGCCATGGATGGCGGATTGTGGATCCTGGCCGTGTCCGCCGATGGCACGCCGAGCGGCGCTCCGCGCCAAATCGCGGGGGAGGCTGTCGACTTTCCGAGCTGGTCTTCTGACAGCCAATGGATTCTCTTCGTCACGCCGACGGGGCTGAAGCGTGTCGGTCTCGACGGAGGACGGCCCCAGCGCATCGAGCTCGATCTGCAATATGAGATCCCCGCTGCACGCGGCCAGCTATTGCTGCGTGACGTCAAAATCATCGATGGCACCGGAGCACCTCCCCGTGAGCACCAGGACGTGCTCATCGACGGGAATCGGATCGAGAGGATTGGCCCTACTGGGCGGTTCGTCAGCGAGGATCTACGGACCGTCGAGGGGAATGGCCGAACGCTCATTCCCGGTCTCATCGAAATGCACACGCATTTGAGCCTTCCCGCTTGGGGATCGCGCCACGGCAAAGTTTGGCTCGCTTACGGGATCACCTCAATGCGCACGCCCGCCGACTCCCCTTACCGGGTGCTCGAGGAACGGGAGTCCATCCTGTCGAGTCGGCGCGTGGGACCGCGGGTCTTTTTCACGGGAGGTACGATCGACGGCGACCGCATCTACTACACGGGTTCCCATGCCATCGGTGACGTCGAGGAGCTTGCCCAAGAAATGCAGCGAGCCTTCGATCTTGAATATGACTTGATCAAAACCTATGTCCGTTTGCCCGACCCACTGCAGAAGCTTGTGATCGAGGAAGCGCACCGTCAAGGATTCTATGTGACTTCGCATGAGCTCTACCCAGCGGTGGCCTATGGTGTCGACGGCATCGAGCATGTTGCCGGGACCTCGAGGCGCGGCTTTTCGCCCAAGCTCACCTCTCTGAGACGGAGCTATGACGACGTGATCGAGCTCGTGGCGCGTTCGGGCGTTTACTACACACCGACGGTGCTGATCTATGGTGGTTGGAGCCTTGCACGCGCGCGCGAGCCCAATCTTCTAGACGAGGACGCGCGATTCGTCGCGCTGTTCCCTCCGTGGTCTAGAAACCGTTTCCTTAGCGCCTCACCTCCGGGTGACGTGGATGCTTCCTCAGCGGCCATGGCGCCGATTTTCAGCACTGTTGAGGCCCTAGGAGAACGCGGCGCGCGAATCATCGCCGGCACCGACTCGCCCATCATCCCTTATGGTTTTAGCTTGCTCCTCGAGATCGAGCAGCTTTCCGACGCGGGGCTCGGCCCTATCGAAGCGATACGGAGCGCGACCGGACGGGCCGCCGAGGCCTTGGGCGCCGATGACGAGATTGGGACGGTGGAAGAGGGCAAGATTGCCGACCTCGTGCTTCTCGCGGCCGATCCGTCCGAAGACATCAAGAACTTGAGGACGACGGAAATCGTGATCGTCAATGGCAGATTGCTTACCGTGGAGCAGCTACTCGGTCGGCGTTAGCGTCCAGTGAGCAAGAGTAAGAGAGTTGGCGCAAAGGCGGTAAAACACGCCAAGTCGATTTTCGGACGCAAACGCCAGCGACGTTCAAGTTGCTTTTCAATGCGCTCGTCCAAGGACCGGCGGCGAAGCTGAGCGCCACGGAGCTCGCTCGATTGAAGTGGCGAGCTCATCTGCGGTGGCGAAAGCGTGGAACGATGTGCTCCATGGGGCATTATCGCGTCACGTCGTGGAAAAAACGCAAAAAAGTGCTGTTTTTAGCGGGGTTTTCGCGTTTCTCGCTTGCGGAATGGAAAGAACGGGACTAAGATGGCTGTCGATTGATAAAACGGTCGATTTCTTTTACAACACGGAACTTTCATGGCGCGAGGGAAGGCGGATGCCCAGCGAGGTAATCGCTTGACTCGCGCTGTACGTTGTCGCGGGATGCTTCCTCTTAGAAGCTCCCATTAAACGAAAAGGAGACTGGAGGAATGGTGACAAAACCAATGACGAAGACTCAAATCGTGGCCAGGTTTGCCGAGACCATGCAGGTCCCGAAGAAGGAAGCGGCTACATGGATCGAATCCTATGCTGCGCTGGCCGTCAGTGAGACCAAAAAAACAGGCCAGTTCGTCCTTCCCGGTATCGGGAAGCTCGTAAAGTCCATCCGCAATGCGCGGAAGGGACGCAATCCTCAAACGGGTGAGGAGATTCAGATCCCGAAGAAGACCGTCGTCAAGTTTCGCGTCGCGAAGGCTTGCAAGGACGCAGTCGTTCCGCCGAAGAAATAGAGCATCGAGCGCTCGGCCCGCCGTGCCACGTACACTATGATGTGGCGGCGTCGGGTCGACGCCTCAATTTTTGTCGAGGGCCGGCGGGGCCCCTGGTGCCCCCTCTAGTTTTTCAAGTTCCCTTTTGGCTTCGTCACGCGAAGGCTCGGCAACCACCGCGTCTTCGAACGCGATCTTTGCTTTCGCGCGATCGTCCAAACCCAAATAGGCGAGCCCAGTAAAGTAGAGCACGTCGTAGCCCACGCTATTCGCTTCCGGAAAGGCCGCCAAAACGGCCAAGGCCTCGCGATAGGCATTTTTGGCGAGATGCACGCGAGCTAGAGTTAGCTGGAAATTGAGGGCCGAGGGCGTCCGCGCGACCGCGTCCCGAATCGTTTCCTCGGCGAGATCGAGCTCGAGACCTTTGTCGACGCAAAGACGCGCGAGCAAGTTGGCCAAGTTGACGTTGGCCGGATTCCTCTCCACCATTTGGGAGAGGCTACCGATGTAGAGCAGGAATTGCTCTTCGGCCTTCGCCTCGTCGCCTTTGTTGAGGTAGTGGATTCCAAGAAGATCGCGATAGCGAAGAGGAACGTGGTCGGCGTTTTGCTCGAGAAGTCTTTCCAAGATCGGAGCACTCGCGTCGCTCCGGCCTGTTTGACCGAGCATATCGACGAGCTTCAGCTGGACGTCGACGTTCGTCGGGTCGACTTTCGCTACAGCGCGCACGTAGTCGTCGAGCGTGCTCTCGTCGAGATTCAAGGGGAGGAGAATCGTGCCGCCATCGTGGATCGCCCGGAGCTCGTTGCCCTCGATCTCGAGCGCGATGCGATGGCCGCCCCGATAGAGATTGAGCATGCCGACATCGATGCTGATATGTTTTCCCCCGAAGCGCGACTCGATCCGTCCCGGCGTGAGCGTGTGGCCGACCACCATCCGGCTCGCACCGAGATTAGCGAGAGTGCGGTCGATGCTCGGCTCCCTGGTTTGCTGCGCCTCGACCGTCAACTTCGTATTGGCAAAGCCTCGATATTGCAACGGGGACAACACATCGAAAATGATGCCACCCTCGAAGGGAATCTCGCCTTTTAGCTCCTGACGCACCTGCTTGTTCACGTCGTCGATGTCGCGCTCTGAATATTCCTCGCTCCAGTCGCCGTGCGAGAACACGATGCTGTTGATCTTGATCGCGGTATTGTGCTTCATGATCCAACGGCCATAGCGGCCATCTTTGGCGAAAGCGCGCCGGTGCTCGATCCAGCCGAGTGGGACGTCTTCCTCGAACTTCTTCCTCGCTTCGCCGATCGGCTCGACGTCCTCCTTGTTTTCCTTTGCGTCGCGCCGCATTTGATCGTAGAAGCGATCGAAGGCCTTGTCGCGCGTTTTGCGCGAATCGCGATCCATGAAAGCCGCATATTCCTTGTCGGAGACGAGCTCGAGAATGCCGATGACGTTCATCATTTCGTGATTGCCGATGAGAACGTGAACGCGTCCACCGGCATCCTCGGCTTTGTCCTCGAGCTTCATCAAGAGGTCCATCGCCTTGCGTGATTCCGGACCGCGATCAACGATGTCGCCATTTTGCACCAGGTGGGCCTTGCCCCCAATCCAGGAAAGCCTGTTATCGATGAGCTCGGCATTCTGAAGAACGGAGACGAGATTGTCATAACCTCCGTGAATGTCGCCGATCGCGACGATGCGCTCGACGTTCTCCCACTCCGCGTCGCTCGTTAGAGCCACGAGTTGTGTCGAGAGAAGAAGCGTGACAGTGAAAGCGTGCAAGAGGGTTTGTTTCATAGCCCGGTTCACACGTCTTGGTTCTCATGCTCGGTGTCAGCGTCACGGAGGATCGCCCCGAAGATGCCTTGAAGTAAATCCATGCGGTTCGAAAGAAGCTCGAAAAGAGCATCGCGCTCGATCTGCAGAGCCCTGCCCGAGGAGGTTGCCCGCGCCCGCCAGGACCAGTCCGCTCCCGCGAGGGTCTCGTGGACGCCGATGCAATCTCCGGTGCTCACAGTCCCCTTCTGTTGACCGTCCCTAGACTCGAGCGTGACCTCGCCAGCGAGCACGAGCCAGATCGAGGAAGGATGGCCTTCCGCGAAGAGTGCTTTGTCGGGCTCGAGCACGACATCGCGGGTAATGGCGGCGAGCTCGTAGAGCTCTTCCGCGCGGGCCCCTTCGAAAACCGGCAGGGTCTGGAGGTACAGAACTTTGTCGACGGATTTCAGCTCGCCTCCCGGGGTCGGTGCTTGTAGCTCTTGCGACACTCGGGTTTGGCTCGGCGGCGGGTCCTCCGACTTTTTCTCCTCGAGCAGCATGCGAAACAGCCCCTGTACGAGCTCGATATTTGCCGATAGCAGCGTGCGAAAATCTTCCGCTGCCATGACGAGGGCGATCGAGTCCGACGCCGCCGTAACGTCGGTCTGGAGCGTGACTCCTGCGACGACTTCCCGAAAGCCGAGCATGGCGGGCGGGTCCACTCTTTCGGCACGTTGCTGCGCGTTGGTAACTTCGAAGGCGCCCTCGAGCAGCACCTGGATATAGGCGGCCTGGGCGCCGCGCTCCTGCACTTTCGAACGTTCGTCATAGCGCACCTGTCGCGCGATCGTAGAAACGCGGAACAGCTCGTCGACGGAAGCGAATCGGAAAAGCGGAATCTCGCGCAGCTTGCGCGCTAGCGTCACAGCGGGTACGGGTGCGAGGAGCTCAAACTGCATGCGGGGTCTCGCTCAAACGATGAGCGGCGAGCGCTTCGGACGCCGCTTCGAACACTGCAAAATCGCGCGCATCTCGAAATTCCAAAACTTGCATGAGGTCGTCCGCGAGAGACCAGAGCTTCAACTCTCGCACCAAATCGATGGCGGTTGCGGCAATCACGACGTCTTTGTCGTAGATGAGGCGCGTCAGCGCTTCTTCGACATCCCTGACCCTGGTTTTGAGAAGGACATTGCCCTTGCGCACTTTTTCCTCTAGCGGGGCCTCGTCGAGCAAAGGGAGAATTGTTTTGCGCAAGTTGCCAGACAACGTGTTGTCGAGAAACTCGATGGCGCTTGCGCGATCACGCGGTGCGCCTCGCTCGATGGCCCAACGCGCCGCTCGGATGTCGCCCCAATCATATAAGAGGCTGAGAAGCCGGAACACGCGATCCATGCCGCGCTCCAGCTTTTCTTTCGCTGCCTGGCTCAGCAGCGAATCGCGGGACAAGCCGCCTTTTTCGAACAGGTCATAGTCGATACCGAGGTAACGATAGTAATTTCGCGTCTCTTTCTCGAGGAGGGCTTCGATGAGCTCGGCCTCGATTACGAGCTCGGGGTTGTCGCGCCGCATCCTCTCGAGCGCCTTGATGGCCTTAAACCGTATGAAGCCGTCCTCCGTCCCGAGGCATCCCGAGAGCTCGGCGACCGAGGCTTCCGAGGGAATGGCGGCAAGGGTCCCGGGAATGTGGCGGCGCACCCACGGGTCCTCATTCTCGTCATTGAGAAAAAATGCAAGGGTCGGGATCACCTCCGTGCCGTAGCTCACCAAGATGTCGCGCGCCGTGTTCTTGAGGCGCCGGTCTCCCAGGAGTGAAACGAGCGCCGGCACGAAGAGCAAATCGGCATCGTCCAAGAGGCGCGCGCTCCTTATGGCCTCACGCGCTACGGAGATATCCGGATCGTTCAGGAGGGGGATGAGAAGCTGTCGAAAACGTGGATCCGTGGTGCGGGTGATGGCCCGCGCCGCTTCCCGTCGAGCGGCGACGGCCGAATCGCGTCCGTCAGATGTAAGCCGCACGATCGTATCTTCCGCGATTCGTCGGTCGTTCTCGTCGTCGCTCTCGGCGAGCGCGACCGCGGCGGTCGCGACGATTCGTGGGTCGCTGTCCTCGAGATAGGGCCGCATCATCTCACGGGCATCGCGGTTATGGACGGAGGCCAACACCTCTACGGCGGCGGCGCGCACGCCGGGATCCTCGTCTTTCAGAGATTGCTCGACCGAAGGCAGCCAGCGCTTCACGAGCTCGGGGCGCGCCTTTTGAATGGCGTCGAGAGCGCGGGAGCGTACTTCAGCAGAGCCGTGTCGGAGCAGGAGCGGTGTTATCAAGTTGCGTTTCTCGAGAGCCTCGAGAAGCTCGATCGAGCGCACCACCCGCTGAGCAACCGGACTTCCGAGCTCTTCCACTAGAGTCTCCACGGTTGCCAGATCGCCCGCTTGAGGGGTCAGCCTCTCGGGCTCGAGCGACAACGTCTCGATGCTGCGGCGAAACGCGGCTAGGTACTCTCGTTTGGCGAGACGCGTTAGGATGAGCCACAGGCCGGCATAGCCGAGACTCAGGTAGCTCAATTGCCACCACTCGAAGCCGAAGACGTTCAACGCCACGAGGAGGATGATCGAGCCGACGCCTTTGCCGATGAAACGGTCCGCGACCACGTCGACGAAAGACTTCGCTTTCAGCTTGATATCGGCCGGAAGAGGGAGAAACAGCGTCTCCCGGGTCGTCTTGTCGATACTGTAGCGGAGCGAGCCATCGGTGACCTTAGCGACGGCCGAAGTCCAGAGCCCTTTGTTGAAAATGACGAGAAACGCGGTCGCGGTGAGGCTTACGGGCAGAAGGGTCAACGCGAACCCAATTCCGAAGATCTTGTAGACACGCGGTGTGATATAGACCTGAATGACGAGGCCGATCAGCGAGATGTAGAAGGTGATTCCCGCTAGAAAGCTGGTAATGCCGTCGAGATTGTTGCCCTGGGCCTCCGAGACCATATACAGCTGTTGGTCGAGCGTGGTCGCACCGAGCGCGCCAAAGCCGATGATGAGCGCGATGAGCTGCAAGTGTTTCGATTGGCGCAGCATCGCGATGGCCTCGCCGCCGCCTACGGTGGCCTTGACTTCGAACGAGGCGTCGGCGTCGATCTTCGATCGCTTCTGGATCTGGAGCACGAGAAAAAAACAGATTGTGAGGATTCCGGCGCTGAGCAGGATGAGGTTCACGGTGCCGAGGGGCACCGCGAGCTTGCTTGTGAGCCCGGAGCCCATCATGCCCCCGACCGTTGCGCCCGCCCCAATGAAGCCGAAGACCCGCTTCGCTTGGCGCGGATCGTAGATGTCGTTGGCCAATGTCCAGAATTGGCTGATCAGGAAGATCCCGAGAAGGAGGCGCCCGAAGAGAAAAAACGCCGCCGAGAGCAGCTTGGACGCCGTCCAGGCTTCTTCCATCGCAGGAAGACGCGGAATGAGAGTAATAGGCGCTATGACCCACGGCTGGTCGAGCTGGAAGAGAAACCAGAAACCGATTAAGACTGGAATCAGCACGAGCTGAGTGCCTGGCAATACCCAGAGCTTCGGAATCCTACCTACGGCGCGGCCGTAATAATGCAGGATGAAGCCTATCGACACTCCCGCAATGAGATACGCATAGGGCACGTATCTCGCGCCGACGTCGGCAATGAACGTCGAAGCGGCGGAAGGTTTGATGATGTTGTAAGCCGTCATCACCAGGAAGGAATAGATGAACATGAGCATCCCGGTAACGGCCTCGCCCTCGCGAAACGGAACTACCGAGCCGAGCACACGTCGAAAAGAGGAATCACTCATGAGGGCCTTCCAAGAATTGCCGGGCCCATGCTATGCCAGCGACAGAGTCGCAGCAAGGGTACCCCCTAGAGACGAAGGATCGAGCCCGATGCGCCGCGGCTTTTCTGGCTCGAGAGGTCGAGGAAGGGATGGTTATTGCGCTGGCAGAATCAGCGTGAGCTCGTTGCCTTGCTCGGTGGCGGCGGAGGACCACTCGCCTTGAAAATATTCGACCACATTGCTCACGAAGGACATAGGCCAGCTCGCCCCGTTGCGGTCGAGCGCCCAAGCGACATAGTCGTCGCCGCCATCTCGCGATTGCCGGACGCGCGCGACGTTATCGGTGACTTGGATATAGGCTTTGCCCTTTTCGATGTGGGCGGAGAGGCGGATGAGGCCGCCATTATGCCCGCTCAAGTCGTGCTCGGCGCGCTCCACGAGCGCCGAGAGCGCGGAGCGAAGTAAGAACGCGTCGGCCCGAACCCGATCCGTCGGTGCAAATCCGTCGTCTCGAAACGCACGGCGTGACGCTCGAGGCTATCCGCGGTCCATGCGCGGACGCTCCGGAATACAGGACCGAGCGATATGAGATCCATGGCTGGCGGCTGGCCGACCATGAACTCGGGGACCGCGTCGCGAAAACGTTTCGTACGGGACAGCTCTTTTCCCATGCCTAGAAGCTCGGATCCGAGCCAATCCGGACCGTCCGGCTGCGTTCGCAGCCGACCCAAAGTCGAGAACAGCCGGTCGAGAGGAGGCCCCATCTCTACGATGGCTTGTTCGGCGAGTCGGCCAATGAGAGCGCAACACTCGGCTTGAGCGAGACGTTCTTTGGCCAAGCCTCCCCCGGCGAGCTCGAGAACGACGGCGACCCCACGGCCTAACTTGTCGAGATGATCGATGGCGTTGCCGCGCGGAGGCGCCGTCTCCGGAGGCAAATAGAAACTCAAGAGCCCGCGTTGTTGTTGGGACGTTCTGACGGGGATCGCCACGATCGCGGTGAGCTTGCCACCGCTTCGCTCCAAAACCTGAGCGAGCGGACCCGGATCTCCCATCATGAACACGAGCGACGTTGCATCTTCGGCGAGTGCGATGCCGAGCGGCCGTTGGGACTCGTCGACCGTCGAAATGAGCGGCTCGTGCTGAAGGCCATGCAGCTCTCCGTCATGGCGGATCAAGGAAAGGGGCCCGCTGACCGCACCGAAGGCTTCGACGAGCTGCATGACGAGCGCTCTCAAGATTTCATCGGGCGGCGTGCCCTCGAGCAGCGCTTGGGACGCTCGAGACGGAGCGTCGACATCCGTCAGTTGTTTTTCCACGAGGTCGCGCCGATCGTGCATGTCCTCGAGGGCGGAAGTCAGCTCCGCCGCAGCCTGGGCATAGCTGTCGACGAGCGCCTCGGCGGCTTGTGGGTCGCTCGCGGGTGTCGCCGCGGAAGGCGAAGTTACGCCTTCTACCGAACGGGCGACCGGAACCTTGACCGAGACGCGTGGCAGTGGCTCGATGGGTGCTTCAGAAGTCGGTGGCGCGGGCGCCGCGATATCGCCGACCTCATCGGAATCACTGGGCCGCCAAGCGAACATGGCGCGCATCGACTCGGCGGTCCACTTGTCGACGGAGCGGGCGTTGCGCAGGTTGGCCCCGAGCTTGAAGCGCGTCGTGATGTCGTCCATCGTCAGCTCCAAAGCGCCGGCGAAAGTAGCGAGAACGCCTTCCTCTCGGATCGCGACGGCCGGAAAGCTCTTCGTTTTGCGCGCATTCAGCGTACGGTCCATCGCCCCGAGCGGCGTGACCTCCGGAAGGTCCCTCTTGTTGTATTGATAGATGACAGGAATCGTCGTCGGGTCGAGACCATGGGCGAGCAGGTTCTGGTTCGTCTCGCGCAGGCTGTGAATTGTTTCTTCCCATCGATCGGCGGCCGAGTTGGCCACAAAAATGACGGCGTCGGCGCCGTTCAAAAGGAGCTTCCGGCTTGCCGCGTACATTCTCTGTCCGGGAACGGCGATGACTGGAAATCGAAGCTCGTAGCCGCGAAAAGCGGGCGTCTTCATCGGGAGCAGATCGAGAAGAATCGTTTGGTCCTGGGTCGAGTTGACCGAGACCATTTCTCCGCGACGTTTCGGGTTGGCTCGACGGTGTAGGACGACCAGATTCGTCGTCTTGCCACCGGCAGCCGTGCCGGAGTAAATGAGTTTGGCCCGAACTACCCGTTCACGATGACTGGTCTCGACCAAGGCCCGCCTCGCTTCAGGCAGTCAAAAAGAAAAAATGTGCTTTAGTATGTCCCACATCGCGCTTGCTGCGGAGCCGTGCCCTGGCCTGCTCAGGGCGTCACAATCAAGCCACCGGGCGGCTCGTCGAGCTCGCCGCTCGGGAAATCGAGTGGCGGAGCCCCTTCGAGGCTCGACGCGAATACCTGCCCTGCGAGCTTGAGATAGAGGCCGTGTTTGGCCCCGTGCGCGGCATGTGCTTCGATGGCCCGTTCGATCGTTTGCAGCACGTGAACGACATCGGCGTCCGACGCTTCCGGAGCGCTCTTGATTTGGGCGCGTTCTGAGAGAAGCTTGGCAAGCCAATCGGCGAGTCTTTCGAGCCCGGGCCATTGTGCGTGATGACTGTAGACGATGCCTTTCGTGCGGGTCTCGAGCGTTTTTCGTGCGGTCCTGAGAACATCCTCGAGCTCTTTATCCGAGAGGGAGGCGAATCTCGCGCCGGCCGATAAGATGAGATGGTGGATAAACAGGGCGAAAAGGAGCTGCGCTTCGTTCAGCTGGAAGAAACCGGCGATGAAGCGCGCCTCTTCTTTTTGTCGGGTCGCCGATTGCCAGCCTGCGTCAGCGCCCTTCAGATAAGTGCAGTCGCTCGGACATTGGATCTCCACCTGCCGCTTTGTGCCGCAGCATTTGGAGCAGATGAGCTCACCACCATGAGCGGGACAGGCCCGTTTTCCTCTGACTTTGTTGCAAGACCAACATGTCGCCACGGACTGACTATAACAGCTGGCCGCTTAGCGCCGCCCTCATCGAGCCGCTAAATAAGTGTCACTAAAAGCGAGGAGATAAGAGGATAGGAGGGGATGGTGGGGATAAGAAAAAGTCTTCTTTTATCCCCACCTCTCCACACAATCCCCACCTCTCCTTTTCTTTTAGACATCGTCTGGCCGTAGCACTAGCTACTAGCCCGGAGTGGCTTGGAGGGCGGCGATCACTTCTTGAGCTGATGCGAAGCGGTCCGCGGGGTCGTTCGAGAGGCAACGCGCGAGAACTTGCTCGAATGTCGCCGACGCGTCGGGGCATAGCTGGCGGAGCGGCGGTGCCCCGTTAGCGGAGGCTTCCTCGCTTGCCGGGTTGATACCCGTCAACGCGTGGAAGATGACGGGGCCTAGCGAATAGATGTCGGAGCGCGGGCCGACCTCGGCGCCGCTCAGAAATTCGGGGGCCGGGTAGCCATCGGCTCTTCCGAGCTGCGCTACGCGTAGCGCGCCCATGCCGAATCCGGTGATCTTGAGCTTGCCGCCCGCGCCGATCAGGATGTTCGTGAGCTTCAAATCACGATGAAGGAGTTTTCTCTCATGCGCGTAGCTTACCGCTGCTGCGAGAGTAGCAAGCAGATCCATCCCTTGTTTGACCGAAACGCGTTTATTGCGCTCGAGGAACGCCGACAAGCTGAATCCCTCCACGTACTCGGTGACGGCGGCCTTCGTACCTTGAACCTGGATGAGGCTGAGCAAGCGGACGAGGCTCGGATGTTCGAGGTTTCGGGCGAGCTTGGCTTCCGCGATGAACTGCTGCAGGATGCTCTGGTTTTGGATCAGGTCCTGGCTAGAAGCTTGATGATGACGGGGCTCTGGTTCCGGGTATCGACTCCTTTGGGGTGGTTCTGAGAAGCCCTTTTCCGAGAAGCTCACCGAGTTGAATCGGAGACGCCTATTCCCCCGCCGCCGGTGCTGCAGGAGCTGCGGGAGCTGCGGGAGCTGCGGGTTGTGCCGGAGGCAGTGCTTGGGTCGGCGCCTCAGGTGCCGCGCTACCGGCGCTCAAACGGGCGATACGCTGCTCCACATCTTCGTAGCCGTAGCGCTCGGTCAGCACTTTCCGGAACCTGTCGATCGCCTCGGATGTCTTCCCGAGCTCTTCGAACGCGCGTCCGAGCCAGTAAAAGTGCTCGAGGGTCTTCCCGCTGATTTGTTGGCCACCTAGCAACCGCTCGAGCTTGTCCACCGCGAGCGCTGGAAGTTTCTTCTCGATGAACAGGCGCGCTAGGACGAGCGTGGCGTCGTCATAGTGATCGTGGTTTCCGTCAAACTGCTGCAGAAGCTGGATGGCGCGCTCGCCGTCGCCGTGTTGTTTTGCCAGCCTGCCTGCTTCGAAAAAGCGCCCGCTTTTTTCGTAGAGCTCTGAGGCCTTCGCGTAATCCTTGAGCTCGTCATAGAGCTTCGCAGCCTGTTCGCGGTCGCCCCCTTCTTCGAACATCTCGGCGGCGCCTTTCAGGTTCTCTTCTTTGAGGAGCAGCTCCGCGGCATCGAGGTAGCGACCTTCCTTGGCGGCGAGCTCCGCTGCCTGCTGCGAGAGACCGGCGCGCTTGTAGAGCTCGGCCGCCCGCTCGGGCGTGCCACCTTGCTCGTAGAGCTTGCCAGCATGAAGAGCGACCCTGGCTTTTCGATCGGAGCCTCCGGCGGCGATGAGCCCCCCACCTCCGGCGGAAGTCGATGCGGACCACTGTTGCTCGTAGTTGTGGGCCGCTTTGACATGTTCCCCGAGCTTCTCGAAGCATTTGGCAGCTTGAGGGAAATAGGAGACGTCTTCGTAGAGCACAGCAGCTTTGTCGTATTGACCCGCGTCGAAGTAGAGCTTGGCGGCGCGATCTTCTGTCCGTGCTGATCCAAGTGTTTGGCCGCCTCGGCATGTTTGCCGACTTTCACCAGCATTTGCGCGGCGCGCTTCCAGTCTTCTGCTTGGAAGTACATGTCGGCCGCGCGCTCCCACTGCTCGAGCTCCTCGTGGAGTGTGGCGCCGGAAACGTAATCTTCCGCCTGGACGTACATATTGATGGCCTCGGGGTACCACTCCGCCTCTTCGTAGAGGCGCGCCGCCCCAGCTAGGTCGCCCGCTTTCTCGAATCGCTTGATCTCCCGCTCGAAGCGCCGAAGCTCGAGCTGTTCGGCTCCGGAAGCTTTTCGAGAAAGCGGTCCCAGTGGCCGCTTTCTTTGAGCTTTTCGATCCCTTTCTTGAAGGCGAGGTAGATGCCGAAGACGACCAGAGGAGGAGACCGAGATCCACGACGGGCGCTGGAAGGAGGCTCTTCAGGAAATTCATGTCTCGATCGTCGAACTAGAGCGACGAAACCCCGAATACGCGTTTTTGAAAGGGTCTCGCGGGAGGGAGTGTTAAAGCGTTGCGCAGTCATAAGGTTACGGGTGTTCGCGGTTTGACATAACGTCGCCTGGACGTCTAGCATGAAGTCGAATTGTTCAACATGCGGGAAGAAAGGAAAAGACGGTTGAGCGAGACCGAAAGCGCGCTCGAGCAGGAAAGCGCGGCTGCGGTACATGAGGAAGAGCTCGCGAGAGCGAAGCGTCTCGCGCAGGAGCTCGGCTTCACATTCGTCGACCTCGCCGCGTTTCGTGAGAACCTTTCCGTGTGGCAGCAGATTCCCATGAACTCTATTCTCCGTTACCGTATCGTGCCGCTTCGAGAAGAAGACGGAAGCGTTGTGGTGGCGTTGGCGGAGCCCGAACGCTATCGAGAGCTCGACGAGCTCGAGCTCACGCTGGGCCGGCCGCTCACGATCGAGGTCGCGGCAGCCTTTCAGATCGAGGCGATCCTGGCGCGCAACCGGAGCTCGAGCTTCTTGCTCGACAAAGCTTCCGAGGAGCTCAAGCTCGAGCGCGTCTCCGAAGACGATAACGAGCACGAAGAGCTCGCTGCGACGTCCGAGACATCGAGCCCCATCATCAAGCTCGTCCACTCTCTCTTGGTCAATGGTATCGAGCGCCGCGCAAGCGACATTCACGTCGAGACAAAAGAAGAGAAAGTATTCCTGAAATATCGCATTGACGGAGTTCTCTACCCCGCGATGGACCCGGTCGACCGTCAGCACCACAAGGCTATCGTCTCGAGGCTCAAGGTCATGGCGGAGCTCGACGTCGCCGAGAAACGGGTCCCCCAGGACGGCCGCTTCAAGCTCAAGATTCGATCGCGCCCGATCGATTTCCGCGTCTCGATCATGCCGAGTATCTATGGCGAAGACGTCGTCATTCGGATCTTGGACAAGGAGTCCATCAGCGAGCAGTTCTCGGAGCTTCGGCTCGAGCTGCTCGGGTTTCCCGAGCAGGAGCTGAAGCGATTTCGAAAGTTCATCCAGGAGCCCTATGGCATGGTGCTCGTGACCGGACCGACCGGAAGCGGCAAGACGACGACGCTCTACGCGGCGCTCTCCGAGATCGCTACATCGGAAACGAAGATTGTCACCATCGAAGATCCCGTCGAGTATCGTCTGCCGAACATCACGCAAATTCCCGTGAACGAGAAGAAAGGGCTGACTTTCGCTCGGGGCTTGAGATCGGTGCTGCGTCACGATCCGGACACGATCATGGTCGGTGAGGTGCGCGATGGCGAGACCGCGCAGATCGCGGTGCAAGCGGCTTTGACAGGCCACCTCATGTTCACGACCGTTCACGCGAACAACGCCTTCGATGTCATCGGCCGTTTCTTGCATATGGGCGTGGAGCCCTATAATTTCGTGTCCGCGCTGAACTGCGTCATGGCGCAGCGTCTCGTGCGCAGCATTTGCGACGGCTGCCGTGAGCCGGCCGTCGTGAGCTCAGCCGAGCTCGACCTGTCGGGACTCGAAGGCGCCTGCCGGGATCGCGAGTTCTTCGTCGGTCGCGGGTGTTACAAGTGTCACGGGACGGGTTTTTATGGACGCACGGCCGTGTGCGAGCTTCTGAGTCTCGATGATCGTCTACGTCAGCTGATTCTCGAAAGACGCAGCAGCCCCGAGCTCAAACATGCGGCCGAGCAAGGCGGCATGACGCCGCTGCGCACACAAGCGCTCGAAAAAGTCTTCGCCGGCATCACGACCCTTGCCGACATCAACAAGGTCACCTTCGTGGAGTAGCTGTCCTAGCACTAGCACTCCTCTCCCTTGACTGCTAGTGGACAACTTTTAATCGTGCGACCCTATTTGGGACAGTTTTTGTCACCTCTTTCGACCGCCGAGAAACTGTAATTCAGGTCCAATTGCCTTCTTTTCAATAGCTTCTGCTCGCGTCTCCGAGAGCGCTTTTTGGGCACGCAAATTGCGTGCAAAATAGTCATCGCTCGAGAGGAGAAACATCATGGACACGCTTCTGCACTCGGAAACTCCGGTCGAATATTTCAAGGAGGTCGTCGAGAAAGTGATGGCCCGTCAAAACTTTCGGTCGAGCGAGCTCTCTTCCTTCTATCTCGTGAAGCTCCTCCAAAACTTTGTCGCGATCGAAAGGTGTGAGGCCGGTCCGGAAGCTACGCTCGCCGAACTTTATTGCGAGGCTTTGCGAAGTCGCGGCCGCGAGCGTTTCACGAAACTCAAGCTCACCGGTGATGTAGCGCTCTTCGTCTGCGGCTTTTTTGCCGACAGCATCGTGCGGCACCGTGTCGAGCTCGACTACTATATGCGCATGGGAGGCACTGCTTACGGGCGCGCCGCCGGGCTCAGTCCTCGCGATGCCGCGGCGGTGTTCGTAGAGCTCTCCCAAAAGTTTCGCCGCTTCGTTGATGTTTTGAACGAGGTCAGTGAGGAAAGTGCCCTCACCGATGCTCCCTCGATTTTGCGCCTCTACGGGCGTTGGCTCGAATCGGGAAGCGAGCGAAGCAAAAAGCTTCTAGAGCGCGAGGGGATCCTTCTCGACCGATCCGCCAAGCAGGTGCATTGAGAGAGTAGAGAGGAGAGCTCGATGATCGAATCTATTTTTCGACACATCGATCGTGTCTACGGTCTCGAGCTCGAAGTCGATATCCAGGACTTTCTCATTTCTTCGGACATGTGCGTGGGTCTAGGCCAGGATGCCGCGCGCGCGGCGGTGCTGGTGCGTGAAGGGCAAAGCGGTGAAGAGATCGAGCTCGGCGTCTATATCGGGGAAGAGGCGCTCGACCAGCTAAGGGTAATCGATTTGAAGACCCCGATCCGTCCCGAAAGTTTCGAGCTGCTCGTGACGGCGATCGAAGAAGTCAGCCATTTCGCGTACCTGCACTATAGTGCGACCCGCGAGAGGCGTGTGACCCAACTCGAGCTCGAGCTTCAAGCGGAAGTGGACAAGTTCATCATCACGTGGATGCTTCTTCTAGCATCACGGAATGACGGCCGGGTGACCCGTAATTTGCTCGACCGCCTCTTTGGCGATTTCGAGATTCGTCCCGAGCTCGAACCGGTGACGCGCGAGCGTTACAAAGCCGCGGCGTCCCTCGCCTCTCGCTACTGCAGACACGTCGTTCAAGCGGCACTCTCGCCCGATCGTCTGAGCGCTCTGCTTCCAGAGCTTCGGAGCTTCTACCGCCTCACGCAGCGCGGCAAGATCGGCCGTATCCACAACATCGTTTACGCGGCTTGAGAACCGGCCTGCGATATACTCGCACCCCGATGAGACGGGACGTGAAGGTTAAGTTTTTGGAGCGGCGGGCCCTCTCGCCGGATGCCAGCCTTCTCGAGTTCGAATCCGACTTTCTTGCGAACGAGCTCCGACCGGGGCAGTTCACGATGCTGCGCCTGCCCGGCGACGACGGCTTATTGCTCCGCCGCCCTTATTCGTTTTGCGACACCGACGTTGCAGCCGGGCGGTTCAGTCTGCTCGTGAAAGATGTGGGACGCGGGACGCGCGCTCTGACGCGGCTGGTCCCGGGCGACGAGGCCGATTGTCTAGGACCCCTAGGCTCCACTTTCACGATGCCGCCCGACGGTAAACGGCCTGTCGTTGTCGCGGGCGGCGTCGGTATCGCTCCCTTCGTCGCCTTTTGCCGCGCGTTGAGCTCGGTTGGAAAGGTGGCTGTCGTTCTTCTCGGAGGCCGGACCGCGCACGACCTGTATTTGCGCGAAGTGTTCGAGGCGCTCGGAATGGATGTCCGCTGTACGACCGAGGATGGCAGCGTGGGCACGAGGGGCCGCGTCACAGCGCTGCTCGACGAGGCTCTCGATGCCGAGACGCAGCTCTATTCCTGCGGACCGACGCCCATGTTGTTGAAAGTAGCCGAGCTTGCCGAGGCCAAAGGCGTCCCCCACGAGGTTTCGCTCGAGCGGCGCATGGGGTGCGGTATGGGGTGCTGTCTCGGCTGTGTCGTCTATACGAGCGAGTATGTGCGTTCCTGCACTGAAGGCCCCGTCTTCGATGCCAGCGTCATCGCATGGGATCGCGACCCGCACCCGCTATGAAGCCCGACCTGAGCGTGTCGTTTGCCCGCCTCCGCTTCCGCACGCCGCTCATCGCCGCGAGCGGCACTTTCGGCTACGGGACGGAGTATCTCGAAGTTTCTGACTACGAAGCTATTGGAGGCATCGCGGTAAAAGGTCTCTACCTCGAGCCGCGCGAAGGCTGCCCGCCGCCCCGGATCTGGGAAACGCCTTCGGGGATGTTGAACGCCATCGGCCTCCAAGAAGTGGGTATCCGGCGATTCATCGACGAAAAAATGCCGCGGCTTCGTGAGCTCGGGACGACCGTCCTCGTCAATATTTGCGGCAGTACCGTGGAGGAATATCAAGAGCTCGCGCATATCCTTGACAGCGTCGAGGGCGTTCATGCTATCGAGTTGAACATCTCTTGCCCCAACGTCGAGGAGGGAGGGATTCTCTTCGGTTGCGATCCGCGGATGGCGGCAAAGGTGACCGAGGCGGTTCGAGCACAGACCAAGCTTCCAATCATCCCAAAGCTCAGCCCCAACGTTACCGACATCGCGGTGGTGGCGCGGAGCGTCGAAGCGGCCGGCGCCGACGCGATCTCCCTCATCAATACGATGCCGGCCATGGCGATCGATGTCGAGAGCCGTCGTCCCCGGCTAGCGAACATCGTGGGTGGACTATCCGGTCCTGCCATCCGTCCCATTGCGGTGCGAATGGTCTACCAGGCAGCGAAAGCCGTGAATATCCCCATTGTCGGGATCGGGGGGATCACCTCTCACGAAGACGCGCTCGAGTTCATCCTTGCGGGTGCTTCGGCGGTGCAGATCGGCACCATGAGCTTTGTAGACCCATCCGTGTGGAGGCGCACGCTGGACGGGCTCGAGGCCTATTGCGAGCGCCACGACGTCGAATCGATTTCGGCGCTGACAGGCGGTGTCCTTTCATGACGACGGAGCTCATCGTCGCGGTCGATGTCGACACGCTCGACAAGGCCTTGAGACTTCGCGACGAGCTGTCCGACGTGGTGGATTTATTCAAGGTCGGTAAAGAGCTCTTCACCGCGGTTGGCCCGTGTATTCTCGAAGAGCTGACGGCTAGCCGGGTTTTTCTCGATTTGAAGTTCCACGATATCCCGAACACGGTGGCGGGAGCGGTCGCTGTTGCGGCGCGTGCAGGCGTGTCTATCGTCGACGTGCACGCGGCGGGAGGCCGCGCGATGATGGAGGCGGCGTCTGCGGCCACTCGAGAGGGCGCGGCGTCTAACAAGGCGGGTATGGCCGGCATGGCCAGGCCTCGTGTGTTCGGTGTCACCGTATTGACGCACCTCGCTGACGATGATTTGCGCGAAGTGGGTATCGCTAGCTCGAGCGAGGAACAGGTCGTGCGCCTCGCGCGGCTTGCGGCGGAGTCTGGCCTCGATGGCGTGGTGGCTTCGCCTCTAGAGATCCGAGCCGTGCGCGAAGCGACCAACGGTCAGCTCGATGTGCTCGTCCCGGGCGTCCGCCCCGCTTGGGCTGCTGTGAGCCACGACCAAAAACGTGTCGCAACCCCTGCCGAAGTCGCCCGCGACGGCGCCCGCTACATCGTGGTGGGCCGCGCGATCACGAAGCACAAGGATCCGCGCGATGCGGCCCAAAAGATCCGAGCCGAGCTGGAAAGCGCATGAGTGCCCTCCCGATAGAGATCGAGCTCCTGACGCGCCCCGACTGCCACCTCTGCGACGAGATGAAACAAGCCCTGAAAGAAGCCACGACGGGGCTAAACATCGATCTGAGAGAGATCGACATTTCAGAAGACCCGGCCCTGGCAAAGAGATACGGTGAAAACATCCCGGTGCTGTTCATCAACGGAAGCAAAGCCTTCAAACACCGCGCAACGGCCAGCGACCTAAGGGAGCGCCTCAAGAAAGAGACCTGACCGCTGAACGCCGCGTGAAAAGTCCCGTGACGCCAAGCGTCACGGGACTTTTCAGACTTATTTGGCGTCGATCCGAATGTGCCCGCGGCGATTACGCTGCCAGCAGCTTTCGGTCTCGTCGGTGCATTGCGGCCGCTCCTCGCCATAGCTCACCATCTTGAGCCGATTGGCGGGGATACCGAGCGACTGCAAGTAATTCACGGTGGCGCGAGCACGTCTTTCGCCGAGGGCCAGGTTGTACCCGTCGGTCCCGCGATTGTCGCAATGCCCTTCCACTTCGATGACAGCGGTGTTGTAGCTGAGCTTGAGCCAATCCGCGTTCTTCGACAACGATTCACGTGCATCGTCCCTCAAATCCGACTGGTCGTAGTCGAAATAAACATCACTGAGGTTGCGCTGCAGCTCTGTGACCGACGCCCGCTGAAAAAGCTCCGCATCCGTCGGCTCCGGCGGTGGCGGCGGCGGCGGCGGTGGTGGTGGTGGCGGCGGTGGTGGTGGCTCCTCCGGTGGTGGCGGCGGTGGTGGTGGTGGTGGTGGTGGTTCTTTTCCACACCCGGCCAGTCCCAAGACGAGCGTGAGGGCGATTAGGAGCAATCCCAGGGAGGCCATCCAAGATCTTTTCACTTACTCACCTCCTGCGCGATTTCTGTTCATCTGCTTCTCTCGTCCATCGCGCAGTCTATTCTATGAATTGTCGAGAAGCGTACGTTTACTCAGCCAACAAGGGGGACCCTTGAGTGGATCGATAGTCTAATCGCGTAAAGCGTGACTTGTCAATGGTGGAGAAAAAAAGTGAGAGAGCCGTGGGCTCAGGCTCGCTGGCGGCTTCGCTCGGGCAAGATCTTGTAACGGCTCATTTTTTCATGGAGGGTCGTCGGATTCAGGCGTAGCTCCTCGGCAGCTTTTTTCTGGCTGCCATCGACCCGCTCAAGGGTCTGCACGATGATACGCTTTTCGATGTCGGCGATGAGATCGCGGAGTGAAACGTTTTTCAGCCGACTCGGCCCCGGAACGGTCAAGGACGGAGGCGCGCAGAAGTGCTCGCGCAGCGTGGTGCCATCGAACTTGGCTGCGGAGGCGATGGAAACGGCCCTTTCGATCATCATGGAAAGCTCCGCGACATTGCCGGGCCAGTCGTAGTTCGAGTAATTGTCGATGAGCAGAAGACGGGATCCCTAGGGGTTTGAGCTCGAGCCGCTCGCAAAATCGTTTGAGAAAATGATCGATGAGAACGGGGATGTCGCCGCGTCTCTCCCGAAGAGCGGGAATCTCGATCGTGATTTTGGACGCGGCGTCGAAGGTTTCGGGGTCGAAACGTCGCTGGCCGAGCTTCGGTAGCAGCGCCGGGTCGGCGGACCGCCATGAGTCGGAATGGCACGGTCTCGCCTAGAAACTCTTTGAGAGCAGCCTGGTCTTCGGGAACGAGCGCTGTTAGCTCGGCGAGGTAGAGGGTGCCTGGCCGGGCGCCGTGCACGTAAGAGCCTCGACCCGTATCCGCGGCTTCCCGGACTTCATTCAGGAGCCGGCGAAGCTCGCCTTTGGGAAGGCTTTCTAGATCCATCGGCAGAAACGTGGAGCCCGGATTACGGCCGTGGCGATGAAGAAGCTCGGCGGCCAGTCTTCGGCCGGTACCGTCCTCCCCGGCGAGGAGCACCGTGCCTGTGGCGAGCGCCGCGGTGGCAATCGATCTGCGGACTTCCTGGAACTCGGGCGTGCACCCGACCCAGTCGCCGAGGCTGACAGTGCTTCCTAGCTGGCGTTTGAGCGTGCGGTTTTCCTCGAGGAGCTTTCGATAGACAAGGGCTGAGTCGACAGCCATCAAAAGCGCGGTCCGGTCGAGAGGTTTCAAGATGAGGCCGGCGGGACGCTGGCGGTAGCTCGAGAACGAGGACCACGGCGTATCGGGAGTGACGAGGAGCAAGATCGCGGCATGCGCCGCGCCTTCTCGAAGAATCTCCATAACCCGCCACGGCGGTTCGCTAACGGAAGCGGTGTCGAGGATGATGATCTGGTGCTTCTGTTTGGTCAGCTCGGATTCGGCTCTGGACAAGTCGTCGACGATCTCGACGGCCCAGTATTCGGAGGCCAACGCCGATGCGGCCTCCGACGACGCTTGGTTTTCGCCGATAACGAGGATCGATTCTTCAGATATATCTGGATCACTTCACCCACTGGGATCTATCGATCTTTAGACGAAGGGCGGGCTCGGTTGGTTCCGTCTTGCCGGCGTCCGAAATCGGACGGTGTGCGAGGGTGGAACGGTCCGGTTTGTCGTCTTGGAACATTGCTTATCTGAACGCAAGTTTGGTGCCAAACGAAGAGAACAGTAACGTCGACTATCTAAAAGAAAAAGGGCATTCTGCCGGCGGTCTCGATCCAGGTCCTTTACAGGGGTGGCAAGAGCTTTACACAAGAGCGGGCCAAGAAATTGAATCGTGCCGGGAGGATAGCGTGCTGCCAATGGGGTCGTCAGGCGACCTGATCCAGAAAATACCGATGCACCCGCAGATCGTTTGAAAGCTCGGGGTGAAACGTGCTTGCGAGCAATCGTCCCTGACGTACGAGCACCGGCTGGTCCCGGTGCTCGACGAGCACGCGGACCTCCGGGCCCGTACGCGAGATGATCGGGGCCCGGATGAAGACCATCGGCAGCGGCTCTTCGCCAAGCTCGCGGCAGGCTCCGGGGCTCTCGTGACTGTCGATTTGACGCCCATAGCCGTTGCGCTCGACGTCGATATCCATGAGGCCGAGAGACGCTTGGCTCGGCGCGGAGATGGCGCGCGCCATGAGAATCGTGCCGGCACAGGTTCCGTAAAGCGCCCCTCCGGATGTGTAGAAATCCCGGAGAGGCTGCATCAGGTCTTCCTCTTCCATGAACTTGACCATCGTCGTGCTCTCACCCCCAGGAAGGATGAGAGCACGGAGGCCTTCGAGCTCCGAAGCTTTCCGGATCTGTCGCGAAGTCCGACAGAGCCGCTCGAGCATGCGCTGGTGCTCCACGTAATCCCCTTGAAGCGCCAACACGCCTATTTCAGCGCCGCTCATCGCGGCATCTACGATATTCAGCATTCAGGATTCAGGATTCACCTGGCTACCAGCCGCGGGTTTGGAGTAAGTCCTTTTCGTCCATGGCTGCGACGTCTAGGCCTGGCATTGGCTCGCCGAGACCACGGGATATTTCGACGAGCATTTTGGGATCTTGATAATGCGTTACGGCTTTTACGATGGCTACGGCGCGCTTGGCTGGGTCCTCGGACTTGAAGATTCCGGATCCGACGAAAACCGTTTCGGCGCCGAGCTGCATGCAAAGCGCGGCGTCGGCCGGCGTCGAGATACCGCCGGCGGCGAAGTTCGGCACCGGGAGCTTCCCGTCTCGGGCGATGATTTTCACGAGCTCGTAAGGAGCGCCGAGGCGCTTCGCTTCCGCCATGAGCTCGTCCGGCGTCATGACGGTGAGCTTGCGCATGTGGCCAAAAACTGAGCGCAAATGTCGGACGGCTTCGACGATGTTCCCCGAGCCGGCTTCCCCTTTTGTGCGAATCAGAGCGGCGCCTTCGCCGATCCGGCGGAGCGCTTCGCCCAGATCCCGGCAGCCGCAGACGAAAGGAACATCGAAAGCATTTTTGTCGATGTGGTTCGCTTCATCCGCCGGCGTCAACACTTCGCTCTCGTCGATGAAGTCGACGCCCATCGCCTGCAGGAGCTGCGCTTCCACGAAGTGTCCGATACGCACCTTGGCCATGATCGGGATGCTCACCGTCTCGATGATCCCGTCGATCATGTCGATGGCGGACATCCGCGCGACGCCGCCGTCACGTCGAATATCGGCGGGCACGCGCTCGAGCGCCATCACTGAGACGGCGCCTGCATCTTCCGCGATCTTCGCCTGCTCGGCGTTGGTCACATCCATGATGGCGCCACCTTTGAGCATGTCGGCGAGGCCGGTCTTGAGCTTGAGACTCGTTTCAGTCATTTTGTTACTCCCATGAATTTTAGGCATTTCAAATATGCAGAGCAGGCTCTTGCTCTTTCGGGCCCGATCCAGAAGTCTCTTCGTCCATTTCGCGGTCGAGCACCCGCTCGAGGGCCGCGCCGAGCTTCTTGATGCCCGGCTCGATATGCTCCAGAGGAACTCTGGAAATCGAGAGTCGCAGGAAACGTTGTCCTTGACCGCGCGCAAAGAAGTTCGAGCCAGGCGTGAAGATCACGCCGTCGACGGAGCTCTCGGCTAGGACCGCTTCGGCCGAGACGTTTTCCGGGAGCGTGACCCAAAACGCAAAGCCGCCTTCGGGCTCCGTCCAGCTCACACCTTTCGGAAAATAGCGTTCGAGTGCGCCAATGAGCGTGCGGCTCTTCTGCCGATAGATGACCGCGAGCTTGCTCAAATGCTGGCTGTAATGTCCGCGCTCACAAAATTCGAGCACGGCAGCTTGAAGAAGCAGGCTCGTGTGGTAGTCCGAGATGAGCTTGCTGCGGCCGAGCGTTACCACGACGTCGCGAGGGGCCACGATCCACCCGAGCCGGAGGCCAGGGAAAAGTCCTTTCGAAAAGGTTCCGATATGAGCCACGCAGCCTTGCTCGTCGAGCGCTTTCAAAGGTGGCACGGGCTCGCCTTTGAAGCGCAGTTCGGAGTCGAAGTCGTCCTCGACGATGGGGATTCGGAATCGCGCGCCGAGATCCACCAGGCGTCTTCGCGATGCGAGATCCATGGTGATTCCGGTCGGGTTGTGGAACGTCGGCATCGTGAAAAGAAGCTTGGGCCGCGAGTGTGTCAGCTGCGCTTCGAGAGCGTCGAGATCCATGCCGCGCGGCGTCATCGCGACCTCATCGATTTGTGCCTGGTACTGCGCGAGCAGCGGCAAGATGATCGTGTAGGTCGGGCTCTCTACGACGACCGGATCCCCGGGATCGAGCAAGCTGCGACAGATCAAGTCGAGCGCTTGCTGAGAGCCGTTGACAATGAGAACGTTCTCCGTCGTGGTCCGAACCCCCCGCTTGTTGAGCCGCTCGGCAATGTAGCGGCGCAGCGGCGGGTGTCCCGCGGCCGGCCCGTATTGCAAAAGCTTCTTCCCTTCACGCTCGAGCACGGCGTCGAGGACGACGCGGAAGGGGTCCACGGGGAAGAGCCCTTCATCGGGCACGAGAGCACTGAAGTCGATCGGGTCGGGATGGCTCGTGGCCTCCGATGGTGAGCGCACACGCGCCCGGGCGCCTTGAGCGGCCTTGGAGAACGACCAGCGGAGCGGGGAAGGCACGCTCGAGGCGCTTCCGCTCACGAAGGTCCCTTGACCTACATGCGAGCGCACGTGGCCGGTTTTCGTGAGCTCTTCATAGGCGTTCGTGACCGTATTTCGGTTGATGCCTAGCTGGGCGGCCAGGTCACGGCTCGCGGGAAGCTTGGTGCTTTCGGAAAGCCCACCGTCTTCGATCCGGCTTCGGATGAGCGCCTGGAGCTGCTGGTAGAGTGGCTTCTTCGAAGCCCGGTCGAGCTCTATCGCCTTCCACCATTGGACCATGCCAATGGTTTTAGCAACGGAAGGTTCTTCTGTCAAGTGGGGTCCAATGATTGCATACATGCAGTCCAATGGAGAAATGGACTGGGATCAGTTGACGATCCCGTGCTGAAAGACGCGGGCTTCGATGAATAGATCGAGAAGGTCTCGGTCGAGCTTGCCCGCGTCCGCCTCCGATTCCAGGATGCCGATGGCGAGCTCGGTCTTGACCGCGGGCTTGTAGGGGCGGTCTTTGGCGGTAAGCGCGTCGTAAATATCGGAGATCGTCATCATCCGCGTCTGCGGCGGAATCTCGGCCGCCTCGAAGCTGTAGGGATAGCCGCTCCCATCGAGCTTCTCGTGATGGCTTCGTGCCAGAAGAGGGATCGCGCGCAGGTCGCGCGTCCATGGAATGGTGGAGAGAAACTCATAGGTATGCTTGACGTGCGACTCTATCTCTTTGCGCTCTTCGCTCGTCAACGTGCCTCGAGGAAGGCTCAACGCGGTGAGCTCCTCCGGGGCGAGATAGGTACGCTCACTTCCGTCCTCATCTTCGTAGGTCAGCCGCGCAATCTTCTCGAGCTCCGTGAACGCGTAGGATTCCAAGACGCTCGGCTCGTTGGCGGTTTCGACGGTTTCACGGGCGGCGTCCACCTCCGCGAGCCTTCGTGCGAGCTCTTCCTTCATTTGGAGGACCTGCTCGGGGGTGGCGTCTTCACGAAGAAGACGGTCGAGCATTTTTCGAAGATATTGAGCTTCGTAGGTCCGTTTGATCGTCTTGAATCGCTGGCGTAGCCCGGCTAGCTGGCCGTGATACAGCTTCTTTCCTTTTCGCAGGACTTTTTCGTTGACCCCAACTTTTCCGAAATCGTGCAGGAGCGCGGCATAGTTGAGCTCGCGGACCTGCTCTTCGCTCATCTGAAACGCCGAATAGGGCCCCGTCTCCGCCCGTGTCGTGATGATGGCGAGCTCTTTCGTCATGCGCGCGACGCGATGGGAGTGTCCCTCCGTGGTCTGGTCGCGACTCTCGATCGCCTTCACTGCGGCGAGCACGAAGCGTTCGAAAAGATGTTCGCGTTGCCGGTAGAGATCGTTGTTCTCCACGGAAACCGCGGCTTGGCTCGCGAGCGAGCGCACGAGGCGCTCGTCATCCCCATCGAACGGGAGCACTTCGCGCGCGATGCTCTCCCGGGTCTCGAGCACAGCGTCTGGGGTCCTCTTTTTGTTGAGCAGCTGAAGCACACCGATGCATTCACCTTCTTGATTCTGCATCGGGACCACGAGCATCGAAACGGTGCGATAACCAGTGGTCTCGTCGAAGCTCCGATTGGTGACGAAAGGCTTGTCGGCCGGCGGCGCGTAGGCATCAGCGAGATTCAGCGTCTCCCCCCTCTCGGCCACGTAGCCCGCGATGCTGTCCGAGTTGATCGCTAAGAAACTCTCTTCGAAGCGAACTTCGCGGGAGTGGTTTTGCGCGAGACGAAATTTCAACCAACGGGCCCGGACGTGATCCTCACGTCCATCGGGATGGGCTAACGTCTCGTCGATGCCAGCGACGAGGAACAAGGTGCCGGCATCGGCGCTCGTGATCACCCGCGCTTTGCTGAGGATGAGGTTCAATAGACGTTCATGATCCCGCTCCGCGGAGAGCGCGATGCCGATCGCGTGGAGCTCTTCGAGCTGGGCGCGAGTCTTCTCCGCCGCCTTTTCGGAAGCATCTAGCTCGAGCCGGGCTTTTAGATCGCGCGTCGCATTTCGGAGCTTGCGCCGAAGCTCTTTTTCGCTCGCGGCCCCAATGACGTCTGCTACGTGCTCGTCCTCGGCTGTCTCGGTCAGGATGGGTGGCGAGACGGCTCCGAAACGTCTTACCCAGGCTTTGATCTCGTTTCTGTGCTCGGAATAGACAGCATCATCGACGACGAGAACGCCCAGCGTTTTCGGAAGCTCGTCGATGCGATCGATGGAGAAGTCCCGATAGAACTCAGGGTAGCGTCGTTCGGAGAGCCACTCCGGCTCCTTCGCCCAAACAAAAATCGGGCACATCAACTACGCACCGACCTTCCTTGCACCAATGTGTGGGGAGGGGAAGCGCATTCATGGTATCGACTCAGAGAGCGCGGGTCAAGTCACCGGAGGCGGCGAAAAAAGCAGATCAGACTAGCTTTCTTATCCCCACATCCCCTTGCTTTTCGAAACAAAAAAGCGCCACCCGCGACGAGCGCAGATTGCGCCAAAGCGGAAGGAGTCCTTACATCATCCTCTTGATGATGCGCTCGCTTTGCTCTGTGGTCAGACCCGGCGTTTGGTGCGCGATGGGGCCCGCCTCGAGCACGGGCTCCTGGTCGTGGAGCGTGGGGACGTTTTTGTCTTGATAGTAGACACCGGTGAAGATCTCGTCGTCCCAAGCCATGGCTTTTTCGCACGCGCTCTTCCAGTCCGACGGATCGTGTCCTTCTTCCTCCAGCTTCTTGATGCGCTGGCGGAAAAAGTCGTAGGTGTTGTCGTGGTTGAAGGTGACGCAGGGGCTGAGCACGTCGACGAGTGAAAAGCCGTTATGCTCGATCGCCTGTTTGATCGTGGACAGGAGATGCTTGCCGTGCCCCGAGAACCCGCGCGCCACGAAGGTCGCGCCGTTCATGATCGCCGTCGTCACGGGGTTGACGGGCCGCTCCAAGTTTCCGAACGGCGTCGATTTCGTCTTCATGCCGGTCTCGCTGGAAGGGCTGACCTGACCCGTCGTCAACCCATAAATCTGGTTGTTCATGACGAGGTAGGTGATGTCGATGTTGCGGCGCGCGGTATGGGCGAAGTGGTTGCCGCCGATGCCATAGCCGTCGCCGTCGCCGCCGGCGGCGATGACGGTCAATTCATGGTTGGCGAATTTTACCCCGGTCGCCACCGCGAGAGCGCGACCGTGGAGCGTGTGCATTCCATAGGTGCTGAGATAGCCCGGCAAGTTGGAGGAGCAGCCGATGCCGCTGACGCACACAACTTCGTGCGGTTTTTTGCCGAGCTCGGCCAGCGCTTTTTGGACCGAGTTCAACAGGCCGAAATCACCGCAACCCGGGCACCAGTCCGGTTCGACCTTGCCCTTGAAATCTTTTGCTTTGAGCTCAGGAAGAGTCGTTGTCGTAGCCATATCCGTCTCCTAAACGAGAATTTTTTGAAAGGGAACGAAGACGCCGTCCGTGACGCCCTTCTTGTCACCCAGGTGGTCCATCACGCCGTCGACGATGTGATGAGGTTGGAAGGGCTCACCGTCATATTTGCGGATATGCCCATCTACTGAAAGGCCGGTCTCACTTCGAAGGAATCGGTGAAACTGGCCCGAGTAGTTGTTCTCGACGATGAGGGTTTTTTTCGACTTTTTCAAAATTCCAGACACGGCCTCCGCGTGGAACGGCAGGATCCATTTGACCGCGAGCTGGTTGACCGTGACGCCCTTCTCTTCGAGACTTTGGCGGGCTTCGCGGATAACGCCTTCGGTCGAGCCGAAGCCGACAAGCGTGACCTCGGCATCCTCGGGTCCTTCGAGCGCTGGCGCGTGGACCTTGTCGAAAAACGTCGATAGTTTGCGCGCGCGCTTTTCGACCATCTCCCGGCGCTTGTGCGGGTTCGTGAACTCGTCACTGATGAGAATACCGTCCTCGTCGTGCTCGTCCGTTGGGGCGACATAGGCATGGCCAGCGACACCTGGAATCGCGCGCGGTGAGATGCCGCTCTCCGTTATCTTGTAGCGCTGGTAGCCGTTCGAAGGACCACCCTCGGTGATCAACTCGCCCCGGTCGATAGTAGGCTGCATGTTGATCGCCTCCGGGTCGACGCTGAAAGTGCCTTCCGAGATCAACAGGTCCGAGAGAAGGATCGCGGGGCACTGGTAGTGGTCGACGAGGTTGAAAAGCTCGACGACGGTATCGAAAGCGTCGAGTGCGTCTTTCGGCGCGACGATGATCCGCTCGAAGTCGCCCTGGCTGGCGCCGAGCACTTGCCAGAGGTCGCCTTGCTCGGTCTTTGTCGGAACACCCGTAGACGGGCCCGCGCGTTGCACGTCGACGAATACGACAGGGATCTCCATCATGCTCGCCGCGCCGAGCGCCTCCGTCATGAGGGCGAAGCCGCCGCCCGAGGTCGCGCACATCGTGCGCGCTCCCGTTTGGCCCGCGCCGAGCGCAACGTTGGCGACGCCGATCTCGTCTTCGATCTGTCGCACCATGATGCCGCACTCACGCGCGTTCTTGGCCATCCAGTGTAAAACGCCGGTCGCAGGGCTCATCGGGTAGGCGACGTAGAACTTCACGCCAGCGGCGGCGCCGCCCATCCCGATAGCGTCGTTGCCTGTCCAAACAGCGAGAGGCTTTTCTTGCTCGGGAAGAGCTGCCGGAAACGCGGTGAAGTTGTCTTTCGCATAGGCGTAGCCCGCGCGCGCCATGTTCACGTTCTCGTCCACGACTTCTTGACCTTTGCGCTTGAACTGGAGCGTGAGCGCCTCTTCCAGAACGCTGAAATCGACGCCCATGAGATTGAGCATGACGCCGAGCGAGACGGTGTTCTGGACGAGCTTATTCCGACTGTCATTCGTCAGCTCTTTGATCGGCAAGCCACAGAGCTGAATGGCCTCTTGCAGGTCTTCGGCGGGAGTGATGCTGTCGCTGTTGTAAATGATGGCACCGCCCGGGACGACGTGTTTCGCGTGCCGGGTCATCGTGTCCTGGTTGAGCGCGAGGATGAGATGCAAATCGTCGCCGTGGGTCTCGACGAGCTCTTTGTTGACACGGATCGTCAGAAAGATGTGCCCGCCGCGGATGATGGATTGATACGCGTTATATGCGTAAAGATGTAGCCCGCGGCGCACGAATATGCGCGCGAGGATGTTACCGGGCGTCGCAATACCCTGTCCGGCTGCCCCGCCAATAGCAAAGGCAAAATTGTACCCGTTCGACATTATTCCTCCAGAGAAAGCGCGAGCCCCAAGAGCGTTACACGGTCACAGAGGCTCAACGATAGCTTCAGATTTTATCACTCCAAGCCTAGCGGCGAAAGTGGGCGCCATGCGGCAATCGGGCAGGGCCCCAAGTTGTACTTCGAACACAGAGGAAAGCCGAGGTTTCTGTCTAGCGAGGTCCTAGCGCGGCGGCGGTATGAGCGCCGTCTTGCGCTGACAGCTTAATGCTGAATGCTGGACTAGAAACTAGACTAGCCCGATTGCTGCTTGCGAAAGGCCTCGGGCTGGATCCCGTATTTCTTCATCACGTCGTAGAAGTCCTTGCGGTCCTTCTTCGCGAGCCGTGCCGCCTGAGAAATGTTGTCTTGACAGATTCGGAGCACTTGCGAGATGTACTCCTTCTCGAACTTGCACTTCGCTTCTTTGAACGATTGAAATTTGTTCGAGGAGACGGGGACGTGGAAGAACAGGTCCTCGGCGGTGATGACGTTGTTGCGCGTCAAGACCATCGCCTGCTTCACTGAGCTTTTTGGAACACGGTAAAAAGTGCGAGAGCCACACCTAGAAATGCCACGGTATAGACGAGGACCCGTCTCTCGGCGCCTCCGCGAAAGAGTTGGCTCGCAAGCCAGAAAGCGGCGAGAAAACCCGCGAGCTGAAGAAAACCGGAGCGTGTCTGAAAAGGCTCGAGAGACATCGAATGCCAAGCACCGCTGCCGGTGAACGTTCTCGCTGCTTCGTAATCGCGAGCGATCGCGGGTGTTATGGTCTCGCTGAAGCTTGAGGGTAGCGGCAGTTGCTGGAGAGCTACGAGAGCAAGGGCCGCTGCCAGCCAATGCCATCCCGGAATGCGATAAGCGCGGCCGAAATAAAGACGGGTTAAAAGAAACGAGCCTCCGAGCAGAATGAGTGCGGACGCGAGAGCGGCTGCGGGGACGGGGGTCACCGAGCCGAAAGGCCAAGGGGCAACGACGATGAGCAGAAGAAGGGCTACGCGAAACGCCCAGTCGCAGGCCCGCTCGCGTGAGCTCATGTGAGCGGAGTCGTCGACAGAGATTTGCATGATGGCGGTGGGACAGAAGCTCAGTCGCTCCTGCTCTAATGCTTAATATGTGGCTGTCGAAAGTAGTTGAGAAGATCTTAGCACATGGACGACGACAGCCATCCAAACGTGAGGGTAAAATCACCTCTAGCCGAGGCCCTCGAAAGCGTTTTTGACGGGATTCGCCCACGTAAACATTCGACCACGCGCCCCGAATCGGGTCGCTTTCGGGCACAAGGGCTCGTGCAAACTATTTGTGTGCAGCGTTTACAGGCCTTTTCGGCTTAGTGCGCTCACCTTTCGAGTTTGGCAAAGCTCTTGCTATAGATACCCCGTATAGCGAACAACGCAAACACGCTACTGCCACCTAGGAATTCTTGGGTTTGCCGCTCGGCCATGTGAGTCGGGCGGCGCCAGTGCGAGGTGGGGTCGGAGTGGGTGTGAGGGTCGATTCCGGTAACGGTCCCGGGCTTCGGTTTTGTGCATCCAGGTTGGGGGCTCCAACCCTGCCCGCTTTTTCTACACTCAGGTCTGTGCTTCGATCCCTTCCTTACTCAGCCTTTTGCGGCTTGCCAGATGTCTACGCAGCCTTTGTAGTTTTGGGCGATGGCATCGATCGCGGCCGACTCCTCCATCGTGTTGTCCAGGTAGCTCTTGAGTGGTTCGCTGAAGTTGGTGCGGCCGACGGCGAAGCCGATGAAGCCGTCCACCGGAGCCGAGACTTTCAGCCACTCGTGGACTTTCTCTTTGTTGGAGCCGCGTCCCAAGAGGATTGAGCCGACTTTGGAGCGCTCGTCGTTCGAGCGGACTTGCGCGGAGACGGCCTCGGCATGCTCGCGCTTGTCGAGCCCTTCGATTTTCCAAATATCTGGCTCGATGCCGAAATCCTGAATCTCCTTGATCGCCTGGATCATGTGCTTCGGACGGATCTCGGAGTCGTAGCTGTCGCCGGCGGCTTTATCGTCGTCGGACGTCGCCGGGACGAGGAGCTCGAACATGTAATAGTGGTCGTCGTTGTTGTGGATGTAGTCCGAGAGAAGCTTGAGCCTCGTCAGCTGCTCGCGGTTCATCAAGGCATCGTCTTCAGGGTGGTAGCGGACGAGCACCTTCACGATTTTCGGCGACACGTAGCGCAGGTGATCTTCCCAACGCGCGCCATATTCGAAATCGAAGACGGACTGACCGCTCTTTTCGACGCAGACCGCCGCGGGGATACCGCGCGAGATGGCGTCACTCAAGATGTGGCTGCCGAATTGGGCGTCGACGAGGATTCCGACTTGATCCTTCGCTACCCCCATCTCAATCGCTCTCAGAAGGGCGCGATAGATGAGCGTTTTCCCGCCGGAGACCGGCACGAATTGATCCTGCTTCGGATCGATTTGCGGTGCTCCTTTGAAATCGTAAAACGTTTTCGTAAAACTGCCCCGATGGTCGAAAGGCTGCACGAAAAGGGGCTTATCGTATCCAATGGATTTCACCTAGCAGGAACCTCCCATGCGCTCGCGAGCGTTGAGCGGGCGGTTAGTCTACTGCGCTCTCTCGCCGCGAAGCAACTTGCATCGTGGATCGGGTGAATGGAAAGCATACGGAACTTTTTCTGGTCGCATTCGTCAAATGTTTTGTATGAGTGAAACGGCTTCTAGGTGAGGGCTCCGAGAGGGTCTAGAGGTCGCTCGAAAGTCCAGGCCGTAAGCAATACCTGCCACATAGCGCCCCTCGGGCTTCGGCTCGAGGGGCGGCTCCTACTTTGCGACCCTTGGGATAAGCGCGCGTAGCCCTTGTCGTTTTGCTACGATGGGACACTATCGGGAGAAAGGTGGTTCTCGTTTGCCGCTCAAGGACACGGTAGCGTGGGTCTTTGGCTTTATCCTCGTGACGCTCGTTGCAGTTGACGGTTCGGCCCAAACGCTCCAGCAACAAATTCTCGACGCGCGGGATAAAGTCACGCCGGCCCTCGTCAATGTGCAACCCATTACCGATGTCTACTCCTCGGGAGAGCGCCGGAGCTCGACGGGCGTTGGAAGCGGCTTCATCTTCGACGCGGATGGCCACGTCATTACGAACTACCACGTAGCAGGTAAGGCGAAGCGTCTCATCATTACGTTGAGCAACAAACAACGTGTTCCCGGCGTTCTCATAGGCGAAGATCCGCTGACCGATATTGCCGTCTTGAGACTCGAGCTCGCCGAAGGTCAGACCATGCCGGCGCATGTGGCGCTCGGGGATTCGGATGAGCTATCCGTCGGCCAATATGTGATGGCGCTCGGAAGTCCGCTCGCATTGCAGCGCTCGCTTTCCTTCGGCGTCGTCAGCAGCAAGGACCGTTATTTATCGGATTCCTTCAAGCTTCTCACTGGGGAGAAGACCGGATCGTTCAACACTTGGATCCAGACGGATGCGGCCATCAATCCCGGTAATAGCGGCGGCCCGCTCGTGAACTTGAAGGGGGAGGTCGTCGGCGTCAACGCGAGGGGGGCTTTTGGCGCGTCGAGCATTGGCTTCGCGATCCCGATAAACATCGTCAAAGAAGTCGCCGCACAGCTCATCGAGACGGGCCACGTAGACCGCAGTTGGCTCGGTCTGACCTTTCAACCGCGCGAGGAGCTCGCGCAATATTTCGAAGCAGAGTCCGTACCCGGCGTCGTGATCCGCAGCGTCGATCCCGACTCGCCTGCCGAGCGTGTCGGCATCCGTGCCGGCGACATGCTCCTGGCCTATCGAGGCGAGCGCATGTCGGCACAGTTCACCGAAGAGCTTCCTCTGATTTACAAGAGAATCGCCGACACGCCCATCGGATCCGAAGTCGCGGTTGCGATCGCTCGAGGAGGCGACGTCCTCGAGTTCACCGTCACGACGGAAGAGCGGGGCGCGTCAAGATCGGACGAGATGGAATTCGAAAGCTGGGGATTTACCGCGCGCGGAATTACCCGCGAGCTCGCGCGCGAGTTCAGCTTGCCGGACAATCTTGGCGTCATGGTCGCGGGCGTGAAGCCCAACGGTGTGGCCTTCCACGGGCAGCTCTTTGCCGGGGACCGTATCGTGGCCGTCGAAGATGAGCCCATCGAAGACCTCGCCGAGCTCCGTTCAATCTATCGGAGCTTCGACGACGGGCGCACCGATGCCGTTCTTCTCACCGTTATGCGACGCCACTCGCGGCGTTGGATCCTCATCGAGCCCAGCTATGAGAACTGAGTTTGTCTGTGTAGCGCTTTCCGCGCTTGTTGCCACCGTCGGTGTTGCCCGTGTCGCTCCCGACGAGACCGCCGAGAAGCTCCGATCGATCGAATCCCACTACAGCAAGAGCATGGTGCAGGTGCGCTACCGCCAGCAAGTCAGCCGCTCGACCGCCGAGCCGCCGGCCGAGGAAGAGCTCACGACAACCGGCGTCGTCGTGACCGTCGATGGCCTCGTGATGGTGAGTGCCATCATCTACGAGCCTTTCAACCAAGTGCCGCACGGCGTCGGGATTCGTTTTCCCGGCTCGGTCAATCGCGCCCTAGCCAAAATTCCGGAAGCGCATGTCCGATTCATGGACGGCAGCGAGTATCCGGCCACGCTCTTGGGACGCGATCCGGATGCCGACGTCGCTTTTTTTCAGATCGACGAGGGTGCGGAAGACGTGACTTTCGTACCTGTCGTCTTCGAGGCCGGCACCGACGTCACCGTGGGCGAGGAAGTCGTCGTGGTGAGCCTTTTGGGGGAGCCTCTCGGCCCGGCTATTGCCGTTGAGCTTTCGCGTGTTCAGGCCATGACGATGCGGCCGCTCTCGGGCTTCATGGTTGCGACGGGCGCTTCCGATCCCGTTGGCTCGCTCGTCGTCTCGCGGGAAGGTACTGTCCTTGGCTATCTAGACGCGCTCACCGTGCCGGTGCCGGATACGCGTAGTCAGAATCCCTTGGCCTTTCTCTCGATCATGCGCGACCTTCCCAAAGGGGTGGGGCGCGGCTTCGCGCGGCCCGCCCGCGATTTCGTCGATGCGGGCGTGCGCATTCCCGACGCGGAGCCGGTGCGGCGCGGCTGGCTCGGCGTGGAAATGCAACCGTTATCCCGAGAGCTCGCGAGCCATATGCGCCTTCCTGTCGATAGCGGCATTCTTCTCCGCTACGTCTACCGCAACTCTCCCGCCGAAGGCGCGGGCCTCGAAGTCGGTGACGTGCTCTTCGAGCTCGAAGGCGAGCCGGTCGACGTGAACCGTGACGAGGACCTTGGAACGTTTGCGGAGAAGTTGCTTCGCGCCGGTGCTGGCGCATCTCTCGAGATCGGCTACCTCCGAAAGGGCGCTCCGGCGACAACGACCGTCCAGCTTGCGCCCGCGCCGCGCTCGGCCCGCGAAGCGGAGACAGTCAAAGTCGAAGAGCTCGATCTCACTGTCCGGGAGCTCACCTATGACTATCGGGCGGCCCGCTTTCTCGAGCCCGAGCGCCAAGGCGTCGTCGTGGTGCAGCCCCCGGTTGCGGTGAGCAGCAACCGGAACCGGGTAGCACCCGGCGATTTGCTCGTCCGCTTCGACGATGAGCCCATCGCAGATCTCGCGAGTTTCCGCGCTGTGCTCGCGAACGTGCGCGCGCGGCAGCCGGACGAGGTCGTGCTCTTCGTCGAGCGCGGGCGGGAGAGCTTTTTCTTTGCCGTCAAGCCTGATTGGGACTAGGCCGACGCTCCGGATTCAAGAAAAGCGCGACGCAAAGGCGCCAAGATCGCAAAGGCGCAAAGAAAAACTTTCTTGCGTTGCGTCGTTGGAGCAGCAATGGCGGGACCGTTACTAGCCTTCGTTGACGGCTGGGGCGGTTCGGGCTAGATTCACCCACGTGGAACCGGATCGCATCGTCGTGCGCGGGGCGCGCCAGCATAATCTGAAGAACATTACCGTCGAGTTTCCCAAGAAGAAGCTCGTCGTATTTAGCGGGGTTTCGGGCTCCGGTAAGTCTTCCCTTGCGCTCGACACGCTGTACGCCGAGGGCCAAAGGCGCTACGTCGAGTCGCTCTCTAGCTATGCTCGGCAATTTCTCGGGCAGATGGACAAGCCGCTCTACGACACGATTCGCGGCCTGTCGCCTACGATTTCCGTCGACCAAAAGTCATCGAGCCACAACCCGCGCTCGACGGTGGGAACGATTACCGAGATCTACGACTACCTTCGGGTGCTCTTTGCTCGGATCGGAAAACTTTCTTGTCATCAATGTGGCCGGCCGGTGTCGCGGCAGACCTCGCAGCAAATCGTGGAAGAAATCGGCCGTCTTCCCGAAGGCGCCCGTTTTCAGATCTTGGCGCCGCTCGTGAGCGGGCGTAAGGGCGAGCACAAATCTGTGCTCGAAAAAGCGCGTCGGAGCGGATTTTCCAGGGTGCGCGTCGACGGGAAGATTTACTCGCTCGAGGATTCGATCGAGCTCGAGAAGAACAAGAAGCACGATATCGAGATCGTTGTCGACCGACTGGTGTGCAAGAAGGATTTTCTGGAAAAATCGCGGTCGCGCTTGACGGACTCCGTCGAAACGGCGCTTCGTTCCGGGGAAGGTGTGCTCATCGTGCACCGCGACAAGATGGACGATTTGCTTCTGTCCGAGCATCAAGCTTGTCATCACTGCGGAATCTCTTTTCCCGAGCTGTCCCCGCAACTGTTCTCGTTCAACTCGCCGCAAGGCATGTGCTCCGCCTGTAACGGCCTCGGCACGAAAGCGGAGATGGACGAAGAGCTCATGGTGCCGGACCCGAGCTTGAGCATCAACGAGGGTGCGGTAAAACCCTGGGGCGCCATCGAGGACAAAGGAGGGTGGCGCGCCGCGGTGATCCGTTCGCTCGCTCGCCATCACAAAATCAATTTGACCAAAAGCTGGACGGCGCTTAGCGCCAGTTCCCGCCGCGTCATCCTGCACGGCAACAACAACGAGAAGATCACGGTCAGGCGCGGTCGCCGCTCGTTCAAAACGCGCTTCGAGGGGCTCGTCTCGATCATGATGCGGCGCATGAAAGAGACCCATTCGGAAGCCGTTCGCAAGTATTACGCGCAGTTCATGTCGAGCAAGCCGTGCTCGAGCTGTCTGGGCGCGCGCCTGCGTCCAGAAGCGCTTTCGGTTCATATCGCGGAAAAGTCAATCGCCGCGCTCGCGGCGAGCGCCATCGACGATGCCTTTCTCTTCGCTACGACCGTCGCGCTCTCGGGAACAGACGCGCTCATCGGCGCGGAGCTGTTGAAGGAGATTGTCAACCGTCTCAGGTTCTTGCGAGATGTCGGGCTCGGCTACTTGACGCTCGACCGGCTCGCGCCCACGCTCTCGGGCGGTGAGGCGCAACGGATTCGCCTAGCGAGCCAGATTGGCTCCGAGCTCACCGGTGTCGTCTACATTCTCGACGAGCCGTCGATCGGGCTACACGCGCGCGACAATGCGCGTCTTCTCGGCGCGCTCCGTCATTTGCGGGACATGGGCAACTCGGTGGTGGTCGTCGAGCACGACCGGGACACTATCGAAGCTGCCGACTATGTTGTCGATTTCGGCCCTGGCGCCGGGATTCACGGCGGGGAGGTCGTTGCTACCGGCACGGCTAAAGACCTCGAGCGGCATCCGGCATCGGTGACAGGGCAGTTTCTCTCGGGCAAGCTCTCGATTCCTGTCCCTCCGGAGCGGCGCAAGGGCTCGGAGCGTTTCCTCGAGATTCGCGGCGCGCGCGCCAACAACCTTCAGGGCCTCGACGTGAAGATCCCGCTCGGCGTGCTCGTCGGCGTGACCGGCGTCTCGGGTGCGGGCAAGAGCACGCTCGTGAACGAGATCCTCTACCCCGTGCTCGCGCGCGCTTTGAACCGCTCCGAGAAGCAACCGGGTGCCCATCAGCTGGTGCGCGGGCTCGAGCACCTCGACAAAGTCATCGATATCGATCAATCACCCATTGGAAGAACTCCACGCTCGAATCCGGCTACCTACACGAAAGTTTTCGACGAGATCCGAGGGTTCTTTGCTCACCTTCCCGAGGCGCGCGCGCGGGGCTACAAGCCTGGGCGTTTTTCCTTCAACGTGAAGGGCGGCCGTTGCGAGCATTGCGATGGCGACGGGGTCATAAAAGTCGAGATGCACTTTCTCGCCGACGTCTACGTGCCGTGCGAGGAGTGCCGCGGGCGCCGCTTCAACGACGCGACGCTCGAAGTGAGATACAAAGGCCTCTCCATTGCCGATGTGCTCGCTCGCACGGTCGCCGAAGCGGCCGAGCTCTTCGAGAACCATCCTTCGATCCGCCGCATTCTGACGACGTTGATCGAGGTCGGGCTCGGCTATATCCAGCTCGGACAAAGCTCGCCCACGCTTTCCGGCGGCGAAGCGCAAAGGGTGAAGCTCTCGCGCGAGCTTGCCAAGCGCTCCACCGGCCGCACGTTCTACATTCTGGACGAGCCAACGACGGGGCTTCACTTCCAGGACATCGCGCGCCTTTTGAAAGTGCTCGAGAAGCTCGTCGAGGGCGGGAACACCGTGCTCGTCATCGAGCACAACATGGACGTCTTGAAGACCGTCGACTACATCATCGATTTGGGACCCGAGGGCGGTAAAGAGGGAGGCTATCTCGTCGCGACAGGAACGCCGGAGGAAGTCGCGGCCGAGCCGCGCTCCCACACCGGACGTGCGCTGGCCGAAACGCTCGGCGCTTCTTCGTTCGAAGTTCCGGTGAAGAAGACGAGTTAGGACCGTGGTCTGGGCGGCCGCCCTTCTCCTCCTCGCCGGCGAGCTTTGGACCGCCTCGGAGCTCCGCCACCTGCGAGAGACCGAGGACGTACGCGACGCGTCCGCTATCGCGGAGCTCGACGCACAAGTTCCCGCCGAAAGGCGACGTGCCGAGCACGCGCTAGGAAGGCTCGAGCAACGGAAGGCGTCGCGCCTCCTCGCCGCGACCATTCTGGACGGGACGGCGAGCCCGTTCGCGGTGGAGCTCTATTTGGCGTTATCCGGAAAAGCGATGTCCGTGCCACGCGAGAAGAAAGGATGTCAAGGAATTAGTTGAAACCGTCATAAGTGACTCCTGGTCATTTCAGATCTACGCCCCTGACCCTACGCGGCCTCAGGCACCTCGTCCTCTCGTTGGGTCGCATCGATGGCCGCAACCACTTCGCCGATGGATGCGTACCCCTTTACTCGTTTGAACTGTTGCTCGCAGTGCAGCAGCACAGCGGCAAGCCAT